>NZ_CP135052.1:1290275-1935413 GCF_029193595.2 Providencia hangzhouensis
TTAAAAGAGTTACATAAAAAACATTAAAGTTAGTGTTGTTTACTGTTTCATCATCGGTGCTAGTCAATGGCGGGCTAAATAAATTAAAATAGTAAATGAAAATAAGGCGCATTATCATTAGTGGTGTGGTAATTTAGCTTTTACCGATCACTATTAGATTAATATTTACTCAAAATGCTAAGGGATAAAGTAATGGCACCATGGTTAATTTTTGGCGCTGGTGGAAAAGGTGTTGGCCATCAGATTGCTCAGTTGGCAATAGCAGAGAAACATCCTGTCATCGCAGTTGTACGTAATAGGCAATCTGCAGCAGCGTTAGAGGCTGTAGGGGGGCAAGTTTTCATCGGCGATGCTTGTGATAGCGAGGTGGTTAAAGCTGCTTGCCATGCCGCAGGAACAAATGCCACAGTTATTTCAACCATGGGAGGTACGCAAGATTATTTAGCTCACCGTACGGTGATTGATTGTGCCGAGCAAGCGGGTATATCTCGCATGGTGTTAGTTACGTCATTAGGCTGTGGAGATTCATGGCCTTATTTATCTGCTCGGTCACGCGCTGCGTTTGGTCAGGCAGTGAGAGAAAAATCCCTTGCGGAATCATGGCTACAAACTAGCTCGTTAGATTATGTGATTATTCGCCCTGGTGGGTTATTACATGGTGAACCAACGGGAAAAGCAGTTCTTCAACAAGAGGTTGAAGTTCATGGTTTAGTGATGCGCGCGGATGTTGCTTCACATGTTTACCAGTTGGCTAAGCAAGGGGAATTGAAAAAACAAATTTATAGCGTGGTACAACCCGGTCTGACACCCTCTTAATAAAACCAAGGATTTTTTTGCATAGTGACAACGACATCATAACTATCCTCAATTATTTGTTTATTGCCTTAGACTCGCATAATTTTGAACAAGTTATTCAAGTTTTAGGGGAACAAACAGAAAAGCATAAGGAGACAATCATGAATATTGCGCAACGATTGCAAGATAAAGGACGACAAGAAGGGCTGCAGGAAGGATTTCAAAAAGGCAAAGAAGAGGCAAATATAACAACGGCACGGAATCTTTTGGAACAAGGAGTTAGTATTGAGATTATAATGAAAAGCACTGGGCTGAGCCGTGAAAAACTTATTTCTTTACAGTAACTCGGGTGTTATGACTCAGATTTAAAAGGGATATTATTTATCAATATCCCTTTATTTTAATAATAGCTGAATAATATATAATTATTTAAATGGCATCTACTAGGTTTGCTTATCCCGTTGAACTAGCGCTAACGACAGTTGACTCAAAGCGGCATAAAAACCAAACTCATCATATCGTTGGCAATTTTGGCTAAATACCGGCAGCCATTGCAGTAAAAGTGATAAAGTTTTTAGGCGTAACTGTTTCACTTTTTCTTGGTCCAAATGGGCTTCATTTAATGAAAAATGTAAGTGACTTAATAGCTCCAAAAAAATTGAAATATGGTCAGAAGGCTCGTTAAATGCCTCACTGGTTTCCATTCCTGCCTCGGCTAATAGGTACTTAATCTGTTCATTACCATGCTCACTGTTTGGATAAACTGAGGCGTAAGGTAAGGCTGATTGCTTATCTGACATTAAGAATAAACTACAAAAATCTGCGGCTAATTCGAGCTGAGCATCATTTCGCATCATTAGCGCTTTGATTTTTGTTTTAACCTCTTGAATTAGCGAAGTTAAAACAGGTTCCTGCTCGATAGTCGTAAACCAATCCATCATTTCGCTAGATTGAATCTGTGCTAACGTTGCATTATCTAATTCACGTGAGAACAATCGTGCTAGCCATGCATAAACACATGCTATTTGTTCTGGCGACAAAGTGATTTGTTTTGTCATTTGTTCACCTGTGATGCAGGAACATATTCACATTGAGCAACCATTTCAATTGGCCCATCGAATGCATTGACGTTATCCACTTGTCCTGTGTATTTTTCTATCTCCACTAAGGTGGTATGTGCGCTGGTGGCCTGCGCTAATTGAGAGGTTCCAATATCAAGCGTTAATACGTTTGGGTTTCCGTATTTGCACAGGGAATTGATTTCTCCACCCTTAGTCGGGTCATACCAAGCTCCTTCATGGATACGAGCAACGCCTTCTGTATATAAGTCAGAAACTACGGCTCCTGCTAACACTTGCCCGCGGTCGTTGAAAACACGAACAATATCACCATTTTGTATGCCTCTAGCTTTCGCATCTTGAGGGCTAATAAAGACCGGCTCTTTGCCACTCACAGAATAATATTGACGTAATACAGGGGATTCGCACAATTGTGAGTGTAAACGAAAATCGGGATGTGCGGATTGCAAATGTAGTGGCCATTTTTTTGAACCTGGACCACCATGAGAGCGTTCTGCTTTTTCGAACCACATTGGGTGACCTTGGCAATCATCATATTGCATATCAGCAATAGTTTTTGAGTAAATTTCAATTAAACCACTCGGTGTCCCTAAAGGTTCTAAGTCGGGATCTTCCCTAAATGCTTGATGACGAACAAACATTTGTGGATGTTCAAATTCCACATAGCCTTCTTTTTCCCAGAACGTATCGAAGGAGGGTAAATGAATACCACGGCCTTTTCCTTGTTGGCTGCCTTCTTGCCAAATGCGTTTTATCCAACCCATTTCGTCCAAACCTTCAGTAAAGGCCTCTTCACGACCAAAACGGCGACAGAGGTCACGTAAAATATCGAAGTCATTACGTGACTCAAACTGCGGTTCAACGAGTTGTTTCATCGCAATAATTCCACGATTTGAATGGTTACCGTATTGGTCAAGGTCATTTCGTTCAAATTGTGTGGTTGCCGGTAATACGATATCGGAAAAACGACAGGTGGATGTCCATTGATTATCAATAGAGACAACCGTTTCTAGTTTGCGCCAACCTTCAATAATACGGTTAATTTGTTGGTGGCGGTGGAATGGGTTGGTTCCAGCAAACACACACATTTTTAGTGGAGGTAATTTAATTGCTTTACCGTTCCAGTTGATTGTTTTTCCTGGTTCTAAAATAGCATCAATAAAACGAGCAATAGGAATGGTGCTGCTGTAGCCTTTGTAGTCATTGTTATCATGAATAGGTGGCACTTTGGTTGAGCCGGAAAAACCACTTAAAATAATTCCCTGGCGGCTTGGGGTTCCTGCTCCATTATAGTGCCAACCGAAGCCAAATCCTCCACCCGGTAAGCCAATTTGACCTAACATCGCAGCCAAAACAACAATCATCCACGACCATTGTTCACCATGTTGCATGCGTTGAACGCACCAACCTGCAATGATTTGGGTTCTATCTGCTGCCATTTGGCGGGCTAAGGCTTGGATTGTGCCGGCATCAATACCACAAATTTCAGACGCCCATTGTGCATCTTTGGGTTGTCCATCTGTTTTTCCCATTAAGTAGGGAACAAATTGCTCGAAACCAACACAATATTCTTTTAAGAAGGTTTTATCATGCAAGTTTTCACTGTAAAGCGTGTGGGCGATGGCTAATTGCAGTGGGACATCCGCTTGCGGGTTAATCGCAATATGCTGAACATTAGTACGCCCAAGGTAATCATGAGTAGAGGTGATTATAGGGTCGATACTGATGACTTTTATCTCGCCACTAGCAGCTTTCTCTTTCAGTTGTTCATAATATTCATAAACGTCATGATCAGGACACCACCAGTTAGCTTGTTGGTTTTTAATCAGGTCAGAGCCCCATAATACGATGGTTTTACTATTTTTAAGGACTAGTGGCCAAGAGGTTTGTTGTTCATAAACCTCCATTGACCCGACAACTCGAGGTAAAATCACTTGTGCAGCACCCGTTGAGTAGTCTCCGCCAGTACTGACACTATTACCGTGCAGCGCAATGGCGCGGGCTAACATACCTGATGCATTGTGGAGCATCCCTGTCGATTGCCAGCCATTTGCAGTAAGTAATCCACTTGGTCCATAAGTTGTTTGAATACGTTCTAATTCTTGATAGAACAAATCAAGGGCCTCATCCCAAGAAACACGTACGAAGCGGTTATCACCTCGTTGTGAGGTGTCACTTAAATGGCGTTTACGTAGCCAGTCAACACGCACCATTGGGTAACGGATACGGGCAGTGCCATGCACATGGTCAGGCAATCCTGCAATCATTTTTGATGGAAATTTATCGTGTTCAAAGGGTTTTGCTTCGATAAAACGACCATCAACTACGGTAGCGCGAATTGCGCCCCAGTGTGACCCAGTTAGAATGCCTTCTTGTACCACCGCAGTTTGTTCTCCAGCTGTTGCAGCGTTAGCCTTACGTGGTGTTAATAGGGAAGGGCCTAACATACCCGCAACAGTGAGCCCGCCAAGCTGGAACAAAAAGTGTCGACGAGAAGCTTGAAAAGTTGGATTATTTTTCATTCTGTACTCCGTTATCACCGTGTGAAGATCCTGCGGTATCAGATGCATTCATTTGTAAGTATTTCAATAAGGTACGCTCTTCTCGCTTATCTAAACTGGTAAAGCCAATCATACCGTTTAATGTGCCTATCCAACCGTTAGCATCAAAGTGGGCAATATCTGGCGCACCATGGCATTGATTACAAGAACCGTTATATAAAGAGTCTGCATAAGCCCATATCGGTTTGATATCATTGACCATATCACCTTGCTGCATCCATGCAGTCGCTTGCAGTTTGCTCCATGACGTATCTGTTGCAGCGACGACGGTACTTTCTAAATTTTTCACATTTTCTTGAACATCACCACGTATCGAAGCTACGAAAATTCGCTTGCCGGGGAATTCAGATAGAACTCGTTGCCGACCATCGGTTTCTGTCCACCCTGTGATTTCAACTTGTAGCCAATCGCCATCACGTTTTAGGACTTTCACCTCTGAGGCAGGAAGTAACGAGCCAGCGGGGTCTTTATCCCCTTTATTGGAATATAAAGGTTTAATATCAAGTGAATAAAGAATGTCAGCATCACTATTTGCTTTCGCCCTTAACTCATCAAATTGCTTACGAAAGCCACTGCTCATATCGGGTAATTGGTGGGCAATCCCTTTATGGCAGTCAATACATGACTGATTTTCTTTCGCAGCGATTTGCATTTGGCGAGCTGCTTCTGGATTTTGTTTAGCGTGATCCATTGAGTCATAATCATGGCAAGAGCGGCAAGTAGCAGAATTATTTTCTTTCATGCGAGCCCACTCGCGTTCCGCAAGTTCGGCACGTTTGGCTTCAAATTTTTCTGGGGTATCTATCGAGTGAGCAATAAATGTTTGATAAATATCATTGCTTGCTTCGAGTTTCCGTTTAATCATGCCTGGAAGGTCGGAGGGAATATGGCAGTCATGGCATTCTGCGCGTACGCCAGATGCATTTTGGAAATGTACAGATTGCTTATATTCTTCGTAAACGGGTTCCATGCTATGGCAACTGACACAAAACTCGGTGGTGCTAGTCACTTTCATCCCAACATGGGGAACAACGATTAACGCAACACCCACTGCAATCCCGACAACGATTAACGTTAGCATTGACCAACGAGCACTTGGTTTTCGCAACGCTCTCCAGAGTTTCCGCATAATAGCCCCTGTAATTATATGGTTTAATACAGGCGATCTTATTGAGTTAATATGAATAGCGGTACTAGTCAGGATGAACAGCTTACGGCAAGATATAAGCAAATATGAACAGATATGAACAGAAGAGAGTATATCAATGACATCACATCATATTGTGGTTGTTGAAGATGAACCCGTTACTCAGGCTCGCTTACAGGCTTACTTTGAGCAAGAAGGATATCGTGTTTCTGTGACGGGAAATGGTGCAGGTTTACGCGAAATTATGGACCAGCAAGCCGTTGACTTGATTCTGTTGGATATTAATTTACCAGATGAAAACGGGTTAATGTTAACAAGGGCACTACGTGAGCGTTTCACGGTAGGAATTATTTTAGTCACAGGTCGCTGTGACCAAATTGACCGTATTGTGGGTTTAGAAATGGGAGCCGATGACTATGTTACTAAGCCCTTGGAACTCAGGGAATTAGTCGTTCGCGTTAAAAATTTACTTTGGCGAATTGACCTTGCTAAGCCTTCGCAAGCTCAAGTTGTTTCACAAGATAATTGTTATCAGTTTGCTGGCTATTGCCTAAATGTTTCGATGCATACGCTCGAATTTGAGCATCAGGCTATCAAACTCACACGGGCTGAATATGAAATGCTAGTGGCTTTTGTGACGAACCCGCGGGAGATTTTAAGCCGAGAACGTCTTTTACGTATGTTATCTGCCCGACGAGTTGATAACCCTGACTTACGTACCATAGATGTACTTATTCGCCGTTTACGCCATAAAATCAAAGCGGATTTATTAGTGACTCAGCATGGTGAAGGCTATTTTTTAGCCGCCGATGTATATTGATATACGGGCCTAAAGCCTCCTGGAGATAATGAGTTGCGTAAGTGTTCACTATCTGCGTTTTGTTGGGTAAGCACTAAAATCGGCGGGCTTATATTGTTTGGAACCGGCTGCTTTTGTAGTACTTTGATGGCTTGTTCAATCACTAGCTCACCTTGCCAAACCATTTGGTCGCTGGCAGCCATAATAATTCGGCCTCTTTTTAACCCGCGGTAGACTTGGTGAGAAAGGTAAAAAGAGACAATATTCAATGGGTTCGTTAAGTTTCGGCCTTCACCCATTGCGGCCTCAGCAGCAATAGCAGTGCCAACGACGACATCGACATCAGGGTTACGCTCTAACATTTCATGTAATAGATTGCGTTGAACCTCAAGGTCGTTATCCCCTTGCGCCACATCCACAATTTGTACTTGGCTACCTGCAATAGCTTCTCGGAATCCTTGCTCCATTTCATGGCTGCCTCCGGCATTTAATGGGCCAGGCATAAGTAAAACTTTCAATGGCTTACCTTGACTCCATTGGACTAAATAGCGCCCCGGTTGATAACCCATTTGAAACCAAGGTACACCAACGCGGGTTTTAATTGTTTTATCGTGTGTAGCATTGATGACTTCAATGACAGGCGTATTTTCTACCAGTTGGCTAAGGTTTGGAAAAGTTGTGGTGCTACTGCCTAGTAAGATGGCATCTGCTCCCCATTGTTGGCACTGTGTAATTTGCTTTTGTTGGGTTGCTAGTTGGTTATATCCACCGGCTTCTAATACGTTTAGGTCAATGCCATAGTGTTTTGCCGCTTTTTGCATTCCGTAATTAATTGATAACCAATAAGAATCTTTTAGGCTAGGATAAAGTGCACACAACTTCCATGTTTTTGTGGCGGTAACGGGATCATGCGGTTGCTGATCAAAATGCAGTGTGTCACGCCACTGAATTAGTGAGCTATCGTGCGCCGTTGCTAGGCTCAACAACGAGTGAAATGTGAACAGTAGTAAAATCAATACACGCATGATAGCCTCACAAACCAGAAACCTTTATCCTAAATGCATTCTTGCTGCTAACTCAACTATTTTAATTTTTAGGCTAACCAAACCGTGAATTTATCACTAACTAGACGACTATGGATGGGCTTTGCGTTGATGGCTGCATTGACCTTTATTAGCACCCTTGTGGGATGGTACAACTTACGTTTTGTTAGCCAAGTTGAACAGGCCAACACCGAGGCTCTGATCCCAACCATGAATATGGCAAGGCAACTGAGTGAAGCGAGCGCTTGGGAGCTATTTTCTGCACAAAATCTCACAAATGCAGATAGCGAAAGTATTTGGTTAGCACAAGGACGAATGTTAACGGCACAAAGCCTTAAAATCACTAATTTACTGAAAATATTAAGAGAGCAAGGCTTTAATACACAAAATATTGAACAACAAGAAAAAGAAATTGCTCAGTCATTAAGCCAACAGGGTGAATTAGTTGGGCAGCGGTTAAAACTGCGCGCAGAGCAACAACAATTAAGGCAGCATATCATTGCGGCGGCGGGTGATATCGCTCAAATGGCACATGGTCAGGCAAACAATGCCGCCACCTCAGCGGGAGCAACTCAAGTCAGTATTTACGACCTTATTGAAAGGAAACAAGGGGAACAAGCACAACAAGCCCTTGATCAACTAATTGATATTGACCTTGAATATGCCAGCCAAATGAATGAGCTTCGATTAAGCGCGATGCGTGTACAGCAAATGGTACTTAATTTAGGTTCAAACCAGCCCCACCGCAATATGGCAGAATTAGAAAAACAGTTGAATTCTGCAGTTAAAATCTTACAACGTCGGCAAAAATATATTGAAGACCCTGCAGTGCGAGGCCAAGTAGAAAACGCGTTAAATAGCGTGAAGCGCTATACCGAGTTAATCGCGTTGTACCGGCAAGATAACGACATCACAACACGTTTACAGATTTTATCACAAAATAATATTGACCAATTTGCACGTTTTAGTAGTGAAGTAGCGCAATTAGTTGACATCATTGAGCTTCGTAACCAAACCGCATTGGGACAACTTAAACAAGCCAGTGAACGAGGGCAGAATTGGTTGTTAGCATTGAGTATTGTCTCATTACTCTCACTTATCTTGATCCTTTGGCGAGTGGTTTATCGTTTAGTGACAAAGCCGCTGGCACAGCAAACCCAAGCCCTTCAACGCTTATTAGAGGGCGATATTGACTCTGCATTTCCTGAAACTGCAGGGGTAAAAGAGCTTGATACGATTGGCCGTTTAATGGATGCATTTCGTGAAAGTGTTCATGCCTTGAATAATCAGCGTGAACAGCTAGCAGACGAAGTCAAAGCGAGGACGGCAGAATTGCGCGTGATGGTTGTTGAGCACCGCAAAGCTCGTTCTGAAGCAGAACAAGCCAATCAGGCTAAATCGGCATTTTTAGCGGCAATGAGCCATGAAATTCGCACTCCTCTTTATGGGATTTTGGGGACAGCGCAGCTGTTATTAGAAAATAAAGCACTTAACCAATATCATGATGATTTATATGCGATTACTGACTCAGGTGAATCTTTATTAGCAATTTTGAATGACATTTTGGACTACTCCGCAATTGAAGCAGGGGGACAAAATGTTTCCATCAATGATGAGCCTTTTGAGCCCAAGCCGTTATTAGAAAGTACTTTGTATTTAATGAATGCCAGTAATAAAAATAGTGCTATTCAGTTAGTTGCAGATATTGCGGATGATTTGCCGATTGCTTTACAAGGGGACCCGCTACGGATCCGACAAATTATCACGAATTTACTCAGTAATGCATTGCGCTTTACTCAAAAGGGGCAAATCACTTTGCGTAGTTGCCGTTATGGTAAATATTGGTTTATTGAAGTGGAAGACACAGGGTGTGGCATTGATAGCTCGCGATTTACTGATATTTTTAAGCCATTTGTGCAAGTAGATAGCCAGCGGGGTGGTACAGGACTTGGGCTGACAATTAGTGCAAGTCTAGCGCAAGCGATGGGAGGTGAATTGACGGTTAGTAGCCAGTTGGGGAGCGGGAGCTGCTTTCGTTTAACATTGCCGCTATGTATCACCTCTCATCCAGTGGGTAAATCGGCTGAGCTGCCATTAGACATGCGAGGTGTGAATTTATTACTCATAGAAGACAACCCATTGACTCAAAAAATCAGTGGAGAAATGTTAACCCGCAGTGGGGCTCAGGTAACCATTGTTGGCTCTGCTGCTGAGGCTTTGGCGACTCTACAAGCTGGTCAACAATTTACGGCGGCATTGGTGGATTTTGGCTTACCTGACATCGATGGTATCACCTTGGCTAAACAAATAGCGAAAACTTACCCTACATTGATTTTGATTGGTTTTAGTGCTCATGTGATTGATGAAACATTGCGCCAACGAACCAGCCAAGTTTTTCGCGGTATCATTCAAAAACCGGTACCAAGAGATATGTTAAATCAATTAATTGTTAAATATATTTCAGGTGGTGAATATACATTGTCTGATTCTGGTGTTCAGGGAGAAGTTACAAATTTACAACAACTTGCCAGTGATGCCGAATTAATGGGATTCCAGAAAATTCGCGAATGGGTGAGTATTTTTAAACAACATTCCTTGCCTTTGCTCGATCAAATTGACATTGCACGAGCAGAAAGTAACGCAGAACAAATAAAGCGCCTTGCTCACCAGTTAAAAAGCAGTTGTGCCAGTTTGGGAATGCAAAATGCAGTACAAAGCTGCGTATTATTAGAACAGCAGCCAATGGCGGATACCCAATTGAAGGATGATATCCAGCAAGGCTTACGGGCTATTGATCAATGGTTGAATAAAATACATTGACTCTTTAACTAGCCCGTAAGGTTAACAAAGATATATATTCAGGACAAAAGCTTAGCGAGCAACCCGTAGGCCCCCGGTCACACCTTGTGGGCTCCAAAGTATTTGCCATAATTGAATATCTCT
The DNA here is from genome assembly GCF_029193595.2 of Providencia hangzhouensis. NCBI lineage: Bacteria > Pseudomonadati > Pseudomonadota > Gammaproteobacteria > Enterobacterales > Morganellaceae > Providencia > Providencia hangzhouensis. The sequence continues at coordinate 1,300,643 of NZ_CP135052.1, forward strand.
CGCTCTAAATGCACCTGCACAAGCATTTAAATAATAAGAAAACATGCGTTTGAAGCGAGGCGTATAATTATCTTCGAGCTCTGGCCAAGCCGCTTGAAAACGGGAATACCACGCCATAAGTGTATGGTCATAATCTGCACCAAAATTATGCCAATCCTCCATGACCAGTTTGCCTTCGCTGGTTTCGCCAATATTTTGTACAGACGGTAGGCAGCCGTTTGGGAAAATATACTTGTTAGTCCATGGGTCGACATTTACTTTATTTTGATTAGAGCCAATGGTGTGAAGTAAAAACAAACCATTAGTTTTTAAATTGCGTTGAATAACATCAAAGTAAGTCGCATAGTTTTTAGGCCCGACATGCTCAAACATGCCTACAGAGACAATACGGTCAAATTGGTCGTTGAGATTCCGATAATCGTCTAATTTAATATCGACATCTAAGCCTGCACAGCGAGCTTGAGCATATTTTTGTTGCTCAGCGGAAATAGTGACACCCGTGACAGAAACTCCATAATTTTTTGCTGCATAGGCAGCTAGCCCGCCCCATCCACAGCCGATATCCAGTAATCGCATACCTGGTTTTAATTGCAGTTTTTCGCAGATTAAATTTAATTTTTGTTCTTGAGCAAGAGGGAGGTTTTCAGGAACCGTTTCTAAACCTTTCCAGTAGCCGCAAGAATATTGCATATAAGGGTCGAGCATCAGGGAAAATAAGTCATTCCCGAGGTCGTAATGTTCTTCTCCAACAATGCGAGCACGTTTTAGGGTTTGTAAATTGCGAACGCGTGCGACAGCAATTTTCAATGTATCACTGAAATTATGAGGTATTTTTTTATCGAGCTTATGGCGTAATACATGTTGGAAAAATATGTCTAAACGTTCGCAATCCCACCAACCATCCATATAGCTTTCACCTAATCCTAATGAGCCTTGTTGTAGTACTCGTTTAAAGAATTGGTGGTTGTGAACTTGAATATCGAAAGGGCGGGAGCCATTAATTTTAATACCAGCTTCACTTAATAATTCAGCAGCAATGCGTTGCCAAGAATCGATAGTATTTTTTTGGTTAACGACTTGTTCAGTACTCATCTGATCTCCAATTTTTTTCAAAGTGGGATTCAGAGAACTTTATTTGTGACGTATTCGCGGTACAGCAAAACAGGAATATTGGCCACCGCTGCATGACAGTCAGTGTATTAGCGTTATTGTTGCTATAAATAAAGCTCAAATCCAGTTTCAGATAACTCTCTAAAAAATATAAAACGTTCGCATTGAATTTCAATAGAAATTGCGCTTAATACTTAGAAATGGCACTTATAACCAAAAAAGGAGTTCTTATAAGACGTTTATTTGCTCACCAAAGCTTTCAAGCTCTGCAATAAGTATTGGATTAAGTCTAGTATATAGGAATGAATTTTGTGTAAGAATTACGTTATTAGTTGCTTTTTATCCGATTAAGATTAGTTCTTCGGGCTGGTTTTATTTAAATTAATGATGAGCTATAAGACAATTGGCTCACCTACTGTTGTAGAGAGCCATTTTGGAATAAAAAAATTAATGGTTAGATTTTTGGAGTATATCCATAACGGATTGTTTCCGTTTGTTCTAAATGAATTTGGGTTACCGCAGGTTGGGTATTGGCAATCACCTGACCATCACGAACCGAATAACGTACAGGAACTTGACGGCGCACGGCATCGAAGCCATTTTCTGCAGGTAAAATCAATAAACTAGCGCGTTTTCCTTCACTAACGCCATAATCTTGCAAGTTCAACGTACGTGCGCTGTACTCACTAATCAGTTTCAGCCCATCATTGATTTGCTGGTAACCCATTAATTGGCAAACATGTAACCCCATATGCAGGACTTGCAGCATATTAGCTGTACCAAGTGGGTACCAAGGGTCAAAAACATCATCGTGGCCGAAGCAGACATTAATATCTGCGGCTAGCATCTCTTTCACTCGCGTAATCCCACGGCGTTTTGGATAAGTATCAAAGCGGCCTTGTAAGTGAATATTCACTAGCGGGTTAGCCACAAAGTTAATCCCAGACATTTTTAGCAGACGAAATAAACGGGAAGTATAAGCGCCATTGTATGAATGCATCGCAGTAGTATGGCTTGCCGTGACGCGAGAACCCATCCCCTGTGCATGTGCTAGCGCTGCGACAGTTTCCACAAAACGGGATTGCTCATCATCGATTTCATCACAGTGGACATCAATCAAACGGTCATATTTTTGTGCTAAAGCGAACGTTTTATGGAGTGATTCTACACCATACTCACGAGTAAATTCGAAATGTGGAATAGCACCAACGACGTCGGCTCCAAGGCGTAGTGCTTCTTCTAACAAGGCTTCGCCATTTGGATAAGACAAAATACCTTCTTGTGGAAAAGCAACAATTTGCACATCAACCCAAGGCGCGATTTCTTGTTTTACTTCTAACATCGCTTTCAGTGCGGTTAATGTTGGGTCTGACACATCCACATGGGTGCGAACATGTTGAATACCATTGGCAATTTGCCATTTAAGGGTTTGCCACGCGCGGTTTTTAACATCCTCGTGGGTAAGCATCGCTTTGCGCTCCGCCCAACGTTCAATGCCTTCAAAGAGTGTTCCAGACTGGTTCCAGCTTGGTTGCCCAGCGGTTTGAGTAGTATCCAAGTGAATGTGTGGCTCAACGAAGGGCGCGGTCACCAAACCACCTTCACCGTCTAAGCTGTTTGGCAATATTTCGCCTTCATGTTGTGGAAGGATAGCTTGAATTTTTTGGTTTTCGATATCAATACGCCACAGCCCATCACGCTCGGGTAAACGGATATTATGGATATGTTTGATAGTATGATTAAGCACGGGTCATCTCCGAATCAGTAGTATGGCGGCGATTTAATAATGGGTTAAGGATAGCGTAACATAATGCACCACCCAGCACGGCATTGACAGGGACAATACCGGGTAACCAGTTACCTGCGATAACCCCAGCGGCAACAGCGATTAATGCACTGATGTTGACATCACGCATTTTACTGCGGTCAAAGGTTTCATAGCGGTGACGGTACATGAGGTAGTCTGCGATGATAATTCCACCAATAGGAGGAATAGCCGCTGATAAGAAAGTTAGCCAGCCGACAAAATTATTATATAGCCACAGTGCGCATAGCGTTCCTACCAGTCCATTGACAATGGATAAGGTTTTGCTGGATAAGCCGGTGATATTGGCAAACCCCAAGCCTGACGCGTATAGGGCGTTATCATTAGTTGTCCAAATATTTAGACCTAAAACGATAATTGCGGGTAATAGTAAACCTTGAGCAATCATCACATCAGAGATATCTGCCATACCTAATGATGCAGCGCCAGCGGCGCCAAAGATAAACATCAATGAGTTACCAAGGAAAAAGGCAATAATAGCGACAAGTACTGCAATTTTAGGTCTTCGCCCGAAACGCACAAAATCGGCCGTTAATGTTCCTGCACTCACAAAAGAGCCTACCACCATGGCTAAAGCAAGGTTAAAATCGATGGGTTTTGCGGGTACGACAGCCTGCAATGCACTCATTCCACCCATATCAGTGATAGCAAGGTAAACGGAGTAACTACCGAGTATCGCAATGGCAGGAACAGCAACGATTGACAGAACTGTAAGAGCAGAAATACCAAAAAACACAGTAACGGTCATTAAGACCCCGGAAATACCAATTAACCAGTTGATATCCCAGCCTGTTGCTTTACCAACAGGAATGGCAAACATCGCAACACCGACACCAAACCAGCCAACTTGTGTGCCGCCTAATAGGAAAGAGGGGAGCCATGAGCCTTTAATACCAAAAGAATAACGAGCAAGAAGGTGAGTGGTTAAGCCTGTTTTAGAACCAATAAAACCAAGAAATGCGGTGTAGATACCAAGAAGAAGATTACCGATAAGAACTGCGAGGAAGAAATCATGAAAATCAAGACCGGTACCGAGAGCGCCTCCGGTCCACATACTGGCGGAAAAGAACGTTAAACCTAGCATCACAAAGGTTAATGCTAGTCCGCCTTTCCGCGCTGATATGGGCACGGGGCCATGGCTATAATTTTTATCGTCAGGCACGATTGTCTCCAGTTATTTTTTTCAGGCCAAAAAAATCCGACGCATTTTATAGCCATCAAAACAAAAAGCAAACGTTTTCGTCAATGATTTAAAATAATTAATGTATTCAAGAATAATTTTATTTATGGAATTAAAAGTAGAAATAATAGATAACTTAGGGTTTAAATTGCCTTATTTTTCAGTAATTCAATGCATTCTTGAGCACCACGTTTAAGCACATGACCTTGCAAACATACCGCGTGAATAGGCAGTTTGAAGCCATTTGGGGTATTTTTAAACTCAAGGGGTTTTAGTGAGCCATCGTTCAATTTATCTTTAATTAGTGACAAAGGGAAATTTCCCCATCCCATACCACTCTCGACTAAACCGAGAGCCAAAGAAAAACTGTCTGTTTTCCAATAATTACTGGAAACTAGAATGCGTATATCACTCAATTCACGTTGGCGGCTCGCAATAATAATTTGCCGGCTTTCAACAAGGTCTTCGATATAGAGCGATGTTTTATTTTGTAAAGAGGGATGTTTAGCCGAAATGGTGGCAATAATTGATTCTTCGCCAATATAATGAAATTGCTCTTGAGAATTAACATTTAAACCGCCAAAGACAATCGCAAGGTGAATTTGTTGTTCATGTAATAACGGTAGAAGATCATCTTGAGGTGCGGTAATCAGTTCAATATGCAGTAAAGGATAACGCTGGCTTAAAATATGAAGAGCATCAAAGAGTAAATTGGCATTGATACCTGCTGCAATACCAATGGTCAATTTACTTTCGACACCTTGGGTCAACTCTAAAGAAAAAGTATTGAGTTGTGATAAATTAGCCACAATATGCCGTGCATAGGGCGCTAATGAAAGTGCCTTTTCAGTGGGCTTAGGCTCCCGAGTGTGTCTATCAAATAGTTCAAATCCAAGTTCAGCTTCTAGATTCGCCACGGCCATACTGACCGCGGATGGCACGCGTTTCAATGCTCTAGCCGCCGCAGAAAATGAGCCTTTATCTAACACGGTGAGAAAAATCGTTAGGTTGTCACTATTAAATGGCATTATTCACCTTTCAATAAAACTGATAGAAGCTGACTTTTATTATCATTGAATTATATTTATTTTACCACCTTGTTGATAATGATATTTTTGGAGGTGGGAAAATGCAGGGGATTAAACGTAAAATTGTTTTTGTCACAGCTTATGAGGTTATTGGTTGGTTAATTTCAGCGTTGGCATTGGCTTTTCTTTCTGGTAATTCAGCGGAAACAACAGGCCCATTAGCTTTAGTCATAACGACTATTGCAGTGAGCTGGAACTTTATTTTCAATACCGCATTTGAATATTGGGAATCAAAACAAAAATCACGCATTAGAACCTTTAGGCGCCGGTTTGTACACGCCATATTATTTCAATTAACGTTGGTGATTTTTTTAATTCCTTTAATTGCATGGTGGTTATCAATTAGTCTTTTACAGGCGTTAATACTCGACTTCGCCTTAATTATTTTTATCCCAATTTATACTTTCTTTTTTAATTGGGCATTTGATAAGATTTTTGGATTACCTAAATCTGCCTTACCGCAAGAGAATAACGCCACATCATAGAAAAGTAAGAAAATTATCGAGTTTCCTTCCGTACTAACATTGTGCAGAAGGAAACTCGAATCACACATATTATTTTAATAACCTAGCCTTAACGGATTTCCCTTTAATTTTTCCTTGCTGTAAATGCTTCCAAGCTTGTACGGCAACCTCACGTTTGAGTGCGACGTAGGCATGGGTAGGGTGGATCACAATCTTGCCAATATCGGCACCATTGAGGCCAACTTCTCCGGTTAAAGCACCTAAAATATCTCCAGGACGTATTTTGGCTTTTTTACCGCCATCAAGGCATAAGGTCATCATTGTCGCTTCTAACGGAGTGACTCGTAAACCTGTCGGTTCGGTTTGCCAATTAAGCTTCATGTTTAACATTTCTTCTAGAGCATTGGCTCGTTGGGCTTCTTCTGGCGCACATAAACTAATTGCTAAACCGCTTTCACCGGCACGTGCAGTTCGGCCGATGCGGTGAACATGCACTTCAGGGTCCCATGATAATTCATAGTTAATCACCATTTCGAGGGCTTTAATATCTAACCCGCGGGATGCGACATCCGTAGCCACTAATACACGGCTACTTCCGTTAGCAAAACGCACAAGAGTTTGGTCACGCTCACGTTGTTCCATGTCACCATGAAGCACTAAGACACTTTGTTTGCTGGCTGTTAAGGCATCATAAACGGCTTGGCAATCTTTCTTAGTATTACAGAAAACGACACAAGAAGCGGGCTGTTCACGGCTTAAGAGCTTTTGTAATAATTCAATTTTTTCGTGACGAGCGACTTCAAAAAATTGTTGTTCAACTGCGGGGAGTTCATCAACACTATTGATTTCAATGGTTTGTGGGTTATTTTGAATTTGCTGGCTAATTCGTGCAATTTCTTCTGGCCAAGTGGCTGAAAACAATAATGTTTGTCTATTAATTGGTGCGTAATCAATTATGGTCTCAATATCTGGCATAAAGCCCATATCGAGCATTCTGTCTGCTTCGTCTAAAACTAAAGTTTGCAATGCATCAAGTTGTACTGTTTCACGATTTAAATGATCAAGTAAGCGCCCCGGTGTGGCAACAATGATATGTGCTGCATGTGCAAGGGAGTCGCGTTGTACGCTGAAAGGCATACCACCACAGAGTGTCAAAATTTTGATATTAGGGATCGCGCGAGCTAAACGGCGCAATTCATTGGCGACTTGATCTGCCAGTTCACGAGTTGGACATAAAACTAATGACTGAGTTTTAAATAATTTGGCGTCAATATGTTGTAATAAACCCAGACCAAAAGCCGCAGTTTTGCCGCTGCCCGTTTTAGCTTGTGCTCGGACGTCTTTTCCGGCAAGTATAGGGGGAAGAGCGGCAGCTTGGATCTGCGTCATGTTTAGGTAGCCTAACTCTTGCAAGTTAGTGAGTTGTTCCGCAGAAAGCGCATTTAGGTCAGCAAATGAAGTCACAATACAATCTCAAATAGAATAAAAGGCATAATAGCGCTAATAATACTATTCCTACCTTACTCTGTCTGTTTTTAATTCGTCATTAATGTAGAATCCGGCTATCACTGATATAGTTCAAAATTAAATCAACAGGAAGTAATGAAATGGAAAATTTGCAACAGCGGCTAATTAATTATCGGCAGCACTTAGAAAGTGGTGAATTGAAATTTGCTTATGAGTATTTGATTAAAACTATCATGCAAGTAAAACAATATATTGCAAGAAATCCAGATACAGAATTTAAGTGTGGAAATGTATCCCCAGGCTATTTGGATTATACCTATTTTCCATTAGTTAATAGTTTTTTGACGGCAAGAAAACTTCGATTTGGACTCGTGCTAAATCATAACACGCTAAATTTGGAACTGTGGTTAATGGGGCAAAATGCAGCCGTACAAAAAGAATACTGGCAGAGTTTGAAAAATAGCCCTTGGAATCTGGATAAAACTGAAATGCCACAATACAGTGTGTTAGCAATCAATTTACTTGTTGAACCTGATTTTACCGATAAAGATACACTATTTATGGATATTGAAAAGACAATATTTCCAGTTATGGAAGAGGTTATTCAATATCTTGAAAGTAGCAAATGATGTTTTGGAAATGTCGATGGCTTTTAGCACCACTTAAAAGTGGTGCTAAAAAGATGGGGGTATTCAATATTGATGTCTTAGATAGGACCTAAATTTGTCATTACAGCATATATTAGAGCGACAATAGAAATGGCTATCCATGTGAAGACTAACGGCCAAATAAATCTCACCCATTGTGTATAAGGAATTTTTGCCGTTGCAAGTACAGCCATTAAAATTCCAGAAGTTGGGTTAATACAGTTAACAACCCCTTCTCCAAGCAATACAGTTTGCACTGTCGTTTGGCGAGTGATTTCTAATAAATCGCCCATTGGCGTGAAAATAGGTACAAGCACTGCCGCTTCACCAGAACCTGATGAAATAAAGAAGTGCATAATTGCCGCGGTTGCGAACATGGAAAGGGCAGATAAGGTCTTCGGTAAGCCATCCATCATTGAAATAATGGCATTAACGATGGTATCTAAAATCATCCCATCAGATAATACGATAGCAATAGCGCGTGCCATACCAACGATAAACGCGCCACCTACCATTCCCGCACAACCTTTTAAGAAGCCTGTTGCAATGGTATTAGGAGACATGCGGTTTAAAATACCCACGCCAACGCCTAAGATGATAAACATAGCCATCATCTCTTTTTCTCCCCAGCCCCACTCAACAGCACCGAAAATAAATCCGACTAAGCAGAATGCGCTATAGGAAAGAGTAATGACATGCAAAGCTGAAATTTTAGAGGTTTGGTGTTCGTCGGTATTAATTTCAATCTCAGGACGAACCATGCCTTTATTACGACATTTCTTGGTATAAATCGTTAAAAATAGAATACCCGCGATAACAAATGCAATATAAATAGCCATTCTAAAACCGAGGCCGGATAACAACGGGACGTCGGCTAAACCTTGAGATAAACCCACTGTCATTGGTGCCATGATTGAGGCATTAAAGCCCGAATAAGCCGCAACATAGACTAAAGCAGCACCAAATTTGTCGTCCATTCCCACGGATTTAGCGACTAAAAGACCAATAGGAACAAATGCAATAATTGAGTTAACGACAATCCCTGTTGTCCCTAAAATAGAAAAAACGACAAAGAATATACTGATTAGTAAAAAGTCATTAAGTCTTTTACTGCGCGAGATATTATTGAGTACTTTTTTGATGGCCCCAGTTTCCTCAAGAAGATGTAAAGCACCTCCAGTGAAAATAATCAAAAAGATAATAGGAGCAGCTTTGATTAGACCATCAGCAATTGAGGTGAAAATTTGCCCTGGCAAAATACCGTGTTGTTCTGGTAAGCGCTCATAACTACCGGGAATGGTATAAGAACTAGATACTTTTGTTTCTATACCATCTTTTACCATGGTGATGACTTTTGTTTCTGATGCATATTGCCCCGCAGGAACGATCCACGTTGCAATACCTGCCAATACTAAGATGAAAAACAAAAGAACATAAGGGTTTAGACCTTCAGAACGTTTTTTAGGTGGTGGTGTTGTTGTGTTTGTTGACATCGTTGTCATAGAGTTTCCTATTGGATTATTATTTATTGTGTAATGCGTTGTAATACATTGAAAAATAACTGTGCACGTTCTGTGAGTGACGGTATTTCTAAGTATTCTTTATCACTGTGCTGGTATCCACCAATCGGGCCTAACCCATCTACAGTGGCCGTTTCGACACCTGCAGTAAAAGAGGCATCAGAGCCACCACCCGTCGAAACATCAAGTAAATCAATGTTTAGTTGCGCAGCTTCTTCTTTAATGATGTTGATAAGAACGGTGCTTTCATCCGTTTTAGCCATAGGTGGGCGATTAATTCCGCCTGTTAAGGTGAGTTTGATGCCGTCTAATACTGGTGTACTACATACTTCCCTGACTTTTTTATCGATCTCAATACCCTGTTCTTCAGACGAAATACGGACATCGATTTCTGCTCTGGCATTCGGAGCTACAGTATTAACAGAGGTTCCACCAGAAATTAGGCCAACGTTAACGGATAGGCCTTTATCATGAGCAGAGAGTGCGTGTAACATTTGGATTTTATATGATAATTCCTGAATTGCACTAATGCCTGCTTCGGGGGCAATACCTGAATGAGAGGCTTTTCCTTCAATATTTAATACATAAGTTCCAACACCGCGGCGAGCGCTCACTATAGCGCCATTGGCACGAGCAGGCTCCATCACAAGTGCGTAGCGCTTTCCTAATGCACATTGTTCGATGACACCGCGAGATGAAATAGAACCAATTTCTTCATCACAATTGAGGAGGATTTCAATATTTTTGTAGCGAATATCTTGATTATCATAAAGTTGCTTCATGACTTGATATACCATGACATGGCTGCCTTTCATATCAATCACGCCAGGGCCATAAGCTCGATCACCTTCAATGCTAAAAGGACGTTCAGCAACGGTGCCTTTAGGAAACACGGTATCTAAATGCAATAAAATTAATATATCAGCCTTTATTGAAGGGTGATATATTCGATAATTATTGCCGAGTGATTCATTTTCAATGATTTCGACTTCGAACCCCATTTCGCGATATTTTTCACACCAGACAGCAGCGTGGTTATCTACACCTTCTTTGTCATAAGAGCCTGATTCGATATTGACTACTTTTTCAAGTAGCTTAAGCATACTGTCTTCATGCGCTAAAAAACTATTATTCATGGTTGTTTCCTTATATTGTATTTACTACAAAATTAAGTTGTTTTTATTGTGGTAAATTTAATTTTAGGTGATATCAAAACAGGGTGTATATTAAGTTAAATTTATCTAATTCAGATTTTCACTAAATTAAACGCTGCTTTCATTAAAGGTAAAAAAACAAAAGAAAAAGGCAGTGTTAAAATTTGCTAATAATAATTGCGATTTTTTTTTGATTCTCACTGTTTGTATTATGGGAAATAAATACCATAAATTTTTATGCTCTAGTGAGTCGTACCACAGTAAAGGATATAAGAAGTACCAATACTTGATAGTTGAATCATAGGCATTTTTTGACTGTATCATAATAAATAATTTGTATACAAGATGATTATTCACTAAAAATACAAACCCATTTAGAGAGTAATTTTATGGGGATATATAAGATGGAATACATTGCTGATATTGTTCGAGCAAGTTTGAGTTTCTAATGAAAAATTCTGTATTAGGCTAAATTGAGATTCTTTAAGAGAGTGTGATTAGAATAATTTATAAAATATATAGTGGTTATGCGTTTTTCTAATAATTTAAATAACGATAGCAATTCATTTTTCATAGTTTGTAATATTTAACTGTGTTTTTTTTAAACAAAAAAGTCAGAGTGATTAAATTAAAAACAACTCAGTCAAATTTAGTCTCTGTGCTTTTCTTATAAATAGCCTTTGAGCATATTATTGCTTGATAGTCACTCTTTGGCGTATTAATTGTATTTTTATTCATCGACTTTTTCTGTCTTCTAAGCGATATAGCTCATTGCAAGAAATAATGTGAAAGAGAATAAGTTTCTCTTATATGGCTGTTATGCAGTATGAAAAGAAGCCAATTAGGCGTAAATACTAAGGTGTATGTTAAATTAACGACAAAATACCTACCAAATAATTACATTACGTGATGAAAAATTTAACTTGCATAGAACATTTATTGTTTTATTTTAGTGGCTTATGTGGTTTTTACTGGGTAATTGATTGTGAAGAATAAACAAAATAATGATATTGTGACGGCTAGCTCATTTATCAAAACTTAACCAACAGCATGAATTTAAAGGCTATTTATTCTTGAATAGAAAAATTTTCTCTTAATTTGAAAAAAGGCACCAATTTTTAGAAAAAATTTTCTATTTCCCTGTGGCATATTTCTTTTAGCAACAAATATAAAGATATCATTTTTACTTTACTATATTGGGTTTTAGATAATGACTAAGAATATTGCTACAATTTTAATTCATGGTGGAAAGCAGCAAGATACTGTTAATCATGCTATTTTTCCTGCTATTACAACAGCCAGTACTTTCGTTCAACAAAGCTTAACAGAGCATGGTGAATATTGTTATTCACGTTGCAGCAACCCAACACGTTATGCATATGAAACCTTATTAGCTGAAATTGAAGGTGGAAGCTATGCAACAGCGACTGCATCCGGTGTGGCTGCTTCAAGTTTAGTTTTAAATTTATTACCAAAAGATTCACATATTATTGCAATGAAGGGTGTTTATGGAGGAACTTTTCGGTTATTTGAACGAGTTTCAACCATTAATAGCGGTCACCAAATAGACTATGTTGATTTGAATAATCTTGATGAAGTTAAAACAAAAATAAAAGATAACACACGCTTAATTTGGATTGAAAGCCCAACTAATCCATTATTAGAATTAGTTGATATTAATGCTATTTGTTCACTTGCCAAAGAGCATAATATTTTAACTTGTGTTGATAATACATTTGCAACAGCTTGGAACCAAAAACCATTAGAATTAGGTGCCGATTTAGTGATGTTATCGGCAAGTAAATATATTGGCGGCCATTCCGATTTAATTGGTGGTGCGGTGATCACCCAAAGAGAAGACTTAGCCAGCCGCCTTGATTTTCTAAAAACCACCCTCGGAGCAATTGCTTCTCCTTTTGACGCCTACCTTGCTTTACGTGGATTAAAAACATTAGCATTACGTATGGCAGCACAATGCAGTAATGCCGCACAAGTTGCGAAATATTTATCAAAACACCCGAAAGTTGAGCAGGTTTATTACCCTGGATTACCTTCGCATCCTCAATATGAATTATGCAAAAAACAAATGCGTACAGGAGGAGCGGTTGTGACGATTAAATTAGCAGGGGATATTGAAGACACCAAAGTCTTTTTATCTAAAGTTAAATATTTTGTTTTAGCGGAATCATTGGGGGGGGTTGAAAGTATGGTGAACCATTCGGCAACCATGTCACATGGGTCGATGACAAAAGAAGAAAGAGAAAGTATCCAAGTATTTGACACCACATTACGTTTATCCGTAGGTATTGAAGATATCACAGACTTATTAAATGATTTAGAAAACGCACTATCTTAATTTATTAAAATCAAAATAAAATATAATAAGAGAGCATCTAATGAATGATTATGGGATTTGGACCATTGTCACGCCAATGGTGACGATACTTTTAGCCATTTTTACACGACAAGTTATATTATCATTATTACTGGGGATATTAGTTGGTTTTACCGTTATATATGATCACAATATATTATTAGGTATAAACGGAACGCTCGATGGCATTATTAATACGTTTGCATCACCGGGAAACACAAAAACAATTCTATTTATGGTAATGATTGGCGGAATTATGCGGCTCGTCGTTGTTACTGGTGGTGTGCGTTCATTGGTTAAATTATTAACAAATAAAACAAAGTTAATTAAAAATAAAAAAGCTGTTCAATTAATGGCGATGATTATTACATCGTTAATTTTTATTGAAAGCTCTATTAACCAATTAATTGCTGGAGCATCAACAAAAACATTAGCGAAGAAATACGGAGTTTCGCCAGAAAAAATGTCCTACATTGTGCAGACTTCCTGTGTATCAGTGTGTTCATCAGCCATGATTAACGGATGGGGAGCGGCAATGATGGGGGTTATTGGCGTACAAATATCTAAAGGTTTAATTACTGGAGAGCCTTTTGAAATTTTAGCTGGCTCAATGGTATTTAATATCATGGCGTGGTTTTCCCTCGCTTCAGTGCTGTTTTATATTTTCTCCAATGTTTCTTGGGGGCCAATGAAAAAGGCGGATTTACGCGCAGAGCAGCAGGCTTTAACTTTATTATCCGCGGAAGAAGCTGAGCAGGATGATGAAGATATTATTGAGCACCCTAATTGCCATACTTCTCTTAATTTCTTTATCCCAATTTTATCAACGGTATTAATGGTACCTGTTGCGCTTTATATCACCGGTAATGGCGATTTTAGTAAAGGTAGCGGTTCAACATCGGTATATTGGGGAGTCATGTTTGGAACTTTAGTCTCTTTTGTGTGGTTCTTAGCACGTCGTGTACTTAATATTGAGACTTTCTTTAAAGAATTATATATCGGCTATGCCAGCATGGTAAAAATTAGCTCGGTGATGATCCTCGCTTTTTTAATGGGAACCGTTTCTTCAGATTTAAATACCGGTGCCTATATAGCAGAAATCACCTCGGGTGTTATTTCGCCAGCTTTCTCAATAGGTTTTATCTTCTCAATTAGTGCGGTGATGTCATTAGCAACAGGAACATCGTGGGGAACATTTGCCATTATGATCCCAATTGGTGTGCAATTAGGACTTTCAGTCGGAATGCCTGTTGAATATATGATTGGTGCAGCCATTGCAGGTTCAATTTACGGAGACATGACATCACCAATTTCCAGTGATGCAATTGTGGCTTCTATGGCAACAGATTGTGACCATATTGAGCATATTCGTACCCAAATGCCTTATGCAACAGTCACGGCCGCGTTTGCGCTGATGGTTTATCTGTATTTAGGTTTCACATATTAATAAAGTGAATAAAATAATAAAGATTAGGCAAAATTAGCTGCAATAAATAAAATAGATTTATTTCAAGGAGTAGCACCACTAGCAAAACTAAATAATCATTCAGAATATTTAGGTCGTGATATTTACACTGATGGTGCTCTTGTTATTTTTGCTTGTTCTGAAATCAATATAGCAACAATTAAAATAGACTTCTGATAATGCGATTTTATTATGAAAATTAATACCAAGGTTATTCATGGATATCCCATGACAGATAAATATACCGGAAGTTCTTCTATTCCGTTATATCAATCATCCACATTTTCACAAGCCAATATTGAGGAAAGTTACGACCATATTTATTCGCGTTTTTCCAATCCAACAAGAGATGCATTAAGTGAGGCAATTTGCGCGATTGAAAACGCGAAATTTGCTGAGATTTTTTCATCAGGAATGGCAGCAATAAGCGCAGTATTACTTAATTTTAGTCAGGGCGACCATATTGTTGCCTGCAAAAATATATATGGTGGCTCTTTCCAATTAATGACTGAATTTTTGCCACGCTACGGTATTTCAGTCACATTTGTTGATGCGACTAATCCAATGAATTATCAGCAAGCAATAATGGAAAACACCAAAGCGTTTTATATTGAAACGCCATCTAATCCAACGTTACAAGTGACGGATTTAAAATCTGTTATTGGGATTGCGCAGCAGCATAATATTATTACTATCTGTGACAATACCTTTATGACGCCGTTGTTATCAGATGTTATTTCTCTTGGAATTGATTTTTCTATTAATAGCGCAACTAAATTTATTAATGGCCATAGTGATGTGATCTTGGGGACGGTAGCAACGAATAACCCTGAATATGCGAGGTGGTTACATAAGTCTGCAGTTGCTATTGGCAGTATTGCTGCACCATTTGATAGCTGGCTGACAATGCGAGGTTTAAAATCAATGGCAATGCGGGTTGAACGAGCAAGTGAAAATGCGCAAAAGCTTGCAGAATATCTGAATGAGCATCCAAAAGTACAACACGTTTTTTATCCTGGGTTAGCTTCGCACCCAAATCATATCATTCATATGCAGCAATCTAAAAATGGCGGAATGGTGGTTTCCTTTGATTTGGGTAGCTATGAAAATGTAAAACGATTTTTAGACGCGGTTCGTATTCCACTCGTTGCAGTCAGTTTAGGGGGAATTGAATCAATTATTTCCTACCCTAAAATGATGTCCCATGCTTGTATCCCTGAAGAAGGGAGATTACTGCAAGGCGTAACGGATGGGTTATTGCGTTTCTCACTGGGCTGTGAAGATATTGATGATTTACTTGCTGACGTCGGTTCTGCTTTATCGCAAATACAGTAATTAGGCGACTATCAACGTATTTTAATTCCTCAGTGGCACTAATCACATGCTAAGAAAGTACCAATAATATATTCAAGCCCTCTAAATAATCAGATTATTTAGAGGGCTTTTACTTCACAAAATAGTTATTTGAACGATATAAAACTAAAGACAAAGCTCTTTATTCGCTGGATTTAATTTAGCGGCTTGTTGGATATGTCTTAAAGTTTCAGTGGCCAATAGTGCGGAAGCTTCATAAAATGCATTTCCGCTTTGCAGTTGCATTTTCTCTAAATAGCGATAGACCCAAGGTAGAAAATGTAATTCTAGCAATTCGCGTAGTAGTTCTGGTTTATTTTCAATCACCCAGGCGGTGAGAAGAAATAATAACCCTACATGATCTTCTGGCTCTTTTTGGTTTAATTCAATATTGATTTGGTTATTACGGAGCCATGCTCTTAACTCAAGTGTCGAAATACCAAAAATAACATTTTCTTTATCAAGATAAACAGAACCCCAAGGTGGTGCTGGTAATGCATAAGGACCTATAAATAAGCGTTGGTAGGCTTCTTGTAATGTTTCTGATTCAGAAAGACTATCTTGAAAGAGTTTATCAATACGTTGGCAATCATAATCCTGAGTAAATGGCCACTCAGTTAACCATTCGCTCGTCGTAAATAAATCAATTAACTTATTTACGCGTGCATCAGAAGGGTCATAATAAAATAATGCCCCTAAAGTTTGCGCGCAAAGCGAAAAATCTGCCAATAATTTTTGTTCCATATTTGTCCACATTGCTATGTTGATGATGACTCTTTGGTGTGATCGTAGCGAAACATGAGATTGTTGTCGATGATAAGAAAGTCATTAACCTTCTTATCATCGTAAAAAACAATGAATTAGTCGTTAGCCTGCAACAGCCATACCCACCGTCATATGCAGCCCGTAGAAAATGCCTCTACCAATCAATTCACCAAAAATCACCAATAATACGGCGACTAGTAGCCCAATAATTGAAGGGTTTTTCATTTTAACATGTGGGTAAATCCAGAAAGCTAGCCCCAATGTTAAGCAAACAGTACGCCATCCCATCAGTGAGGCATAATCAGGAACAAGCTCCGATGCTTTTTGTACCGAACTTTGGATAGATCCTAATTCAAATCCTTGTGCCGTTACCAAAATACTGCTCGCAATAACCGCAACAATACTGATTAATATAAAAAAGCGGATGTTATTGATATCATAACTTGCTATACGCAATAAAAATGCGGCAAGAACAGGCCCTGCAATAAAACTGGTTAGGATAAATTGCAAACTACCATAGTGATTAAACCAAGTTGGGACGGTATCAATTTGGTAAACGCGAGATATGGCATAAATAAATATTGCCGCACAAATGATAGTGACGATTAACCAAATATTGCCGACAGACTTGGGCATCTTCTTTAATAATGACAATAACCAATATATCCCACTTAAGGCAAAGAATATTGAGCCACTGACTATTTCGTTACTGAGCGCTGAATGCCCAACACGTATCATCGAATTAAAGGCACGCATCGGTGAGCCCATATGTAGCATGGAGAGTAAAAAGCCAACTCCCATTAACACCCATAAACCAAACATGCTCATCACTATTTTATGATGCTGTTCTTGCATGGGTTTCATTAACAATACCAGAGCCATGAGAATAAATGCGCCAGCAACACTTTGACCTATAACGGTGAAGAAGATTAACGGATATTCATGTAAGCCTGCGCCCATTTTAAACTTCCTCCGGATTAGCTAAATAACCTGTGGTGTCGCCCACAGGACGGCAATTTGCATTGAGATTTAATACAATATTGGGTTTGGTATAATGTGCTGCTGGTAGCGGTGCTATTTCATTGATTGTTCCGTATTTCTCACGTAACTCTTCAATGGGCCCAAAATCTAATGCACGTAGCGGGCAAGATTCAACACAAATGGGTTTTTTACCTTCAGCCACACGTTCATAGCAGCCATCACATTTAGTCATATGCCCTTTGACTGCATCAAACTGTGGTGCACTATAAGGGCATGCCATATGGCAATAACGGCAACCAATACAGACACTTTCGTCAACAACGACAAAGCCATCTTCACGTTTATGCATTGCGCCACTTGGGCAAACTTTAACGCAAGCAGGGTCTTCACAATGGTTGCATGAAATAGAGAGGTAATAAGAAAATACATTTTGATGCCATGCGCCATCTTGCTCTGTCCAGTCGCCGCCTGCATATTCATAAATACGACGAAAATGAACATCAGCGGATAAGTTTTTAAAATCTTTACAGGCGAGTTCACACGTTTTGCAGCCCGTACAACGTTGTGTATCAATATAAAAACCATATTGTTGTGACATACCGGGCTCCTTATAGTTTTGCAATTTCAACTAAGTTAGTATGCTGAGGGTTTCCCTTAGCAAGCGGTGAAGGGCGTTGAGTTGTGAGGACATTAATACACCCGCCTTGGTCTACTTTTTTGCCAAACATATCGGCATCTAACCAAGCCCCTTGTCCCATAGCCGTCACCCCAGGCATGATCCGCGGAGTCACTTTAGCTGGAATATGAACTTCACCTCGGTCATTGAAAACTTTGACCATATCACCCTGCTTAATACCACGCGCTTTGGCATCTATTGGGTTAATCCATATTTCTTGGCGGCAGGCTTGTTTTAAGATATCAATGTTGCCATAACTTGAGTGTGTTCTGGCTTTATAATGAAACCCTGTCATTTGTAATGGGTATTTTTTATTAAGGCTATCGGTATGGCTTTCAAAGCCTTCTGTGTAAATTGGTAACGGATCAATCACATCATCTGGTGCTAATTGCCATGTTTTCGCTATCTCAGCTAGGCTTTCAGAGTAAATTTCTATTTTTCCTGAAGGTGTTTTCAGTGGATTAGCTTGAGGGTTATCTCGGAAGGCTTTAAATCCAATGACATGCTCATCTGGGCATTTGTGCTTGAAAATACCCACGGTTTTCATTTCTTCATAAGTTGGCATATCAGGGTAGCGTTCGCGACTTTTTTCACATAAATATTTAACCCATTCGTGCTGGCTGCGGCCTTCGGTGAATTTCTGTTCGACATCAGGGCCTAAGCGTTTAGCAATTTCCGACAAAATTTCATAGATGGGTTTACGCTCAAATTTAGCGCTAGTCGCTGGTTGGCCTAAGATCATGTAAGACATGTTTCCTGCGGACTCGCTAGGAATAAGATCTTCTTGCTCGGTAGGCATTAAATCAGGTAATAAAATATCGCAATATTTTGCTGATGCCGTCATGAAATGGTCGATACCAACAATCATTTCGCATTTGCTGTCATCTTGCAAAATTTCATGGGTACGGGCGATATCACTGTGCTGATTTATCAATGTGTTACTGGCATAGCACCATAAGAACTTAATGGGAACATCTAATTTATCTTTCCCTTTGATGCCATCGTGAATGGCGGTCATTTCTGTGCCGCGTTCAATCGCATCAGTCCATGTGAAAACGGAAATTTGTGTTTTGACTGGGTTATCGAGCATTGGGAACCATTCAACACCTGAATCATAGGTGCCTTCACGACAGCCTGAATTTCCGCCACTGATACCAACATTACCTGTGATAATGGCTAACATGGCAATTGCTCGAACGGTTTGTTCACCATTTGAATGACGTTGAGGGCCCCAACCTTGAACAATATAAGCGGGTTTCGCTTGGCCTATTTCACGAGCTAACTTAATGATTTTATCTGCTGGAATACCTGTAATTTTAGCGGCCCACTGTGGTGTTTTAGCCACACCATCAGCACCTTGGCCTAAAATATAGGCCTTATAGTGACCGTTTTGAGGAGCAGAAGCCGGTAAGGTTTTTTCGTCATAGCCAATACAGTATTTATCCACAAACTCTTGGTCTACCATATCCTCAGTGATAATCACATAAGCTAATGCAGCTGCAAGTGCGCCATCAGTACCAGGGCGAATAGGTAACCATTCATCTTCTCTACCAGAAGCTGTGTCATTATAACGAGGGTCAATAACTATCATGCGCGCATTCGAACGCTCACGTGCTTGTTCGACATAATAAGTCACACCTCCACCACTCATACGAGTTTCGGCTGGGTTATTACCAAACATCACAACTAGTTTTGTATTTGCGATATCGTCGGGGCTATTGGCTTCTTGAGAACCATACAGATAATTCATACCCGCACGAATTTGCGCAGTACTATAACTGCCATAGCGGCTCAGGAAACCACCACATGAATTCATTAAACGGTAGGGAACATTCGAATTGGTGATATTACCGCCATCAACGCCAGTGCCATAGAGAACATGCACCGCTTCATTGCCGTAATTTTGCAAAATATCGCGCAAACTATTACCAACGGTATCTAGGGCCTCTTCCCATGAAATTCGGACAAATTTGCCTTCACCACGTTTACCCACACGTTTCATTGGGTACTTTAATCTATCTGGGTGGTTCATTCTTCTACGGATTGAGCGGCCACGCAGGCAAGCTCTTACTTGATGATTGCCATATTCATCTTCTCCTGTGGTATCAGATTCAACCCAATATACTTCATCGTCACGAACATGGAGACGTAATAGGCAACGGCTACCACAGTTAACGGTACATGAGCTCCAAACGGCTTTTTCTTCAGCGGATGTTGAGTTTTGAGTGTTATCGATTGCTTTTGCATTGAAAGGAAGTGATAAACCGCCTACTGCAGCAAATAAACCGCCTGCAGCGCCAGATTTCACGACATTGCGCCTTGAGATAGGGCTATTTAATAATTTATTTTTTGTATTCATTGATATGAGCCTTTATGACCATATTAAATATAATGTTATTCAAGGGTTATCTTACTCTGACATGTTTAGTTTTTTTTGCGCCATATCAATGAAGTTATATTTGCAAAACTGGTAACTTTTCTATAATAAATAAATTATATTGATAATTAATATCATCTTAATATCATCTTAATATCATGAATAAAAAGGATTTTTTATTTTCCTTGCTGGAGATTGAAATTTTAGAAATGTTAATATTTGGTTTTGTAGAGAAAATATTTCTCTAGGTGAGGAGTTTTCGAAAAATAGGGAGAATATTTCTAGCAGTATAGTTCGAAAATAATAATAAATTTCTCTAGAGTCATTAATTGTTCTAAAAAATTAATAAAGATTATCATTATTTTTCGGAATAAAAAGCAAATACGGAATAACTATCTATTAGATGAATATCTAATACCTAATTAAGACGTAGCTTCTTAGTGGGAATAATATTTATTTTCAACTGAGGTTAATTAAATTCAATATTAAGTGTTATAGATTGAGCAAAACCTGCAGGTGGTTTACCTACAGAGCGGCTTTTTTGTACTGCAAGCAAAGCAGCTTGATCTAATAAATCATTTCCTGAGCTACTTGCTAAGCGAATTAAGCTAATTTCCCCGTTTTGGCTTAATTGAAATTGTATTGTTGCAATACCACGGTTTTTCATTTTTTTAGCGCGGCGAGGGTATTGTTTATTTCTCTCAACTTCTTGGCGTAGTTTTTCACGGTAAGCATTAATTAATTGGCTATTAGTATCACTAGTCGCATGTTGGTTTTTGGGGCCTTTTATTCCTGCGGATTGAGACGATACAAGGGCTCCAGCCTTTTGTTGTTGTGCGATTGGCAAATCATTTTTAATTTCTGTATTAGCTGGTTTGTGAGCGTTTTCAGTTCTTTTAGTGAGTTCTTTGGGCTTCACAGGTTCTTTTGGGGTTTTGATCACCTTTTTTTGCTTTTTAGGCGCAACAATGACGGCGTGTTCAACTATTGGGCTGGAAGCAATTTTTACCTCACTAGGTGTGTCTATAGGAAGGGGGAGCTCTTCAGGTTCTGCAACGTTGACAGCTTGAGTCAATGCGATCGATATAATAGGCGCATCCTGTTGTGCTTGGTTTTTTAAGGATAATGATTGAGCCGTAACATAGGTTAAGTACCCAATAACAAGAACATGAAGTGTTATGGATAGCATAAAAGTGATTAATTTTCGACTCATCATAAAACCTCAATATTCTTTCTCGTTGAACCTAAAGAGGGGAGACCAATTCAGGTATTAAGTAGTTATGTTTGAGTTATGACTCATAAGGTAAAATAACGATTCGAATTATATGTTAATAATTATCAATTGCAAATGATAGTTATTATCAACTTTGGTGGGTGCATATTATAATTTGTTAATATTTTGATTTTTAATGAAATATTATTTATAAGTAAAAAGGCTTGGTGAGTAGCCAAGCCTTAATGAGGTTAATTGTGTGATAAATTAGTTAAATATCATTCTCTATTTTATTTTTTGCAAAAAAAAGAGGATTATTTCGGCGTGTTTATAGGGGTTTTAATATACAAAGAACACCGTGAAGATAAGCAACACGGTGTTCGAATATTTATTAATAGTAAAATTAAGAGCGTTTAGCTACCGCTTCAGAGATACTTACTGCGTTCTCTCTATTTGCAAACCAACGGACACGTAAAAGGTCATATCCAAGATTAAACGCATAAGTATAAAATAAGAAAAAGACAAAAAAGCCGATTTCAAGTAAGAATGCATCTAAGAATGACATTTGAAGTAAAAACGCCAGCATTGGGACACCCATGATCACAAAGCTTAATTCAAATCCAACAGCATGAAAAACACGCACTTTGGCTGGGCGAGCCCCCTTGGATAAAGGCCAATAACGGTCAAAAGCCATGTTATAAAATAAGTTTAATAGCATTGCCAGCGTCGATAAGACAATAGCCACTGTTCCCATTTGGAAAATTGAGCGTCCTAAAAGCCACGCACTGACCGGTGCAGTTATCGCAATTGCGATGACCTCAAATGAAACTGCATGAAAAATTCGCTCAGTTAATGTTTTTGTATACTTGCTCATAACTACCTCAAAGATATAGAAAATTAATTTTTAGGTAAAAATCGGGTGCAATTATTTGCTATTTTTTATATATATACAAAATGGCAGCCATCGAAAAAAGCGATACCTTATGAACTATTCTATAGAAACATTGCGTACCTTTGTGGAAGCGGCATCCTTAAAGTCATTCTCTGCTGCGGCACGTAAATTAAATAAAAGCCAATCAACTGTCAGTACGACAATCAGTGGTTTTGAAGACGATTTGGGGTTTGCGTTATTTGATAGGCAGGGGCGTGAATCAACATTGACTTTTGCAGGTAGAAAAGTTTTGAGCTTAGTTGAGGATATTTTATCAGCAGATGAGCGTCTTCAAGCGCTTAGAGTTGAGTTGCTCCCTGATATTGAGCCTAGGTTAAGTTGTGCTTTTTCAGATACCTATCAGCCACCTCATGCTGAGCATATTGTAACAACATTAGATAGGCAATTTCCGCATCTTGAGTTTGAGTTTTTAATTGCAGAAAATAATGCTGTTATCGAGATGATCCAGAACCAACAAGCCCATGTTGGTATGATGGAGTCCCGTACAGAATATCCTGCGGATATTTCTTTTTCTCGTTTACCTATTCAAGGTGAATTAGGTTTATATGTATTAGATAGTCATCCATTAGCTAAAGAGAAAAAAATAACTTATCAACATTTAACGATGACTCGTCAATTACGGCTAAGCAGTAGCAGCCAAATTATTATTAATAGTGAAAAGAACTGGTTTGCACCTAATTATTTATTATTATTAGAAATGGCAGAACAAGGGGCTGGATGGGCAATATTACCAACATGGTTAGTTAAGCAATTTGGACATAACCGTTTAGTGAGTATTAATTATGATTTATGGCCTCGTAAAATTGATGTGGATTTAGTTTGGTCTAAGAATAATCCACCCGGAAAAGCGGGGTACTGGTTGATTAATAAATTGCTTGATAGCTAAAATTAAGAGTATTAATTTTAAAATTCATGAATTTTCGATATGTTTTTTATTGTAAAATAGTATTTACTAATTGTAATAAGATATTATCTTGTAAATAAACGTAATATAATTTTCAAAATTGGTTTTATATCGCTAATCTTAACTTAATCAAATTGTTGTTTGAGTTAATTTATTAGAGGATAAAAATGAAAAAATTATTAGTACCTACACTCTTTGCTGTTGTATCTACTATGTCATTTGCTGTTCAAGCAGCTACAACTCCAGCAGCAAGCCAATCACAGAATGCGGAACATAAATTAAATGCTTACGAAGAAATTATGGTAGGCAAAGTATGGACAACGACAGAAGCTTTAGATCAAGATAAAAAAGAAGTTAATGCAGATGATAAACAAGTCGCTAACTTTTTTGGTTTAGCTGAGTATTATCCAGACGGTACATTTAATATGACCACGTTTGATGGAAAACCTAAAATGAAAGGTGACTGGTCATTTGATGAAAATGGCAAAACTCGCTCATTAACAGCGAAAGATGACGAGGGTAAAGTCTTGTTTACTCGTGTTGTTGAAAATGTCACTGTAACCCCAGAAGAATACACATATCGTATTTATCCAGAGCAAGATAATAAAGATAAGTACTTTGATATTGTTCATAAAGCTAAGAAATAATATTTTGTACCAATAGCGCAGTCTAAATATGAATCTTATTTATTCTGCGCTATTAGTGTTTCTGTCGCTTATTTAAAACAAGTCTCAGCCCAACGCGTTAACCCTGCAGTAACGGAACCAAAATCATCCCCACGTACTATCGGAATATTAGGTAATTCTTGGCTAATAGCTTGGTGTAATATTGGGGAGCGAGCACTCCCACCTGTAACGTAAATAGCATCAGGTTTGACCCCGCCTTGGTTGACTGCTTCTTTAACCAATTCAATCATTTTACTTTTTGGTGATTCAATTGATTCCACCATTTGTTCATGGGGAATATTCACTTCTAATTTTTCAGAAATTAATTTAATTTGTGCTAAATAGCTTGAGGCGTCTGATAAAGCAATTTTAGCTTCTTCAGCTTTACGTACTAAGCTATAACCTAATGTTTCATTATAAACTTCTAGTAATCGAGATATTATTTGAGGTTCTTTTGCATCTTGTTTTAAGCGTGTTAACGCTGTCAAATTTTGTCTTGAATAAAACTCTTTTTGTGCTTCAACATTATTGATAGCAATAGGGTTCCAAAATTGAAGGAATGGCATTTTAATGCCTGATAAAGATTGGCTTTCCATCCCAAAAAGCGGCATCAATTGTTTTAATGCAAGGTAAATATCAAGGTCATTTCCACCCACCCGTTGTCCACTATGAGCAAGTAAGGATTGTGTTCTGTCTTGTGCATTTCTATAAGTGGGCCCCATTTGGATTAATGAACAATCCGTTGTTCCACCACCAATATCAACGACTAGGATAATCTGGTCTTTATTTAATGTTGATTCATATTCAAGCCCTGCGGCTACGGGTTCGAATTGAAAAGTAATATGATTAAATCCTGCGCGTTTTGCCGCGCGATAGAGTATTGATTCTGCTTGTTGGTTCGAGAGTTCCCCTCCACGACCATGAAAGTTAATAGGGCGTCCAATCACAGTATCATCAATAATCTGTTGTAAATTATTTTCTGTGGTATTCTTTATATTTTTCATCATGGCGCAGACAAGGTCTTCAAAAAAACTAATTTGAGTCTCATGTAAGCCAGATGCTCCCAAAAATGATTTAGGGGACTTCACATAATATACATCTCTAGGATCACTTAAATATAAATCTAAAGCGGCTTGCCCAAATACGATGTCTTCAGGCATTAAATCGATCCCTTCATCACGGTTAAATGCGATAGATCTTTTTAAAATTTGCTGCCCGATTTCATTCGAGGGAGCGATTTTACAATGGCGAAATAAATGCTCAGAGACTGATTCTCTTGTCGGTGCGCATAAGGTTGATGGGATATAAACGTTATCGCCTTCTAATGGTAATAATGTGGGGATCCCGTTCTTCATGACCGCAACAGCGCAGTTAGATGTACCGTAATCAAAACCGATAAACATTTCGCCTCCAAGAGTAACTATTTTGAAAAAAGGCTGAGACTTTATATCAAGCAGGGATGAATTACTATTGAAAAATAATTCTATATGAGGGATAGCTCAAAAGGAGATAGTCTGAATTGATCGCATTTTGCCTAGATGCTCTGTTAGTACAGAGTCTCCACGATAAAATGTAATCATCATTAAAAGATTGATTTACGGAATGACAGATATCTAAAGAGAATATAGTTTTTTATGTAATATTTAATTTGAGCCCTTTGATATATTAATGAAATTTTAAAGGGCTCGGAAATATCTTATTTAAACAGTTGGGTTTTATATCTACTTAATTATTACAATACTTATTCCAAATAACATTAAAGTCATTATCAGGAAATTCTTTATCATCTCTATCGATTAATGGAATGGAAACAACATTACGGCCATCATTATGAAGATAAGTTTTGACCACAAAACGTTTAAATGAATATGAATTTTGGCTAGTAAAAATAAGTACTTCACCGCATACATAGCCTAGCATACCATGGTCTAAGGTTTCTCTTATCTCATGATATTTAACATTTTTATACTCAGCTGTTTTGGGAAATGCTAAAAAATCTTCAACCGCTTTTTGAGATTTTTCTACAATGTCTAAATCAGGTGTATAGTTACTTACAACGCCTCCTATAAAGGACGCGCCTGCAATTAGGCCAATAACTAAAAATGAAAATATTTTATTTTTCATAGTGTTTATTTCTTATGTTATTATTTTTGAACCTCCCAATGAATGCCATAATATAAAAGTAAATAAAATTTATCACCATAAGCTAAATTTTAATTGATAATTTCACTTACGGAGATATACTTGGATTACATTTGGGATAATTTACTGTTGCCAATCTAACATAAGATTATTTGAAGTAATATAGGGGGGACACAATGGTAATCAATAAGAAACGAAAAATTACACATTTAAATAAATAGACATTCATAAAAGAATATTTTATCACTACTGTGATAATTTAGTATGTATTAATCCCTAGCGTAATAAAATTAATAATAAAGATAAGATTATTATTTTTTATTCTTCATTATTTTTGCCATATGAATAGCTTCAATGAGCTGAGAGCGATTAATACGAGAGCTATTACTATCTAATAGCTTTTGCCAAATATCAATCGCTTGCTCATAATTTGCATTCATAAAGGCATCAGAAGCAACTAGCATTAATGCGGTAATTTCTTGATTATCAAGGCTTAATGCTTTGTTGATTACCGCTCTGACATCTTCGGTTAGCTGTTGACCTGCTTGGTAATATAAAACGGTTGCAATAGCAGAGTATATTTGAGCATTTTCCCCGCCATATTTTAGTGCTCTTTGATAAGCAATCAACGCATTATCATAACTGTTTTGATAAAGATAATATTCACCCAGTATAGCCCAAAGCTCACTATTTTTAGGCGATTGACGAATATCATTTTGTAAGCGTAATAAATCCTTTTGTTCTTGCTGCAATGGTGTGAATGAGAGCAGTGGATCGGATATACGTTGATATTCCTGATAAGCTAATTCAAATCGAGGTGAGAAGAAGTAACCAATAACAACCAACACAATTAATATGGCAAGTAATTTATTAAAATGCCATTGCAGGATAGTCGAGGGTGTTGTTATATCTGGGGGTAATAATTGCTCGGATATTTGTCGATGGCTAAAATTGTTCTCTATAAGTTGCTGTTTTTGTGACCGAGTAAATTTGAAAATGAAATAAAAAATGCCAATCAGAGCAATAGCAGGCAATCCCCAAAGCAGGGCAGTTCCAATCGTTAGCGGTGGGTTATACAGCACGAAATCACCATATCGTTCGGTCATATAGTGCATGATTTGCGCTTTATCTTTTCCTTCTGCAACCATTTTAAAAACTTGGTGGCGCATACTTACTGCTGTGGGGGCATTGGATTCGAGTAAATTTTGGTTTTGGCATTGCGGGCAACGTAACTGTGAGGCGATCTGCAAAGAATACTCTTGTTCTTCAATGGAATTAAATTCCCACACATCAACGATTTGAGCATTGGATATAAAAGAGAAAAATAGGAAAAATAGTGCTAATAGGATTCTAAGCATTTTTTATTCTCCCTTTTACCCAGCTTATTAATAGGCCAAAACACATCACAAACGCACCGCCCCAAATCCATTGAATGCCATCTTGCACGTAAAGGCGTATCGCGTAGCTATTTGTTCCTGTTTTCTCACCTAATACCGCATACCAATTGCGTAACCATCCCCAATATATACCAGGTTCAATCATTAATTGCTGGCGAGCGGTATAAAGGCGGCGCTCGGTGATTAACTGGTGTAATGGCTGGCCAGCTTTACTAATTTGTATAATAGCCTTTTCGGTCGTGTAATTAGATTTAGCTTCAAGTTGCAGTTCGTTGAATTGGAATTGATAACCGGCGAGTGAAATAGATTGCCCAACAGAAAGATTAACACTCGTTTCGTGGTGGCTACCAATTGACAAGGCAATACCAGTAGCAAAAATTACAACTCCTGTATGAGCGATAAGGGAAGGGAAATGTTGCCGAATAGCATCGATAGGACGTAGCCAAAAGATAAGCAAAATTGCAAATAAAAAACCACAAGAAATGGCGATAATAAGCCCTTTAGACCAAAGAGATAAGCTTAATAACACACTGAGAAGTATAATTAAAAGAATACGCCATTGGGGTTTAATGCGAGTTTTGCTAAGAGGATAAATGGCACTCACAGCCATTATGATTAGCATTAAAATACCAAATGGTAATAACGCTTGGTTAAAATAAGGCGCCCCAACCGATATTTTCCCCCAACCAAATAACGTATAAATCATTGGGTAAAGCGTGCCCGTCAGGACAATAAATAATACAGTAGAAAATAGGATTAAAGTGAGTAATAAGTAAAGCTGACGGCGATTAATATTAGTTGGTAAATTATCGATATTTTTAGCTTTCCAACCATATATACATAAAGCCCCGAAACTCAGAAAACTGAACAATAAAAAGAGGGGTGCAGCCCTAACGTTATCCAAAGCAAACGCATGGACAGACATTAAAATCCCTGAGCGTACAATTAATGTGCCTAATAAAGATAAAATAAACGTAAGAATTGCCAGCAATATAGACCAGTGGCGATAGTGCCCAGTTTTGCGTGAGACTGTTAAGCTATGAAATAGGGCAGTTGCACTTAGCCATGGCAATAATGACGCATTTTCAACAGGGTCCCAAAACCACCAACCACCCCAACCAAGTTCACTGTATGCCCACCATGACCCAAGAGTGATACCCAAAGTGAGTATGCACCAACTAGGAACGACAAAGCGCCAACAGAGCCCGGCGATAGTTTGGTTAAATTGCCCGCAAAGTGTAGATGCAAGCGCTAAGGCGGTTACGACCATTAACCCGCTATAGCCTAAATAAAGTAGAGGGGGATGTAATATTAATCCCCAATGTTGCAGCATTGGGTTGAGATCTCTCCCTTCAATAGCGGGAGGGAAAATGCGAACAAAGGGGTCAGAATAAAAGACGATAAACAGTAATAATGCCGCACTGATAATGGCAAGTAGCGTTAGTGTGAGAGGAAACACGAGGTGAGTTTGCTGGCGATAACGCCATGCAAATAGACAACTCCAAGCTGAGATAAACAGCAGCCAAAGAAATATTGACCCTTCATGGCCTCCCCATACTGCCGCAATTTTAATATATAGCGGCGATAGCCGATGGCTATGTTGCGCCACATATACGACCGAAAAGTCACTTTGAATAAAACTGATAGTTAAACAAATATAAGCAACGAGCAAGAAAAGAAATTGTAAGTAGGTCCAAAGAATATTCCGAGGCATTTGCCTCGGAATATGGCGGATGAAACCAATAACTCCGAATGATACTTGAAAACAGGCAATACACAGTGCCAATGCAAGGCAGAGAAAGCCAATTTCTGGGAGTATGAGTTCCAATGATTACCCTTATTATTTAGTGAGTTATGCGACGGTCAACTGCCCTGCGTATAACACAAAGAAGCGTAAGCAGAAGACACCCAGTAAGCTTGCACCACTGATAATCAATACTCTTGCTGCGCCTTGTCCTTTGTCCATCCATTTCTTGAATAGAAGTGGAATAATAAAACCAAACCCGACAACACCAATCCAAAACCACCAAGTCCAGAAACCACCGCCTAATGCAGCAATTAATGAACGGATTTTCCCATCGTCTCCTAAAGCTAACCCGACAAAAAAGGCCGCTAATAGGAATATCTCCAACCAAATAACAAAGCTTTCGATACGGTGCAAAAATGCGGTTTCGCCGTTATGAATATTTTTGCGGTAGCGCAATGCGATTGCTATGAGTGATACCGCAATACCTGAAGATATTCCTGAAAATAGGAATAAAGCTGGTAATAATGGGTTGTTTAAGAATGGATAAGATTTTAATGCTGAAAGTAAAAAACCGGTATAAGCCCCAAGCAAAACGGCCAATATGAGCATCACAATATCCAGAAAACGCATTGCACGGTTTAGCAGGGTTAATACTCTTGGGATGATGGTAAATTTGGGCAGCCATTTTTGCTGTAAAACAATGAGTTCTTTTTCATAGATTTTAGCTAGCCAAATAACAAGCACTGCCATATACACTTGGAATAACATCACACCCATCGACATAACTGAGGTCGGGCTGTAATGAAACATTAATTTCCAGAACGTCCATGGACGCGTCAAATGGAGAATTAAGATCAATAACCCAAAGATGATCGTCGTCGGAGCTAAAATCAGTGTTGTGCGCATTAGAGTGCTATCACTGCCAGCCGAAGTGGGATAATACTGGCGCATAAGTACCGCAAGTACCACAAGCCCAGCCGAAATACCAATTAAGAATAAGTAAACCGCAATGGGCCAGTCCCACACTAAGGATTCAAAATGGAAAGCAGAAGCTGTTGTCATTGGCTAACCTCCCCATATTTGAACGGAACCCGATACATTTTGGGGTGAGTACCGAGTGCAATTTTGAATCGATAAGTCGGTTTTTCTTTTAGCATCAACGAAATATCGCTCTTAGGGTCATCTAAATTGCCAAAGGTTAATGCTTTGGTCGGGCAAGATTCGACGCAAGCCGGCTGCTTGCCCTTTTTTAGATTCGTTTTACGGCAGAAATCACATTTATCCGCGGTTTTATTGATGGGGTGAATAAACCTGACGCGATAAGGGCAGGCAGCAATACAGTATTGGCAGCCGACACATAAGTCAGGGTTGACATCAACAATCCCTGTCGTTTTATCAATAAAAGAGGCACCAGTAGGGCAAACATCGACACAAGGTGCACTTTCACAATGTTGACAGGAGTGGCGAAAAAAACGGTATTTAACATCAGGAAACTGGCCAATAGGCTCACTACGGATGATAGTTAACCGCGAAACACCTTCTGGGACTTGGTTAACCTCTCGGCATGCATCCATACACGCCGTACAGCCGATGCACAGATTTTCATCGTGCACCATGCCGTAGCGAACGCCATCTATTTTCATGGTGTTAGCTAGCGTATGGCTAGCAACTCCTCCTACCGCCGCCAGTGCTCCTGAGTAGATAATGAATTGACGACGAGAACAACTCATGGCTGCTCCTTACGCAATTTCACCGCTGCTGGGTTGAAATCAGGGTTATTGCGTTGATCTGAGTGGCAGTCGACACATATTTTTACTTTGCCCTTATCAGTCAGCACCTTCATCGTATCTTGTTTCGGATGAAGGTCATGGCAACTCGCGCAGGCTACTTTAGTGACGTGAACATCATGAGGCCAGAACGCTTTTTGCAGCTGCTCCGGTAAGTGACATGATAGACAGACACTGTTTTGTTGCTCAACGGTATACATTGGGTTGTTAAAGCGCATGACATCTTTGACACCTTCACGGTGATCAGGCCCTGGGTTACCGTGGCAGTTGGTACAAGTCACGGGTAAATTATTGTTAGGGTTAACCACTTCTGCGTGAGTGCCATGCATGCCTTCTTGGTCAGGTTTATGGCAGTCTAAGCAGGCTTTGTCAGCGCTGCGTTGCTGCGTGACAACCCAACGGCCTTCTGCATTTTCTTGGGCCATTTGTGGGGTTGCGGATGCGGCTGTTGCCCATAATAAGCCTGTTGCCAGCACCCCAGCAGTTAATAACGAACGTAGTACGCTCATATTCACTCCATTGGTTGTATTGCCCCATTATTTGGGGCAAATCATGGTTATTTGGCTAATAGGTCATTTTTACGAGCTTGGTCATCCCATTGCGGAACCACAGTTTTTAAGAACTCTTGTTTTTCCGCATTGATTTTTTGCATATCTAAACCAATGGCTTGTTGCGCTTTTTCCTTGGTTGAAATATCTGGAATGGCAATTTCATGGGTGATGCCTTTTGAGCCTAACAGGCGAGCGAGCTTGGTTCGTGCATCTGCCGCTTTATCCATCGAACCACCTAACATACGCAGGCCTTCATCCGGTGCGTGCATATGAATACCGTGGGAGGCGATAGCTAAATCCCAACGCCATTGTGCATGACGAATATCAGTCAAAATTGGCTTCATTTCATCTTCTGTTGCGCCTGCATCCCATGCAGCTTTTGCTTCAAAGTGAGCACGAACTAATTGATCTTCCGCTTTGATTTTCATCTCTTGGATAGCGACTTTACGTTCAGCAACCACATCTTGCAGTTGTTGTTTGCTTTGGGTATGGCAAGTGCTACAAGTTTGTTCGAAATTATCGAATGGATTACCAATTTTATGGCTGGTGTACAGTTCGCCTTTTTCGTTTTGCAGTTTTGGCATATGGCAGTCAATACAGGTCACGTTATTTTTGCCATGAATACCCGCACTCCAAGTTTCATATTCAGGGTGTTGGGCTTTTAGCATAGGCGCTTTCGACAATGAGTTGGTCCAGTCAGAGAAACCAATGTTGTCGTAGTAGACTTCCATATCTTCGACTTTGGTACCGTTATCCCATGGGAATTTCACTGATTTTTTATCGCCAGAGAAATAGTATTCCACGTGACATTGGCCACACACCATGGATTGCTGATCGAACCGACTGGCTTTATCAAACGGTTTGCCAATCGCTTCCATTGCACGCTCTGCATAAGGGCGTGAAAGCGTTAGCTCTGGTTTACCTTTTGCAAAATCCGCAGAGTCTGTTTTATGACAATCTGCACAGCCTAAGACATTAACCACTTCGGGGCCACCTTTTGCCCACTTACCTTCGAAATAGCCATCTTCGCCATGTTCTTGGATTAGCCTCGCCACATCGGGGCTTTTACAGCTCCAACATGCCATCGGAAGTGGACCATCTTGGGCGTCTTTAGGAGCACCGGTTCGTAAGGTTTCACGGACGTCGATGACCGCATAGGCGTGACCACGAGGTTTGTTGTAGTCGCGTGAGAATGGGTATCCAGCCCACAGTACGACTAAGCGAGGGTCTTCCGCTAATGCATCTTCACGGTTTGATTGCTCGGATGTTGCTCGCCAAGAGTGGTACTGGTCAGGGTGAGCGGCTTCGAAAGTTTCATTTCGAGCATTGATGGTAGATGTACTATCTTTAGTAGGAGTTTGAGCATGAACAGAGGTAAAGAGAAATATTCCTGCAACCAGACTCAATAAGCATAGTGCATTATTTCTTATGTTTGCCATAAAAAGGGCCTCGAGTAATTTTAGCCAGTCATCCCTTCATTTTTCGAGTTGTATTTGTATTGTGACCTATGACTCGAACTATTTTGGGTATCTTTTTGTTATTTAGGTTTGATAGTAAGCGCACAGATACTACCAAGACATTGCCAATTTATATGTGTAACAAAAAACCACACTAAAAATATTGTTTTTGATCAAAAGTTAATTTGTAATAAGGAAATAGAATGTGAAGAAATAATAAAAAATAGGTATTATTGAAATTGATATAGTTATTTTTCAATAGTTTTAAATTGTTAGTTTCAATAATTAATTAATAATGATTCTTATTCTGATGCTTAGCGTTATCCAATTCTATTTTATTGATTTTAAAATAATTTTTTTATGTTTAATATTTAATGGTTGTTTTTAAAATAAAGTTAGAAATGAAATTTGTTTAATATCAAAAAAAACACAGATATTTTTTTTCTAAATGACATTGCGCATACTACTTTAGTGGTAGTTTTTGGTTGGTGTTATAATTTAAAAAATTAAAACTTGAGTTTAAATTAATAATTCATATTAAAAAAATGTTAACAAATAATTAAAAAGGCCTGTTTGTTTATCATTTTGATGCTATTTTTAGCTAATGGCGAGTAAATAACGTAAATGTTGTCATTTCTAGTCGTATACGGGGAATTACCTCTTTTACCCACTTGGTAGTATGTATTTTTATAACCTCTATCGTTAATATTTCTCATAAATACACATATAAAAAATGCGGTTTATCAATACGTTTTAGTTTTTTTGTTGGCAATGTAAAGGAAAAAAACATGGTTGATCTCACCCGTCGGGGAGTATTAACTGGTGCGTGGCGTAGTGCAGCCCCAGTGGTTCGGCCGCCATGGAGTGGTAGTGAAACGCAATTTATTGAATTGTGTACCCGTTGTAATGCCTGCGTTGAGAGTTGCGAAACGGCAATTATCCAACCGGGAGCAGGGGGCTACCCTGTTGTTGATTTTAAGCGTGGTGAATGTACATTTTGCTATGCATGTGCAACAGCATGTCCAGAACCTATTTTCCTTCCAAAACATTCCCAACCTTGGGATATCTCAATTTCGATTGGCCAAAATTGTCTTGCTTATCTTTCGATTGAATGTCGACGTTGCCAAGACAGTTGTGAGCCTGAAGTCATCTCTTTTCGTCCGTCAATGGCCGGTATATACCAGCCAAAAGTAGAAACACCAGGTTGTACAGGCTGTGGTGCTTGTGTCGCAGGTTGCCCAGTTTCAGCCATTACCGTGGAGCATGAACATGCACAGTAACTATCAAGTGTGCAGTTTAATAGTACAAGTAAAAAGTGAACGACTGTCTACTGTGGCCGAAGAAATTAATCAACTTTCTAATTGTGAGGTGGCGTTAAGCGCCCCAGACAACGGAAAACTGATTGTGGTTGTTGAAGGGCAAGGTAGTAGAACGTTGTTAGATACTATTGATTTAGTACGCGATATTGACGGCGTACTAGATGTTTCGCTGGTTTACCACCAGCAGGAAGAGCAAGGTGAGGAAGATTATGAAACTCAGTCGTCGTAGCTTTATGAAAGCCAATGCGATAGCGGCCGCTGCTGCGGCGGCAGGTATTGGCGCACCAAGCATTGCGAAAGCAGTGGTTGGCCAACAAGAAAGTATTAAATGGGACAAAGCCCCTTGCCGTTTTTGTGGTACAGGCTGTGGGGTATTGGTGGGAACTCAAAATGGTCGCATCGTGGCCAGCCAAGGTGACCCAGAAGCGCCTGTAAACCGTGGTCTAAACTGTATCAAAGGGTATTTCTTACCTAAAATCATGTACGGAAAAGACCGTTTAACGCAGCCAATGTTGCGTATGAAAGACGGTGAATATGACAAAAATGGGGAGTTCACACCGATCACGTGGGAACAAGCCTTTGATGTTATGGAAGAAAAAGTCAAAACCACATTAAAAGAAAAAGGCCCTGAAGGAATCGGTATGTTCGGTTCGGGTCAGTGGACAGTTTGGGAAGGCTATGCAGCATCAAAACTGTTCAAAGGTGGATTCCGTTCTAATAACTTAGACCCTAATGCACGCCACTGTATGGCTTCTGCGGTAGTGGGCTTCATGCGTACTTTCGGTATGGATGAGCCAATGGGTTGTTATGATGATATTGAGCATGCTGACGCGTTTGTCCTTTGGGGCTCAAACATGGCAGAAATGCACCCAATCTTGTGGTCTCGTATCACCAACCGCCGTCTGTCTAACCCTGACGTGCGTGTTGCCGTGTTATCGACTTTTAAACACCGTAGCTTTGAATTAGCGGATAACGGTATCGTTTTTACACCACAATCTGACTTAGTGATCCTGAACTATATTGCGAATTATATTATTCAAAATAATGCAGTTAATCAGGAATTCCTTGATAAACACGTGAATTTACGTCGTGGTGCAACAGATATCGGTTATGGATTACGCCCAACTCACCCACTCGAACAAAAAGCGAAAAATGCAGGTTCTGATGCATCTGAGCCAATGACGTGGGATGAATATAAAGCCTTTGTTGCGGAATATACTTTAGACAAAACCGTAGAAATGACAGGGGTTCCAAAAGATCAGTTAGAAGAACTCGCTAAACTTTACGCAGACCCTAAAACTAAAGTGGTTTCTTATTGGACCATGGGCTTTAACCAGCACACTCGCGGTGTTTGGGCAAATAACTTAGTGTATAACCTGCACTTACTGACAGGGAAAATTTCTCAACCTGGCTGTGGGCCGTTCTCATTAACCGGTCAGCCATCAGCGTGTGGTACCGCTCGTGAAGTTGGTACGTTCTCACACCGTTTACCAGCGGACATGGTGGTTACCAATGAAAAACACCGTGAAAAAGTAGAAGGTGTATGGGGGTTACCTGCTGGGACGATCCCTGAAAAAGTCGGTTTACACGCTGTTGCCCAAGACCGAGCTTTAAAAGACGGTAAATTGAATTTTTACTGGGTAATGTGTAACAACAATATGCAAGCGGGCCCGAATATCAACCAAGAGCGTATGCCAGGTTGGCGTGACCCTCGCAACTTTATTGTGGTTTCTGACCCCTATCCAACAGTAAGTGCGTTAGCTGCTGACTTGATTTTACCAACAGCAATGTGGGTAGAAAAAGAAGGCGCTTACGGTAATGCGGAACGTCGTACTCAGTTTTGGCGTCAGCAAGTTAAAGCACCAGGCGAAGCGAAATCTGACTTAATGCAGATGGTGTTGTTCTCTAAACGCTTTACAACGGATGAAGTGTGGCCTGAAGAGTTATTAGCGAAAAAGCCTGAATTACGTGGTAAAACGCTGTATGACGTGTTATTCGCTAACCAAGCGGTAACGAAGTTCCCTGTGAGTGAGTTAGCCGAAGACCAACTTAACGATGAATCACGTGAATTAGGCTTCTACTTACAAAAAGGGCTGTTCGAAGAATACGCTGGCTTTGGTCGCGGTCATGGCCATGACTTGGCTGATTTTGATGACTACCACAAAGCGCGCGGTATCCGTTGGCCAGTGGTTGATGGCAAAGAAACGCAGTGGCGTTATAGCGAAGGAAATGACCCTTACGTTAAGGCTGGCGCAGGTTATCAATTCTACGGTAAACCTGATGGTAAAGCGGTCATTTTTGCACTGCCATTTGAACCTGCTGCGGAATCGCCAGATAAAGAATATGACTTATGGTTATCAACAGGCCGTGTATTAGAACATTGGCATACCGGTAGTATGACACGCCGTGTTCCTGAACTACACCGTGCTTTCCCTGAATCTCTTGTGTTTATACATCCAATCGATGCGAAAGAGAGAGGTTTACGCCGTGGTGATAAAGTCAAAGTAGTTTCACGCCGTGGTGATGTGACCACGATTGTTGAAACTCGTGGCCGTAATAGACCACCAAAAGGCTTAGTTTACATGGCGTTCTTCGATGCTGCGCAGCTAGTGAATAACTTAACACTGGATGCAACCGATCCGCTTTCAAAAGAAACGGATTACAAAAAATGTGCCGTTAAACTGGAAAAGGTGTAATTGCTCATGCCCCAGAAAGCTAAGTCTCAACAGGCTAAGTCCCAGAACAGTCGTCGTCGCTTTTTACGCGATGTCGCCCGCACTGCGGGTGGGTTGGCGGCTGTTGGTGTGGTGCTGGGGCTTCAGCAACAAACTTCCCGTGCGAGTGGTGTTAAGCTTCGCCCGCCGGGAGCTCTTGATGAAAAAGCATTTGCCAGTGCATGTGTCCGTTGTGGGCAATGCGTTCAAGCCTGTCCGTATGACATGTTGAAATTAGCGACATTGGCATCAGGCTTGGCTTCAGGAACGCCGTACTTCATCGCTCGAGAAAACCCGTGTGAAATGTGTGAGGATATTCCTTGCGCCAAAGTTTGCCCAAGTGGTGCATTGGATAAAGACATTGAGTCGATTAACGATGCACGCATGGGGTTAGCCGTTTTACTCGATCAGGAAAACTGCCTGAACTTTCAAGGGCTAAGGTGTGATGTATGTTACCGCGTATGTCCACTGATTGATGAAGCCATCACATTGGAACTTGAACAAAACCACCGAACAGGTAAGCACGCGCGCTTCTTACCCACAGTCAATAGCAACTACTGTACGGGATGCGGTAAATGTGAACAGGCTTGTGTATTGGAAGAGGCGGCTATCAAGGTATTACCAAGGTCGTTAGCAAAAGGTGAGTTAGGACACCATTACCGCTTTGGTTGGCTGGAGGGTAACAATGGCGAATCGTAAACGTGATGCCGGACGTGAAGCTCAGGCAAAAAAAGGTTGGTGGCATAGCCACAAGTGGTTGGTATTTAGACGTACAAGCCAATTGCTGGTGTTAGCGATGTTCTTGAGTGGGCCATGGTTTGGGGTGTGGATTTTACATGGTAACTACAGCAGTAGCTTATTGTTAGATACCGTACCTTTGACTGACCCATTAATCACCTTAGAGAGCTTAGCAAGTGGTTACTTACCGGGGATCTCAGCATTAGTTGGGGCTGCTATCGTATTCGGGGTTTATGCACTGTTGGGTAAGCGTATTTTCTGCAGTTGGGTTTGTCCTGTAAACCCAGTGACGGATGCCGCGGCGTGGTTAAGACGTAAGTTTGATTTTAACCAGTCCGCAACGATACCACGCAATATTCGTTATGTATTGCTGGTGGTTATCCTGATCGGTTCTGCTATTACAGGAACCTTACTTTGGGAATGGCTTAATCCAGTTTCATTAATGGGGCGCAGTTTAATTTTTGGTTTTGGCAGCGGTGCATTGGTTTTAGTTGCACTGTTTTTATTCGATTTATTAGTTGTGGAACATGGTTGGTGCGGTCACCTTTGCCCATTAGGTGCGCTATATGGCGTGGCAGGGTGTAAGGGCGCACTAGTTGTTACAGCGGAAAATAAAGAAAACTGTAGCCGTTGTATGGACTGTTTCCACATTTGTCCGGAGCCGCAAGTTCTGCGTGCACCGGTCCTAGATAAACAAGCTCCAGCACAGATATCAGATAAAGATTGTATCACTTGCGGTCGTTGCATTGATGTTTGTTCTGAGGATGTTTTTAAAATAACACTAAGATGGAGTTCGGGAGCAAAATCATGAAAAATCCTGTCCTGAAAAAGACGCTCAGCCGTTGGGTGGCTGGAATGGCCTTTGTTGTAAGCAGTCTTGTTTGGGCTGCTAATGGTGTAGACCTGACCCAATCACCAGAAGTATCCGGTACGTCAGAAGGAAGCATTCATATTCCGAAAGAGCAAGAAAGAATGGCATTAAACTATGTGAATCAACCGCCAATGATCCCACATAGTGTTGAAGGTTATCAAATTACCACTAATACTAATCGTTGTTTGCAATGCCATGGTGTGGAAAATTATCGCACCACAGGGGCACCAAGAGTTAGCCCAACGCACTTTATGGATGCAACAGGCAAAGTTCTTGGCGAAGTCGCACCAAACCGCTACTTCTGTCTACAGTGCCACGTGCCGCAATCAGACACGGCACCGATTGTTGATAACACATTTACCCCATCCAAAGGTTTTGGGAAATAAGGGGGAATTATGTCAAATAATAATGATAAGCAAATAAATGATGACAAGCCGAAGAAAAAGGGCTTGTTTGGGTTACTCGGCCGAGTATGGCGGTGGTGGCGTAGGCCAAGCCGTTTAGCATTAGGAACCTTATTGCTGATTGGTTTTGTGAGTGGTGTTATCTTCTGGGGCGGCTTCAATACGGGTATGGAAATGGCCAATACGGAAGAGTTTTGTATTAGCTGCCATGAAATGCGTGAGAATGTCTATGAAGAATATATGGATACTATTCACTATACTAACCGTAGCGGTGTTCGCGCAACTTGCCCAGATTGTCACGTACCGCATGAGTTCGGCCCCAAAATGGTGCGTAAAATTCAAGCGAGTAAGGAGCTATACGGGAAAATTTTTGGCATCATTGACACACCTCAAAAATTTGAAGACCACCGGTTAGCGATGGCGCAAAGTGAGTGGCGACGGATGAAAAATAACGACTCACAAGAGTGTCGTAACTGCCACAATTTTGAGTATATGGATTTCACGGCACAAAAAGGGGTTGCAGCTAAAATGCATGACCAAGCCATCACGGATGGTAAAACTTGCATTGACTGTCACAAAGGAATTGCCCATAAATTGCCGGACATGCGTGAAGTTGAACCTGGCTTTTAATTTAAGGTAATCATTTTATGATGAGTTATACCGATAAATTATAAGTAATGATCAATAAATAGGCTGGTTATGCGTTTGAGTATGATCAGCCTAAGTTATATTTGTGTTAAATCAATATATTTGCTTTTTTAATGTGTATTGTATGATTCTGTCACGCAGCATTTACTAACAATATAATAAATCAGGGTAATTAAACTATGTGGAAAAAGCTTCATCAACTTGCCATCCCAGTTAACCTTTACCGGTTATGTGGGCGTCTAATACCGTGGTTTATTATATTGAGTGTAATTTGTTTAGCGGTGGGGTGGATTTGGGGATTTGGCTTTGCGCCAACCGATAAAGTCCAAAGCCAAAGTTATCGTATTATGTATATCCATGTTCCTGCCGCGATGTGGTCGATGGGCATTTATGCCACAATGGCAATTACTGCTTTTGTTGGTCTTGTCTGGCAAATGAAAGTCTCTGAATTGGCGATAGCGGCAATGGCACCGATAGGGGCGGTATTTACTTTTATTGCCTTGGTGACAGGTGCGACATGGGGTAAACCAATGTGGGGTGCATGGTGGGTATGGGATGCACGTTTAACCTCTGAACTAATTCTATTTTTTCTGTATGTGGGGATTATTGCTTTATGGCATGCTTTTGATGACCGCCGTACAGCAGGAAAGGCCGCTGCGATTTTAGTATTAATTGGTGTGATTAACTTACCTATTATTCATTATTCAGTTGAATGGTGGCAAACTTTGCATCAACCTTCGACGCGTATGCAAGAAAGTATCAACCCAGCTATGCGTACGCCACTACGTTTAGCTATCCTTGGTTACCTATTTCTCTTTATCTCATTAACGTTAATTCGTTTACGTAGTCAATTATTGTTGTTAGAACGTAACCGTCCATGGGTATTAGATATTGTGAATAAAAAAGGACGTCAATCATGACTAGCGCATTTGCATCTTGGAGTGAATTTTGGGCGATGGGCGGCTATGGTTTTTATGTATGGCTGGCGGTTGCGCTGACATTAATACCTATTTTGTTACTCTGTTTGCATACATACATACAAAGAAAAATGATAATAAATGCAATTATTCAACAGCAAGCTCGTGAAGTAAGACAAAAAGCAGCAAGAGCGCGTAGGGAGGGAGTGTGAATATTCGTCGTCGTAACCGACTTTGGTTGATCTGTTCCATATTGGTTGGCGTGGGGTTAACCCTCGCATTGATTCTCTACGCATTGCGCTCAAGTATTGACTTGTTTTATACCCCCGGTGAAATCATCTATGGTAAGCGAGAAACTCAGCAAATCCCTGAAGTTGGGCAACGCTTACGTGTCGGTGGCATGGTCATGCCAGGTAGTGTAGTACGTGATTCTGACCCAGTCTCTAATGCTGTCAATATCACTTTCACTGTTTATGATGCCGAAGGCGAAGTTAACGTAAGTTATCATGGAATTTTGCCTGACTTATTCAAAGAAGGGCAAGGTGTTGTTGTTCAAGGGGAGTTACAGGAGAATAATCATATTTTAGCGAAAGAAGTGCTTGCTAAACATGATGAAAACTATACGCCACCAGAGGTTGAAAAGGCGATGCAAGAAAACCACCGCAGGCCAGCAGCTGCCTATAAGGACAATGCATCATGATCCCTGAAATTGGTAGCGTTTTACTGTGCTTGGCATTAGGTCTTGCCGTTTTGCTGTCTTTTTACCCGCTATGGGGGGTGGCACGAAATGATGCACGCTTAATGGCATCATCACGTCCATTGGCATGGTTACTTTTTCTCTGTGTAACAGGGGCATTCCTAGTATTAGTGAATGCCTTTGTTGTTAATGATTTCTCAGTCACGTATGTTGCCAATAACTCTAATACGCAATTACCTATTTGGTATCGTGTTGCGGCGACATGGGGAGCTCACGAAGGCTCATTATTACTTTGGGTATTATTAATGAGCGGCTGGACATTTGCGGTGGCAATTTGTAGTTACCGTATGCCTCTCGACATTGTTGCCCGTGTTTTAGCTGTTATGGGGATGGTAAGCGTTGGTTTTTTGCTGTTCATCATCTTTACTTCAAACCCATTTTCGCGCACGCTGCCCGCTTTTCCGATTGAAGGGCGTGACCTCAACCCATTACTACAAGACCCAGGGCTGATTTTCCACCCACCATTGTTATACATGGGCTATGTCGGCTTCTCAGTGGCATTTGCCTTTGCGATTGCGGCATTGTTAAGTGGCCGGTTAGACAGCTCTTTCACACGTTTTGCTCGCCCTTGGACGATGGCAGCCTGGTTCTTTTTAACGTTAGGGATCATGTTAGGTTCCGCATGGGCTTATTATGAATTAGGCTGGGGGGGCTGGTGGTTCTGGGACCCGGTAGAGAATGCCTCCTTTATGCCATGGTTAGTGGGAACGGCATTGATCCACTCACTTTCCGTTACTGAACAGCGAGCCACTTTTAAAGCATGGTCACTATTATTGTCGATTTTTGCTTTCTCATTGTGTTTACTCGGGACTTTCTTAGTTCGCTCAGGGGTACTGGTTTCGGTACACGCCTTTGCCTCAGACCCATCTCGAGGGTTATTTATCTTAGCCTTCATGGTGATAGTGATTGGCGGCTCTTTACTGGTGTTTGCACTGCGTGGGCACAAGGTACGCTCAAGGGTTAACAATGCCTTATGGTCGCGTGAATCCATGTTATTGGGTAATAACGTTATCCTAACAGCAGCGATGCTAGTTGTGTTACTCGGTACATTGCTACCGTTAGTCCATAAACAAATTGGCCTGGGTACGATTTCCATTGGTGAACCGTTCTTTAATACCATGTTTATAGCGTTGATGGTGCCATTTGCCTTATTACTGGGGATTGGGCCACTCGTGCGTTGGGGACGTGACCGCCCTGCGGCTATCAAAAAGTTATTAATCATTGCAACGGTATTAACCGTTATTCTTTCTTTTGCCCTACCATTACTGATGGAAGATAGGGTAGAAGCGTTGACGGTTGTCGGCTTAATGATGGCGTGCTGGATAGCAATTCTTGCCTTCGCAGAAATGCGAGTCCGCATCAGTAAGAAAATCAAGCTCACGCCAAGTTACTGGGGAATGGTACTGGCGCATTTAGGTTTGGCGGTAACCATCGTCGGTATTGCCTTTAGCCAAAATTACAGTATTGAGCGTGATGTGAAAATGAAACCGGGTGATAGCATATCAATTCGTGCTTATACCTTTGTATTCAATGGCGTACGAGAGGCTGATGGCCCTAACTACCAAGGTGTCATTGGCAGTATTTCAGTGAAAGAGAAAGACAAAGTCATCGGTGTTTTAATGCCAGAAAAACGTTTTTATAGCGTTAGCCGAGCTGTTATGACCGAAGCGGCGATTGATGGTGGTTTTACTCGCGATTTATATGCTGCATTGGGTGAGGAAGTCGCTAAAGATACGTGGACTATGCGTTTGTATTATAAACCATTTGTTCGTTGGATCTGGTCTGGTGGCGTATTAATGGCTATTGGTGCGTTATTTTGCTTGTTTGACCCACGTTATCGTCGCCGTAAATTACAAGGGGAAACAGCATGAACCGCAAAGTCTTCTTAATTCCTTTTATTATTTTTGCAGGAATCGCTGCGGTCCTGTTATGGCAATTGATGCGTAATGCGGAAGGGGATGATCCTCGTTTATTAGAATCCGCTTTAATTGGTAAGCCAGTGCCCGTTTTTCGCCTTGAATCACTAGAAAACCCCGGTCAGCACTACGAATCCGATGTATTAACACAAGGGCAACCTATCTTGTTGAATGTTTGGGCAACATGGTGCCCTACATGCCGTGCAGAACATCAATATTTGAATAAGTTGTCTGCACAGGGTGTTCGTGTGGTTGGGTTGAACTATAAAGATAAACGGGATAAAGCCATTGTATGGTTGCGTGAGTTAGGCAACCCTTATGCCTTAAGCTTATTTGATGGTGAAGGTATGTTAGGCCTTGATTTAGGGGTATATGGTGCACCTGAAACGTTCTTAATTGATGGTAATGGTGTGATCCGTTATCGTCACGCAGGGGCAATGGACGAGCGCGTCTGGGAAAAAGAATTTAAACCCCTTTGGGAGCGCTATAATCAGGAGGCGAACCAATGAGGTATTTATTGGGTTTATTGATGTTAGCGTTAAGTGCAACGGTGACATATGCATCGACAGAAGTCTTTACTTTCGATAATGAACAGCAAGAGCAGCAATTTCGTAAATTAACCGAAGAGCTACGTTGCCCTAAATGCCAGAACAACAGCATTGCGGATTCTAATTCAATGATTGCACTGGACTTGCGCCAAAAAGTGTATGAGTTAATGAAAGAAGGCAAAAACCGTGATGAAATCGTTGATTAC
Organism: Providencia hangzhouensis; assembly: GCF_029193595.2. NCBI lineage: Bacteria > Pseudomonadati > Pseudomonadota > Gammaproteobacteria > Enterobacterales > Morganellaceae > Providencia > Providencia hangzhouensis. The sequence continues at coordinate 1,344,942 of NZ_CP135052.1, forward strand.
ATGGTTGCACGTTATGGTTACTTCGTCACTTATAACCCACCACTGACGCCGCTAACGATTGTACTGTGGGGGTTACCGTTTGTTGCGATAGCGGTAGGCGGCTGGATCATCTTTGCCCGTTCTAAAAAACGCGTTAGATTAAAACAGGTTGAGCAGGGCGATGAGGAAGCATTACCTGAGGCCTCTCGCACTAGCAACTGGGTTTATTTACCCGGGTTTATCATTGCATTAGGTGTTGCGGGGGGGGCTTATTATCAGGTAGGTAGCTACGAGAAAGTGGCAGATTGGAATAATGCCTATCAACAAGCTCCCGCTTTGTTAGACAGAGCGCTAGACCCGTCTGAGCCACCACTCAATAATGCGGAAATGGAACACCTCGCTTTAGGTCTACGTACTCGCCTCCAGGAAGACCCGCAAAATGTAGAAGCGTGGGAAATGCTAGGCCGTATTGGTATGGTGTTGGGGAATGCTACCATGGCAACCGATGCCTATGGCCGTGCTTATCGACTAGCCCCTAAAAATGAAAATGTAGTGATGGGGTATGCGGAAGTTTTGACACGCTCTTCTGACCCAGAAGATAACCGTCAAGGTGCAGAGCTACTTAAAAAGCTGATTGCTGAAGACCGTACCAATGTGAAAGCATTAAGCATTTTTGCATTCAATGCATTTGAGCAAGAGCGTTATGCAGAGGCCATCTCGGCTTGGCAAATGATGTTAAAACTACTGCCTGAGAATGACCAACGTCGTCCTATTATCGAGCGTAGTGTTGAACAGGCACTGATGATGGTACACGAAAAGAAAGGGCAGCCTTCCGATAAGTAAGTTTTTTCACTGATAGTGTTATACTGGTGTTCGCCTGTATAACACTCCCTTTCATATTACAATCCACGATTTTGATTACTTCGGTTTGTTAAAGATAGCTGATATCAATTCTTTTAATATAGTTTGAGTTTATAACTAGATAAAAGGAAGCAATATGTCAACTCAAATAATGCGTAATTCTCATCTAACGAATATCCCTCATCCAATCATTTCAAATTTGAATCGACTCACATTAGATAAGGAAGTTAAAGCTGAGCTTGTGAATCAGCAGCAAAAACTAGGTCGATTTGTTGATAATATTAAACAAAAAAAACAGATTGACCTGACAGGGTCAAAAATTCCCATTCGGCTACCTACGTTAAGGCATGCCTATTCAGAACCTTCAAAGATTCATCAAAAAAATATATCAGGGGCATTGGTATTAAATCGTTCGAATTCGGAACCAAGCAATCTAGATCGCGTCCACAGAACGCCAGTTAAAAAGGGTGTGTTAGCGAGAACTCAACCAAATTACCAAATAAATCAGACACCAAGAAGTCTACAATATATTCAAAAAGCAAAAGACGACAAAATTGCTGCATATCAATCACTATCCGATACGACTAAAAGTTTTCTCAGAGAAAAACTCAGCTATAAAATTTTGGTAACCTTCAAAAAAGGGCTAAATGGTAAGGAAACAAAACAATTCATGGTTGCCTATGAAGAGTTCAGACAAGGCGTCAGCGATAAAGAAAAGGAGAAATATCAACAGAACAAATTGAGCGGTTTTACACCAGATAACCGATTTCAATTTACCAAAACGGTTTGGATTGAATTGGATAAACTCATATTAATTCCAACTAAAGAAGAGATAACTAAAATAGTGGCTAACACAAAATGGTCTCATCTAAATCGTTAGGTTTAGATGGTTTATATGTAAATAATTAACTTATTATTTGCTTTAATTTCAGTCTATTGTCATAAGGAGAGAGATTCAATCAATAGATTGATTTTTATTGGTAATTGTTTGTTTTTTAGTTCATTACATGTAGAGGTAGGCCCTGCTTAACATTAATGGTGAAAATTGATAACATCCCTCCTCTAAATAAGATACAATTTCGCGCTATAAAATTCGTACTGAGATAACGGAAAAACGTTGCACCTGCGCCCTTTTATCAAACAGCTATCCGCTTATCTTGCTTTGCTTGCCATTGTTATGCTGTTCATTGCACCACTGGTTTCTAAATCTATGGTGCATATGAACACTTGTGCAGATATACAAAGTGAGATGGCGGACCAATCGATGCATTCGCATCATAGTATGCCAATGCCTGAAAATTGTGACGTTTCTACACCAATGAATCATATGTTAATGACGGGGATGGGGCAGTCTCCGATGGAAGACATTGCATGTGGTTACTGTCAGTTATTGGTCCACTTTCCATTTCTTATCTTATTTATTGCTGCGGTTATTCGACAACTCGCCACGCTGACTCTATTTGTTCCTTTTGAGCGCTACGTTCACATTTGGTTATTTAGACCATGGTCATTACATCTCGCTAGAGCCCCGCCTATTTACTGATGTCTTAGCATTATAAATCTTACAAATTAATTTAATTGCTATTTTTGCCTTTATTGTGCAAAGCGTTTTCGTTCATCTTGAATTTCTTTGATTTTTAAGAGGTTCACCCATGGGTGCTGAAAATGTATTTGCAAGCTAAGAGGCGAAAGCAGCGTACCTATATTCTAAGAAACAGGTAAAAAATGAACACACACGTTTTTAAAGTGGCTCCTATTGCAACGCTGGTTATTAGTGCGATTTTTACAGCACCTACAGTCGCTAAAACTGAAATCAACCAAAGTCTAATCTCAAATAGCTCAGTGATGATTGTTACTGCGCCAGTCGATTCACCATTGACTATTACGACATCCCCTAAAACACCAAGGCAGCCCGTCCCTGCGAGTGATGGTTCTGATTACCTTAAAACGATCCCAGGCTTTTCACAGATACGTAACGGTGGAACTAACGGAGATCCGGTTTTTCGTGGCATGTTTGGGTCTCGTTTGCGTATTTTAACCAATGATAGTGAAATGTTGGGTGCATGCCCTTCTCGTATGGATGCACCGACTTCTTATATTTCACCGGAAAACTTTGATGTATTAAATATGATTAAAGGGCCACAAACTGTTTTATGGGGGCCTGGGAATTCAGCAGGAACAATCCGGTTTGAGCGCGAAAAACCGCTATTTACTGAAGCAGGTATTAAAGGCAACGCAAGTGCCTTAACGGCATCTAATGAGCGCTGGGATGGTAATGCTGATATTAGCTTAGGTAATGAAACGGGTTATGTTCGTGTTATTGGTAATAAATCACGTTCAAATGATTATAAAGATGGCAATGGTGATAAGGTTCCCTCTAAATGGGATAAGTGGAACGCTGATATTGCTATCGGCTGGACGCCAGATGAATATACATTATTAGAATTAACCGCTGGTAAAGGCGACGGCGAAGCTCGTTATGCAGGGAGGGGAATGGATGGCTCTCAGTTTAAACGTGAAAGCTTAGGCTTACGCTTTGAAAAGAGTAATATCGGTGATGTTTTAGATAAAGTTGAAGCAAATGTTTACTACAATTACGCCGATCATATTATGGATAATTACTCGCTTCGTACTCCATCAGGCGGTGGAATGGGGGGCGGGCATATGGGGCATGGTGGCCACGGTATGATGAATATGCCAATGAAAATGCGAGTTGACCGTGAAACCATGGGCGGCCGTACCATGGGAACATGGTTATGGAAAGACTATGAACTGCGTGCAGGGGCTGACATGCAGACCAATAAACATCGTAAAAACAATAATAATAGCTGGAAAAAAGATGCACAATTCCAAGATTATGGTGTCTTTAGTGAGCTAACTTGGCATGCGACTGAGCAAGGTAAAGTTGTTAGCGGGGCTCGTTTAGATCGTGTAATAGTTGAAAATAATACAGGCGTAGGCTCTTCCGGGCGTAATACGGTGATGCCAGCGGGCTTTGCACGTTATGAGCATTCTTTATCTGATACACCTGTTATGGTATATGCTGGTGTCGGCTATACCGAACGTTTTCCTGATTATTGGGAGTTGTTTTCGCCTAAACTCGGACCAGATGGTAGTAACAATGTGTTTGATAAGCTAAAAACAGAAAAAACGACTCAGTTAGATATTGGTGCTAAATATAGCCATGAAGACACCCATGCATGGGTTTCTGCGTATGTGGGACGTGTTGATGATTTTATTCTCTTCCGTTATAGCGCGACAAACCCGCGAATGAGCCAAGTTGAAAATGTTGACGCATTAATTATGGGCGGAGAGCTCGGTATAGCACAGAAACTCAGTGATGAATGGAAAGCCGATGCAAATCTTGCTTACTCTTGGGGAGAAAATCGTACAGATGGCAAAGCGTTACCGCAAATGCCACCATTGGAAAGCCGATTTGGCTTATCGTGGGAAAAAGGTGATTGGACTACGACAGGTTTAGTACGCGTTGTTAGCCGTCAAAATCGTGTTGCGATTAATGATGGTAATGTGGTGGGGAAAGATTTTAGCAAGAGTGCAGGTTTCACAATATTTTCATTAAATACAGCGTATAAAATTAATGAAAATATGAAATTAAGCGCAGGCGTTGATAACCTTTTTGATAAAACCTATAGCGAGCACCTTAATTTAGCTGGAAATAGCGGTTTTGGTTATTCATCCAATGTACCAGTGAATGAACCAGGGAGAAATTTCTGGGCAAAAATTAATGTGAGTTTTTAATTGTTAGGCTAGCATCCCATACAGTATTCGTATGGGGTGCTGCTAGTCGTTAAATAATAACAGGAATATAGTAATTTAGCTCTTGGATGAAATTGCGTGAATCATTAATGAATGCTTCATAAGTGGGTTTGGATTTTAGGACATATTGCTCTATATCAGGCCCTTTACCACGGACGATATCCATTTCAGCAAGTACCTTCCCATAAGCAGTATAAATAATATCATTGTAATCTATACCATGAAGGCTACTGGTGATCTTGATTTCTAAATAATTTCCTGCGGGTAACTGTAAGTTGGTTGTTTGCGGAAGTGCAATATCAACATCTTGTTCATCTAGAGCCGTGGTATATAGGAAATGGCCTTCTGCATTAGTACTTTGGTCAACACCGTGAATGGCGTATAAATGCTGGGTGACATAATGGTTTTTATTGAAAAAATCCATCCAATAGTGTCGGCGTAGCTCATCCGTTTTTAGGTTCCACTCATTAATATCTTTAGTGTAACGATGTTTAGTTCCGAGTAAATTGATGGCTGGCAATTGAGTTAATTTAACTTGAACACTGAGCTCTTTATTCTCTCGTAGAGGTAAGCAAAACCCTTCAATTTTCCAACCCTGTCGTTTTCTGTATTCAGAAGGGGTCAGATTAAATTGTTTTTTAAACGCACGGCAAAAAGTTTGTTGTGAGTCAAAACGGTACCTCAGAGAAATATCCATTATGCTGTCATTTGTTAGCCGTAGTGCGACAGCAGAACAAGAAAGGCGCCTTGCTCGGATATAGGAACCAAGTGCGAGCCCTGTTTGGTTCTTAAACAGGCGCTGAAAGTGCCATTTGGTGTATCCTGATTTATCGGCAACAGTATCTAGGGATAGGCGAGATTCTAAATTTTGTTCTATCCAGAGAATGATTTCCCTGATAACACTTTCTTGTAGCATGATTATCCTTTCAGGTCTCTTTTACTTACCAACAAAATAACAAGCCATATAATATAGCAAGGTTATGAATTGTAAGTACTCATAGGTGCTCGTAATAGGATACCATGCTAACTGACAATTTTATTAAAAAGATGTGAAGTTAAGTAAGTATTGGGCGGTGGAAACGTAGCTAGATTGCTTGAGTACACCTATCTAGCGTTTACATAATTTGTCTAATTTTTACGTATTGTGGTATAGACTGAAGGTAATGAACATGGCATAAATGCAGTGGAGTGAATTTTTTTACCGAAAATAGCCAGGTGTGATAATTAATTTTAGATATTCAGAATAAGAGCAGGTTAATGTAAGGCACTAATATGAAAAGGTGATTTAGCTTTATAGACTAATATGAAAATTTTTATATTTAATACCTAAATTTAATGTTGTTATTCGACTAATAAATAAAAAAAAGCGCCTTTTTTTATGATTGAAAAAAAATTTCTTTATTATAATTATGTTCTGGAAACTTATTGATACGCATGAATACAAATTGTCACGAATTTCTTAAGGTTATAACATTAAATCAGTCAAGATAATTTTATTAAATTGAAAATGTAAGTTAGAATTTTGGTTAAATTGAAAATGTAATTTTGAAGTCGTTGGCTTATTACAGTGTAGTTTTCTATACCTATTAGGTTATAAAAATAACGTGATCAGAATCACAGTTAAAAAGAAAGCGATATAGCCATACATATCAGTATTTTATATGGTTGTTGATTTTTTAATTCATTAATGGATTGTCTTTAAATGACTTGTTTAGTTAGAGTTTTATTATTATAAGTCAATTTATAAATTTATGGTTGGTGATAGTTTACGCACCGGTTAATAATATTCATTTTAATATTTAATAGAGGTTATTATGGGGAAGGAAAACATTGCTAAAATGCTAGGGATAAAAATCCGAAAACAACGAGAAAACCATAAGATATCGATAGAACGGATGGCGAGTTTAATTGGTGTAACAGAAGAAGAAATGAGTCGATTTGAGACAGGAGAAAGCTGTATTGATGTCGATTCACTATTTCAATTTGCTTATCTTTTTAATGTTGATCCCGCTTCTTTTTTATATGGCGTTGTCAATGTGAATAGTGGCACATGTAGTTCAATACACTGATTATAAGTAATTTTAGAATGTAACATTAAGCGGTATAGTATTGTTATACCATTCGTGATTATAATAATATTAACTGTTACTATCAGAATTATCTTTATATTTTGTAATAATCAAATATATCCATAAGTATTTAGCTGTTTTATTACTATATCTGTTAGTTTATTGGCGCGACTCCATTGATTAATTTTGGCTAGTTTTGTGTTGCTACCGAGTCTTAAAACAAATTGGTCGAGTTGCTCTACAATAAAATTATTTTGATTAATCTCTTGATATGTTTCATTAAAAGAGAGTTTTTCCTTTATCTCATATCGGTTATTACATTGTTTTAATGACAGTTTGTCTAAAATCTTCCCCGTATTGAAAAAGATTTCAAATGAAACCAATAAACCGTTTTCTTGGCGTAAATTAATCATCAATACATCGCCATCGGTTCTTTTAGTAAAGGGATGTGAGTATTGAATAGAGGGGGATGAAAGGACAAAATCAGGCATCAAGGATAACAATAATTCTATGTTTTTTGTGATGGTGTTTCGTAGTATATTGAATGGTAATTGATTTTCAGTTTCTATTATTCGGTGCGCTGTGATACGCAATAACCCTGTTTCGGTACCACGTTTAGACATTAAAGACGCTTTTATTTGATTGAACTGGTTATCAAAGCTAAGAGGTTGGTTATAATCAATCAATACATCATGGCGCATTGCTTGCTTTAATACCTCCTTCAATTCGTTTTCACTAAAGTTGGGGATATCATTCAATAGGATATCTTTTCCGGCAGATACCGCAGTCTGAATTGCAAATCTTAGTAACTCATCACTGCAAGTGGATGTCATTATAATGCAGTCAACGCCATCATTATTGATCAACTCTTCTATCTTTTTCTTTTGACACATAAAGTAAGTCATAGAAGGTAGATATGGAGACAAATGGCAAATTGACTTTAGCTCACTATGATGAGTGCAGCATTTTATCGCATTTATATAAAGTTGGTTATAAGGTGCAGTGCCGATTAAACCAATACCAGAGCGATTAAGTGACGTGACAGAATGCTGCTCTTCAAGTAAACGAAGGTGGCCGAGTAAATAAAGAAAGTGTGTATTTAACATGCTTAGCCCTTATTCTTGGTTTTATCTAACACGAGATGTAATCCCAACATAGCAGGGTGAAATAATAATTTCATTTCATTGTCTTTTTAGAATTTGTATTTTCTGATGAGACTCACAAATTAAAGAAAAAAATGAAACTTAATTAGTTTTTAATAATGACGTCTACGTTAATTAGAGAAAGGACTGGAAGAGGCTCTGAATTAATGGAGGTGTTTAATTACAGAGCCATATATCTTAGACTAAGCTGCTGCCCTGACGGTAGGCTAATGCAACGGTCAGTGATTGTGCTAAACATAAGGTGGCTGATTGCGAACGAAATGCATCTACTTGGGCTTCTTTGATAACAAAACAAACATCGCTAAAACTTGCCAAAGGGCTAATTTGGCTGTCAGTAATAACGATTTGCTGCGCACCTGCTTGGGCCGCCTTCTCACTTACCATGACAGTTTCCGAAGCGTAAGGCGTGAAACTGATTGAAATAACGACGTCATTTTCACTGATCCTGCTGATCTGTTCCTTGAACATTCCGCCAAGCCCATCAATAAGTACTGGGCGACATTCCAAATGGCTAAGAGCGTAACTTAAATACGTTGCAACGCTGAATGAGCGACGCAAACCGATAATATAGATATTTTGTGCATTTGCTAATAACGATACGGCTTTTTCGATATCTTCAGCAGGGGTTCTGGCTGCCATTTGTTGTAAAGCTTGGGCGTTAGAATGAGCGAACTCCTTCAAAATTTGGGAAGGGTCATCTCCCAGTTCTTGGGAGCCGTCCATTTCACGAAACATGCGGGCTCTATCTGTGTAGCTGGCCGTTTCTTCAACGAGGTTCATACGAAACAATTGTTTCATTTCATTAAACCCACTGAAATTAAACGCATTTGCAAAGCGGATTAGAGTCGAAGGCGGAACCTTAGCCTCTTTCGCAATGACGGCAACTGTATCAAATGCGACACTATTCGTATTATCTAACACATAGCGTGCTACTTGCTGTAGCCGTTTACTTAATTCGTCATACCTTGAGCGAACTTGCTCTTGAAACTCATTTAAATTTGATGCACTTGACATATAACCTCCAGAATTTGGCTCTAATTGTAGTTGTTTTACGGCGTTAGTCGAATCTTTTTGAAACACTTAGTTCATATTTAAAAATTTTCTTTTTTTAGGATCTTAAAATAATTTGAATTTGGGATAATAAATTGAACAGCTTACATCAATTTGTTCTCTTATTTTCTTGATGGAAAGAAAGCCATGTTTAGCCCAATACAAAGGAAAAATAGCCAATAAATAAGTGATGGACATAAGTTTAAAATAGGTGTTTTTTAGCCGCGATTAAAAATTTCATAAAAACTTTGTCTAGATCACATAAATTGAATGTTATTTCAAATTTAGTTGTAAATGAAACAAATATTTCATATACATTGAGTAACAAGGTAACTCTGTCAGCTAAAGAGAGGCAACATGGAACAGATTCATAATTTCATTGGTGGTGAGATAGTATCCAGCAAAAGTGGGCGTTTTGCACCGGTATTCAACCCAGCAACGGGTGAGCAAATTGCTCAGGTTGTACTTAGCAGTGCCGATGAAACAAAAAAAGCAATTGAGATTGCGAATAAAGCATTCCCTAAATGGTCAAAACTTTCCCCTTTGAAACGTTCCCGGATCTTATTCAAATTTAAAGCATTGCTGGAAGAGAATATGGATGAACTGGCTCGTTTAATTTCAAGAGAACATGGTAAAGTTTTTTCTGATGCGGTAGGTGAATTAACTCGTGGTTTGGAAGTCGTTGAATTTGCATGTGGTATCCCTCACTTACAAAAAGGTGAGCACTCAGCCAATGTTGCTACCGGTGTTGATAGCCACTCATTAATGCAACCTCTGGGGGTATGTGCGGGAATTACACCATTTAATTTCCCAGCAATGGTACCGATGTGGATGTTCCCAGTGGCTATTGCAACAGGCAATACCTTTGTTTTAAAACCATCAGAAAAAGACCCTTCTTTAGCATTAGGATTAGCTAAATTATTAAAAGAAGCAGGTTTACCTGATGGCGTATTTAACGTTGTTCAAGGGGACAAAGAATCTGTCGATGTGCTCTTAACTGCGCCAGAAGTCCAAGCCGTTAGTTTTGTTGGTTCAACACCTATTGCTGAATATATTTACACGACGGCATCTGCTCATGGCAAACGCTGTCAAGCACTCGGTGGTGCAAAAAACCATTGTATTTTAATGCCGGATGCGGACATGGGGCAGGCGGCTAATGCCATTATGGGCGCGGCATTTGGTGCAGCGGGCGAACGTTGTATGGCATTATCTGTAGTCTTAGCCGTCGGTGATGAAACAGCAGATGCGCTCATTGCTAACCTGAAAGGTCAAATTGCTAAAATGTCCGTCGGGCCAGGTATTACGCAAGGCAAAGAAAATGATATGGGTCCCGTCATTTCAGCACAGCACAAAGCTAAAATCTGTGACTATATTACTAGCGGTGAAAAACAAGGTGCGACGTTATTAGTTGATGGCCGTGATTTTAAAGTGAAAGGCTTCGAAAATGGTTATTTTGTAGGACCAACATTATTTGATAATGTCACTCCTGAGATGGACATTTATAAAGAAGAAATTTTTGGGCCTGTCTTAGCAGTAGTGCGTGTTCCAGACTTCGAAACGGGTTTGAAACTAATTAACCAACATGAATATGGAAATGGAACGGCTATTTTCACCCGTGATGGTGAAACGGCTCGTGAATTCCAAGAAAATGTCCAAGCTGGAATGGTTGGGATCAACATACCGATTCCAGTACCGATGGCATTCCACAGTTTTGGTGGTTGGAAACGTTCTATTTTTGGTCCATTAAATGTACATGGAAATGATGGTGTTCGCTTCTATACTCGCATGAAAACAGTCACTAGCCGTTGGCCTGCAAGTGTTCGCTTAGAACACCATGAAAGTAGTTTCACAATGCCAACCATGGAATAAACGGAGACCCGTATGAATAAGCAGAAAATGACGACCGCTCAGGCGTTGGTTAAATTTCTAAACCAACAATATGTTGATGTCGATGGTGAGCAGTATCCGTTTATTCAGGGAGTATTTACGATTTTTGGCCATGGTAACGTTGTGGGTTTAGGTCAGGCGCTTGAAGAGGCGCCTGGGCATCTACGTGTTTATCAAGGTTGCAACGAGCAAGGCATGGCACATATTGCGACAGGCTTTGCCAAACAAAAAAAACGTAAACAAATTTTTGCGGTTACGTCCTCTGTTGGCCCAGGTGCTGCGAATATGATCACAGCTGCCGCAACAGCTACGGCGAATCGCATCCCACTGTTATTACTACCTGGCGATACTTTTGCAACACGTCAGCCAGATCCCGTTTTGCAGCAAGTTGAACAGTATGGCGACGGAACAATAAGCACGAATGATTGTTTTCGACCTGTCTCACGCTATTGGGATAGGATTTCACGGCCTGAACAGCTAATGGCAGCCATGGTTAATGCAATGCGGGTGTTAACGGATCCTGCGGATACTGGCGCGGTAACCATTTGTCTACCTCAAGATGTTCAAGGCGAGGCGTGGGATTACCCCGATTATTTTTTCCAAAAACGCATCCATCGTATTGAACGTAGACCACCGACAACGGTGAGTATCGAAGAAGCCGTAAATCTAATTCGTAGCAAGAAAAAACCATTACTCATCTGTGGTGGTGGGGTACGTTATTCCGAAGCTCACGAGGCATTTTTACAGTTTGCTGAAGATTACCGTATTCCATTTGGCGAAACCCAAGCGGGTAAAAGTGTCGTCGTTGCTAGTCATCCCTTGAATATGGGTGGAATTGGCACTACAGGTGGGTTAGCCGCAAACTTGTTGGCTAAAGAAACTGACTTAGTGATTGGGGTGGGGACTCGCTTTACGGATTTTACCACCGCATCTAAATCTTTATTTAGTCATCCAAATGTAACCTTCTTAAATATCAATGTTGCGGAATTCGATGCAAGTAAGTTAGATGCTTTGAAAGTTGTTGCAGATGCCAAAGAAGCACTTCAAGCACTGGATATAAAGCTGAAAGATTCTCACTATAAAGCTCAGTGGGGGGATGAAATTCAGCAGTCTAAACAACAGTGGAAAAATGAGCTGGAGCGCTTGTTTAGTATACAGTATCGGCCATTAGATTTTGTCCCTGAAATTGCAGGCCATCTTGATGATAAGCTTGAAGAATACCGTAAAACGCTAGGTACAGAACTGGCACAAACACGGGTGCTAGGCTTGATGCAGCAATACATGGAAGACGATGCCATTATTGTGGGGGCAGCAGGTTCATTACCGGGAGATTTACAACGTATTTGGCTACCAAAACAGCGAGATACTTATCATCTTGAATATGGTTATTCATGCATGGGGTATGAAATTGCCGCCGCTGTTGGTGCTAAAATCGCTGCGCCGAAGCAACCTGTTTATGCGATGGTCGGAGATGGTTCTTATTTGATGTTACACAGCGAATTACAAACCGCGATTCAGGAGAATATTAAGGTCACCATCTTACTGTTTGATAATGCAGGATTTGGTTGTATTAATAACCTGCAGATGAGCCAAGGAATGGGGAGTTTTGGTACAGAAAACCGCTACAGGAACCCACAAACGGGCTTGATGGATGGACCGTTAGTGAAGGTCGATTTTGCTAAAAACGCAGAAAGCTATGGCTGTAAAAGTTATCGGGTACATGATGAGGAACAATTGATTGCCGCACTGAAAGACGCGAAGTCCCATTCGGGCTGTGTATTGATTGATATTAAAGTACTTCCGAAAACAATGACCGATGGTTATGAAGCTTGGTGGCGCACAGGCACGGCACAAGTTTCTAAAAAGCCTCAAATAGTTGCTTCCGCTGAAAAAATTAAAGAGATGGTTGAACATAAAGTTCGTCTTTATTAATCAACATATTGCGCTAGTGCCTTATAGTGTCAAAATAACTCGACGGTGTTTTACCGTCGAGGAATGTTTTTCGTTTTCTTAATGAGTCAGATGTGTAACTAAGTAGGGTAGTTACTGGAAACTTAGCAGGGATTGCTTTGGTTTTTATTTGCATAGTGGTTATCACTTGCCGTTCTATATTCGTCATACTTCAAGTTAAATGGGGATAGCGTTACGCTCATCGCCAATACAACTCGAATCATTTTGGATTATATACCCAGCTTAGGCTGGGTTTTTTTATGGATTTAATAGTTTAAAAATAATTTAATTGAAATATATGTTTTATTTCGAGACGAAGGAAGAGCAAAAAAAGAAGTTATGGAGAACTAATGTGCCAGCAAACACAGACTTTATTGTTAAATGCTGTTCGCTTACATTGTCAATTTGTGATCTGAATAACACTAAAAATACACTTTAATATAACATTTGTTATCTAGAGCCCAAAAATATAATTTTCAAAAAATTATAAATTGAAATGAATGTTTTATTTGGTATATTTCGTAATATCCAAATAGTGGATTTAAGGTATCAAGGAGCATTTGAATGTTCAATATAGCACTATTCGGCGCAGGACGTATCGGACAGGTTCATGCTGTTAATATTGCCGGCCATAAAGAAACCAAACTTTACTCTGTTATCGACCCTTACCAACCCAATGCGGTTGCCTTGGCTGAAAAATACCAAGCCAAAGTTCAGACAACAGAAGAAGCAATGCAAGACCCTAATATACAGGGTGTTTTAATCGCTTCAGCCACAGATACTCACGCTGATCTAATCGAACTAGCAGCCAAACATAAAAAAGTGATTTTCTGTGAAAAACCTGTTCACCTCGACCTTGAGCGTGTGAAGCAGTGTTTAAAAAGCGTAAAAGAACATAACGTTCCACTGTTTATTGGTTTTAACCGTCGCTATGATCCTCAATTTCGCCACTTGAAAAATTTATTCCAACAAGGCGCGATTGGTAAAGCAGAATCTTTAATTATCACATCTCGTGACCCGTCACCACCACCTGCAGAATATGTTAAAGTCTCCGGTGGTATGTTCAGAGATATGACTATTCATGACTTTGATATGGCGCGCTTTATGATTGGCGAGGAGCCTTGCTCTGTCTACGCACAAGGCAGCAATGTTGTTGACCCTGCGATCGGCCAAGCCGGTGATATTGATACCGCGTTTATTATCTTAAAATTCCCATCAGGCGCAATGGCGACCATCTCTAACAGCCGTCGTTCAGGTTATGGCTATGACCAACGCATTGAATTACATGGTGAAAAAGGATTATTAACGGCTGGTAATATTAAAGAGAATAGTGTTGCGCTGTTAAGTGAAGTTGGGTGCTTATCGGCCAAGCCAGAGTATTTCTTCTTACAACGTTACCACGAAGCATACCAAGCAGAGTGGCAGCATTTTGTTGATATCTTAGCAGGCCGTGCGGAATCTGAAACGACAGGGACCGATGGTGAATTGGCTTTATATCTTGCAGACAAAGCACTGGAGTCACTCAAAACAGGTAAAGAAGTTAAATTGTAATTAATGCGGTAATACTATTTAACTTGATTATAGACTTGCGGTTAAAAATTAATTTTTGGCCGCAATAGTAAATATATTCATTTATTAATGAGTATATAAAATACTGATATTACATTTTATTTAATACTCTTTAGGCTTTCAATATTCCGAGATTAATTGAGGCTTTTTATAATCTTACTTTCTTTAATTTAACTGATGTATTCATCGTTTTAAATTTGCGAAATCTATTTTCAAAGAGTTTATCGATCAGGCCTAAAGCTAGCAAAGTAGCGATTCAAACCAGAGTGCCAGAAACTTATTTCATTATTTAATATTTAACATTAAACATTTATTTAAATATTGAAAAATTGTTTTTTTGGTAAGACATAATGATTCAAATAATAAGGTAATAATATGTCATTAATCATGAATCTCAATCAACAACAGAGAAAAAGGTTGCACCAAATAACCTTGGTTGCAACCTTTGGTGGATTACTATTTGGTTATGATACTGGTGTCATTAACGGTGCATTTTCATCACTGAAAGAAAACATGGGCTTAACGCCAACCACAGAAGGGCTGGTAATGAGTGTCCTATTAGTGGGCGCAGCACTAGGCAGTGTTTGTGGTGGACGTGTAGCAGACTTTGTCGGGCGCCGTACTTATTTGCTTTACCTCTCATTTCTGTTTTTATTTGGGGCATTTTTATCTGCGGCAGCCCCAAATATTGAAGTTCTTCTTATTGCTCGGTTTATATTGGGCTTTGCGGTGGGTGGAGCCTCTGTGACGGCACCGACATTTATTTCTGAAGTGGCTCCGACTGAAATGCGGGGGAAGCTCACTGGGTTAAATGAAGTTGCTATTGTTATCGGGCAGCTAGCAGCATTTGCTATTAATGCGATTATCGGTTCAATTTGGGGCCATCTTCCTGATGTTTGGCGTTATATGCTGTTAGTACAAGCCGTGCCCGCGTTGTGCTTGCTATTTGGTATGTGGAAAGCGCCTGAAAGCCCACGTTGGTTAATGAGTAAAAACCGTCGTGAAGAAGCCTTGAAAATACTGAAGCAAATTCGTCCTGAAAAACGTGCAATTCAAGAATATGAAGATATCGTGACGTTATTAGATGTTGAAGCTGCGGAAGCTAAACGTCATCCGAATGCCAATAAACAAAATTTAGCGTTAATTTTTAATACACCTTGGATTTTTAAATTGGTTTTAATTGGGATGGTGTGGGCGGCATTACAGCAAACAACTGGGGTTAACGTTATTATGTATTATGGCACAGAAATTCTCAAAACAGCGGGTTTTTCTGAGCAAACATCTTTAGTTTTCAACGTATTAAATGGTGTTTTTTCTGTTGGTGGTATGGTGATAGGGGTGTTATTCCTTGTTGACCGATTTAAACGTAAGACACTGATTGTTGGTGGTTTTGCGCTAATGGCATCGTTACACTTATTAATTGCAGCTACAGACTACTTTTTAACCGGGGATGTTAAAGCAACATTAATTTGGTTACTTGGCGCAGTGTTTGTTGGGGTTATGCAAGGAACGATGGGCTTTTTAACGTGGGTGGTACTTGCTGAGCTATTCCCACTTAAAATTCGTGGGTTATCCATGGGGATCTCGGTCTTCTTTATGTGGATTATGAATGCGATTGTGAGTTATTTATTCCCTGTATTACAAGCAGAACTTGGTTTAGGTCCGGTATTCTTAATTTTTGCGGTAATAAACTACTTAGCTATCGTTTTTGTCGTGAAGTTATTGCCAGAAACATCAAACAAATCATTAGAGCAATTAGAAGAAGAGCTCTCATCAATGTAATTATTACTTATTGGTGGTGTGAATATACCTAATTAACTTAATCGAGGGTTGGATATGATAGAACAACTAACCACAAGTAATTTGCATTTAGGTTGTCAGGCAAGAAATAAAGCTGAAGTACTCAAAATGGTTGGTACGGAATTTAAAAATAAAGGTTATGTTGATAGGGATTGTGTACATTTCTTAACGGAAAGGGAGCAACAGATATCAACATTCTTGGGGAATGGCATCACGTTGCCACATCTACCTAAGTCCGCCAATGATATTATCTTGCATACCGGTGTTGAAATTTTTCAATTTCCTGACGGTGTTATTTGGGACAGAACCAATGTGATGTTTATTGCCATAGGCGTGATTGCAAAATCAAGGGAACATATTGATGTGCTTAGGGAAATTGCGTTGATTTTTAGTGACGAATTTATTGCCAATGCATTGTCTCTGACCTCAAGTAAAGAAGAGTTTTTAAGTATTCTTCATCGTTAATTTTTAGTTCTGAAGAGAGTATGGGATCTTGCCAGATCCCATACTCAATAAATTTCATTTTTAGTTATTCTACTTCATTTTATTCCATCTCATCTTGACTCTATTATTTTTCCTTTCTTTAAATTTAATATTTATTTTCTTATAAATTAATTAATTACACTAAAAATTAACGTTAGATCACATAATGAAATTAATGTTTCTAATAATATTGAAAATGAAACGAATGTTCCGTATAACATCATTATTGAAATAAAATCTGGAACGAATATTGGGCCAGCTATTGCACTACAGGAAATGAGCGAGAGGTAGAACAGATGAAAGAGATCCGTATCGGGATGATAGGTACTGGCTATATAGGACGAGCTCATGCCATTGCTTATGCACAAGCACCAACCGTTTTTCCATTGCAGGGGAAATTGGTTCGCGAAATGATTGCAGAAATTACCCCTGAGCTAGCACAAACCCGAGCTCAGGAAATGGGTTTTAATCGTGCAACGGATGACTGGCGCAAATTAGTTGCAGATCCAAATATTGATGTAGTAGATATTTGCTCGCCTAATTTCCTGCACAAAGAAATGGCAATGGAGGCAATTAAGCATGGTAAACATGTTTATTGTGAAAAACCATTAGCACTCAATTCTGAAGATGCCAAAGAAATGGTCGAAGCGGCTAAACAAGCCGGCGTCTTAACGTTAGTGGGTTTTAACTATATGAAAAACCCAACTTCGCAGCTAGCCAAAGAAATCATTGCAAATGGCGAAATCGGGGAAGTTATCCATTTTTATGGCACTCATAATGAAGATTATATGGCTGACCCTAGCGCTCCAATTCACTGGCATTGTTTTAAAGAAAAAGCAGGGTTAGGTGCTTTGGGGGACTTGTCTGCACACATTATCAATATGGCGCAATTCCTAGTAGGGGATATTGAAACCGTCTGTGGTGATATGGAAATTGTGATTAAACAGCGCCCTGAAAAAACGGGTTCAACCGTTATGGTTACGGTTGAAAATGAAGACCAAGCGCATGCCATGGTACGTTTTGCTGGTGGCGCAATGGGCGTCATTGAAACTTCACGAATCGCAGCTGGCCGTAAAATGGGGCTAACCTATGTGGTGACCGGCACCAAAGGAACGTTGTCTTTCACTCAAGAAAGAATGGCAGAGCTAAAGCTCTATCGCCATGATGAACCTAGCAACCGCCAAGGTTTTAAAACAATTTTTGTTGGGCCAGAACACCCGGATTATGCACCATTTTGTAATGCTGCAGGTCATGGTATTGGCTTCAATGACCAAAAAACAGTTGAAGTGCGTGATTTAATTGATGGCGTTGCAACAGGGCAGCCAATGTGGCCTGATTTTGAAGAAGGCTGGAAAGTATCACGAATATTAGACGCGATAGCACGTTCATATGACGAACAACGTTGGGTTAACGTTAAAGAAATCAATTAATTCTGTTGTAGTTAAGGGGTAATTAATGGATAAGCAGAAGAAGTTAGATGTTATCTGTATGGGCCGTATTGCCGTTGACCTGTACGGACAACAGATAGGTTCTCGTTTAGAAGATGTGAGCTCGTTTGCCAAATATTTAGGCGGCTCTTCAGGAAACGTTGCATTCGGCACTGCAATACAAGGATTGAAATCATCAATGCTTGCCCGTGTGGGGGATGAACACATGGGGCGCTTTTTACGTGAGGAGTTACAGCGTGTAGGCTGTGATACTAGCCATCTTATTACAGACAAAGACAGATTAACGGCATTAGTTATCTTAGGGATTAAAGATCAGGATACTTTCCCATTAATTTTCTATCGTGATAACTGCGCAGATATGGCGATTACGCCAGACGATTTCTCTGAAGAATATATTGCATCTGCACGCTGCTTGGCAATTACAGGAACGCATTTATCTAACCCGAAAACTCGCGCGGCAGTACTAAAAGCGTTGGAATATGCTAAACGTAATAATGTCAAAACAGCCATTGATATTGATTATCGCCCGGTCTTATGGGGACTGACCTCTTTGGGTGATGGTGAAACGCGTTTTATTGCTTCCGATAGTGTCACGCAACAACTGCAAGACGTATTATCGATGTTCGATTTGATTGTCGGTACAGAAGAAGAATTTCATATTGCAGGCGGGACGACGGATACCGTACAAGCACTTAAGAACATTCGCCAATTAACGGATGCGGAACTGGTGTGTAAACGCGGCTCTCTTGGCTGCTCGGTATTTAGTGGTGAGATCCCAGAAACGTTGGACGAAGGGATCACCGTTCATGGTGTGAGAGTTGAAGTTCTCAACGTATTAGGTGCCGGTGATGCATTTATGTCTGGCCTACTTCGCGGTTATCTAAACGGCGATGGTTGGGAAAAAGCCTGCGCTTATGCGAATGCTTGTGGGGCTTTAGTGGTTTCGCGCCATGGCTGTGCGCCTGCAATGCCAACAAAAATCGAGTTGGATAATTACCTTGAGCGTGCAGCAGCAGTTACACGCCCAGATCTCGACCCGATGCTTAACCATTTGCACCGTGTGACTTCACGTAGCACACAATGGAATGAACTTTGTGTTATGGCATTTGACCACCGCATTCAATTTGTTGATATGGCACGCCTCGCAGGGGTTGATATCTCTTGCATTCCAACCCTGAAAAAATTGATTTACCGCGCTAGTAGTGAAGTGGCCGAAGAGGCAAATCTGCAGGGGAAAGCAGGGTTACTCTGTGATAGTACATTTGGCCAAGACGTATTGAATGATGTAACCGGCCGTGGTTGGTGGATAGGCCGCCCAATTGAGCTACCTGCGTCAAGACCATTATGCTTAGAGCATGGGAATATTGGCTCTCAGCTGATTAGCTGGCCAAAAGAGCATATTGTCAAATGTTTGGTATTTTTTCACCCAGAAGACAACCATCCACTGCGCTTAGAGCAAGAAAAAACGGTTCAAGAAGTGTATAGCGCTTGCTGCCAATCAGGGCATGAATTGTTGCTCGAGGTGATATTGCCCGCAGATATGGAACGCAACGATGAGCTGTATTTACGCGCAATCAAACGCTTCTATAACTTAAGTATAAAACCAGATTGGTGGAAATTGCCACCACTACAAGCGGAAAACTGGGATGCAGTTGATCAATTAATTCAAGAACGTGACCCTTATTGCCGCGGTGTCGTGCTCTTAGGACTTGACGCACCACAAGCTGAGCTACAAGCAGGCTTCAACGCAGCCGCTGGGAAATCAATCGTCAAAGGATTTGCTGTTGGCCGCACTTTATTTGGTAAGCCTTCGTTGGAGTGGATGAAAGGTGAAATCAATGACGATGAGCTGGTGCAGAAAATCAAAACCAATTACTTAAACCTGATAGCCCTATGGCGTCAGCGTAAATAATATTACTTTTACCTACACAGGAGCTTCATCATGGCAATCCAACTTGGTATCAACCCGTTGACATGGACGAATGATGATTTACCCACTTTAGGGGCAGAAACGTCTCTAGAAACATGTTTAACTGAAGGTCGTCAAGCGGGTTTCGCTGGTTTTGAGCTAGGTAATAAATTTCCACGTAAAGCGGAAATCTTAGGGCCGATCTTAAAGCAGCATGATTTACAACTGGTTTCAGGCTGGTATTCGGGAGAATTATTATCTCGCAGTGTGGAAGAAGAAATTGAAGCGGTACAAGAGCACTTAGCATTGCTACGTGATTTAGGCGCTAAAGTGATGGTTTTCGCGGAAGTGACTCACTGTATTCATGGCGACCAAAACAAACCTGTTCATATGCGTCCATTGTTCCCAGCCGATAAATGGGAAGAATACGGTAAGAAACTGACCGAATTCGCGAAATATACCTTATCTCAAGGCGTGAAAATCGCCTATCACCACCATATGGGAACCGTGATTGAGTCAGCAGAAGATGTTGATAACCTAATGAAGCACACGGGCGATGAGGTCGGTTTATTACTGGATACAGGGCATTTAACCTTTGCTGGTGCAGACCCTGTTGAAGTGGCAAAACGCTGGGCAAAACGTATCAATCATGTGCATTGCAAAGATGTCCGTGCAGATGTTCTAAAAGATGTTAAAAACCGTAAAACCAGTTTCTTAGATGCAGTATTAGCAGGGGTGTTCACGGTACCCGGTGATGGCTGCGTTAACTATCCAGAAGTGTTTAAAGTATTGAAAAATAGCCAATATGAAAATGGCTGGTTAGTGGTCGAAGCAGAGCAAGACCCTGCGATTGCACATCCATTGACTTATGCCACATTGGGTTACAACAATTTGTCTAAATTTGCTAAGGATGCGGGCTTAATCTAAATCGTCGTCGTCATATTTCAGTCTGTGGCGTTGTTAGCTTTGTTTGCTGACTCTAGCCACAAACTGAACTGTTTAATTGATGAAACGGTTAGTAACTGAAAAGAATTACATATCTAGAACCTAAAAAGTGTCAGAGGAAAGTTATGTCAAAATTATTGTCGAAATACCATGCTCCAGATGCACATAAGCGAACTCAGCATATCACTCCGAAAATCGCTAACTGGGGATATGTTCACTTTGATGTTTATGAATTAAAACAAGGCGAGTCTATCTCCTTGCCTGCCTCTGAAAATGAAATGTGCTTAGTGCTGGTGGCGGGTAAAGCGACAATTAAAACACCGAATCAAGCGTTTGAAAATATTGGTGACCGTATGGATCCTTTCGAGCGTAAAAAGCCGTATGCGGTGTATGTTACAGCGCAAGAGTTTGCTGAGGTCATGGCGGATACCGACCTTGAATTGGCAGTTTGCAGGGCAAAAGGAAAAGGAACTTACCCAACTCGTTTAATTGGCCCTGATGATATTGGTGCGGAACAACGTGGCCATGGTTATAACAAACGCTATGTGCATAATATTTTGCCGGATGATAAAGCCGCTGATAGCTTATTAGTCGTGGAGGTCTTTACAGATGAAGGCTGCACTAGCTCTTATCCAAGCCATAAACATGATACCGATAATGAACCCAATGAAACTTATCTAGAAGAAACCTATTATCATCGTTTAAATCCTTCCCAAGGTTTCTGTATGCAGCGCGTTTACACGGATGATCGCGAGTTAGATGAATGTATGGCGGTGTATAACAAAGATGTTGTTATGGTACCAAAAGGGTATCACCCAATGGCGACAGTGGCTGGTTATGATAACTATTACCTTAATGTGATGGCAGGGCCAACCCGTAAGTGGTTATTTACATGGGAAAAAGACCATAACTGGGTGAATAGTGAAATCTATGCAGCGAAACATAGTGAAAAGTAAGTTAAAGTAGAAATATGTGAATTAAGTTCTGTTATCTATCTTTGCCGGTAAATATTTACCGGCTTTTTTCGGTTAAACTTAATATGCTGCAGTAAATTGTTGGCGAATGAACTGCCTATTATTTACCTCATCAAGTACAGCTACCGCAAAATCTTCAACTGATATTTTCGCAGGAACGTTGCCATTCATCAGCAATTGTTCGCCTCCAAGACGGAAGGTTTCTGTTCTTTCTCCTTCCTCGAGTATTGCGGCTGGGGAAATGTAGGTCCAATCCAATGAATCAATGGATTGTAATTGGTTCTTAAATTCCCTCATTGCTTGAGCGCCTGGTTTTATTTCGGCAGGAAAATCGGGGGAATCAATTAAATCAATACCTGAAGCAATTTTTAGGCTTCCTGCACCACCGACCACAATAAATCGTTTTACCATCGATTTTTGTACTGCTTGTAAAATGGCCTGGTTTCCTGCCACGGTATCTTGATACAAATTCGGATTTTGCCAGCCACCATTAAACGCGCTGATGATGACATCCTGTCCTTTAAGCCGAGAGGTTAACCATGGGATATCTGTAATATCACCAGCGGCGGTGATTAAAAGAGCGTGCTGAAATAATTGATTACTATGACGAGAAATAGCCGTCACTTGGTGGTGCCGAAGCAACGCTTCAGCGACTAATGCTCTGCCGACAAAACCCGTTGCGCCAATAATCGATATTTTCATCTTCAGTTCCTCTTTGCTTGAGTGCCTCACTCAAGAATAATGATACTGATAGGGCTAGGCTTTAGGACTAAGACTTGTTTTCCCAATGTGTTCTTTTTGAGTATAGAACAAACGTTCTTATTGGGGAATATGCTTAATTTTATTTCGTTTCTCTAAATAACTTTAAAATAATACTCGTCATAATGGCGATGGTTCCTCCTAAGGCGGTTTCAAGAACGCGGTCAAACAATAATTCATAGGTTGGGTGACGCCAATATATAACGAGCTCAAGAATGGACAAAATTAAGCTTGTCACGACAAACGTCATAAACGTATATCCGTAATGAAAGCTCATCGGCATTAAAAAGGCGAACACCACGACTGCAATTAAACCGATATACGGCATAAAGGGTAAATTGAATAAAAAATACAATAATAAGACAGAAATAAGACTGCCTAAGACCCTCTGCAAAGTAATTTTAACGATACTTTGTGATTTTGGATGCAATACAAAAACGAAGGTCAGTAATGTCCAATAAAAGTGCCCTAGATCTATACTGCGAGGAATAGCGAGCGCGAGTAATAGCCCCAAAGCATAAATCATTGAGCGTGGGATAATATTTTTTCTCAACGTAAACAAATTTTGTTCAACTAAAGCGCTCGTTATTACACTATGGCGTGTCATTTTATGGCTAAGGACATAATACGTAATTAACGTTACTCCACTACCAATAATAAACCCTAACGCTAAGCTTTTGGATATATCAGGTAAAATGGTACCAATTGTCGACATGATAATCATAAATTTCATGGTTAAATCCATAGCAGGATCTGTGCCATACAATTGGTAGTAAATGAACGAAAAAATGGCGAGATAAATATAATATGCGGTACCAAGGCGTAACGTATCACCGATAAAAATAGCGACTAAAATCATCAATAAACAACAAGCGGTATAGGCATAATTCTTATATTCTTTTGCTGCATTGAATAAATTAAAGGAATACAGCGTTGAGAATGTTGCCCACATCGCAGCTTGTGCATCTAAGATCACAAAAGCGGTTGCGGCGCTAAAAAACATACAACTGGTAAAAATAATTCCATCGTGGATAGCAGGAAACGTTCTCATAATCCGATGCTCACAAATAGAGGCTTAACCTATTAATTAATAACGTAATTAAATAATATACGGTATAAAATTTCAAGGTGAGAACTCAGTATTTATGACAAGTTACCATTAAATGGCATGTGTTGAATTGTTGGTTGCGATATTCTGTTTTTATGTGACAAAAAAGGCATAATAGGGGAGAGCAGTTGTAGCAATCATAAAGGTAATAAAATGCAAATAATCAATCCTCATGATTTTGTTTGGGTCGGCAGCAATAATGATGTCGCGATAGAATCGCTTCCTGAATGGGTCGGCTCACAGTGGAACAGTAAGTTACCGTTGACGGTATACCGAAATAAAGCGGATGAGAATAAACTGACTGTTGCAATTAGAGGAATTAAGCCACACCAACGCGTCACAACACAAATTGAAAAATCTGCAATTACGCACATTATGAATGTGGAATCCTTGGTGGCGAATTCGGTGGAACTACAACGTTCAATGTTTATCGCTTTACCACCAGTGCAGGTTTTATGGATCATTTCACAGACTAAATGGCCTTGGCAATGGGGAGTAACAGGGAGTTGTGCTTACACTTTAGCGACAGATATCCAAAGTATGTTGTCAGACTGCGACCTTGATGTGGTCATTCGCTGTCCACATCGTCAAGAAAAAGAAGATTTTGCTGAGTTTGCAATTAAGGCGAATACTCCTTATTGCCCAATTGATATTCATATCGAAACCCCTAAAGGTGGGTTTTCATTAGCTGAGTGGTTTAAAAATGAACAGGTTACATTACACACACCACTTGGCGATATTATGACCGCAGACCCGTGGAATGAAAAATTATAGCCCGCTGTTTGTCTGTTAAACAACCTAATGTAGCTTGAATGACCGACAAATTGGTTAAATATTAATTTTGATGTTCGAGCAGGTGATTTTTTACTAATCAAATAAAGCTGGAGGCATATAATGCCTCCCGATTAGCCTATTTTTAGTGTTCAATATAGGGTTCTTGTAAACCTGCTTCATGCCATTCTTTCATTGCGGGTAAAACTAAAATTCGGTCAACCCATTGTTTGGCAGCTGGGTTTACAGGTAAGTGATAACTGCGAATTCGAAAGGCAACTGGTGCAAAAAAAGCATCTACAGCCGTAAATTCACTACCTGCAAGCCAAGGACCACCAAATTGGTTTAACCCATCCTGCCATAATTTCTGCAATCGATTTAAGTCGGTTTGTAATTCAATTGAAATATTGTTAAGTGGCGAATTATGAGTACCGTCCATTGGACATTGCTGGCGTAATGCACTAAAACCCGAGTGCATTTCTGCGCTTGCACTACGAGCCCATGCTCTGGCTTTTCGCTCTTTTGGCCAGACTTGAGGGTAGTCTTCTGCAACATATTCACAGATGGCTAAAGAATCCCATATTGTTTGGTTTTCATCGATTAAACAAGGGACTAAGCCTGTAGGTGAAAAACGACTGAATTTTTCATGGCTGCTTTTGCCGTTTTCAAATAAACACAAATTTTCTTCAAACGGGATCTGTAATACCTTTAGTAAAACCCAGGGACGTAGTGACCATGAAGAGTAGTTTTTATTTGCTATCCAAAGTTTATACATAGTATTTAACCTATCAATCAGTTTGCAATGTTAAAAGAAAGAATACCAATGTATGGGGAAAAAGGCAGACCTACAAATGTTATTTTATGAATAACAGCTTATATCTATTAGGAATAAGCTAGATTTAATTGAAATTAATAAATAAATGAACTAAGTATTTAGTTACGACCATTTACAAAACTGGAAAAATCTTTATTCAACTTTTATAATTAAAACTAGACAAAATCAAATAGTAATCTATTTTTCATTATGTTGATCGTATTTGAATGTCTTCAACAAAATATTTGTTTAACTTTGGGATAGGAATAAAATTAATTTCACCTTATGATTATTACGGCTTAGTTAATAAAATATTACCTTCTTCTCTAAATGGTTTTTATCATGCAATGGAAAAATAATGCAAGCCGCTATGGGCATATCTCTTTGCTCATACATTGGCTAGTCGCAATTGTCGTATATGGAATGTTCGCTTTAGGTTTATGGATGGTGACACTAGGCTATTATGATAGTTGGTATCATCAAGCTCCTGAGATACATAAAAGTATAGGAATATTATTATTTATTGTTATGGCATTTCGTGTGATTTGGCGATTTATTTCACCGCCACCGAAGCCATTAGCAAGCTACAGTAAATTAACGAAAGCTAGCTCTATTATTGTTCAAATTCTGATTTATATTATTTTGTTCAGTATTTTGATCAGTGGTTATTTAATCTCAACCGCTGATGGACAGCCTATCAGTGTATTTGATTGGTTTGAGGTTCCTGCACTATTTACGGGTGCTGCAACACAAGCAGATACAGCAGGTGAAGTTCATTTATATTTAGCTTGGGCAGTGGTTCTATTATCAGTGTTGCATGCTTTTGCAGCTTTTAAACATCACTTTTTTGATCGTGATATTACATTAAAAAGAATGTTGGGTTTTAACCCCGATAAGTAACGTGGAGATAATTATGTTGAAGAAAACGGTTCTTGGTCTGGCTACTGGCGCACTTTTTTTAACGGCAGGTTCAGCATTAGCAGAAACTTACCAATTTGATAAGCAAGGCCAACACGCGTTTATTGAATTTCGTATTCAGCATTTAGGTTATAGCTGGGTATATGGTAGTTTTAAAGACTTTGATGGGTCTTTCACTTATGATGCAAAAGACCCATCAAAAGATAAAGTCGAAGTAACTATTAAGACAGGCAGCATTGACACTAACCACGCAGAGCGTGATAAACATTTACGCAGTGGTGATTTCTTAAATGCAGCAAAATTCCCTGAAGCAAAATTCGTTTCAACAGAAGTGAAGAAAGACGGTGAAACATACAAAATCACAGGTGATTTCACTTTAAATGGTGTTACTAAGCCGATTACATTAGATGCTAAATTAATGGGCGAAGGTAAAGATCCTTGGGGTGGATACCGTGCAGGTTTTGAAGCTGAAGGTAATATTAAGCTGAAAGAATTTAACATCAAATCTGATTTGGGTCCTAAATCTCAAGAAGCACAACTGTTGATTTCAGTTGAAGGTGTTCAAGTTAAATAAGATTTTTATCATAATAAACCTTCAAGCTTTCAAGTCTTGAAGGTTTTTTTATATCCAGCGTTTTCTAAATTGTTTATTTATGGCAAATTCTCCCGTCTTAGCCTCGCATTTTCCCTTATTCCTATAGCTTGACGACTTTGATACAAGCTAAAATAAACATTATCACTTTTTATAGGTCAATTCGTGGTATTAATAGTCTAGCTCCGTGATGACTATTGTTTTTAGATGCCATGACATTATATGCGATGGGTTCTACAGTATATAAGTAGCTTGAAAGTGTTTGTGGGAACCGTTTTACCAAGAAAAGGCAGGGTAACTTTGAATACAAATAACTCACGTAAAACCGCATTAATTGTTAGCATTATTTTTATTGCATTCGCATTCGGTTTTTATTGGTTAAGTAAAGATAATAATGTGTTATCTACAGAAAATAATAGTGCAATTCATTCAGAGGCACTTGCCCAAGTTGAAAAAGAACTGCCGATTATCGCGACGGTGAAGAAAATAAGCCCTGAAACCTATCAAAGTTTTGAGCATCTAATCACGCAATACGACCCAGCTAATGAAGATTTACGTCGTCAACTGTTTGATCAGGTTGTTGGCAATGTCATGAAGCTGGTGCTAGAACGTATGGAATATGCTTCTGATGATTCCGTAATTAATTTTACTAGCAGAGTGAATGATTACCTGAAAATCTTATTAGAAGAAGACCCAACAGGAAAAACGTGTTTTTATTCATTGTTTCCGCACTTAAGAGAAACAGCGGAAATTATTCCACCACAAAAAAGCCAAGCTGTTTTGTTGAAACAAATCCAAGCGACCAATGAGCTCTTAATTTCAAGTGAAGCTGGTGTAAAACAGGCGTTGATGTCCCCAAAAGAGTATTCTGAGGAATTAACACAGCTTGCTAGTGGGCTTTCTGCAAAGTATGGTGAAGATACCGCAATCCTTGGAAATTTAGAAGCAGGGAAGAAATCACCTGCATTAGCGTGCCGTATTTCTATTAGTTTCTATAATGAAATATTATCTATGCCTGATAATCAGAAAAAAGCTGCATTACTACGTTCTTTATTTTCATCAGTAAATAATTAATTCTTTCCAGCAAAATGGCACTGGTTAATATGGGTGCCATTTTGTGTCATTATTTATTATATTTCATTGTGTTAATCGCACTTTTTTTAATACATTATTCTTTGAGCATAAATAATTCGTATTTATGTAGTATGCTTATTATGTAAATTTATTTTTAACTATTTTGGAGATGGCATGCAATTTATTAAGAAAAGTATCGTAGCACTTGCCGCAACTGCTGCGATATCAATGCCGATTACAGTTAGCCAAGCTTGTACTCGAGTTGTTTATTTAGGTGAAAATGAACAAATAATGACCGGAAGAACAATGGATTGGAAATACGATATTGGTACCAATCTATGGATCTTTCCTCGAGGGATGGAGCGTGATGGCATTGCAGGGCCTAACTCTTTAAAATGGAAATCAAAATACGGCAGCGTGATAGCCTCGGGTTATGATATTTCAACAACGGATGGAGTGAACGAGGAAGGTCTGGTTGCCAATTTACTGTGGCTCGCGGAATCAAAATATCCTCAAATAGATAATAAGCAACCTGCGTTGTCGATATCTTTATGGGCGCAATATGTTCTAGATAACTATGCGACAGTGGAAGAAGCTGTTGCTGAGCTAGAAAAGAATCCACTCGTAGTCGCAACAGATAATGTGCCAGGACAAGATAGGTTAGCGACTTTACATTTATCATTATCAGATGCGAGTGGTGATAGCGCGATTATTGAATATATCGATGGTAAGCAGGTAATTCATCACAGTCGCAAGTATCAAGTTATGACTAACTCGCCGACTTATGAGAAGCAATTAGCAATGCAGGAATATTGGCAAGGAATTGGTGGCACTGTAATGTTACCGGGGACTAACCGCTCCGCTGATAGATTTGCTCGCGCGCAGTTTTATATTAATGCAATTCCTCAGAAAACAACGCCTAATAAAGCGGTCGCCAGTGTTTTCAGTGTCGTACGTAATGTGTCTGTCCCTTACGGATTGACGTCTGAAAATTCGCCTGAAATATCGTCAACACGTTGGCGGACATTAGTTGACCATAAACGTCAGCTCTACTTTTTCGAGTCAGCATTAACTCCAAATATTTTTTGGACTGATTTGGCAAAAATTGACTTTTCAGCGGAAACTGGAAAAGTGAAAAAGCTGGACCTCGGTGAAGAGCAGAGCCATATCTATTCAGGGGATGCGACCAACAGTTATGTAGTTACAAAACCTTTTGAATTCTTAGGGTTAAGTGCGGAACAGTTAGGTTATTAACTGAGCCCATGAAGTATTTCAGCCCTCTTGGTCTATAGGGGGTTGATATGAATCAAGCCCGCGATAATTAATTTATGAATGTTTTGCAGATAGCAAACGAACGGTATAAGATGCATTTAAAATGCAACTTATTGGTGATGATATGAATGATCTCGTGTGTTACAAAACTATGCCAGTTTGGAATAAAGCTTCTTTGCCGTTAATGTTCCAAGAGCGCCATAATACAAAAGAGGATACATACGCACAGTTGAAAGTGCTAAAAGGCTCTTTAGATTTTATCATTTTTAATGAAGACGGCAGCGAGCAACACTTTACCTTTGATATTCATAACCAGCCGCCTATTATTGAACCTCAAGTTTGGCATCGTATTTCTGCTTGTAGTGATGACATGGAATGCCAACTGGCATTTTTATGCAAACCAGAACTGAAATTTTATAAAGAGCATGGGTTAACGACTCCACATTCAGAAGTGCGCTATTTGTGTGAGAATCACCTGAGTAAGCCATGTAAAACATTAGATTTAGGTTCGGGAAGAGGGCGTAATAGTTTTTATCTTGCCTTGCAGGGGTATGACGTGACCTCGGTAGATATCAACCCTCAGCATATCCAAGCAATTGACTTCGTTAAAAAACAAGCTGGGGTAGAGAATATTCATACGGCTGTTTATGATATTAATAGTCACCAAATACAAGAGAACTACGAACTTATTATTTCCACTGTCGTGCTAATGTTCTTGCAGCGAGAAAAAATCGCCAATGTTATTACTAATATGCAAGAACATACCCTGCCAGGGGGAGTTAACGTTATTGTGTGTGCCGTTGAAACGCCAGATGCACCGCTGGATTTAGTGCCATTTAAATGCTTCTTAAAACCAGGGGAGCTAGAAGGGTATTATAAAGATTGGGATATTTTAAAATATAACGAAAACCCTGGTCATTTACACCGCACTGATTCACAAGGTAATCGTATTAAATTAAATTTTGCAACACTCATTGCAAGGAAGAAGTAAGTAAGAAATTAGCATAGGTTATCTTAATAAAAGAGTTGCCGCTGTCGGCAACTGAGGTTGTTGACAAAGCGGGATAAAAGCGTGGTTTTTCCCGCTTTGTGTTATCAGCCGAAAATCAATAAATTGATTTTCCTAGTTTATTTTCAAAACCTATTCGACTTGCCGCCAAACATAATATGTTTGTCAGCAGTCTGAGTTGCCGCTGTCGGCAACTCTTTTTGCTTCTACTATTTAAGGTTTGTCAGTGACAGGCGGAGCGGTTTCTTTTTCGCTACGGGCTAAAGTTTTTTCCAGCAATACAGAATATAGCGGTTTGCCACCTAAAAATTGAGCCATCATTGTGGCGCCAATGCAGGTAATAATCATCGGTAAGATTAACTGGTAGTTATTTGTCATTTCTAAAACTAAGACTATCCCAGTTAATGGGGCTCTGACGGTTGCGGCAAATAAAGCTCCCATGCCTGCAATAGCGAAAGTCCCCACTTCAATTTGGTAATTAGGGAATATTTCGAGGGCGGCGTAGCCGAAAACACCACCAAATAATGTCCCAAGGGCGAGTAAAGGAGAGAAAATACCACCTGGAGCCCCAGAGCTAAAGCTAATCGTCGAAGTTAAAAACCGCAAAGCAAAGAATATGAATAACAAAGTGATGGTAAATTGGCCTGCTACCATCTGGTGGATCACGGAATATCCACCACCTACAATTTCAGGCAGGTAAACGCCAATTGCACCACAAGCACCACCAATTAACCCGCCCATCAATACAAAGCGAGAAATTTTATTTTGGTAAAATGCTAAAAATTTACTTTGTAGGTACAATAAAAAACCATTAAAACAGATACCGATAACACCAAACATTAATCCTAAAATTAAATAAAGCCATAAAGTATTCATAGGTGCAGAAGAAAATTGGCCGATATTTAATACAATAGCTTCTCCATTGATTAGCCGATAGACAATGGTGGAGGTAACAACACCGATAAATACCGCTTTAATTGAAATTAAACTGTATTTAAATTGCGGACGCATTTCTTCAATAATAAACAAGATGCCAGCTAAAGGGGCATTAAATGCTGTAGATAAACCTGCCGCCGCACCAGAGGCAAGCAAGGTGTGGCGTGACTCATTATCTTTTAAACGAAATAAATCATAAAACATTTGGCTAAGGTTCGCACCAAGTTGCACGGTTGGTCCTTCACGGCCTAATACCATACCTGAGCCCAATGTTCCTAATCCACCAATAAACTTAACTGGGATGACTCTCCACCATCTTACGGGGCGTAAATCCTGTAATGCACCTTCAATTTCTGGGATCCCAGACCCACCAGATTCAGGAGAGAACCGTTTAACAAGGTAATAGCCTAACATGGCAAGAAGTGCCGAGATAAAAAACATCCCAACAACCATCAGCCATTTTGGGGCAACCCATTCACTCACCGATTGCACGCGATAGTTGCTAATCCAAGTTGTTCCTAATTCAAATAGTGAACCGATAAGACCGACCGCCGCACCAATGAGTACCGCAAGTAGTAAGATTTTTACAGGTGTTTTATCTGATTCTTTTAGCCGTTTAAAAATCCGCAATCGGGTTTTTATCATAGATTTACTAGCTGAATTTACCTGGCTCATCTTTATTGGATTCTCTTTATACGATGGAATAACAAACACTTATAGGTAAGTATAACAAGAGTTATCGTAAGAGCGTTATCAGGATATAAATAAAATGCAAAATAGTGCATTTAAGCAAGAAAAGTGAAAACAAAACCAACAGCACGAATAGCACACTTTCATTACTGTGAATAGTTCTCATTTGCAATGAATATTAATATAGATCAATAAACCATTAGATAATGAATAATTCCACTTTTTTATTCTAATAAAGAGCGTAGTCTTAATGTTGTATTTGAAATGCAACTTTAAGAGGCGAACAACATGTACTGTGTGCAATGTGAACAAACAATTAGAACTCCAGCTGGTAATGGCTGTGCATACGCGCAGGGTATGTGCGGTAAAACAGCAGAAACTTCTGACCTACAAGATTTATTAGTTGCTGTATTGCAAAGCTTATCTGCAAGTGCAGTCACTGCCCGCTCACTGGGTATTATTGACCATGATATTGATAGTTTTGCTCCGCGCGCATTTTTCTCTACTTTAACCAACGTCAATTTTGATTCAGAGCGTATTATCGGTTACGCCCGTGAAGCTATTTATTTACGTGATAAATTAATAAAACATTGCCAATCCGTGAATAGTGTAGTGGCTTTCAATCATCCATTAATTAATTTGCAATTAAATGGTACTGACATTCCAACCTTACAGGCACAAGCGGCTCAATTTTCATTAGATATTGATAAAGCTGAAGTCGGCGAAGACATTCACGGTTTACGTATGTTATGCCTATATGGCTTAAAAGGGGCGGCAGCCTATATGGAACACGCCCATGTTTTAGGTCAGTATGATAATGAGGTTTATGGCCAATATCATGAAATTATGGCTTGGCTTGGAACATTGCCATCGGATATGAATGAACTGCTTGATAATGCCATGGCAATTGGTCTAATGAATTTCAAGGTCATGGAAATTTTGGATACAGGTGAAACGAGCGAATTTGGTCACCCAACGCCAACGGAAGTCAACGTTCGTCCAGTCGCAGGGAAATGTATTTTAATTTCAGGTCATGACCTGAAAGACTTAAAAATGTTGTTAGAACAAACTGAAGGTACGGGTATCAATGTTTATACCCACGGCGAAATGCTGCCAGCACATGGTTACCCAGAACTGAAAAAATACCCTCATTTAGTCGGTAACTATGGTAGCGGTTGGCAAAATCAGCAAGTGGAATTTGCAAAATTCCCTGGGTCTATCTTGATGACCTCTAACTGTATTATTGACCCTGATGTCGGTGATTATAAAGACCGTATCTGGACGCGTAGTATTGTGGGTTGGCCGGGTGCAAAACATTTAGTGGGTGATGATTTTTCTGCAATGATTGCTCAAGCTCAGTCACTTGCCGGTTTCCCGTATACCGAAATCGAGCACAAAATTACGGTTGGTTTCGGTCGTCAAACACTGTTAGGTGCGGCAGACGCGGTGATTGATTTAGTTTCACAGAAAAAACTACGTCACGTATTCCTTGTTGGTGGTTGTGATGGTAGCCGTGGCGAACGTAGCTATTATACGGATTTTGCCCGTAGTGTACCTGAAGATTGCTTAATCCTTACACTCGCATGTGGTAAGTATCGTTTTAATAAATTAGATTTTGGCACATTAGAAGGGCTACCACGCTTACTGGATGTGGGCCAATGTAACGATGCATATTCTGCCATTATGCTTGCGGTGAATCTATCAGAGAAACTTGGTTGTGGTATTAATGACTTGCCATTGAGTCTGATTCTATCTTGGTTTGAGCAAAAAGCGATTGTTATCCTTTTAACATTATTAGCGTTGGGTGTGAAAAATATTTACACCGGCCCAACAGCACCTGGTTTCTTAACTGAAAACTTATTAAATGTGCTAAATGAGAAGTTTGGTATGCGTAGTATTACGACAGTTGAGCAAGATCTGGCAGAAATTTTACCTGCATGATCAATAAACCGATAGAAAAAGCTTAAAAACGATGTGAAAGATGGGGGCTGCGACCCCCTTTAAAGGAGTAGCGCGATGACCATGCCAAGCAGTTTATGTCCAAATAGAATGCAAGTTCATTCTATTATTCAAGAAACATCAGATGTCTGGACAATCAACCTTATCAATCATGATTTTTATACATATTCACCTGGTCAATATGCTTTGGTCAGCATTAAAAATAGTGATGATGTCATGCGTGCTTATACTCTTTCATCATCACCGGGGCAAAGTCGTTTTATTTCCATTACTGTCAGGCGGTTAGACGATGGTGAAGGGTCAAATTGGTTAACACGTTCGGTTAAAGAAGGTGACTATCTTTGGCTTTCTGAAGCGCAAGGGGAATTCACCTGCGCTAATCTAAAAAACACTGAGTATTTGATGTTAGCTGCTGGATGTGGTGTGACACCAATTATGTCAATGACACGTTGGCTGATGGTGAACCGCCCGAGCTCCCATGTAAAAGTACTATTCAATGTTCGCGATGATAAACAAGTTATTTTTGCCGAGGAATGGCAAAAACTCGTCCGCTTATATCCAGAGCGGTTGCAATTGTGTGTTATGGCAGAAACACCAGATAATGGCGATATTGCACAAGGACGTTTAACTGAAGAGAAATTGAAAGCGTTAGTACCAGATATTGATTCACGAATTGTGATGACGTGTGGGCCTGTGCCTTATATGAAAAATGCACAGCAATTTGCTGCTAATTTAGGCGTCCCTGCTGAACATTTTTTTATGGAGCGTTTTTCAACTGAACCAGAGGTTGTTGATAGTGAAGATATTCTTACATTAAAAATCCGTCAACGATTGGTCGACTTTAAAGTCCCTGTAGGTACTTCTTTATTATCTGCACTGGAGCAAAATAAACAGCCCGTTATTGCAGCTTGCCGAGCAGGGGTTTGTGGAAGCTGTAAAACAAAAGTGTTATCAGGTAAATACACAACAACAAGCACAATGACATTAACTGAAGCAGAAATAGCTGAGGGCTATGTTTTAGCTTGTAGTTGCCAATTACAGGGTGACACTGAAATAGCGTAAAATTATATAACATGTGCAAACTGTCTCATTAGAGTATTAATGGGACAGTATTATTTAAAATAAATCATAGTAATTATTTACAATACTCAAAATGAGAGTGCAATTAATGTTTCGGTAGTGAGCTATTTAAAAAATAAATAGATAATTTACTTAATGTATTAATCGCTGATACAGCAACCTCTTTGTTTGGGTCCTGACATAAGTCTATGATTCGTATGATGGCATCATTATATTCAATCGTTGCTTTGAAATCACCTAAAGCAGAAATGGCAGCAATTTTGATTTCATCGTTTACGCGAAATGTTAGTTTCGTTAACATTCCAACAATTACTTTATCCATAATAAAACTTTCACTGTTATATAAAATAAAAAATATTCTAAGATAATTCTTGTAATATTTAATACTAAATTGATATCTGCAATTAAATATTAACAATTTAAAAGAATGCTTTTTAATGATAATTTCGAATTAAATAATGCCTTAAGTGTATTTTCTTACTTCATTATTTGTTTGCTGGCTTATTTTTAATATAAAAAACCAACTAATGACTGATATTAGTGATTACTTGTACTCTAATAAAGCGTTTTAATTATATTAAATTGGGCTTACTCCTTTATATTGTTTTTTTTGTATTGTACGGTAAATAGAGAATTAAGTTTTGATTAATTATCGGTAAGGTTTACTAAATAATATTACAAATGATACTTTGATTTCTCAAAGGGTTGGTTATTGATAAGTAAATAAATATATTTACTTCAATTCTAATATTCATTCTTATTATTAGTTACATTTTGTTACTTTATAAAGATATATTTAATATAAACTTAAACGGAACCTAAACAATAAGTTTTCCATGCGTAAAAAAACGTAGATATAGGGTGGCAATTAATTCACCAATGGGTATAATTCGCGCCGCATCCAAAGTGCAGTATCTCGTTAGGCGAGGCTCCTATACAAACATAGGTTACTGATCTGACGACGTCGAGAGACGCCCAAGATTAGGACAGGATATATCGACCGAAGGTATATCCCCATGTAACTTCCTGCTAAGTCAGGATACGTTGTATAGTGCTAAAACCGAGACGAAGAGATAGCTTTCGCATTCTCTCATCTGGTTTCGCCCCTATGTGAGTACTGTTTGAGTAACCAACAGTAATAGGGACTAAAAAAATGACATTCACTACCCAGAACAAAGCGGGAGCAGTTGCTATTGCTCAATCCGCAATGAAAGGCGCACGCCTCAAAGACAATAACACACAGCCAGCAAAAGTTGATGATGCAACAGTCAGCGCTTATATGAGTCAATCATATTTGCCAGTATCTGTCGCAGACTCAATAGCTTGCGTGAAAAAAAATCTTATTGAACACCTTGATGGCGAGCAAATCCCAACCTATTTATTTGTTGTCGACAATGACAATTATTTAAATGGCATTCTTTCAGTTAAATCATTATTAGCTTCACCTGAAAATTTATTAGTGTCTGATATCATGCGACACAATTATTTTTCTGTTGCCCCAGAACAATCACGTCATGATGTTTATGATCTGATTAATCATAGCGGTTTAGATATGATACCTGTGGTGCAATTTGGCAAATTAATGGGTGTTTTGCGTCCGCAAGATATCGCCGAACTGATTGAAGATGAGAATACACTTGATGCGCAGCTACAAGGCGCTACCACCCCATTAGATGAGCCCTACTTAACGACAAGCCCTGTAACTTTATGGCGTAAACGTGTCGTTTGGTTGTTGATGCTATTTGTGGCCGAAGCGTATACAGGAACTGTATTAAAAGCATTTGAAGAACAACTCGAAGCCGCAATTTCGTTAGCGTTTTTCATTCCGCTGTTGATTGGTACAGGCGGTAATAGTGGAACACAAATTACATCAACATTAGTCCGTGCTATGGCACTGGGTGAGGTGAGTTTACGTAACCTTGGTACCGTACTGAAGAAAGAGGTTTCTACCTCATTTTTAGTAGCGGTGACCATCGGTGGTGCGGCATTAATTCGTGCATGGATTTTAGGTGTTGGCCACGAAGTGACTATTGTGGTTAGCTTAACCATCGTTGCCATTACAATGTGGAGTGCGATTGTTTCTTCAATCATTCCAATGGTATTGAAGAAAATGAAAGTGGACCCAGCAGTTGTT
This sequence comes from Providencia hangzhouensis, assembly GCF_029193595.2. Classification (NCBI taxonomy): domain Bacteria; kingdom Pseudomonadati; phylum Pseudomonadota; class Gammaproteobacteria; order Enterobacterales; family Morganellaceae; genus Providencia; species Providencia hangzhouensis. The sequence goes on from NZ_CP135052.1 coordinate 1,381,922, forward strand.
TCTGCCCCGTTCATTGCAACTTTCATTGATGGTACAGGCTTAATTATCTACTTTGAAATCGCAAAATTAGTGATGACGGAGTTTGCTTAAGCGCACACCTCAAACTTGATGCGGCAGAAAGTCTAATTTTCTGCCGCAGCGACAGAAATCCCTTCTTGTTTCAATACTTCTCCACATTTTCGGCATAAATATTGGTTTTCACCACGTAGTACTTTGTTGTGGCGGCGTATGGTTAATTCATGGGACACTTCACAGGCACAACGGTAGAGAAATGTTTTACTTTTTACTGTTGTAACCGCAAAGTTGTGCGTACGTTTCGCCGTGACTTCCAGTACGTGTTGCATCATCCATTTCCATTCTTTGCCATGAGGTGCGATACCTTTGCGGCCAAATACATGAAAAACCAACAAATGCGCTAATTCATGAGGCACAACCTCATCAATAAATTGCTCTGCATTTTCGATAAGTAAACTGGGGTTAAGGCGAATTTCCCATTCTTTTAAGTAAGCACTACCCGCAGTTGTCCCCCGTTGTTTGTAATTAACCGTTGGCTCTGAAAATGACTGTTCGAGTTTGTGTTCTGCAAGTGCGAGTTTTTCTCGCAATGTGCGCATGACTTGTTGCTGTAAAAAGAGTGGAACACGGATTGTTTTCATGGGGTAAAGGATACGTGAAGGTAATGGACATAAACAAGCAATAATTGACAGTAATTATATAAAAACATATATTGTATTTTTATATAATATTAACTAGAAATAACATATGCCCAATAATACCTCTGAACAGCAACTGTTAGCGATGAAGCAGGCCGCATCAGAAACGGCTTCATTATTGAAAACACTAGGGAATCCAGATCGCTTAATTTTATTATGCCAATTAACACAGGGTGAAGCCTGCGTTAGCGAGTTAGAAGAGCAGTTAGGAATATTACAACCGACACTCTCTCAACAATTAACAGTATTGCGTAATGAAGGCTTAGTGATGACGCGTCGAGAAGGAAAGCGCATTTACTATGCGATAGCAGATGAAAAATTATTTACGTTGCTCAATACGTTATATCAGCTTTATTGCCCTGTGAAGGAGAAATGAAATGACAATAGATTGGGCTAATTTTACGCCACTTTCTGCCGCGATTGGCGGTGTGTTGATTGGCTTAGCCGCAGCAATTTTATTAGTGTTTAACGGTCGTATTGCAGGTATCAGCGGTATTTTAGGCGGGTTATTGAAACCAGCTAAGGGGGATACTGCATGGAAATTGGCATTTATTATTGGTTTGATGAGCGCCCCAACGTTGTTTACTTGGTTGGCGTATACACCAGAAGTTAACATTGCGACCAGCACACCTATTTTAGTATTAGCTGGGTTATTTGTCGGTTTTGGCTCACGACTGGGAAGTGGCTGTACTAGCGGTCATGGGATCTGCGGTATGGCAAGGTTATCCCGTCGTTCAATTGTTGCAGTATTAGTCTTTATGATTGTTGCTTTTGCGACAGTCGCACTAGCCAACCATTATGGGATAGGGAGATAAAGCAATGCCTATTCTTATCGCATTAATTTCAGGGATACTGTTTGGTTTAGGATTGGTCATTGCCGGGATGGGAAATCCAGCAAAAATTTTGGCATTTTTAGATATTACGGGAACGTGGGATCCTTCTTTATTAATTACGATGGCAGTTGGAATGGTAATCAGTGGTATTGCTTTCTTAGGGGTTAAAAAACGCTCTGTTAGTGTACTTAATTGCCCATTGCAAATTCCTACCAATCAAACGATAGATAAAAAACTAGTCACCGGAAGTGTATTATTTGGTGTGGGGTGGGGGTTAGCGGGGATTTGCCCAGGACCTGCATTATTGTTAACAGGAATGGGATTGACACAAGGGATAATATTTACATTAGCAATGGTTGCGGGGATGGCTATCTTCCAGTTTACGCAAAAAAATTAATCGCTCATTGTGAGCAATAAAAAACCCATCATTTGATGGGTTTTTGTATGTGACTTATTGACTAAAGAGATTACAGGCCTGCAGCGGCACGCAATGCTTCAGCTTTGTCAGTTTTTTCCCAAGGGAACTGAGAACGACCAAAATGGCCATATGAAGCAGTTTGTTGGTAAATCGGGTGTAATAAATCAAGCATTTTGATTAAGCCATAAGGGCGTAAATCAAAGAATTCACGAACTAATTGAATCAATAATGACTCATCAACTTTACCTGTTCCAAAGGTTTCTACCATAATCGATGTCGGTTCTGCCACGCCGATAGCGTAAGAAACTTGGATTTCACAACGGTCAGCAAGGCCCGCGGCAACAATGTTTTTTGCCACGTAACGTGCTGCATAGGCTGCTGAACGGTCAACTTTTGACGGGTCTTTACCAGAGAATGCCCCACCACCATGGCGAGCCATACCGCCGTAAGTATCTACAATAATTTTACGGCCTGTTAAACCACAGTCACCCATAGGACCACCGATAACAAAGCGACCCGTTGGGTTAATAAAGTATTTTGTATCTTTTGATAACCATTCTGCCGGTAGGACTGGCTTGATGATTTCTTCCATCACGGCTTCATGCAGGTCTTTTTGTTGAATATCTTCAGAATGCTGAGTAGATAAAACAACAGCGTCAATACCGACAATTTTATTATTGTCATATTGGAAAGTAACCTGACTTTTTGCATCTGGGCGTAACCATGGCAATGTGCCATTTTTACGGACATCTGCTTGGCGTTGAACTAAGCGGTGTGCATAAGTAATAGGAGCAGGCATTAATACATCAGTTTCGTTGGTTGCATAACCAAACATTAGGCCTTGGTCACCAGCACCTTGTTCTGATGGGTCAACACGGTCAACACCTTGATTGATATCGGGCGACTGTTTACCAATCGCACTTAAAACGGCACATGAATTGGCATCGAAGCCCATTTCGGAACTGGTGTAGCCAATTTCGCGAACAGTTTTGCGCGTGATTTCTTCAATATCAACCCAAGCACTGGTGGTGATTTCTCCCCCGACCATTACCATACCTGTTTTGACGTAGGTTTCGCAGGCAACGCGAGCTTTCGGGTCTTGTTCCAGAATAGCATCAAGTACTGCGTCAGAGATTTGATCAGCAATTTTATCTGGATGCCCTTCTGATACAGACTCAGAAGTAAAGAGATGTGTAGCCATGAGATTAATACCTTAAGAATTCGCAAATTTATAATTGGATGTTTTAACATCTAGACGGCTATTTTAGTCCCATACAGTAAAAATTTCTACCTGTATTTATATAAAAAACGAATAGAGACATAAAACAACCATTGGTAAAGTTTTATCGCAATTTAGTCATTTTGGTTTTGCTTTTTGAGCGCAATAGATGTATAAACTGCGACCGTAACGGATGGTTGTTATTTCCCGTTATATACCAGCAGAATAATATAAAACTTCTGCTATCTATCAGGAATGTTTATAAACTTTTGAATTTCAATAAAAAATAAGGTGATATAGCTTAAATCAACAGGTCAAACTGCCAAAATAGTGCTACCACATTGAAATTTTAAAGGGGTAAACAGTTATATTGGGGGTTAATGGGTAATGATCCATAATCTACTGAATAACAGTATCCAACCGTCATATGCGGATCGCCGCGTGACTTTGGCATTTACTTTCCTGTCATTCTTTACTTCATCACGAAGTTACCGTCACATCTTTAATACACCTTCGAGGCTGAGTCATTAATCTGTCAGCTTAAGGTCGTATATTGTCACTGTTTAGAAGTTCTAAGCACTTTTTATTAAAATCTGAGTATTGCCGTTTCCCCGACATAACTGCCTTGCAGTGTTATGTCTTCACTGACATACATCAGGAAGGAGAACGCGTCACTCACCCCTCCATAAAAGGAGTTTATTATGAATGATAATATCGCTCGCAAAATGCGTCAGACGTACAACATCGCGTATTGGGGTGGTGGTTACTATCAGGTGAATGAGCGCGGAAATGTCTGTGTTTGCCCGAACCCTGAGAACCCTGACACCTTTGTTGATTTAGCTGACCTCGTTAATCAGGTTAAAGAAGAGCAGGAGCATTTACGCTTGCCTGCACTGTTTTGTTTCCCGCAAATCTTGCAGCACCGTTTACGTTCAATAAACGCAGCATTTAGACGTGCACGTGAGTCTTATGGCTATAAAGGCGATTATTTCCTGGTTTATCCAATAAAAGTTAACCAGCAACGCCGAGTCATTGAATCACTGGTTAATTCTGGGGAACCGTTAGGGCTTGAAGCGGGTTCAAAAGCTGAATTAATGGCCGTTTTAGCGAACGCAGGTAAAACACAAACCGTTATCGTCTGTAATGGATATAAAGACCGTGAATATATCCGATTAGCATTAATTGGGGAAAAATTGGGTCACAAGGTTTACCTTGTTATCGAAAAAATGTCTGAGATTGAGATGGTATTGGCAGAAGCGGAAAGCTTAAATGTCACGCCACGCTTAGGGGTTCGTGCCCGTTTGGCTTCCCAAGGCTCAGGTAAATGGCAGGCAAGTGGCGGTGAAAAATCTAAATTTGGTTTGGCTGCAACTCAAGTACTGCAATTAGTGGAAATTTTACGCAATGCTAATCGCCTAGATAGCCTGCAGTTGCTTCATTTCCATTTAGGCTCCCAGATGGCTAATATTCGTGATATCGCAACCGGTGTCCGTGAATCAGCCCGTTTTTATGTTGAATTGCATCGCCTAGGAGTCAACATTCAGTGCTTTGATGTGGGTGGTGGCCTAGGTGTTGACTATGAAGGTACTCGCTCTCAATCCGATTGCTCAGTCAACTATGGCTTAAATGAATATGCCAACAATGTCATTTGGGCGATTGGGGATGCGTGTGAAGAGTTTGATTTACCACATCCAACGGTAATTACGGAATCAGGCCGTGCGTTGACAGCGCACCATACGGTGTTAGTGTCCAATGTGATTGGGGTTGAACGTAATGAATTTACCAAAACAACACCGCCTCATGAAGATGCGCCACGTTCATTAATTTCCTTATGGGAAACGTGGGAGTCAATGCAGCACCAAGGTAATAGCCGTTCATTACGCGAATGGTTGCATGATAGCCAGTTCGACTTACAAGAAGCGCACACTCAATATGCTCATGGTGTGTTAGATTTGACCCAACGTGCATGGGCAGAAGAGTTATACCTAAATATTTGCCGCCGTATTCAACAGGATTTAGATCCAAGTAATCGTGCTCATCGTCCGATAATCGACGAACTCCAAGAGCGCATGGCTGATAAGTTTTATGTGAATTTTTCCTTATTCCAATCGCTACCAGACTCTTGGGGAATTGATCAAGTGTTCCCAGTATTACCGATTGAAGGGTTAGATAAACCATTAGACCGTCGTGCAGTACTGTTAGATATCACCTGTGACTCAGACGGTATTATTGACCATTACGTTGATGGTGATGGCGTTGAAACCACAATGCCAATGCCTGCATATGACCCAGAAAACCCACCAATGATAGGTTTCTTTATGATTGGGGCATACCAAGAAATTTTAGGTAATATGCATAATCTGTTTGGTGATACCGCAGCAATAGATGTCTGGGTTGATAGCCAAGGTAATCTGCGTTACTTGCAAAGTGAAGAGGGCGATTCTGTCGCAGATATGCTGCAATACGTCAAATTAGTCCCAGAAGTCCTATTAGAAAGCTTCACAGAGCAAGTAAAAGGGACAGGCTTGAGTGAGCAGTTACAAAAAGACTTTGTCGCTGAGTTCGAGAATGGTTTGTATGGGTATACTTATTTAGAAGACGAATAAATGCTCAATGCGCGTTATATTTCGCACCGTCGCGTTGTTGGCTGCATTTGCCAACCCTAGTCACATACTTGTGTATGCTCCTAGGGATTGGCTCATTTTGCCGTCTAGCGACAGCACGAACTATTTAGCGCATTAAGATACTGAACAGATAATAACTTTGTGCAAATAACATGATTTGTTTATTATTTATACTGTGCGAAGTTGATTTAGGTAGAACGATTCGAATCGAATATTAAAAGGGCTTGCTAACGGGCAGGCCTATTTTGAGGAACAGAAATGATAAATAGTACTTTAGGCAATCAAGTTGATAATTCACTGGTTTCTAACGCATTTGGTTTCTTACGTTTCCCGCTGAATTTTCAGCCTTATAGTTCAGATGCAGAGTGGGTGATCACCGGTGTACCCTTCGATATGGCAACTTCAGGTCGTGCAGGTAGTCGTCATGGGCCAGCCGCAATTCGCCAAGTTTCCACAAATCTTGCATGGGAAAGCCACCGCTGGCCTTGGAATTTCAAGTTAACAGACCGTTTGAATGTTGTTGACTGTGGTGATGTGGTATTTGCTTTTGGTGATGCGCAAGACATGAGTGACAAGCTGCAAGCACACACTGAAAAACTACTTGAATCAGGTAAACGTTGCTTGACCTTTGGTGGTGACCATTTCGTTACACTGCCATTGCTGCGAGCTCATGCGAAACACTTTGGTAAAATGGCCTTAGTTCATTTCGATGCACACACGGACACCTATGGCAATGGTAGCAAATTTGACCACGGAACCATGTTCTATCATGCACCAAAAGAAGGTCTGATCGACCCAAATCATTCAGTACAAATTGGTATTCGTACCGAACATGACAGCGACAATGGCTTTACTGTATTGGATGCAGGTCAGGTGAATGATCGTAGTGTGGATGATATGGTTGCGCAAATCAAAGAGATTGTTGGCGACCTACCTGTTTACTTGACTTTCGATATTGACTGCCTTGATCCAGCGTTTGCGCCGGGGACAGGAACCCCTGTTATTGGTGGTTTAACGTCAGATCGTGCATTGAAATTATTGCGTGGAATACAGTCTTTAAACATCGTGGGTATGGATTTAGTCGAAGTGGCTCCGGCTTATGACCAATCTGAAATCACGGCACTCGCCGCAGCGTCTATTGCATTAGAAATGCTGTATATCCAAGCTGCTAAAAAATAAGTTATTTATATTTTACTGTATCAAGAAGCCACCGATTGGTGGCTTTTTTATATCCACAATTTATCTATGTGATTATTATTTATACTGAAAATGAAGGAATCGCACTTTTTGTTTATTGAGTTGAGAATGATTTTTATTAACAATAATCTTGTAATTTACGTATATATGCTTTTTTCTACGGTAAAAAAAATATATTCACCATGTTAATAGTGTAATATTTTTTATAAATATTAAATGTTAGAGTAAAATCATTGCTTTGTAACTTATTGTTATTGTTGCTAACTTAATATTAAAGGTGAACTAGTCAATTTGGCTATTACTCAGTAGGAGATAAGTATGGCGTTAAATAATAAAGTTATTTTAGTTACTGGTGCAGCTCAAGGGATTGGCCGTGGTATCGCATTACGTTTAGCGAAAGAAGGGGCTGATATCGCACTGGTAGATTTGAAAAAAGACAAGCTCCAAGATGTTGCCAAAGAAATTGAAGCTTTAGGCCGTAAAGTAACAACATTTGCCGCAGATATCAGTCAACGTGACCAAGTTTTTGCTGCGGTGGCTCATGCAGAAGCTGAGTTAGGTGGTTTTGATGTAATGATTAATAACGCAGGGATTGCACAAGTTAAGCCAATCGCTGATGTTCGCCAAGAAGATATGGATTTAATCTTCAAAATCAACGTAGATGGAACCATGTGGGGAATTCAAGCTGCCAGTGAAAAATTCCAAGAACGTAAACAAAAAGGAAAAATCATCAACGCCTCCTCTATTGCAGGACATGATGGTTTTGCAATGTTAGGAGTTTACTCCGCTACAAAATTTGCGGTACGTGCATTAACTCAAGCGGCTGCAAAAGAGTATGCAAGTTCAGGTATAACTGTGAATGCTTATTGCCCAGGTATTGTTGGAACAGATATGTGGGTAGAGATTGATGAGCGCTTCTCTGAAATCACCGGTACGCCAAAAGGTGAAACCTATAAAAAATATGTCGAAGGCATCGCATTAGGTCGTGCGCAAACGCCAGATGATGTGGCTGGTTTGGTTGCATTCTTAGCGAGTGATGATTCTGACTATATTACTGGTCAATCTATTTTGACTGATGGCGGGATTGTGTACCGTTAATTCACTTATGTGAATCTAAGGTGTAAATAATAGCCGCGATGAATGACTCATCGCGGTTTTTGCTTATGCAGTGTGCTGTTGAATATCGGCTAAAATAGCTTCTGCTTGTGTCCAAAGTAGGGAGCCTCCCTCATCACTTAATAAATGATGTTGGCAATTGGGAAAACGGCTGGCTAATATTTTGCCAAAATCAGGGGAATGAACTGTGCTCATATCGAGTTCGCCATACCATAAAGAGACTGGCACGCGGGTCGTTTCAGGGGTGAATTCCCATTTCTGTAATGCAATTAATAAGTCTTGAACATAACCTTGGTTGCCTTGGGCGAAAGCACGTCGCATGCAATGGCTATATGCCTCAAGGAAATGTTCTTCATTATAGAGTTGCTGGTCTATTTCTGCGCTGCAATTAAGAATAAATGCTAATAACCACTCACCAGTGACATTTTTTAATAACCAATCAGACAGCGCTTTAGGGGTGTTAAGGGCTTGTTCTTGCATGTTCACAACATCAGCACTGAGTACCGCACGAGTTGCAGGGTATTCAAATTGGTCTTGTCCTGACACGATAGACAGTGAAATAGGTTGGCAATAGTGGGCGACGGCCATGGCAAAAACGGCGCCTTGAGAAAAACCGACAACTGAAAATTGAGTAATAGATTGTTCATCTAGTAGGGCTTGAACATCCATAGCAAAGCTTTTCAATGATTTTTCAGGGTGAAATGTTGACTCACCAAGACCCGCGCGTTCAGGAACAATTAAACGAATATTTAGTTTTTCGAGTAAATCCAAACCAAACCCTAATGAACCACTCATTCCCGCTCCAGTACAAAAAATAACAGGAAAACCTGTTTTAGGACCTGATTCGAACCAGCAAAATAGACGGCTATCAGGTAATTTCATCGTGTGTTGATTCAGGTTGGTTAGTGGAACGTTATACATGGTGAATTCCTAACACAGAGCAGGTACAGATTGGGTGATAAGATAGGTCAGTTAATAATTATTAAAACTGGCATTGTTATAGTTACAATTTTAAAGTATTAAATAGGTAAAATGCAAAATATTAGCGTAATAAACATCAATTCATTAACAAAGAGAAGAGTAAAATGGCATTTTCCGAATCAGAAAAGCAGATTTTGTTGGCCGTTAAAGGTGTCGGTCCCATGGTGATTAGCCGCTTAGAACAAATGGGTTTTAGCTCACTCGCACAACTGAGTGAAGCATCTTACGATGAAATTTTAATTTCTGGTGCTGCATTGACAGGTTCAAGTTGCTGGAAAAATAGCCCGCAAGCAAAAAAAGCGGTAGAGGGGGCTATTTTAGCGGCTAAACAGGCGGTTAGGTCACCATCTTAATTAGTTTGATTTCTGGTTTTCCATTTTTTGCTGCGCAAGATATTAAGGACTTGTACTGCCATGGAAAAGAACATCGCAAAGTAGATATAGCCTTTTGATACGTGAACTTGAACACTTTCAAGTAGTAAAGTGAAACCAACTAGAATCAAAAACGATAAGGCTAAGATTTTTACGGAGGGGTAGCGCTCAACAAAGTCGCCAATGGGTTTGGCCGCAAGCATCATAATGAGTACAGCGATGACTACCGCTGCCATCATGATAAATAAGTGGTCTGATAGCCCCACTGCGGTGATCACGGAATCTAAACTGAAGATAATGTCTAATAAAGCAATTTGCACGATAGCGCCCCAAAATGAGCTCACTTTTTTATTTGCTAGATTATTTTCACTTTCCCCTTCAATCGTATCAAAAATTTCTTGGCTTGCTTTCCAAATAAGGAAGATCCCACCTGCGCATAATATGAGATCGCGAGCGGATACAACATGGTCTGCGACAGTGAAAAGCGGCGTGGTAAGGCGTGATAACCAAGCAATCGAAGCCAATAACGCAAGGCGCATCACCATTGCCGCAATAAGGCCTGTCCGTCTGGCACTATTTTGCTGGTGGCTTGGAAGCTTGCTCACCACAATACTGAGGAAAATAATATTATCGATGCCTAGGACAATTTCTAATATGGTTAGTGTGGCGAGTGCCATCCAAGCATTGGGGTCCAGTATCCATTCAAACATCTTAGTACCTTCTAATTAACAAATTAAACAGTGATAATAATTTATCGTCTGCTTTGGTACAGGCGATGGTTAGCGACTAACTTAGATTAAAATGCCGCGCTAACAGGGGCGCGGTAAAATCTTTTTTGAGATAAAAACCACGAGGTAGCGTCATAATCGGTTGACCGAACTCACCAATCGCTTCAGTTAGTGCCTTATTGTTTGCGGCCTTAGGGCGGATCTGTAATACCTGCCCATGGCGTGCAGTGATACTTTCCACTTTGCCTAATACAATGAGGTCCATTAGCTCTTCCCAATCTTGTCTTAGTAACTGTTCTTCAAAGGGAGATGGGCTCCAGATTAACGGGTTTGCGACTCTGCGTTGTGAGAGTGGAATTTGCCTTTCCCCTTCGATAGGAAACCATAAAATGCGGGATAGTTTGCGGCGAACATGGCTATTTTCCCATGTTAAGCCACTATTCCCCGTTAATGGTGCTACAGAAACAAAGGTCGTTTCGAGTGGAGCACCATAACGGTCAATAGGAATGGTTTTTAATTCAATCCCAATATGAGCGAAATCTTGCTCTGCCTTGCTTCCCGCACTCGCACCTAAATAATATTCCAATAGCATACCAACCCAGCCTTTATCTCGTTTGAGGTCAGGAGGGATAGGGATAGCAGCATGTTGGGCGAGCTCACCAAGCGTATAGCCAGCAAGGGCTTGCGCTCGACCCATTAAGGTTGCTTCGTTATCAGGTGGCGGTGGCGCAATAAATGGCATCATGGTTTGAATATTAATGTATAAAAAGTAGCCAGTGAAAATACATAGAACTGAAGAAGTATAACACTTTTTCTTTGATGTTTTTAACTATTTGATATATAGGGATATAATGTTATTTATTCATCCAGGTCATAAATTATAACAGAGGTTATTCAAGTTCATCCCAAGATAATCACAGGATCATGCACTAGGTTATCCACAGGATTTCTGGATAACTGTGAAAAATAGAGATTACTGTGTGTATTTACAGCCTTGACTAAACGGTTTTTATGACGAATATCACAAAATATGAGTAAGTTGAGCACATATCTTGTGGATAAATACAACGTTGTTTGATCTTTGCTCAGTTAAAGTCTTAAGTATTTTAGCTAGAAAAATAGCCAGTGGATAAAACGCTTTTTTGTTATTTACTTCTTTGATTTATCAATGATTATTTGACTATTCTTTTTTTTGATAAAAAAGTGGCTTGGGGATATACCCTGATTACCATGAGGTTGTTCACATGGATATCCACAGAAAAAGTGAATAACATCCTTATTATTCATTTTATCTGTTTATAACTATCATTATTTTGCTAGGTTATCCTCAGAGGGTTTAAACCATGCAGATTTAAAATCAAACCAGCCAAAGGTATTCATCCGTACGCCGCGCATGGTTTTTTGGCCTTGTAGTTCAAGCCAATGATGAAAAATAGGGTGGAAAATTTGCGAGTCAATTAAGCTTTCACACCAGGCTTCTACATCTAATTGGTTATTACGCCATAGATTAAGTTCATCGCGGAGAGTGTTATTAAGGCATTCGCGCAGTAATGGCATTTCGTACAAGGTAGCAAAGATAGAAAATTCAAGAGGTTTAAAAAAGTTAGCTGTTGCTAACCAAATATCACTTTGCCCATTGCCATTAAACCAATCATCATAATCAATGATATTAATCTTGAGCTCCACGCCTTGTGTCTGTAACACGCGTTTCATAATTTGGCTAATCGCATAGAACTCATGGTGGTTGCGATAAAAAGTAACAGTCAGCTCAGTCAAATCTTCAGGCTTAGGGAACAAGGTTAGCATTTTACTATGATGCCAATGGAGTAATAAGCCATAAGCTGGCGCCCAATGGCGCTGATAAAACGGTTCACAATGGGCAAGTAGGTTGACAGGTGTTAAAAAGCTACATAACCATTTACGGACATCTTCACGCTGAGCAACCGGTGAGCGCTGATCCATTAAGAGGAAATAACAGCCTTCTTCCATGCGGCTTTCAAGTGAATCATTATGGTGCTTGTCACCATCCATTTTTAATGTCGTGCAAACCATTTGTTCTGAAAGTTCAGGGACCACCCAAATGGTCACTTCATCTAGCAGTGCACGATAGCCAAAATAGCGGTCGAAAGCCGTGATTGTTAGCTTTTGTGGCAAGTTTTTTTCTACTTGATAAGGGCCAGTGCCGATAGGGCAACGGCTAAAGTTTTCGAGGCTCTCCCACTCTTTCGGTAAAATAGCCGCATGATGGCTACCTAACAACCAAGGTAGCTGCTTATCAGGCTCACTTAACATGATATCAATGACATAAGGTTGCGGTGAGCTGACGGATTGTATATGTGAAAATAGCGGCCAACAGGTTTTTAAGCGTAAAAGGGAATAGATAATATCGTCGGCAACCATTTCTCGTCCATGGTGGAAATAAATAGCAGGGCGCAAATAGAAACGCCATTGGGTATCACTGATGGGCTGCCAATGGTGGGCAAGGCCATCTTCCACTTCCCCTTTTTCCTCATTTATATGGGTAAGGCCATTAAAAATTTGGCTCATCAAGTGTATTTCTGAGCGGCGCATGGGGGCACCAGGAAGAAGTGTCGGGAAATCTCGATAATAAATAATCCGTAGTAAATTCTTACCTTGTCGATAGCTGCGTTCCAGTTCAGACAATACCATTTGGCGAATGGTTTCCTTATCACCCACTAGGGCGACAAGTTTTTCAATACTTTCTTCTTTGAGTAGTTGTTCAGCCTGCGCCTGTTGTAGCTCTAAGCCATTAACATGAAAAATAAGGGTAGAGCGTTTTCCTCGACCAGACTCAGCCTGCCAACTGAGCCAACCTTGTGACTGCATGTTATTAAGTAGCGTCCGAACATGACGGCGAGAGCAAAATAGTGTATCAGCGATATCTTGCAGAGTTGTTTCACTGTCTTGGCCCTTAAAATGTTGCCAGAGACGAATGAATTGGGTTTGTAATCGCGAATTAGACATAAAAGAGGAACTCCGGCAAAAAACACATCAATTTTAATTTCCTAAAATCTCACGATAATAGAAGGCAGTAAGTAGCTCGTTTGGCCTGCATGTTGCAGGCCGACTCCCCCATTTAGAGTAATGGTGTTTATCACCGAGCCGGTTTTTACCGGCTTTTTTTTATTTTTTCGTCATATTTCGCACTGTCGCGTTGTTGGTTTCGTTCAGCTACTTGGGTCACATACTTATGTATGCTCCCCAAGATATCTTCTCTCACCGCCTAGCTACAGTGCGAACTATTTAGAAAAAATCGTTCAGTTAAAGGCAAAAATCTTATTTTGTTATTAATTATACAGGAAGATATTAACGGGGAAGTGATTTTGGATTGTAAATTTTTAATGATGGATGAATTCCGCATTTTTGGTGCGAAGTAGGCGGTTTAGTTGGATAATTAGAGCTAAAAGAGGAACTACGCCCACCAAAGTAGGCGTAGAAAAGGATTTACTGCATAAAGGATGGAATCTTGCTTTCAAAATCGGTGATCTGGTCGACATGCTGCAACGTCAAACCAATACTATCCAAGCCATTCATCATGCAGTGGCGGCGGAAGCTATCAATTTCAAAATGATAGGTTTTATCACCAGCAGTCACGGTTTGAGCTTCTAAGTCTACCGTAAACTGGCAACCTTCATGGCTATTAACATAGTTAAACAGCTCATCCACTTCAGTTTCACTTAATTTGATTGGTAATAATTGGTTGTTGAACGAGTTACCATAAAAAATATCAGCAAAGCTTGGGGCGATAACCACTTGAATACCAAAGTCAGTTAATGCCCAAGGTGCGTGCTCACGGGATGAACCGCAACCAAAGTTTTCGCGAGCTAATAAAATACTGGCCCCTTTAAAAACTGACTTATTTAAGACGAAATCAGGGTTAGGTTGTTGCCCGTTCTCATCTAAAAAGCGCCAGTCATTAAACAAGTGTTGCCCAAAACCTGTGCGAGTCACTTTTTGCAAAAACTGTTTAGGGATAATGGCATCAGTATCCACATTAGCTGCATCTAAAGGAGCGACAATCCCGACGTGTGTAATAAACTTTTCCATCATTTTCTCCTTAGATTTGAATATCACGTACATCAGCAAAATGGCCATTAATCGCTGCGGCAGCTGCCATTGCTGGGCTAACCAAGTGAGTACGACCTGCGCGACCTTGGCGGCCTTCAAAGTTACGGTTACTGGTTGATGCACAGCGTTCGCCAGGGTTTAAGCGGTCATTATTCATCGCTAAACACATAGAGCAACCCGGTAAACGCCATTCAAAACCCGCTTCAATGAAAATTTTATCTAAACCTTCTTGCTCAGCTTGGGCCTTAACAGGGCCAGATCCCGGAACAACAATAGCTTGTACGCCATTAGCCACTTTTTTACCTTTTGCAATTGCAGCAGCGGCACGTAAATCTTCAATACGTGAATTCGTACATGAACCAATAAATACTTTGTCAATTTTGACATCAGATAATTTAATGCCAGACTCTAACCCCATGTAAGCTAATGCTTTTTCAGCGGAAGCTCGTTCAACAGGGTCTGCAAATGACTCAGGAGCAGGGATCGGCTGGTTGATGGCAATCACCTGCCCAGGGTTGGTTCCCCAAGTGACTTGTGGCGCGATGCTACTTGCTTGAATAGTGATGACTTTATCAAATTGTGCATCATCATCCGTTTTTAATGTTTTCCAATAAGCAACCGCATCGTCCCATTGTTGGCCTTTAGGTGCAAATTGGCGACCTTTCATATAGGCAAAAGTGGTTTCATCCGGTGCGATAATTCCCGCTTTCGCGCCTAATTCAATTGCCATATTGCATACCGTCATGCGGCCTTCCATGCTTAAGTTTTCGATAGCTTCACCACAAAACTCAACAATATAGCCAGTACCGCCTGCGCTGCCCGTTGTACCGATAATCGCTAAAACGATATCTTTTGCGGTAATACCTGCTGGAGCTTTGCCTACGACTTCAATTTTCATTGTTTTAGCGCGTGCTTGTTTCAGCGTTTGAGTCGCCATCACGTGCTCAACCTCAGATGTTCCGATACCAAAGGCTAATGAGCCAAATGCGCCGTGTGTTGCGGTGTGGGAGTCTCCACATACAATGGTCATACCGGGTAAAGTAATACCTTGCTCAGGCCCCATCACATGGACAATACCTTGGTATGGGTGATTCAAATCATATAAAGTTACGCCAAACTCTTTACAGTTTTTCATCAACTCTTGCATTTGAATACGAGCCATATCGCCACACGCATTAATATCTTTGGTTTGCGTTGATACATTGTGATCCATTGTGGCAAAAGTTTTTCTTGGTTGATGTAAAGGACGTTTCTTAGTTCTCAAACCATCAAACGCTTGAGGTGATGTCACTTCATGTACCAAATGGCGATCGATATAAATCAAAGGGATTTCATTTTCGACCTCACGGACAACGTGGGCATCATACAATTTTTGATATAAAGTCTTGGCCATGTTAAACCCCTTCTGCAATATAACGAGCAATAATATCGCCCATTTCACTGGTACTTATTGACTGACCTGCACCCGCTAAGTCGGATGTTCTATAACCTTCTTCTAAGGCTTTATTGACCGCACGTTCGATTGCATCTGCTGCATCGGCTTGGTCTAAGCTAAATCTTAACAACATGGAAGCAGATAAAATTTGTGCAATTGGGTTGGCAATATTTTTTCCAGCAATATCTGGTGCAGAGCCTCCCGCAGGTTCATACAAACCAAATCCAGCTTCATTTAAGCTCGCAGAAGGTAACATGCCCATGGAACCGGTGATCATTGCACATTCATCAGAAATGATATCGCCGAACAAGTTAGAACATAACACCACATCAAACTGAGATGGGGCTTTGATCATTTGCATGGCTGCGTTATCGATATACATATGGCTGACTTCAACATCTGGATATTCTTTTGCGATTTGATTAACCACTTCACGCCATAAGACCGAGCTTTGTAACACGTTTGCTTTGTCGATTGATGTGACTTTGTTATTACGTTTGCGGGCTGATTCAAAAGCAATACGTGCGATACGCTCGATTTCATAGCGGTGATAAACTTCAGTATCAAATGCGTATTCTTCTTGGCCTTCACCTTTGCGGCCTTTTGGTTGACCGAAGTAAATCCCACCTGTTAATTCACGCACACAAAGAATATCAAAGCCTTGAGCTGCGATGTCTGCACGTAATGGGCAGAATGCTTCTAATGCTTGATATAAGCGAGCAGGGCGTAAATTACTGAATAATTTAAAATGCTTACGTAAAGGCAATAATGCACCACGTTCAGGCTGGCTATCAGGTGGCAAGTGTTCCCATTTCGGCCCACCGACAGAACCAAATAAGACAGCGTCAGCTTCCTCACAACCTTTTACTGTGGCCTGTGGTAATGGCTCACCGTGCTTGTCGATTGCCGCACCGCCAACATCATATTCAGTGGTGTTGATTGTTATTGCAAAACGTTTGCTGATAGCAGCTAAAACTTTGTGAGCTTGCGCCATCACTTCTGGACCGATGCCATCTCCCGGTAATACGGCAATTTTATAACTAGACATTGTTAAACAGCTTCCTTTGTGTTTGATTGTGATTCTTGATTTATTTTTTGTTTTTCTTTTTCAACTTGCTCTGAGCGCCAAATGCTATTCAACACATGCACCATGGCTTTTGCTGAAGATTCAACGATATCTGTCGCTAACCCCATCCC
This sequence comes from Providencia hangzhouensis, assembly GCF_029193595.2. Classification (NCBI taxonomy): domain Bacteria; kingdom Pseudomonadati; phylum Pseudomonadota; class Gammaproteobacteria; order Enterobacterales; family Morganellaceae; genus Providencia; species Providencia hangzhouensis. The sequence continues at coordinate 1,398,843 of NZ_CP135052.1, forward strand.
GTGGAACTTACGGTTATGGCATTCAACCACGATATCCACTTGGCCTAATGCATTTTCACCGTGGCCTTTAGCTGACAACTGATAAGAGACTAACTTCATAGGGAATTGTGTAATGTTGCTGATAGCTTGGTAAATCGCATCAACGGGGCCATTACCGGTTGCAGCTTCAGATTTCACTTCATCACCACACTGCATTTTGACTGTTGCTGTCGCAACAATACTAGAGCCTGATTGCGTACTGAAATAGTCCATGACGAAGTGGTCAGTTTCATCTTGTTGTTTAGTAAAGAAAGCCAAGGCTTCTAAGTCATAGTCAAACACTTGACCTTTTTTATCGGCTAAATTCAAAAATGCAGTATATAATTCATCCAATTTGAAGTCTTTACCTTCGTGATACCCCATTTCCTCCATACGGTGCTTAACAGCGGCACGGCCTGAGCGTGAGGTTAAATTCAGTTGTTGTTCTTTTAAGCCAATGGACTCAGGCGTCATGATTTCATAGGTTTCGCGGTTTTTCAGTACGCCATCTTGGTGAATTCCTGATGAGTGAGCAAATGCGTTGCTGCCGACAACCGCTTTATTCGCTGGAATTGGTGTATTACATAATTGGCTAACTAATTGGCTGGTCCGGTAAATTTCTTTGTGATTAATATTGGTATGCACATTTAACATTTGCTCGCGCAATTTAATTGCCATAATCACTTCTTCTAATGCCGTGTTGCCAGCGCGTTCACCTAAGCCATTAATTGTCCCTTCTACTTGGCGGGCACCGGCTTGCACGGCACTGATTGAGTTAGCAACCGACATCCCTAAATCATCATGGCAATGAACAGAAATAACGGCTTTATCGATATTTGGTACACGGTTATACAAATCAGTGATAATTCCACCAAATTGGTAAGGCGTTGTATAACCTACAGTATCTGGGATATTAATGGTGGTGGCTCCCGCATTTATAGCCGTTTCTACAATGCGGCACAAATTGTCAGGGTCAGTACGGCCAGCGTCTTCACAGGAGAATTCAACGTCGTCGGTATAGCGTCTAGCGCGCTTGATGGAATTGATTGCCATATCCATTACGCCATCAAAGGATTTATTTAATTTTTTCTCCATATGCAAATTGGAGGTGGCTAAGAAAATATGGATACGAAAGGCTTCGGCAACCTTTAATGACTCGGCTGCAACATCAATATCATTTTCAATACAACGTGCTAATGCACAAATTCGGCTATTTTTGATTTCTCTGGCAATGGTTTGAACGGACTCGAAGTCACCTGGTGAAGAGACTGGGAAACCGGCTTCAATGATATCAACGCCTAAACGTTCTAACGCAAAGGCGATTTGTAATTTTTCTTTGACTGATAAACTAGCCTGTAATGCCTGCTCACCGTCGCGTAAGGTGGTATCAAAGATAATGACTTGGTTGCTCATATTATGTTCCTCATATCGAATTTTGTTTTTACTGAGTGTTATGTTCTTCCAAAGCCGCAGGCATAAAAAAACCCGCGGTTGCGCGGGTTCTTAATGTTTGTGGACAGTTTGTTTCTATTTTTCGTCCATAAGCATACCGCGCAAATTTAATGCGAGTAGTAGTAGGCTTAGTAGGCGAATAGAAAATGTCATTGCAACCGTCTCTCTTGAGTATCTTAATTAAACTGTATTTATTGATACGTTATCTTAAAGTTAATGTCAATCATAGATTTTTAGCATATTTTTACCAATCATGAATTATGGCTTTTAGTTGGTGGTTGTTGCTATTTTTTTGGTGTAACCCTTCTGTTTTGTCTGGATTTTTATGTAATTATAAGGGTAAAATTCTTCAATCAGGCATTGCCTAAGTATTGAGTGAGTTTAATATGTTGAATTTTATGATGTTTTTCTGTTTTCCTATGAGTTGAAGTTCAACGCAAGGAACGAATCACCTACACCAATGCTTTTTAATTAAGTTAATTATCTAATAAATGAGTATTTAAAAAATAATCTGATAATGAGGATATTTATTGATTCTAAATACGATTTATTATGATTTCTTGCAAAAATTGCTTTATTATTTTTACGGTGAGTGATTGCAAGTCTAATTAGTAGTTATCACTCATTATTTTGATGAATATTTACGTTTTATGATGATATTTATACTGCAAGTTTAATTAATAGGTTAAGTAATATAAACGTCGTTTTAATAAATGCAGGGAAAGCGAAATAGCTTATTATCTATAAGTTGTTTTAAGAATAATATTTAATGAATTTATATATTCGTCGGTTTCTTTAGATGAATGACTCTTTTCGTTAATGAAAAATGATAAATATATTAGTGGAGTAAAAAATGACTGATTTTGATACAATTTCAACAGCTAAAAAAGATAGTAGCGATATTCATTTACGTAATGTTGATCTTAACCTATTAACGGTTTTTGACGTGGTTATGCAGATGCAAAATGTGACAAAAGCTGCGCAAGTTCTAGGGATGTCTCAGCCTGCAGTAAGTAATGCGGTTTCACGTTTAAAATCAATGTTTAATGACGAGTTATTTGTGCGGTATGGGCGTGGTATTCAGCCGACATCGCGTGCTAAACAATTATTTGGGCCTATTAGGCAAGCATTACAATTAGTTCATAATGAATTACCTAGCGCAGGTTTTAACCCACAAAATAGTGATCGGGTATTTAATTTATCTATCTGTTCACCGTTAGATATTCGCCTGGCTGCTATTATTGTCGAAAAATTTAAGGTAGTTTCGCCTAATATTAATATAATCATTCATTCTTTTATGGGTGATAAAATTGCTCATCAATTAAAATACCAAGAAATGGATTTCTTCCTTGGCTATAATCAATTAGAAAAGACGGAATTTCAGCATCAGGTTTTATTTGATGACGAATTGGTGTTAGTGGTGGCAAATCATCATCCACGTATTGGTAATTCAATTTCTGAAACTGAACTAAATAATGAACGCCACGCTATTATGTCAATGGATAACATGGGGTCATTTAGTAAACCTTATTATAATAATACTGAGTTATCGCATACGGTTAGTTATCAAGGGACTGACTTAAATAGTGTATTGAGTATTGTTGCTCAAACTGATCTCGTGGCTATTGTGCCAAAATGGTTAGTTAATCATCACTTTGGGCAACTTAAATTACGTACGTTAACGTTACCTTGGCTTAAGGATACACTGCCTTGTTACTTAACTTGGCATGAATCAACGGTTAGGGATAAAGGCCATCAATGGATGAAGTCTCAATTCAATCAATTGATTGAGGAACTCTCTGAACAGCCTGTTGCGGCATAACACGCCTATTTAAAATATTAGAGGTTGTAGGCTATCTCGAACTGATGAGAAAGAAATAGCTCATTTTGTTAAGGGACAATAACAAATGAAATTGTCCCTTAAGTCCAACAACCTCTATATTTCTGCAAACGTGCTTATAACAAAATCCACATGCCAACAAGCTGATTAACTCATTATATTAGGTGCTATGGTGAGTTTTGTAGCAGACATAACATTTGCAAAAAATTTACATATAAATGCTTTTCACGCATCTCTTTAGTCGATACACTGCGAATATTCAGCTAACACTTGTAAGCTGAAATAATAAGAATGGTTAAGTGCTTGTGAATGTGCCGAGTAGCTTATATCGATAATGACTTATAGGGAATAAACTTTGATTACTGAAAATCTATATCCATACCACTTGGTTAATCGCTTACGTAGCAGGGTTACTGCACAAGAATCAGCGAACCGGATAGCTTTCAGTCAATGGGATAACGGGCAACGTAGCTCATTAACGTGGGGGGAGGTTGGCGATCGCACTTCAGCGATTTCTCGACACCTCTTAGCATTAAACGTTATCGCACAAGAAAATATTGGGTTATTTGCCCACAACAGTATGAATTGGTCATTAGTGGATTTTGCCGCGTTACAAATTAGGGCGGTCACGGTGCCACTTTATGCGACTAGCAGTGTCGAGCAAGCTGCGTATATTATTAACGACGCAAATATTAAAGTGTTATTTGTTGGGGAAGAGGCGCAATATCAAGTTGCATGCCAATTACCCGCTCTTTGCCCTCAATTAACCACGATTGTTGTGATGAATGACAATGTTAAGTTGGCTGATATTTCAATCAACACCATGCATTTATCCACGTTTATGGCGCAATCACAAACCGCATACCAAGCAGAACTGGATGAACGCATCGCTGCGCATAATCTCAGTGATTTATTTACCATCATCTATACATCAGGTACTACCGGAGAACCCAAAGGCGTTATGTTGGATTACTACAACATGGCTGCGCAGCTGTATCTCCATGACGAACGATTACAACTCACCGCTGATGATGTTTCTTTAAGTTTTTTACCACTTTCACATGTTTTTGAACGTGCGTGGAGCTTTTACGTTATGCACGTTGGAGCACTAAACGTTTATTTAACGGACACCAATCAGGTTCGGGAAGCATTAGCTGAGGTAAAACCGACAGTAATGTGTGCGGTTCCACGTTTTTATGAAAAAGTTTATTCAGCAATACACAGTAAAGTGGCAAAAGCACCTTTAGTACGTAGGGCACTATTTCGCTGTGCATTATCCCTTGGCAGAAGCCGAGTGAAAGCCTTAGCAAAAGGCCGCAAACCCTCTTTTATTAACCGCGCTATTTTCCCGATGGTCGACAAACTGGTCCTCAATAAAATTCGTGAAGGGTTAGGGGGGCGAATTCGGTTCATGCCAGCTGCAGGTGCCCGTCTTGATGACGATGTGATTGCATTTTTCCTTTCTGCAGGGGTAAACATTAAATACGGCTATGGTATGTCAGAAACCTGTGCCACGGTATCTTGCTGGGAAGAAGGGAAATACCCATTAGGCTCGATTGGTACACCACTATCTTCTGTTTCAGTACGTATTGGTAAAGACGATGAAATACAAGTAAAAGGGCCGGTGGTTATGAAAGGCTATTACAACCGCCCGATTGAAACCTTAGATACATTTACAGCGGATGGCTGGTTAAAAACAGGTGATGCAGGGAAAATTGACGAACAAGGTAATTTATATATTACAGATAGACTAAAAGATTTAATGAAAACGTCTAATGGAAAATATATTGCACCGCAGATGATTGAAGGCGTATTAGGGCAAGACAAGTTTATTGAACACATCGCAGTCATTGCCGATGCTCGTAAGTTTGTTTCAGCGCTTATTGTGCCTTGCTATGACAGCTTAGAAGAATATGCCCATTCAATAAACCTGAAATATCGAGATCGTTTAGAACTCTTAAAAGACTCGAATATTGTGGCATTATTCGAAAGTCGCTTAAAAGATTTACAAAAGAATATCGAAAATTTCCATCAAGTTAAGCGTTTTACATTGCTACCAACCACATTTTCAATGGAAAAAGGTGAATTAACGCCGACTTTAAAGCTACGTCGTAAAATCATTTCTGAGCGCTATCAATTAGAAATTGAATCGATGTACAAAGAATAATTTACCATTTAATTATCTGGCTTACCTGTATTATGGGTAAGTCAGGTCTTGTTTTTGCTCTGTTTTTATTTATTCATTCAAATAATAGCTCAATATTAAAAATTGTAACGGTTCCAACTAATTAAAGTTGCACTGTTTTTTCATTCATGCCAGTCATTTTTCCTTCTATTATTTTCATACGCAGTCAATTTATCTATCAAATTCCCATGTTCAAGATGATGTGAAAGTTTCGTGATCCTTGCACTGAAATGGTGTTTGCTTCGTTTCAGCCGGAGAGATATGTTAATAGTACGAATTTCACTATTTAAATGATAAAAATAAAGAGGTAGAGCATACCTCTTCACTTGCAAATAATGTCTGGGGGCAAACTCATGGAGATGTTGTCGGGAGCGGAAATGGTCGTCAAATCGTTGATTGACCAAGGAGTAAAGCACGTGTTTGGTTATCCAGGCGGTGCCGTATTGGATATTTATGATGCACTTCATACTGTTGGCGGGGTAGAACACATATTAGTGCGTCATGAACAGGCTGCGGTGCATATGGCTGATGGTTATGCACGTTCAACAGGAGATGTTGGGGTCGTGTTAGTGACATCGGGGCCAGGGGCAACGAATGCGATTACGGGTATTGCGACAGCTTATATGGATTCAGTACCGATGGTGGTGTTATCGGGGCAGGTTGCCAGTTCGCTAATTGGTAATGATGCGTTTCAAGAATGCGACATGGTTGGGATTTCAAGGCCAATAGTAAAGCACAGTTTTTTAATTAAAAGCGCAGAAGAAATTCCTGAAACCATCAAGAAAGCTTTTTATATTGCGGCAAGTGGGCGTCCTGGGCCTGTAGTTATTGATTTCCCTAAAGACACCGTTAACCCTGCCTTGAAGTTTGCTTATCGTTATCCAGAAAATGTTTCTTTACGTTCTTATAACCCAACGCTGCAAGGCCACAAAGGTCAAATCAAAAAAGCGTTAACTAAATTAGTTTCGGCAAAAAAACCGGTTTTTTATATTGGCGGGGGAGCGATTAACGCGAATTGCTCTGCTGAACTTATTGAGTTGGCAGAAAAACTACAATTACCAGTAGTATCAACCTTAATGGGGTTAGGAGCTTTCCCAGAAACTCACAAGCAGTCTGTCGGGATGCTTGGAATGCATGGAACCTATGAAGCTAATAAGGTTATGCATAACTCAGATGTGATTTTTGCTGTTGGTGTTCGTTTTGATGATAGAACAACGAACAACTTAGAAAAATACTGCCCAAATGCGACTGTTATCCAAATTGATGTTGACCCAACGTCTATCTCAAAAACGGTTAATGCGGACATCCCAATCGTGGGTGATGCGAAACTTACATTAAAGCAAATGTTAGGTCAGTTAGACCAGGCTTCAGCAAAACAAGATAACCAAGCGCTCACTGCATGGTGGAAAGAAATTGAACAGTGGCGTAGTAAACAATGTTTACGTTATGAAACCAGCCCAACAAAAGTTAAGCCACAACAAGCTATTGAAATGATTTACCGTTTAACGAAAGGTGAAGCGTATGTGACATCTGACGTCGGGCAGCACCAAATGTTTGCCGCATTATATTATCCCTTTGATAAACCTCGACATTGGATAAATTCTGGAGGTCTTGGCACGATGGGCTTTGGTTTACCTGCTGCATTAGGGGTGAAATTAGCGCATCCAAAATCGACAGTTGTTTGTGTGACCGGGGACGGCAGTATCCAAATGAACATTCAGGAGCTTTCAACAGCCCTGCAATATGGTTTACCGGTTTTAGTACTCAACTTAAACAATGGTTTCTTAGGCATGGTAAAACAATGGCAAGATATGATTTATCAAGGCCGCCATTCGCAATCCTACATGCAATCATTGCCTGATTTCATCAAGTTAGCGCAAGCTTATGGCCACGTTGGTATTTCGATAACAACACCTGATGAGCTGGAAGAAAAACTAAAACAAGCCCTTGTTGAAGTAAATGAAAATCAGCGATTAGTCTTCGTTGACGTAAATATTGATGAAACTGAGCACGTTTATCCAATGCAGATCCGTGGCGGCGCAATGGATGAAATGTGGTTGAGCAAAACAGAGAGGACCTGATCATGCGTCGTATTTTATCCGTTTTATTAGAAAATGAATCAGGTGCTTTGTCCCGTGTCATAGGTCTGTTCTCTCAGCGTGGTTATAATATTGAAAGTTTGACCGTGGCGCCAACGGACGATCCAACATTGTCACGTATGACTATCCAAACTAAAGGGGATGCAAAAGTTCTTGAGCAAATTGAGAAACAATTGCATAAATTGGTTGATGTGCTGCGTGTCAGTGAGCTGACGGCGTCAGCACATATTGAACGTGAAATCATGTTAGTGAAGCTACAGGCCTCTGGATATGGGCGTGATGAAGTGAAGCGCTGTGCGGATATTTTCCGTGGACAAATTGTTGATGTAACCCCAACGCTTTATACCGTTCAGCTAGCGGGAACAAGCGAAAAACTGGATGCTTTTATCGAATCAGTGCGTGGTGTTGCTGAAATTGTTGAAGTTGTACGCTCAGGGATCGTCGGAGTTTCACGCGGTGATAAAATTATGCGATGAAAAATTTATCTTCCGAAGGTAGAATAATCGCGTTTAAGGCCCCGAATGATTCGGGGCTATTCCCAAAATTGTAAAGAGGTTAACGTGAAACTGGATGAGATAGCCCGTCTAGCGGGTGTTTCCCGCACAACGGCTAGTTATGTGATCAACGGCAAGGCCAAGCAGTATCGAGTCAGCGATAAAACTGTAGAAAAAGTGATGGCAGTCGTCAGAGAGCACAATTACCATCCAAATGCAGTTGCTGCGGGGCTACGAGCAGGGCGTACCCGTTCTATAGGGTTAGTGATCCCAGACTTGGAAAATACCAGCTATACCCGTATAGCAAATTACCTTGAAAGGCAGGCGCGTCAACGTGGTTATCAACTACTAATAGCATGCTCAGAAGACCAACCTGACAATGAAATTCGTTGTGTTGAGCACCTTTTGCAACGACAAGTTGACGCCATTATTGTTTCGACAGCTTTACCGCCGGAACACCCGTTTTATCAGCGTTGGGCGAACCGTTCTTTACCGATTATCGCACTTGATAGAGCCCTTGAAAAAGAGCATTTTATTAGTGTCGTTGGTGATGACCAAGAAGATGCTTTCATGATTTCAGCAGAATTACGTAAGTTTAATGCTGAATCCGTATTGTATTTGGGGGCGTTACCTGAGCTGTCTGTCAGCTATTTACGCGAGCAAGGTTTCCGTAAAGCATGGCATGAAGACCCGCGCAAGATTGATTATCTGTATGCAAATAGCTATGAACGCGATTCAGCAGCAGAGGTTTTTGCACATTGGCTTGATAGCGGTAACGAGATGCCTGACGCGTTATTTACAACATCATTTTCCTTACTACAAGGTGTATTAGATGTTGCGTTGAAACGTAGTGGTCGTTTACCTGAGCACATGGTCATTGCCACATTTGGTGATAATGAGTTATTAGATTTTCTCGAGTGCCCAGTGCTTTCCCTTGCACAACGCCATAGGGATATCGCTGAACGTATTTTAGAATTAGTACTTGCCAGCCTTGATGAAAAGCAAAAACCAGAACCTGGTATTACTCGTATTCGCCGTGATTTATGCCGTCGTGGAAGTTTAGGTCGTAAGCAGTAGTAAAATAGACTTAACTTTAATCGAACAGTGAATATTTACACGATAATGAGTGATGTTGGTCACAATAATGAGTAATATAACGGCCCCTATCTTGTAGGGGCTTTTTTTTTATAAGCTAAAAGTAGGTAAATATTTAACTTTAGGATTTATCTTAAGATATTTATTGCTGATTTTAAAATGAAAGCTAAATCGGATGATTAAATTAATATAAATTTATTGTAGATGTATTACTGATTTGTGCGATAAATATTTAAAATTAAATACTGTTTATTAAAACAGTTATTTATTATGTTGATATTTAATGGTTTTATTTTTCTTTCGGGGTGTTTTTACCATTATTAGATATTAATGATTATTTGGGGACTCAATAAAAGTAAATAACCGGTACAAGATATACTGATTAAAAATGAGACTTAAGTTGAATTTATAATGATTTGTATGATTTTGCAGCAATCTAGAGTGATCTCGCTTATTTAAGTTGCACTTTATAAAATATATTAATTATATCAACTTGTTATTTCGCATTTTCTTTCCAAGTCATATTTTACCTACCCTTATTTTTTCTGAATTGTTCTGTAAATAAAGCTAAAGCTGAGTGCGACTGGCTTGACAACGTTTTCATACCATTCGTAAACTTTATATGTGGTGAATTGTGGGGTAAAGTGGGTGGCTTGGAAATAAAAGGGGTTTAATCGGGTATGTTTCGTGGGGCAACACTGGTTAATCTCGACAGCAAAGGGCGTCTAACCGTGCCGACTCGTTATCGAGGAATGCTGAACGAGGAATCGAAAGGGCAAATGGTTTGTACCATTGACCTTCACCAGCCATGTCTGCTGCTTTATACCTTACCTGAGTGGGAGATTATCGAAGAAAAGCTTTCTCGGTTATCGACGATGAACCCTGCTGAACGACGCGTGCAACGGCTGTTATTGGGCCATGCAAGTGAATGCCAAATGGACAACGCGGGGCGTCTTTTGTTAGCCAGTACATTGCGTCAACACGCAGGGCTAACCAAAGAGGTCATGTTGGTTGGCCAGATTAATAAATTTGAACTTTGGGATGAACAAACTTGGTATCAGCAAGTGGAAGATGATATTGCCGCTGAGCGCCTTACCAATGAACCACTTTCAGCCCGCTTACAGGATTTGTCACTTTAATAATGACGCAACAGCAATTTAAACACGTAACAGTATTACTGGATGAAGCCGTTAATGGCTTAAACATTAAACCTAACGGTATCTACATTGATGGCACATTTGGTCGTGGTGGTCATTCAAGGTTGATATTAAGTCAGCTTGGCGGAAATGGTCGTTTAATCGCCATAGACCGTGACCCAGAGGCAATAAAAGCGGCTCAAACTATTGATGACCCTCGTTTTATGATTAAACATGGCCCATTTTCTGCGATTGCAGAGTATGTCGAAGAAGAAGGGTTAGTCGGGCAAATTGATGGCGTACTGCTGGATTTAGGCGTTTCTTCACCCCAGTTAGATGACCCTGAACGCGGTTTTTCCTTTATGCGTGACGGGCCGTTAGATATGAGGATGGACCCAACCAAAGGGCAATCTGCACAGCAATGGTTGATGGACGCAGAAGCGGATGACATAGCTTGGGTTTTAAAAACTTTTGGTGAAGAGCGTTTTGCTAAACGAATTGCGAGAGCGATTGTTGAGCGTAACCATAACCCGGAAGAAGAACCGTTAACACGCACACGGCATCTTGCTGAATTAATTGCAAAAGTTAGCCCAATGAAAGACAGACATAAGCACCCAGCGACGCGTAGCTTCCAAGCCATTCGAATTTATATCAACAGTGAATTGGAAGAAATAGAAAAAGCGTTAGAAGGCGCAATGAACGTTTTAGCACCACAAGGGCGTTTATCAGTTATCAGTTTCCATTCGTTGGAAGACAGGTTAGTAAAACGGTTTATTCGCAAAAATAGTAAAGGTCCATCGGTGCCAGCAGGTATTCCTCTTACTGAAGCGCAGATTAAAGAGTTAGGTGCAGCGCAGTTACGTGACCTAGGTAAGATGAAACCTTCGGAAAACGAAATTGATGAAAATCCACGCGCACGTAGTTCCGTGTTGCGGTTTGCTGAGAAGGCGGCGGAATAATGGTTCCAGAAAGGCACAGCCTAGCTCGCGTCATTGGGCGTGATTTATTTCGTTATGGCATCGTTCCTTTGATTTTATTAGTGGCAATTATTATCAGTGCTGTTTTTGTGGTAACAACGGCACATGAAACGCGTTTACTAACGGCCGCAAAAGATAAGTTGTATGAAGAAAAAGACTTGTTAGATATCGAATGGCGTAATTTGATCCTTGAAGAAAACGCCCTTGCGAGCCATAGCCGAATAGAACGTTTATCGGTTGAAAAATTACAGATGGTGCAAGTTGAACCATCACAAGAAAAAATTATTGTTTCTAAGCAATAAAAAGGTTCCTAATGAAAGCACCAAAAACAGCGAAAAATAAGAAACAAGAAGAGAGTACCAGCTTTGTCCGCTGGCGCTTTATTTTGCTGTGCGGATGCATTGTCTTAGCGTTAGCAGGGTTGCTAACGCGGGTGGCTTATCTGCAAATTATTGCGCCAGAGAAACTGGTGAAAGAAGGCGATATGCGCTCTTTACGAGTGCAAGAAGTTGCGACATCACGAGGAATGATTAGCGACCGAGAAGGGCGGCAACTTGCCGTGAGTGTGCCAGTCAATGCGATCTGGGCAGACCCCAAAGAGGTGTTTGAAAAAGGGGGAATAAGCAATGACGAACACTGGAAAGCACTGGCAGACGCACTTGAAATTCCATTAGAACAAATTACGAGCAAAATATCGGCCAATCCAAGAGGCCGTTTTGTGTATTTAGCGCGCCAAGTTAACCCATCTATTGGTGATTACGTTAAAAAATTAAAAATACCGGGTATTTACTTACGCAAAGAATCTCGTCGTTATTACCCATCAGGCCCAGTTACCGCTCACTTGTTGGGGGTAACAAACATTGATGGTGAAGGGATTGAAGGCGTCGAAAAAAGCTTTGACCGTTGGTTAAAAGGTGCGCCGGGTGAACGTACAGTCCGTAAAGACCGTAATGGGCGAGTGATTGAAACCATTTCGTCTATTGACAGCCAAGCTGCGCATAATCTGACATTAAGCATTGATGAACGTATTCAATCCATTGTTTACCGTGAATTAACACGTGGCGTGCAGGAAAATAAAGCGGAATCGGGGGTGGCAATTTTAGTTGATGTTCATACCGGTGAAATTTTAGCAATGGCGAATAGCCCATCCTATAACCCAAATAACTTAACGGGTACATCAATGGATGCGATGCGTAACCGCGCCATTACGGATATTTTTGAGCCGGGCTCAACAGTAAAACCTATGGTGGTAATGAGTGCGCTACATAACAAAATTATTAAAGAAAACTCAGTAATTAATACTTATCCGTATCGTATTAGTGGTCATGAGATCAAAGACGTAGCACGATACGCTGAGTTAACTATTACTGGGATTTTACAGAAGTCGAGTAACGTAGGTGTTTCAAAACTTGCGTTAGCGATGCCTGCCACTGAGCTGGTGGATGTGTATAGCCGCTTTGGGTTTGGCAAGCCGACTAATCTGGGGTTAGTCGGGGAAAGTAGTGGCATCTTTCCAAGTAAAAAAACACGGTGGTCTGATTTAGAAAGGGCCACCTTTTCTTTTGGCTACGGGCAAATGGTAACACCGTTACAGTTAGCGCGAGCCTATGCAACGATAGGGAGTTTCGGTATTTACCGGCCTCTATCAATCACTAAAGTTGACCCTCCCGTGCCAGGGACGCGTGTTTTTCCTGAGCCAATTATGCGTACTGTGGTGCATATGATGGAGAGTGTAGCTCTACCCGGCGGCGGGGGAGCTCGAGCAGCCATTAAAGGCTATCGCATTGCCATTAAAACCGGTACAGCAAAAAAAGTGGGCCCTGAAGGGCGCTATGTTAATAAATATTTAGCTTATGCCGCAGGTGTTGCGCCTGCGAGTAATCCACGCTATGCGTTAGTTGTGCTTATCAATGAGCCAAGTGCAGGTAAATACTATGGTGGTGCGGTTTCTGCCCCCGTATTTGGCTCAATCATGGGTGGGGTCTTGCGGTTGATGAATGTTGAACCCGATGCATTGCAACCAAACGAACAAAATGAAATCGTAAATAGTCAAAAAGAGGTTAAAAGTGGCAGATCGTAATCTTTGTGACCTACTCTCACCCTTTGGTGTGAGCACAACTCCAATCTCACTGCGTGAGATGACGCTAGACAGTCGAAAGGCTGCCGCGGGCGATCTGTTTATTGCAATAAAAGGTCATCAATCGGATGGGCGACACTATATTCCTCAAGCGATTGCTCAAGGGGTTTCCGCTGTAATAGCAGAGGCGGAAGGTGAAGCCGTTGAAGGCGAAGTTCGTTTCGTTCATGGCGTACCTGTTATTTATTTGAATGACCTGAATAACCGTTTATCTGCACTGGCCGGTGAGTTTTACCACCAACCTTCTGCAAAAATGAAACTCGTTGGTGTGACGGGGACTAACGGTAAAACCACCACCACACAATTAATTGCTCAATGGGCTCAAGGGCTAGGGGAAACCAGTGCAGTAATGGGAACCGTGGGTAATGGCCTATTAGGCCATGTGTCACCAAGCGAAAATACCACGGGCTCTGCGGTAGATATTCAACTTGAATTGACCCAGTTATTGAACCAAAAAGCAACATTAACAGCGATGGAAGTTTCTTCCCATGGATTAGTACAAGGCCGTGTCGCAGACTTACAGTTTGATGCCGCTGTGTTCACTAATTTAAGCCGTGATCACCTTGATTATCACGGCGATATGGAAAGCTATGAAGCCGCGAAATGGTTATTGTTTTCCACACATAATACAAAATCGCAAATTATCAATGCGGATGATGCGATTGGTTTGAAATGGCTGCAGCGTATACCACAAGCGTGCGCGGTGACCATGGAAAACAAAATTCCTCAAGATTGGCAAGGCCCATGGTTAAAAGCAACGGAAGTTGAATACCACGACAAAGGCGCCACTATCCATTTTGATTCCTCGTGGGGAAATGGTGACTTTGAAAGCCCATTGATGGGAGCATTTAATGTCAGCAACTTATTAGTGGCAATGGCAACTTTGCTGATGATGGACTATCCGTTAAACAAACTGCTGGCTGCTACATCTTCATTGTCACCAGTTTGCGGCCGTATGGAAGTGTTTAGTGCACCGAATAAACCGACAGTTGTTGTTGATTATGCGCATACTCCCGATGCCTTAGAAAAAGCCTTAGCGGCAGCACGCTTACATTGCAAAGGGCAATTATGGTGTGTATTTGGTTGCGGTGGTGACCGTGACAAAGGTAAGCGCCCTCTGATGGGAGCCGCAGCAGAAGAATATGCAGATAAAATCGTGATCACAGATGACAACCCGCGCAGCGAAGACCCTATCGATATTATTAATGACATCATGGCTGGACTATTAGATTCCAGCCGTGCCTTGGCCATTCCAGGTCGTCCAGAAGCAGTGACAAACACCATTTTGCAGGCATCTCCTGATGATGTGATTGTGATTGCCGGCAAAGGTCATGAAGATTATCAAATTATTGGTCAGCGCAAGCTAGATTACTCCGACCGTTTAACGGTGGCACGTTTGTTGGGGGTAATCGCATGATCCCTTTAACACTCGTTCAACTGGCACAGATTACCCAAGGGCAGATTGAGTCTGCTCCAGATACCAATGTTTTGATTAGCTCTGTTAGTACCGATAGCCGTAAAATTGCTGAAAATTGCCTATTTATTGCCTTAAAAGGTGAACGCTTTGACGCCCATGATTTCGCACAACAAGTGGTGGTTGCGGGAGCTAAAGCGTTACTTGTTGAGCGCAAGCTGAATGTAGATTGCCCTCAAGTTATCGTGAAAGACTCGCGTATTGCGATGGGCCAATTGGCTGCATGGGTTCGTCAGCAGAGCAGAGCTCGAATCGTTGGCTTGACGGGCTCTTCGGGCAAAACATCTGTTAAAGAAATGACCGCATCCATTTTATCTGAGCGCGGTAAAACCTTATATACCGCCGGTAATTTAAACAACGATATTGGTGTGCCTTTGACACTATTTCGTTTAACAAATGATGATGAATTCGCTGTGATAGAAATGGGTGCTAATCACCCAAATGAAATCGCCTACACAACCAATATTGTTAAACCAGAAGCGGCGTTAGTTAACAATTTATTTGCTGCGCACTTAGCGGGCTTTGGTTCACCGGAAGGGGTTGCGACAGCCAAAGGTGAAATTTATCAAGGTGTTCCAGAAGAAGGAACCGCAATTGTTAACCTTGATAGCTACAGTGAAAAATGGCAGTTTCAGCCACGCCAAACTGTTTGGTATTACTCGCTAACTTCACAAGCAAAAGCGGATTTCTATCCTTCTGATATTCAAGTGAAACAGCTAACAACAGATTTTGTGTTACATACCCCTGTTGGTAGTGTCGATATCACCTTGTCATTACCAGGGCGGCATAACATTGCTAATGTGTTAGCGGCAAGTGCATTGGCGATTTCTGTCGGCGCTAGCCTAGAAGATATCAAAAACGGCATAGCAAAAACGCAAGCGGTACCTGGGCGTTTATACCCTGTGCGCTTGAGTGAACACAAAGTGGTATTAGATGACACTTATAACGCCAATGATGGCTCAATGATCGCAGCAATTCAGGTCCTCGAAAAAATGCCGGGTTACCGCATCTTAGTGGTAGGGGATATGGGGGAACTGGGTGATTATGCCGAAGATTGCCACCAACGTGTAGGTGTTGCCGCTAAGCAGGCGGGTTTAGATAAGGTATTCAGTGTTGGTCAGTTAAGTGAGTTGATCAGCCAATTTAGTGAGTGTGGTGAGCACTTCACAGTGAAAGCAGATTTATTAACCCGACTAATTCCGCTAGCGCAGCAGAAGGACGTTGTTTCTATTTTAGTTAAAGGTTCACGCAGCTCCGCGATGGAAGATGTTGTGAATGCATTGAAGGAGTGCTTCGAATGTTAGTCTGGCTTGCCGAAATGTTAGTCCACAAGTTTTCTGTTCTGAACGTCTTTTCTTATTTGACGTTCAGGGCTATTGTCGGTTTGCTGACGGCACTCGCCATTGCTCTGTGGATGGGGCCTCATTTAATTGCTTATCTGCAGAAAATGCAAATTGGTCAAGTCGTTCGTAACGAAGGCCCTGAGTCTCACTTTAGTAAGCGTGGGACCCCAACTATGGGCGGGTTATTGATTTTATTTTCAATTACCGTTTCAACATTGTTATGGGCTCGATTAGACAACCCTTACGTTTGGTGTGTACTACTCGTGCTAGTCGGGTATGGCATTGTCGGTTTTGTTGACGACTACCGGAAAGTGGTTCGTAAAGACACTCGTGGCTTAATCGCGCGTTGGAAATATTTCTGGCAATCCGTGATTGCGTTAATTGTTGCCTTTTCCATGTACGCGATTGGTAAAGATACCCCAGCAACTCAGTTAGTTGTACCATTTTTCAAAGACGTAATGCCACAACTGGGCATGCTGTATATTTTGCTGACCTATTTTGTGATTGTTGGAACCAGTAACGCAGTAAACCTAACAGATGGCTTGGATGGCTTAGCTATCATGCCAACGGTATTTGTTGCCGCAGGTTTTGCATTAGTGGCATGGGCAACAGGTAACGTCAACTTTGCCAGTTACTTACATATTCCATTTTTACCCCATGCAGGTGAACTGGTGATTGTCTGTACTGCCATTGTGGGGGCAGGGTTAGGTTTCTTATGGTTTAACACATACCCAGCGCAAGTATTTATGGGCGATGTCGGCTCATTGGCGCTTGGAGGTGCACTGGGGACTATTGCGGTATTACTGCGCCAAGAGTTTTTATTAGTGATTATGGGCGGTGTGTTCGTCGTTGAGACGCTGTCAGTTATTTTACAAGTCGGTTCATTTAAATTGCGTGGACAACGTATTTTCCGTATGGCACCAATTCACCACCATTATGAATTGAAGGGTTGGCCAGAACCACGTGTTATCGTGCGTTTCTGGATTATCTCGTTAATGCTAGTCCTGATTGGGCTGGCAACCTTGAAGGTGCGTTAAGATGGTTGATTATCAGGGTAAGAACGTCGTTATTATTGGGCTGGGGATCACCGGCCTATCTTGCGTTCACTTTTTCCTTGAGCGCGGCGTGGTGCCTCGCGTTATGGATACCCGTGCAGTACCGCCTGGTGTAGATAAACTCCCAGAAAATGTAGAATGCCATAGTGGTAGTTTGAATAATAACTGGTTACAGGCCGCCGATTTAATTGTTGCTAGTCCAGGAATTGCGTTAGCGACCCCTCAATTACAGCAGGCTGCAGAAAATGGCATCGAAATTGTGGGTGATATCGAATTATTTTGCCGTGAAGCGGATGCACCGATTGTCGCGATTACAGGTTCAAATGGTAAAAGCACTGTCACGTCATTGGTTGGCGAAATGGCTAAAGCAGCGGGTATTTCAGTTGGTGTAGGTGGCAACATTGGTACGCCAGCACTTTCATTACTCAATGCAGGGCATCATCTGTACGTTTTAGAACTTTCAAGCTTCCAATTAGAAACCACCTCAAG
Organism: Providencia hangzhouensis; assembly: GCF_029193595.2. Taxonomy (NCBI): domain Bacteria; kingdom Pseudomonadati; phylum Pseudomonadota; class Gammaproteobacteria; order Enterobacterales; family Morganellaceae; genus Providencia; species Providencia hangzhouensis. The sequence goes on from NZ_CP135052.1 coordinate 1,416,637, forward strand.
CCTAGAAGCGACCGCCGCGACAGTCTTAAATATTAGTGAAGATCATATGGATAGATATCCATTAGGTCTAGAACAGTACCGTGAAGCGAAATTAAAAATTTATCACAATGCTCAAAACTGCATTGTTAACGTACAAGATATACTGACCTTACCCGCTAATCATACTTTGGATGAATGCATTAGCTTTGGCTTAAATAGTGGTGATTATTTCTTTGATACCCAAAAACGGGTATTAGTGGCTCAAGGAAAAGAGCTATTAGATGTCAATGAAATGCACTTAACTGGCCAACACAATTACCTTAATGCGTTAGCCGCGTTAGCATTGGCGGATGCAGTGGATATTCCTCGTCCAGCTTGCCTTCAAGTATTGAAAGAATATGCGGGGTTAGCACATCGTTTCGAATTAGTGTTATTCAATAACGGTGTTCGCTGGATTAATGACTCTAAAGCCACAAATGTTGGAAGTACAGAAGCGGCATTAAATGGGTTACACGTGAATGGCAATATCTATTTATTATTAGGTGGGGATGGCAAGTCAGCCGATTTTTCACCATTAAAACAATATATTGCTGCGGATAACTACCGCTTATATTGCTTTGGTCGTGATGGGAAAGCATTAGCTGATATGGCACCTGAAAAATCAGTATTGACTGAGACTATGGAACAAAGCTTACGCCAAATTGCGCCACAATTAAAAGCGGGGGACATGGTGCTGTTATCCCCTGCATGTGCCAGTTTGGATCAGTTTAAAAGTTTTGAGCAGCGTGGAACTGTCTTTGCTCAATTAGCCCAGGAGTTAGGTTAATGACGATACCGGGTGCGATGCGTTTAAAAAATTGGGTCATTGGTGAAAAAAATGGCGTGATTTCAGGCTCAACGCTTTACGACCGTACATTAGTGTGGTTGGCATTCGGTTTAGCCGCAGTGGGTTTTATCATGGTTACATCCGCTTCCATGCCAGTTGGCCAACGCTTAACAGAAGACCCGTTCTATTTCGCTAAGCGTGATGTGGTGTATATCGTTATCGCATTTATTTTAGCGTTGGGTGTCATGCGTATCCCGATGGCAGTTTGGGAAAAGTACAATTTCATTTTGTTGATGGTTTCACTTGGCATGCTAGTGGTGGTGCTGGTTGCAGGAAGTTCAGTTAACGGGGCATCACGCTGGATAGACATCGGTTTGGTAAAAATTCAACCAGCAGAAATTTCGAAATTTACGTTGTTTTGCTATGTGTCCAGTTACTTGGTGCGTAAATCCGATGAAGTCAGAACCCGTTTTCTTGGCTTTATTAAACCGATGTGTATTTTGATTGTTATGGCGTCATTGCTTTTATTACAGCCTGACTTAGGGACCGTTATCGTATTAGTGGTTACCACTCTGGGATTGTTATTTTTAGCGGGCGCAAGGTTAGCGCCGTTTATTATTGGTATTGCCGCTTGCGCAGTGGGGGTATTGGCTTTGATTTGGTTCGAGCCGTACCGCTTACGTCGTGTCACATCGTTTTTGAACCCGTGGGATGACCCGTTTGGCAGTGGTTATCAGCTAACCCAATCTTTAATGGCTTTTGGTCGTGGTGAAGTGTTTGGGCAAGGGCTTGGTAATTCAGTACAAAAATTAGAGTATTTGCCAGAAGCACACACAGACTTTATTTTCTCGGTTTTAGCTGAGGAACTCGGGTACTTTGGCGTGGTATTGGTTCTGTTGATGGTCTTTATGTTGGCATTTAGAGCAATGATGATTGGCCGTCGCGCATTGATGTCAAACCAATTATTCGGTGGTTATTTAGCTTGTTCAATTGGTATTTGGTTTACCTTCCAAGCCTTAGTTAACGTTGGGGCTGCATCCGGTATGTTACCGACAAAAGGGTTAACATTGCCATTAATTAGTTATGGTGGTTCGAGTTTACTGGTAATGGCTGCTGCCATTGCGATATTACTGAGAATTGATTTTGAAACACGCCTTGAAAAAGCGCAGGCGTTTGTAAGGAGCACTAAATGAGTCAGGCAAAGAAATTACTCGTCATGGCAGGTGGAACTGGAGGACATGTTTTTCCAGGTTTAGCCGTGGCACATTATTTGCAGGCTCAAGGGTGGGAAATCCGTTGGTTAGGCACGGCTGACCGAATGGAAGCAACATTAGTGCCTAAACACGGTATCGATATTGAATTTATTCAAATTTCTGGCCTCAGGGGTAAAGGCATTGCCGCCCAACTGGGGGCGCCATGGCGTATTTATAAAGCGATTCGCCAAGCAAAAACAATTATCAAGCGTTATCAGCCAGATGCTGTATTAGGCATGGGAGGCTATGTTTCGGGGCCCGGTGGTATTGCGGCATGGCAATGTGGTGTACCCGTTGTGCTTCATGAACAAAATGGTATTGCAGGGTTAACGAATAAATGGCTATCTCGAATTGCAAAAAGAGTATTACAAGCCTTTCCGGGGGCATTTCCTGACGCACCAGTTGTAGGGAATCCAGTACGGGAAGATGTTTTGGCTCTACCTGCACCACAGGAACGTTTAGCAGGCCGAGAAGGCGCTATACGCGTATTGGTTGTCGGTGGTAGCCAAGGGGCACGGATTTTAAATCAAGTGATGCCTCTGGTTGCTGAAAAAGTAGGCAAACAGTTAAATATCTGGCATCAAGCGGGAAAAGGCAGTAAGGAATCGACAGAAGCATTGTATAATGAGCACATGCAAGTTTCAGTCAATTCTGAGTATAAAGTTACTGAATTTATTGATGATATGGCGCAAGCTTACGCATGGGCAGATATTGTTGTTTGTCGGTCTGGCGCACTAACCGTAAGTGAAATTGCAGCCGCAGGTTTACCGGCTATTTTTGTTCCTTTTCAACATAAAGACCGTCAACAGTATTGGAACGCATTACCGCTAGAAAAAGCGGGGGCGGCTAAAATTTTAGAACAGTCACAATTTACCGCAGATGCTGTGGCGAGCTTATTAGGGCAATGGGACAGAAACGAATTACTCTCAATGGCTGAAAAAGCACATAGTTGTGCAATTACTGATGCAACAGAGCGAGTTGCTGCCGTGATTTGTGAAGTGGCTAAATAATATTAGTCATAATTGATACCGAATTAATTAGAAGCGAAGAAATATAGTGAATACACAACAATTAGCGAAATTAAGAACATCAGTGCCAGAAATGAGAAGAGTCAGGCACATCCATTTTGTCGGCATCGGCGGTGCTGGCATGGGTGGTATCGCTGAAGTGTTGGCAAATGAAGGCTATGAAATTAGTGGTTCAGATTTAGCACCGAATGCAGTGACTCAACAACTAACTGCATTAGGGGCAACGATTTACTTTAATCACCGTCCAGAGAACGTTGAAAATGCCAGTGTTGTCGTCGTATCAACAGCGATCTCAAGTGAGAACCCAGAAATTCAAGCCGCCAAAGAATTGCGTATTCCTGTTATTCGTCGTGCAGAAATGTTAGCGGAATTAATGCGTTATCGTCATGGTATTGCCGTTGCAGGTACCCACGGGAAAACCACTACGACAGCAATGATTTCTGGGATTTATGCACAAGCAGGCCTTGACCCCACATTTGTGAATGGGGGATTGGTTAAATCAGCAGGAACGCATGCACGTTTAGGTAGTAGCCGCTACTTGATCGCAGAAGCCGATGAAAGCGATGCTTCATTCTTGCATTTGCAACCGTTAGTTGCCGTTGTGACCAATATCGAAGCAGACCATATGGATACTTACCAAGGTGACTTCGATAATTTAACGAATACGTTCATTAATTTCTTGCACAATTTGCCATTTTACGGGCGCGCAGTGATGTGTATTGATGATCCAGTCATTCGTTCGTTACTACCCAAAATTGGCCGCTATATCACCACTTATGGTTTTAGTGAAGACGCTGATGTGCGTATCACGCAATATGAGCAAAAAGGAAATCAAGGCTTTTTCACTATTGCCCGTGAAAATATGCCAGAACTGACGGTGGTTCTAAATGCACCAGGGCGTCACAATGCTCTCAATGCGACAGCCGCAGTGGCGGTCGCCACAGAAGAAGGTATTGACGATTTACATATTTTATCTGCACTAGTTGAATTTCAAGGAACAGGGCGTCGCTTTGATTTCCTAGGGAATTTCCCTCTGCGAAATGTGAATGGCAAAGAGGGTGAAGTGATGCTAGTCGATGACTATGGTCATCACCCAACCGAAGTGGATGCAACGATTAAAGCCGCGAGAGCAGGCTGGCCAGATAAGCGTATTGTAATGGTATTCCAACCGCATCGCTATACTCGTACTCGTGACTTATACGATGATTTTGTTAACATTTTGGGGCAGGTTGATGTGCTGCTAATGTTAGACGTATATTCAGCGGGCGAAAAGCATGTACCAGGTGCGGATAGCCGCTCATTGTGCCGCTCAATTCGTGGTCGTGGTCAGATTGATCCTATTTATGTTGCAGATATTGAACAAATTCCACATATTTTAGCTCAAACTCTTGATGAAAATGATTTAATTTTAGTTCAAGGCGCAGGAAATATTGGTAAAATAGCCAAAAGCCTAGCAGAAGCAAAATTACAGCCACCGATGATTGAGGAATAAAAATGACAGAGAAAGTTGCGGTTCTATTAGGAGGCTCATCTGCTGAACGTGAAGTTTCACTTCAGTCAGGAAATGCTGTGCTGGCAGGGCTACGCCAAGCAGGTATTGATGCTCATCCTATCGACCCTCAAGATTTCCCTGTAGAAACATTGAAAGATGCAGGTTTCAACAAAGTTTTTATTGCGTTACATGGCCGCGGTGGTGAAGACGGTACATTACAAGGGCTGTTAGAAACACTAAATCTGCCTTATACCGGCAGTGGTGTTATGGCTTCAGCGCTTAGCATGGATAAGTTGAGAACAAAACAATTATGGCAAGGTGCAGGATTAAGTGTATCGCCGTATGTTTACTTAACAAAACAGCAGTATAAGCAGGCTTCTTATGAGCAAATTGTCGCTAAAGTGCAATTTCTCGGATTACCGCTTATCGTGAAGCCAAGCCTTGAAGGCTCCAGTGTTGGTATGAGTAAAGTTGATAACTTAGAGGCATTGCCTGCTGCACTGGATCTTGCGTTTCAATTTGATGAAACGTTGTTAATTGAAAAATGGCTGAGTGGTCCTGAGTTCACGGTCGCGGTGTTAGGAGACAACACTCTACCGCCAATTCGTATTCAACCACCAGGTATTTTTTATGACTACGAAGCGAAATATTTATCTGATGAAACTCAATATTTTTGCCCAAGTGGTTTAGATGAACAGCTTGAGTCAGAACTCGCAGACTTAGCGCTGAAAGCTTACCAAGTTGTTGGTTGTGAAGGCTGGGGGCGAGTTGATGTAATGCAAGACAGCAATGGCCAATTTTATCTGTTGGAAGTTAATACATCGCCAGGTATGACAAGCCATAGCCTAGTGCCAATGGCTGCTCGTCAGGCAGGTATGAGTTTTTCACAGTTAGTTGTGCAAATTTTGAGATTGGCTCGTTGATATGTCACAAGCAGCACTAAATGTTAGGCATCATAATCAGAGGAACGATGAGGATCCTCGTTCTGGAGGACCTAGTAATGGTGCATTTTTAGGTGGGTTATTTTTCTTCCTATTTGTGGTTGGCACTATCATCTGGAGTGGTTGGATGGTAATGACTTGGATGAAAGATGCGGATCGGCTGCCGATGTCCAAGTTAGTGTTAACGGGTGAGCGCCATTACACCAAAAATGATGATGTTAGAAAGGCTATTTTAGCGCTAGGGCAGCCGGGGACGTTTATGACCGTCGATGTCAACGCTATCCAGAAGCAAATAAGCATGATGCCATGGGTACGCCAAGTGACTGTGCGTAAACAATGGCCAGATGAATTGAAAATTCATATTGTTGAATACCGCCCATTCGCTAGGTGGAACGACCAAAACATGGTGGATGAACAAGGTCGGGTATTTAACTTACCGGTTAGTGAAAATGGTAAAGGCGATTATGTGTTGCTTTATGGGCCACAAGGTAGCCAAAAAGAGGTTCTTAAAGAGTTCGCTGTCTTTAAGAACACATTAGCAGCACATAACCTAAAGCTAAAATCGCTATCGATGACAGCCAGAAATGCATGGCAAATTATTTTAGACAACGATGTTAGAATCGAACTGGGTAAGAAAGATGTGTCAGAGCGGTTAAATAGGTTCCTTGAACTGTATCCGCTTTTGCAGCAAACAACGGATAAACGCGTTGACTATGTTGACTTACGTTATTCCAGTGGTGCTGCGGTGGGCTGGGCGCCACTGTTGGTTGATGCTCCACCGGAGTTACAATAAAGACGATGACTAATAACAAAAATTAGGCAGAAAAAATGATTAAAGCAACGGACAGAAAATTAGTGGTAGGCCTTGAAATTGGAACTTCCAAGGTATCAGCCCTTGTTGGCGAAATTCTGCCCGATGGTATGGTTAATATTATTGGGGTGGGAAGTTGTCCATCTCGTGGAATGGACAAAGGTGGCGTAAACGATCTTGAGTCAGTGGTAAAATGTGTACAAAGAGCCATTGATCAGGCAGAACTCATGGCCGACTGCCAAATCTCATCGGTTTACCTTGCGCTATCGGGTAAGCACGTCAGTTGCCAAAATGAGATTGGTATGGTGCCAGTTTCAGAAGAAGAAGTGACGCAAGAAGATGTTGACAGTGTTGTGCATACAGCAAAATCGGTACGTGTTCGTGATGAGCACAGAATTTTGCACGTGATACCGCAAGAATTTGCAATAGATTACCAAGAAGGGATTAAAAACCCGGTTGGTTTATCCGGTGTACGTATGCAAGCCAAAGTTCATTTGATCACCTGCCATAACGATATGGCAAAAAATATTGTTAAAGCCGTTGAACGTTGTGGGTTAAAAGTTGACCAGCTTATTTTTGCCGGTCTCGCTGCAAGTTATAGTGTTTTAACGGAAGATGAGCGTGAATTAGGTGTATGTGTCGTTGATATCGGTGGCGGCACTATGGATATGGCGGTTTACACTGGCGGGGCTTTGCGCCATACAAAAGTCATCCCGTATGCAGGCAATGTGGTAACAAGCGACATCGCTTATGCGTTTGGAACACCACCTAGTGATGCAGAAGCCATTAAAGTGCGTCATGGGTGTGCAGTCGGTTCTATCGTGAGTAAAGACGAGACCGTGGAAGTGCCAAGTGTTGGTGGGCGACCACCAAGAAGCTTACAGCGTCAAACCTTAGCAGAAGTGATAGAGCCAAGGTATACTGAGCTGTTAAACTTAGTAAATGAAGAAATTTTAAATTTACAGGAACAGTTACGCCAACAAGGTGTCAAACACCATTTGGCAGCTGGTATCGTGTTGACTGGTGGGGCCGCACAAATTGATGGTCTAGTCGAATGTGCGCAAAAAGTGTTCCATACGCAAGTGCGAATTGGTACACCGCTCAACATCACAGGGTTAACGGATTATGCGCAGGAGCCATATTATTCAACAGCAGTAGGGCTTCTGCATTACGGTAAAGAAAGCCATTTAGGCGATGATACCGAAGTAGAAAAACGTGCATCAGTTAGTGGATGGTTTAGTAAAATCACCAGTTGGCTGAGAAAAGAATTTTAATTTTGATAAAGAAGCATATTATTAGCTTCAAAAGTAGTAAGCACAAAACGGAGAGACATTATGTTTGAACCAATGGAGCTAACCAACGATGCGGTGATTAAAGTCATCGGCGTTGGCGGCGGCGGCGGTAACGCCGTTGAACACATGGTGCGTGAACGTATTGAAGGCGTTGAATTCTTCGCTGTCAATACAGATGCACAAGCGCTGCGTAAAACCGCAGTTGGACAAACTATCCAGATCGGTACCGGTATTACCAAAGGTCTGGGTGCAGGTGCAAACCCTGAAGTTGGCCGTAATGCCGCTGAAGAAGACCGTGAGGCGCTGCGTAATGCTTTAGATGGCGCGGATATGGTCTTTATCGCAGCAGGTATGGGTGGCGGTACAGGGACTGGTGCAGCTCCGGTCGTTGCCGAGGTTGCCAAAGAATTGGGTATTCTGACAGTTGCTGTCGTGACTAAACCTTTCAATTTCGAAGGTAAAAAGCGCATGGCATTTGCAGAGGCTGGTATCACTGAGTTGTCAAAACATGTTGACTCATTGATCACTATCCCAAATGATAAATTATTAAAAGTACTTGGTCGTGGTATCTCATTACTGGATGCTTTTGGTGCGGCAAATGACGTACTAAAAGGTGCAGTACAAGGTATCGCTGAACTGATTACACGCCCAGGTTTAATGAACGTAGACTTTGCTGACGTACGTACTGTGATGTCAGAAATGGGCTACGCAATGATGGGGTCAGGTGTTGCTCGTGGTGAAGATAGAGCAGAAGAAGCGGCAGAAATGGCTATTTCTAGTCCACTTCTTGAAGATATCGACCTGTCTGGTGCACGCGGTGTATTAGTTAACATCACGGCTGGTTTCGACCTGCGTTTAGATGAGTTTGAAACGGTGGGTAACACTATTCGTGCTTTCGCATCTGATAATGCAACTGTGGTAATCGGTACATCTCTTGACCCAGAAATGCACGAAGAACTGCGTGTTACAGTTGTTGCTACAGGTATTGGTATGGACAAACGTCCAGAAATTACTTTAGTTAGCAATAAAATGTCTCAGCAGGCGTCAATGGAACAGCGCTATCAGCAAATGCAAAATAGCATGTCTTCATTAACAGAAGAGAAACCAGCGGCTAAAGCGGTCAATGACCAAAATACGCAAACAAATAAAGAACCAGATTATCTTGATATTCCTGCGTTCTTGCGTAAACAGGCCGATTAATTTTATTTATATTGGTTTCTCCGCTTTTTGTGCTAAAATTTCCTACTGATTATCTTGTATGATGATCAGTAGGACTTATAACATTGCGAGAAAAATACGATGATCAAACAACGGACACTAAAACGTATTATTACAGCGACTGGTGTTGGTTTACATACCGGCAAGAAAGTTACGCTTACATTACGTCCAGCGCCGGCCAATACCGGGGTCATCTACCGTCGTACTGACCTTAATCCACCGGTTGATTTTCCGGCAGATGCGAAATCAGTTCGTGACACCATGTTATGTACTTGCTTAGTCAATGAAGATAATGTGCGTATTTCGACTGTTGAGCATTTGAATGCTGCCTTAGCAGGGTTAGGTATCGATAACATTGTTATTGAAGTCAATGCGCCTGAAATCCCTATTATGGATGGCAGTGCCGCACCATTTGTATTCTTACTGCTTGATGGCGGTATTGAAGAATTAAATTGTGCAAAGAAATTTTTACGTATAAAAGAAACAGTACGTGTTGAAGATGGTGATAAATGGGCTGAAATGCGACCTTATAATGGGTTTAGCCTTGATTTCACAATCGATTTTCAGCATCCAGCGATTGATAGTAGCACACAACGCTACTCACTTGATTTCTCAGCGGAATCATTTGTAAATCAAATAAGCCGCGCGCGTACTTTTGGCTTTATGCGTGATATTGAATATCTGCAATCAAAAGGCTTATGCTTAGGCGGTAGTTTCGACTGCGCCATCGTTGTTGATGACTATAAAGTTCTTAACGAAGATGGCTTACGTTTTGAAGATGAATTCGTTCGTCACAAAATGTTGGATGCAATTGGTGATTTATTCATGTGTGGGCACAATATTATTGGCGCATTCACGGCGTTTAAATCAGGCCATGCATTGAATAACAAGCTATTACAAGCAGTTTTGGCGAAAGAATCAGCTTGGGATCTCGTCACATTTGAAGACGAAGCTCAATTGCCTGTCGCATTCAAAGCACCTTCAACGGTGTTTGCATAAAATTTGATTATGCAGCTATCTTCGAGAACTGATCGAATTTAGCCTTTTCTGTTGGTTGCGCTAGTACTCTCTCCGGCTAGTGCAGCCAGCCGCTCAAACCTTTCTTTTAATCCTTTCGGGCTATTTTCGGCTAATTTCAAAAGCGCTTGTGCAGTTTGTGGACTTATCTGACGTTCGTTCATTTTTTGACTTATTGAGACTGTTTGCTTAGTTAGTGAACTATTTTGTCTCGATTTTCGCATAAGATCGGGATTGATTCTGATGTCGATAGAGGATAAAGATGGTAGAATGGACGTTCTTAATGCAGAAAGAAGATTGATTTTTTCGTAATTAAGTCGGGTCATCCAACTGGCGTTTGCCACTTCAATGACCATAACATTATTACGATAGTTTGCAACACGGCACATGGGTTTGATTTCAGCCGGCAGTAATCCTTTTACAGCACGATTCAGTTTGATAATCGCTTTTGCATTACGCTGAATAGTTTGTAAAGTGTTTGATGATGTTGCCAATGAGCCTTCAAGAACATCAAAAAGTGCTTGTGGATGACTATCTCTCATTTTTAGCTCCAGCTGAGAATGAAACAACGAATTGCAAATAATAATTTTGTCACTTATTCATTATATAAGAGTTTGATGGGCATTTTAAATTTTTGGCGACAACTTGGTAGAAAATACTTTTGGTCCCACCTGCTATTAGGTGTGGTTGCCACAGGTGTCGGCTTGCCTACAATTTTAAATGCGTTATCAGATTCTCAACATACACAGGTTAACTCTTCTCCAGTTAATCGCCAAAGCCAAGCTGTGAATGCTTTTGACAATTTATTTGCTCAACAGAATTCCCAACGCTCTTCGTCATCATCGTCATCTTATTCAGTAAATTACTGGCAGCAACATGCGGTAAGAAACGTTATTCGGCAGTTAACTTTTGCTTTTTCGGCGACAGAAGACGATGATGTAAACGCTGCAACAGAAGAGACTGAACAGCTTATTGCCCCACAACTGATGTTAGACACGCTGTATGCCATGTTAGCACAGCGTTCACTTCAGTGGGATGAAAGTGTTATTCAATTTAGTCATTATAACTATCCTCATATTATTGCCTATCAACCTGCAATTTGGATTGCTCAAGTTCACGGCATTCGTGCCGGCCCGTTAACAGTTTAATCTTCATTCATGGTAAAACAGCTCATCGTTGTGCTGTTTTACGTCATAAAATTTATAAAAATTTAAAGTAATTAATTGATTATTAGAGATTAAAATATGTTAACAAAGATTTTGACCAAAGTTTTTGGTAGCCGTAATGACCGTACGTTGCGCCGTTTACGTAAAGAAGTTGAAAAAATTAACCGTCTTGAACCCGATTTCGAAAAGTTATCTGATGATGAGTTAAAAGCAAAAACGGTGGAATTTCGTGAGCGTTTAACGAAAGGTGAAAGTTTAGAAAGTATCATCCCTGAGGCATTTGCAACTGTTCGTGAAGCAAGTAAACGTGTATTTGGTATGCGCCACTTTGATGTACAGCTTATCGGTGGAATGGTACTAAACGAACGCTGTATCGCAGAGATGCGTACAGGGGAAGGTAAAACTTTAACAGCAACATTACCTGCTTATATCAACGCATTAAGTGGTAAAGGGGTTCACGTAGTTACGGTGAATGATTACTTAGCCAAACGTGATGCTGAAAATAACCGTCCATTATTTGAATTCTTAGGCTTAACTGTGGGTATCAACCTGCCAGGCATGGCTCCGCCTGCAAAACGTGAAGCATATGCGGCAGATATTACTTACGGTACTAATAATGAATTTGGTTTCGACTACCTACGTGACAACATGGCGTTTAGCCCTGAAGAGCGTGTTCAGCGTAAATTGCATTATGCTTTGGTGGATGAGGTTGACTCCATTCTTATCGATGAAGCGCGTACACCACTGATTATTTCAGGTCCTGCAGAAGACAGTTCTGAACTGTACCAAAAAGTTGATAAACTTATTCCATATCTTCAACGTCAAGAGAAAGAAGATTCAGATACTTTCCAAGGGGAAGGCCATTTTTCTGTCGATGAAAAATCGCGTCAAGTGACTATAACTGAACGTGGACTGGTGTTAATCGAAGAGCTTCTAGCAAAAGAAGGTTTAATGGATGAAGGAGAGTCTTTATATTCACCTTCTAATATCATGTTAATGCACCATGTGATGGCGGGCTTACGTGCTCATGCGCTATTTACCTTAGACGTTGATTATATTGTAAAAGACGGTCAAATTGTTATTGTTGATGAACACACTGGCCGTACAATGGAAGGGCGTCGTTGGTCTGACGGCTTACACCAAGCAGTAGAAGCGAAAGAAGGCGTTGAAATTCAAAACGAAAACCAAACCTTGGCTTCAATTACTTTCCAGAACTATTTCCGTTTATATGAAAAGCTTGCAGGTATGACAGGTACTGCGGATACCGAAGCTTTTGAGTTTAGCTCAATTTATAAACTCGATACAATTGTTATCCCAACTAACCGCCCAATGGTGCGTAAAGATTTACCTGACCTCGTTTATATGAACGAAGCTGATAAGTTTGCAGCAATTATTGAAGATATTCGTGAAAGAACTGCCAATGGGCAACCCGTTCTTGTTGGTACAATTTCAATCGAAAAATCCGAATTGATTTCGAATGCGTTGAAAAAAGCTAAAATTGCTCATAATGTTTTGAATGCAAAATTCCATGCAATGGAAGCTGACATCATTGCGAATGCGGGTCAAGCTGGAGCTGTAACGATCGCAACTAATATGGCCGGTCGTGGTACTGACATCATGCTAGGTGGTAGCTGGCAAACTGAGGTTGCTGCATTAGAAGAGCCAACTCAAGAGCAAATTGATGAAATCAAAGCAAACTGGAAAGTTCGCCATGACGCTGTTTTAGCAGCAGGTGGTTTACATATTATTGGTACAGAACGTCATGAGTCACGTCGTATCGATAACCAGTTACGTGGTCGTGCCGGTCGTCAAGGGGATGCGGGTTCATCTCGTTTTTACTTATCAATGGAAGATGCGCTGATGCGTATTTTTGCTTCAGACCGCGTTACTGGCATGATGAAAAAGTTAGGTATGAAGCCGGGTGAAGCGATTGAACACCCATGGGTGACCAAGGCTATTGCTAATGCGCAACGTAAAGTTGAAAGCCGTAACTTTGATATCCGTAAACAATTACTTGAGTATGATGATGTTGCTAGTGACCAACGTCGTGCGATTTATACTCAGCGTAATGAACTACTGGATGGCGGTGATATTAAAGAAACGGTTGATAGCATTCGTGAAGATGTATTAACCACAACGATGGATGCCTATATTCCACCTCAATCACTTGAAGAAATGTGGGATATCGAAGGGCTACATCAGCGTTTAGTCAATGATTTTGACCTCGATTTACCAATCAAAGAGTGGTTAGATAAAGAGCCAGAGTTACACGAAGAAACATTACGTGAACGTATTATGGCAAAAGCGATTGAAGTTTATGATCGTAAAGAAGAAATTGTTGGCGCGGAAGCGATGCGTAATTTCGAAAAAGGTGTCATGTTGCAAACATTAGACACGTTATGGAAAGAGCACTTAGCGTCAATGGATTACTTACGTCAAGGTATTCATTTGCGTGGTTATGCGCAAAAAGATCCTAAGCAAGAATACAAACGTGAATCTTTCAGTATGTTTGCTAACATGCTTGAAGCATTGAAATATGAAGTGATTAGTACTTTATCTAAGGTACAAGTTCGTTTACCTGAAGAGGTTGAAGCATTAGAACAACAGCGTCGTGAAGAAGCTGAGCGTTTAGCGAAAAGGCAACAATTAAGCCATGAAGCTGGCGCTGAATCTTTAATGACTGAAACCGAAGCTAAAATTGCAACCCAAGGTCACAAAATTGGCCGTAATGACCCTTGTCCTTGTGGTTCGGGTAAAAAATACAAGCAATGCCATGGCCGTTTAAATTAATTCAACATTCACTCATTAATATAAAAAAGGCGGGGTAACCCGCCTTTTTGACGAAAAAATTATGGAAAAAAAACATTTGCATATCGCTGCTGGGATTATTCGTAACCTAGAGCAAAAAATTTTTATTACTAAACGGCCAGAAGGCACGCATATGGCTGGTTTTTGGGAATTTCCCGGTGGGAAACTTGAAGTTAATGAATCTCCTGAAGCCGCTTTAATTCGCGAACTTGAAGAAGAAGTTGGAATTGTAGTGACTAAGAACGAGTTACTTCATCGGGTTGACCATGAGTTTGATGACCGTTTCATTACACTCTATTTTTTTATGGTATCTTCATGGGAAAATGAACCGTATGGTAGAGAAGGGCAGGATTCGCGTTGGGTTTCTCAGCATGAGCTTAAAGCTGAAGAATTTCCCCCAGCAAACCGTATCATTGTTGATTTATTAACACAGAGAAGTGATCAACATAATAGCTGATAATGATATTAAGTGGAAAATACACAATAATATATTTTCCACTTAATTTACGATGTCACGACTTATACATTATTTATCTGGTTGTTCACTCCAGTCATCGCTGTCAGAAATATCCCCTTGACTCGCAATTCGTTTTTCTTCACTAGCCCATTCACCAAGGTCAATAAGTTGACAACGCTTACTACAAAATGGCCGGAACGGGCTATTTTCATTCCAAACAACTATTTTTTTACATGTAGGGCAATTAACTTCAATGATTTCACTCATAAAAATATTTCTCTAGCTAGCAACAGGATAACTCAAAATTAATAATATCGGGGAGTATACCATTCTCACTGTCGATATGTAGAAAACGTAGTGCGAATCGTGTTTTGTGGCCAGAGATTTGTGGGTATACCAAGTGTTCTGCAGTTAACTTGATGCGTAGCAGTTCTTTACCTTCTACGTTGTCTTGATAAAAACCATTATGAGACTCTTTTTGTTCAAAGATTCCATTTTGCCGAATTAGTGTTAGAACAGTTTGCAATGCATCATTGAGTGGGTCGAGGCTTTGCAACCAGCCACTAATGACCTTGTCTCGTTCAGTTTGTGGGATATTTAACCAAAGTTGTAAAGTCGGTAGGTCGAAACTACAACAGCCACCAGGAATACTTAAACGTTGGCGTACCATACTAATAATTTTATCTGTACGTAGATGGTGGCCAAAGCGTGCTGCGGACATTAAATGGGATGTTGTTTCTGATAATTGTTTTAGTAATGTAGATATTAATTGGTTATCAGCGTTAGGAGCTTCTGCCCAATTAGATAGCCGAGTTCGTTGTTTTTCTAGTTCTTTTATAAGCTCAGAACGAACTTCTCCTCTATCTAGGATTTCAATTAATTCTGAAACTGAGCGAAAAAAAGCAATACCAGTAGAGTAGGAGGTAATATTACTTAGCTCATAAATTTGAGATAAAAGTGTTTCAAGGCGCAACCACGAACGAATTTTTTCATTCATTGGATATTCATAAGTAATCAAATTTGTTGTAATTAATTCGCCCATTTCAATTCCTATTTTTTTATTTTTGCTAGTGTTAAGTACTGGTTATGAAGAATTGCTACCTTGTCAGAGAGATCCGTGCCATGAGTATGGTTTGTTATTATATCATTGGCATGATTAAGTCGTTTTTCACGACTAACTTGTGCATTAAGTATATTAGTTACTTGTTCTAAACTGGTCTTATCTCTTTTTAGGGTTCGTTGAATTTGTTCTTCCACAGTAACATCGACAACTAATACCCTATCAGCCAAATGATGAATATTATTTTCAATTAATAAAGGGACTACCCATAATACATAAGGGTAATCTATTTGTTGAAATTGTTTTTGCGTTTCTTGTTGAATCAATGGATGAAGTAGAGCATTCAGCCACTTTTTTTCATCGGGCTTAGAAAAAATAATGTCTCGTAAGCGTTGCCTATCTAGGCACCCGTTGGGAAGAATAATATCTTCACCGAAGTGATATCTAATGCTTTCAAGGGCTGGGCTGTTAGGCTCAACAACCTGTCGTGCAATCACATCGGCATCAACTAGGGGGACTCCAAGTTTAGCAAACTCGTTTGCAACTGTTGTTTTACCACTTCCAATACCACCTGTTAAAGCAACTATATAAGGCATATGATTATTCATTTACTCGTTGAAAAAAAATAGATTACACTGAAATAAATCATTTGTCTTCATCCAAAGTTATATACTGTGAATAGTTTAAAAAAATATTATATAAAGTTGTTAGGGTAAAATGTAATATTCATATCCACATGAAATTATTTATAGTTCAGTTATAACATTACCTAAATTAAATATCGGTAGATACATTGCTAACATGATCATTCCTACTAGGATGGCAATTAAAAGGAGTAAAATAGGTTCAATATTTTTTAGGTTTTTTTCAGTAATAAAAATATATTGCTCTGAATAATATTTGAATAAATACTTTGA
Organism: Providencia hangzhouensis; assembly: GCF_029193595.2. Classification (NCBI taxonomy): domain Bacteria; kingdom Pseudomonadati; phylum Pseudomonadota; class Gammaproteobacteria; order Enterobacterales; family Morganellaceae; genus Providencia; species Providencia hangzhouensis. The sequence goes on from NZ_CP135052.1 coordinate 1,432,902, forward strand.
AAAGTAGTGTATTTTTCCAGATTCTTCTGCAATAGACATTAGCTGTACAGATAAATCAGGAAAGAACTTGGTTCTCTTCATAGCATGGGACAGTAACTCTCCTTTATGTACCGATATATGCACGTGTTCACAGTCTTTTTTATATTGATGGTTATTGATAGTTTGAATTGTGCATTTTAAACATTCGGATAATGATAAGCCTACGTTAATTGTTGAGTACATCGTTAAAAAATACAAACTTAAGTTATGGAGTTGTAATGATTTTTTGAATATCGGTAGATGAATTATTGTGTTTTTTAATAAAGATAATGTTTTTTCTTTGAATTTAAATACGAGAGGGAGAGAAAGTAAAAGAAAAGAAAATAAGTAAACTAAGTACTCTCTTAGAAAGCTTGAAATAAAGGTTATGATTTTTGTAACGAGTGGTAATTCGTGTCTGGTATTTTGATAGATGTTTTCAAATTGAGGAACTACATAGACCATCATAATGATTAATAACATTATTGAAAATGAAGAAAGAATTATTGGGTATCGTATCGATTTACTGATGAGTAAAGACACTTTATTATTATGTTCCAATATTGAATTGATTGTACTAAAACTTTGTTCGTATTGCCCTGTTTTCTCGGCAATGGTAACAATGCTTATTATAGTATCATTAAATATTGTTGGGTGCTTCTTCAAATACTGTGAAAACTTCTCTCCTTTTTCTATATGAACTATCGAGTTTTCAATAATATCAATCCAAAAAGGAAGTTGGCAGTTGGTATGTAATATTTTTAAACATTGTACGAGATTAATACCTGATGATGATAATAAAGATAACTGGTGGAAGAAATGAATTCGATAATTAATATTCTTTTTGTCCAATGAAAATAATGTTTTTAACTTTATTTGTACAGGAATTAAATTTCTTTCAGATATGTTGATGAATGCATGTTTTTTGCTTTTTGCTATTAATGTGCTGTATGTTAATTGATTGTTAAAATCAATGGCGATATATGAATAAATAAACATGTTAATTTACTCCATTTCCGATGATAGAATAGATTTCTTGGAGAGTTGTCTCACTCATTTCAACGAGCTCTATTCCTGCATTAAAAAGGTTAACAAAATTACTTTGATTTTCTAATGTATTTTTTGTCAGTATTTCGCTAATATTGCTTTGATCTATATATTCATAAACAGCGGTTCTTCCCATAAAACCAGAAAAACATAGCTCACACCCCTTTGAGGACCATTCATTAATTACACAGTTATTGTGTAATTTAGTTTTCTTAGGTGTTTTTTCTTTGCAGTGAGGGCAAAGTTTTCTTACTAATCTTTGTGCAATAACCATTTTCAAACATGATTTAAGTTGACTATTTTCTACTCCTAATTGGTTCATTCTCTCTATTGCACTGAATGTACAATTGGTATGCAATGTCGACAAAACTAGATGGCCAGTTTGCGCTGCTCGAGTCGCGATCTTAGCTGTTTCTTCATCACGAATCTCACCGATCATAATGACATCAGGGTCTTGTCGCAGTAGCGCCCTTAAAATAGAAGAAAAATTAAGTTTATATTTTTCATTGACTTGAGTTTGGTTGATTCCTTGTAATGGAATTTCAATTGGGTCTTCAATGGTTGTTATATTTCTTGAGGATTGATTTAAATATTCTAAGTAGCTATAAAGAGTTACTGTTTTACCGCTTCCTGTCGGCCCTGTGACTAAAATTAATCCTTGTGGACGATTTAAATACTCTTTTAATAACTCTAGAAGGGAAGAGCACATCCCTATGTGCTCTAAAGAATATTTTAATTGTGTATTTAAAATACGTAAGACCAATTTTTCACCATGAATTGTCGGAATACTAGAAAGACGGATGCTATAGTTTTGTCCATCAAAGTACCAACTCATTTGGCCATCTTGTGGAAATCTTTTCTCCGCGATATTCATTTTTGCCAATATTTTTATACGAGCAATAATTTCACTATTAATTTCGTAAGGTGGAGAAGGAATAAAATATAACTTTCCATCGACACGTAATCGAATTTTTAACCCTTGCTTAGTCGGCTCAAGGTGTATATCTGATGAGCGTTTATGAACTGCTGTTTTTAATAGCTCCTCAACAAAACTAATCGCAGGAGATGAAGTGCTTAATAGTTCGGGTTCTGGAGATTGATAACTACTTTCTTCCTCTTTTATTTCATGTATTGTATTATTAAAATAATGGTCTATTTTTTCTTTTGGCCAAATATCATAGCATACAGGGACACTAGCAATAAATTTTAATGTGGCTATCAAGTTGTCATCTGGTTTTTTAACAACAGCTATAGATAACCGTTTTTGATTATAATCGATGATTATAATGTAATTTCTATCACATATACTCTTAAGTTCTTTATAAATAAACTGCTCGTTTTTAGTCATGTTCATATAAATACTTCCAGTTAAAACACAAAGGTTTTATTACATAATGACTTCAATTTGGCATTATCTTTGTTTTCGCAAACAACTGTCCAATTAAAGGGGTTGCCTATGCTAGGAAGGGTTGGTGTTAATGTGACTTTTAAGCCTGATAATGATTTGTCAGTAGAAAATGTAATAACCCCAGATTTAACTTCTATTTTACTAATGTATTTTCCAGTTATATTGGTAGGGATATCATCATTGCCTCCATTACATTGTGATAAACTCCCTCGATTAAAGCTACATATTTCAACACTGTTTTTATATGGGATAACAGTCTGGAGTACATCAGTAATTGCTGCTTTTTGCATATAGCTTTGATAGCCAGGGATAGCAATAGCACTTAGAATTGATATAATTGCAATTACTACCATAATTTCAATGAGTGAAAATCCTTGTTGATTCATAAATAAAACCTCCGTTGTTAAGTGAGGTTTCATCATAATTGTATTTTTAAGTTAAAATTAGAGTTTAAAAAAGGTAGTGCGAAACGATTTGTGATTTTTTATTGAAATGTACGTGGGGTTTCATTTTTCTTCGAGCAGCTTCGCAAAAAAAATAATAAAGAAAAATAGAGGCTGGAGTTCAGTTATAAATTAAGAGAAGATAAGTTTATATATTTTTTATTAGCGGGTAAATTGAATAAAGATATTATCCGCTAATAATTATAAAGTTAATAATTGTTTAATTTATTCTTATAATATCCCCAATCAAAAAATGGGCCAGGATCCGTTTTACGACCAGGAGCTATATTACTATGACCAGTAATATTATTTTTAATTAGTGGGTATTCAAGTATAAGTAAATTAGTTAAATAAGTAAGGGATTGATATTGTTCTTCTGTAAATGGTTCAAAATCAGTGCCTTCTAGCTCAATACCAATAGAAAAGTCGTTGCATTTTTCTTGGCCTTGGTAGGAAGACTGCCCAGCGTGCCAAGCCCGTAAATGAAAGGGGACATATTGAATGATTGCACCATCACGGCGTATTAGGCAATGAGCTGAAACTCGAAGATGTCTGATTTCATTAAAAAATGGGTGTTCATCAGGGTTTAAAGTCCCTGTAAATAATTGGTTTATATAAGGGCCACCAAATTGTCCTGGAGGAAGGCTGATATTATGAATAACTAGAAGATAAGGTATGGTATTAGAGGGGCGCTCATCATGATGTGGAGAAGGGATATGAGTCACATTATTTAGCCAACCATTGTGTATTTTCATATCGTTATCCATAGTATTCTCTTTTCTTTTTTGTTAACACTCGTTATCTGCGAACGAAAAGATTAGCATAGATGAAACAAAGCGAGTGCATATTTTGGAGTTAAAATGACTATACGGCGATATGATGAACAACAAAGACGTAAAATGCTTCTTGAGCGGTTACAGGTTGACATTCCTTTTATGGTCAGTGTTGCTTTGAAAGAAGATTTAGGTCAATCTGTTGATTATAAAAAAGATATTACTGGTCAGCTGTTAAATGTAGGTACACAAGCGAGTGCTCGAATTATTACTCGTGAACATGGCGTTTTCTGTGGGAAACAATGGTTAGATGAAGTTTTTCTTCAACTTGGTGGGCAAGTCAACATTGATTGGAAAGTTCAAGATGGTGAAACCGTTACCCCTAACCAAGTTCTCTGTGAGATGCATGGCCCATCACAAATTTTATTAACAGGTGAACGCACCTCTTTGAATTTCATTCAAACGCTTTCTTCTGTTTCAAGTATAACTGCCGAATATGTAAAACAAATCACAGGTACAAGAGCGAAGTTACTTGATACCCGTAAAACTATCCCTGGTTTAAGAACCGCTTTAAAATATGCGGTATTGATGGGGGGAGGGTTTAATCATCGTCTAGGTTTATCTGATGCTTACTTAATAAAAGAAAACCATATTATATCTGCAGGTTCAGTCGAGCGAGCTGTTGAATTAGCGCGTAGCGCCCATCCGGATGTCCCAATTGAAATTGAAGTAGAAAGCTTAGATGAGCTATTACGAGCTTTAAAAGCGAATGCTGATATCATTATGTTGGATAATTTTACTCCAGTTATGATGAAAGAAGCGGTAGTGTTAACGGCAGGAAAAGCGGCACTTGAAGTTTCTGGCGATGTCACATTAGAAACGATAAAAGAGTTCGCAGAAACAGGGGTTGATTTTATTTCTGTTGGGGCGCTAACCAAACATATTAAAGCCATGGATTTGTCTATGCGTTTTATTGATAAGAATAGGTAAGTGATCTGGTTAATACACTCAGGGTGCCTTAACTGGGCTCATTAATCTTAGTGTTATTGATGAGACCTATACATTAGTCACCTATTTACGTTAATGCGTTAAATAGGTGACTAACATCTGACTCACTCGTTACCAAATTGTATTTTGGCATTGATTTAACTATTTAATGGGTTACAACGAAATATTTTGTAGCTCCTAGCTAATCGAATCTCGAAACCTTATCGCATTTTCCGTGCCACCTATAAATTGAAATATTACAGTGCTATTTTATTTTCGACATCAATTTTATTCTAAAATAATAGATAGGCTTGAGTGTAATTTAATCAATAAAATTTGAGTTAAATTTAAAACCACTTGCAATTTTAACATTTCATTAACGTTGTTGTGTTCCAAACGAGTAAAGACTGCAATTAATGAGTTAATTTGATTTTAAACGCACTTATTTTAAATTTAAATTCATTATATTGGTTGCTTTAACGGTTCAGTTTTTGCATTTTAGCATAAAAAATCGTTTTTAATGTTAAAATATGTCATGTCAAATTGCATATTAAGTTATCAATTCATGCTAAATTTTAAAAAAAATTGTTAAGATTTGCAGGATTTTATGATTTAGCGCAAGGTCTTTATGGACAGATAGTGAATACTTTGTTACTTTATTAACCCATAAATAAATTGGTATTACCAATTAACACTGGGTAATACGTAATCAATAATTACTCACTCATGAATATGGCAGATTATGACTTACGGTAAAATTCGCCAACCAAAGTTATCAGATGTAATAGAGCAGCGTCTCGAACATCTTATTTTCGAAGGGACATTACGCCCTGGCGAAAAGCTGCCTCCTGAGCGCGAACTTGCAAAACAGTTTGACGTATCTCGACCATCAGTGCGTGAAGCAATTCAAACATTAGAGGCGAAAGGCCTTTTATCTCGCCGCCAAGGTGGTGGAACATTCGTGCAAAAGAAAATGTGGCAAAGCTTTAGTGACCCTTTAGCTCAGCTACTTGAAGGCAATCCAGAATCTCAATTCGATCTTCTTGAAACTCGTCATGCCCTTGAAGGTATTGCTGCGTATTACGCGGCACTCCGTGGTACAGATGAAGATCTCGAACGGATTCGCCAAAGCTATGAATTAATTAAGACAGCGCAAGAAAATGGCGGATTAGAAGCAGAGTCAGATGCAGTATTACAATATCAATTAATTGTCACTGAAGCTGCTCATAACGTCGTTTTGCTACATCTATTGCGTTGTATGATCCCGATGTTAGAACAAAATATTCGGCAGAACTTTGAGTTCTTATATACCCGTAAAGAAATGTATAAAGCAGTTAGTGAACATCGAGCACAAATTTTTGCCGCTATAATGGCAAGAGAACCAGAAAAAGCACGTGAAGCTTCTCATCGCCATTTAGCCTTTATTGAAGATTTACTGTTGGATATTAGCCGAGAGCAAACTCGCAGAGAACGTTCTTTACGTCGGTTACAGCAACATCCTGATTTGAATTGATAATATAGATCCTGACTGCTGCGTCTATATTATTGTGAATACTCTAATTGAGAGTTAAAGCGGCAACTACATCAGGGCCTATCTTCCCGCTGTTTTATAGCGACTGGGAAAATAGCAGGAAGATAGGCTCCACATAAACATATAAAATAGATAACAGATAAGGAATACACCATGTCAGATATGTTAAAAAATGACGTGGATCCGATTGAAACTCGCGACTGGCTACAGGCGATTGAATCGGTCATCCGTGAAGAAGGTGTTGATCGTGCTCAGTTTATTATCGAACAGGTATTAAGCGAAGCGCGTAAAGGCGGTGTTAATATTGCCGCTGGTGCATCTGGTCATTCTGATTACATCAACACAATTGCTGTTGAAGATGAGCCGGCATACCCTGGTAACATGGATTTAGAGCGCCGTATTCGCTCTGCAATTCGTTGGAACGCAGTGATGACTGTTTTACGCGCTTCCAAAAAAGACTTAGAACTGGGTGGCCATATGGCTTCTTTCCAGTCATCAGCAACTTTATATGAAGTGTGCTTTAACCACTTCTTCCGTGCACATAATAACAATGACGGCGGGGATTTAGTCTTCTTCCAAGGCCACATCTCTCCAGGTATTTACGCACGTGCGTTCTTGGAAGGCCGCTTAACTGAAGAGCAAATGAACAACTTCCGTCAAGAAATTGGTGGAAATGGTCTGTCTTCTTATCCACACCCTAAATTAATGCCTGATTTCTGGCAGTTCCCTACGGTATCAATGGGTCTGGGTCCAATTAATGCTATTTATCAAGCGAAATTCCTGAAATACCTTGATAACCGCGGACTGAAAGATACATCAGCTCAGCGCGTATATGCATTCCTTGGTGATGGTGAGATGGATGAGCCAGAGTCTAAAGGTGCAATTACTATCGCAACTCGCGATAAATTAGATAACTTAGTATTTGTTATCAACTGTAACCTGCAACGTTTAGATGGACCAGTTACAGGTAATGGTAAAATTGTTAATGAACTAGAAGGTATCTTTAATGGTGCTGGCTGGCAAGTTATCAAAGTTATGTGGGGCGACCGTTGGGATGAATTACTGCGTAAAGATACAAGCGGTAAACTTGTTCAATTAATGAACGAAACCTTAGACGGCGACTACCAAACCTTTAAATCACGTGACGGTGCATACGTTCGTGAACACTTCTTTAATCGTTACCCAGAAACTGCAGCATTAGTTAAAGATATGACTGATGATGAAATTTGGGCACTGAACCGTGGTGGTCACGATCCGAAGAAAGTGTACGCAGCGTTCAAAAAAGCACAAGAAACTAAAGGCAAACCAACTGTTATTTTAGCTCAAACCATTAAAGGTTATGGCATGGGTGAAACTGCAGAAGGTAAAAACATTGCTCACCAAGTGAAGAAAATGAACATGGATGGCGTTCGTCATTTCCGTGATCAATTCAATGTACCCGTTGCTGATGAGCAAATTGAAAAACTACCATACATTACGTTTGAAAAAGATTCCGAAGAGTACAAATATCTGCATGAGCGCCGTCAAGCGTTAGGTGGTTATTTGCCAGCTCGTCGTTCAACCTTTGATGAAAAATTGGATATCCCTGCACTGGCAGATTTCAGCCAATTATTGGAAGAACAATCTAAAGAAATTTCAACAACTATCGCGTTCGTTCGTGCGTTGAACGTTATGTTGAAAAACAAATCGATCAAAGAGCGTTTAGTACCAATCATCGCTGATGAAGCGCGTACATTTGGTATGGAAGGTTTATTCCGCCAAATCGGTATCTATAGCCCTAAAGGTCAGCAATATACTCCGCAAGACCGTGAGCAAGTTGCTTACTATAAAGAAGACTCGAAAGGTCAAATTCTGCAAGAAGGTATCAATGAGCTGGGAGCGGGTTCTTCTTGGCTAGCGGCTGCGACATCATACAGCACTAACAACTTGCCGATGATCCCGTTCTATATCTACTACTCAATGTTTGGTTTCCAACGTATTGGTGACTTGATGTGGGCAGCGGGTGACCAACAAGCACGCGGTTTCTTAATTGGTGGTACTTCAGGCCGTACAACACTGAATGGTGAAGGTCTACAGCATGAAGATGGCCATAGCCATATTCAATCACTGACTATCCCTAACTGTATTTCTTATGACCCAGCTTTCGCTTACGAAGTTGCGGTGATCATGCAAGACGGCTTAGAGCGTATGTACGGTGAGAAACAAGAAAACGTTTACTACTACATCACGACGCTGAACGAAAACTACCACATGCCAGCAATGCCAGAAGGCGTAGAAGAAGGTATCCGTAAAGGTATCTATAAACTGGCTTCGGTTGAAGGTAGCAAAGGTAAAGTTCAGCTGTTAGGTTCAGGTTCGATGATGCGCCACGTGCGTGAAGCCGCTGACATCTTGTCTGCTGAATATGGAATTGGTTCTGATGTCTATAGCGTGACTTCATTCACTGAATTGGCACGTGATGGCCAAGATTGTGAGCGTTGGAACATGCTGCACCCATCTGAAGCACCACGTGTTCCATACATTGCTCAAGTTATGAATGATGCACCAGCAGTTGCATCAACTGACTATATGAAACTGTTTGCAGAACAAGTTCGTACTTATGTTCCTGCAAGTGATTACCGTGTTCTGGGTACAGATGGTTTCGGTCGTTCAGACAGTCGTGAAAACCTGCGTCACCACTTTGAAGTGGATACATCCTATGTGATCGTTGCAGCGTTAGGTGAATTAGCTAAACGTGGTGAGATTGATGTAAAAGTCGTTGAAGAAGCGATTAAAAAATACAACATCAACCCAGATAAAGTTAACCCACGTTTGGCATAAGAGGTAAAAATCAATGTCTATTGAAATCCAAGTGCCTGATATCGGTGCTGATGAAGTTGAAGTCACCGAAGTGATGGTTAAAGTTGGCGACAAAGTAGAAGCTGAGCAATCGCTTATTACCGTTGAAGGTGATAAGGCTTCTATGGAAGTCCCATCTCCACAAGCGGGTGTGGTAAAAGAAATTAAAATTGCTGTTGGCGATAAAGTGACAACAGGCAAATTAATCATGGTATTCGAAGCGGAGGCGGGTGCAGCAGCGCCTGCTCCTGCAGAAGCCCCTACGGCTCCAGCGGCAGCGCCAAGCGCAGCTGCATCTAAAGATGTTGCTGTTCCAGATATCGGTGGCGATGAAGTTGAAGTTACTGAAATCATGGTTAAAGTCGGTGACAAAGTAGAAGCTGAGCAATCTTTAATTACTGTTGAAGGTGACAAAGCTTCAATGGAAGTTCCTGCACCATTTGCTGGAACGGTTAAAGAAATCAAAATTGCAACCGGTGATAAAGTTAAAACCGGCTCATTGATTATGGTCTTTGAAGTTGCAGGCGCAGCACCTGCGGCGGCACCAGCTGCACAAGCTGCTGCACCAGCGGCTCCAGCAGCATCAGCAATTAAAGATGTTAACGTTCCAGATATCGGTGGTGATGAAGTTGAAGTCACTGAAGTCATGGTAAAAGTGGGTGATACCGTTTCTGCTGAGCAATCAATCATTACCGTTGAAGGTGACAAAGCGTCAATGGAAGTTCCTGCGCCATTTGCTGGAACAGTTAAAGAAATCAAGATTGCGACTGGCGATAAAGTGAAAACTGGCTCGCTGATCATGACTTTTGAAGTGGCAGGTGCAGCGCCTGCAGCGGCTCCAGCAGCTCAACCGTCTGCTCCGGCTCCAGCGGCAGCTCCTGCACAAGCAGCGCCAGCGAAAGCAACTGACAGCAAAACTGAATTTGTTGAAAACGACGCATATATCCATGCAACACCGGTTATTCGCCGCTTAGCGCGTGAATTTGGTGTTAACTTAGCGAAAGTTAAAGGTACAGGTCGTAAGGGCCGTATCCTGCGTGAAGACGTTCAAGCTTACGTGAAGGATGCCGTAAAACGTGCGGAAGCTCCTGCAGCTGCGGGTGGTGGTTTACCAGGTATGCTGCCATGGCCGAAAGTGGATTACAGTAAATTCGGTGAAGTTGAAGAAGTTGAACTGGGTCGTATCCAAAAAATCTCTGGTGCTAACCTGAGCCGTAACTGGGTAATGATCCCGCACGTTACGCTGATGGAAGAAGTGGATACCACTGAAGTTGAAGAATTCCGTAAGCAACAAAACAAAGAAGCTGAGAAGAAAAAACTGGATGTGAAAATCACACCATTAGTTTTTGTCATGAAAGCTGTTGCTCGTGCTCTGGAAGAAATGCCACGCTTTAATAGCTCCATTTCTGAAGATGCACAGCGTCTGTTCCTGAAAAAATATATTAACATCGGTATTGCCGTAGATACTCCAAATGGCTTAGTTGTTCCTGTCTTCAAAGACGTTAACAAAAAAGGCATTTTAGAGCTATCTCGCGAACTGATGGAAGTTTCTAAGAAAGCGCGTGCAGGTAAACTGACTGCGTCTGATATGCAAGGTGGTTGCTTCACGATTTCAAGCCTTGGTGGTATCGGAACTACCGGTTTTGCACCTATCGTGAATGCACCAGAAGTTGCAATTATGGGACTGTCACGTTCTTCAATGAAACCTGTTTGGAATGGTAGCGAATTTGTTCCTCGCCTAATCCTGCCAATGTCACTGTCCTTTGACCATCGTGTAATCGATGGTGCTGATGGAGCTCGCTTCATCACCCTAGTAGGGCAATTAATGAGCGATATTCGCCGTTTAGTGATGTAAATAATAAGACCGGCGAATAGGCCGGTCTGTTTTATTTAGGCTGAGGCAGAATTTTTTGCTGCTGCTACGAAAGGTTGGGAGTTACATCACGAAATGAGCCTTTTCAGGGTGTTAACAATTCTGTAAACTGCTCTCGGTGTGTACTTTTCCAGTGGAAGATCGTTTATTCAGCAGTACCGCTGGACAAAACAAAAAGAGGTCATGATGAGTACTGAAATTAAAGCCCAAGTCGTTGTGCTTGGTGCAGGCCCTGCAGGCTATTCTGCGGCTTTCCGTTGCGCTGACTTAGGTTTAGAAACTGTTTTAGTAGAACGTTATTCAACCCTTGGTGGTGTTTGTTTAAACGTTGGTTGTATTCCTTCTAAAGCTTTACTCCATGTTGCAAAAGTGATCGAAGAAGCAAAAGCTTTAGCAGAACACGGCATCGTTTTTGGTGAGCCAAAAACTGACATTTCCAAAGTTCGCTTATGGAAAGAAAAAGTGATTAATCAGCTGACGGGTGGTCTGGCTGGTATGGCTAAAGGCCGTAAAGTTAACGTAGTTAACGGCTTCGGTAAATTCACAGGTGCCAACACGCTGGTTGTTGAAGGTGAAAACGGTAGCACAACTATCAATTTCGATAACGCAATTATTGCTGCGGGTTCCCGTCCAATTCAATTACCATTCATTCCACATGAAGACCCACGTATTTGGGACTCAACCGATGCATTAGAACTGAAAGAAGTTCCTGAGCGTCTGCTGGTTATGGGTGGGGGTATCATCGGTTTAGAAATGGGAACTGTGTATCATGCACTGGGTTCTCAAATCGATGTGGTTGAAATGTTTGACCAAGTCATCCCAGCGGCTGACAAAGATGTGGTTAAAGTATTCACTAAACAAATCAGTAAAAAATTCAATCTTCTGTTAGAAACTAAAGTAACAGCCGTTGAAGCGAAAGAAGACGGTATCTACGTTTCTATGGAAGGCAAAAAAGCTTCCGCAGAGCCGCAACGTTACGATGCTGTATTAGTGGCAATCGGCCGTGTTCCTAATGGTAAAAACTTGGATGCAGGCAAAGCTGGCGTTGAAGTTGATGACCGTGGCTTTATCCATGTCGATAAGCAAATGCGCACTAACGTTCCTCATATCTTCGCTATCGGTGATATCGTTGGCCAGCCAATGTTGGCTCACAAAGGTGTTCACGAGGGGCACGTTGCCGCAGAAGTTATCTCTGGTCTGAAACATTACTTTGACCCGAAAGTGATCCCATCAATCGCTTATACTGAGCCAGAAGTTGCATGGGTTGGTTTAACTGAGAAAGAAGCGAAAGAACAAAATATCAGCTACGAAGTTGCGACTTTCCCATGGGCAGCATCAGGCCGTGCAATTGCATCTGATTGCGCCGAAGGTATGACTAAGCTGATTTTCGACAAACAATCTAACCGTGTTATCGGTGGGGCTGTTGTCGGTGTGAACGGTGGTGAATTACTGGGCGAAATCGGCCTAGCAATTGAAATGGGTTGTGATGCTGAAGATTTAGCATTAACTATCCATGCTCACCCAACACTGTATGAATCAATCGGTATGGCTGCTGAAATTTACGAAGGTAGCATTACTGATTTACCAAACGCAAAAGCGAAAAAGAAAAAATAATTTTCTTTAATCGCACAGATAAACAGTATCTCTAGTATGCTGTTTATCACCAAAGCGAATTGAAGCCAATGTGGAAACACGTTGGCTTTTTTATATTTATCTAAAAATAAAGGGAGAATTTTATTTAATCTACTAATTCTTATTTTTAGTCATTAACTAAGTAATTAACTAAGTAATTAAATAATTTTTAATATTATTATTTAATTCTGAGTTTTTGTATTATTTGAATGATACCACTTAGTTGACTATAAAAAAATTAAATTTAATTTTCCTTATTGCAATATTTTAATGCTAATAAGGAAATTAGATTATGACAAATATGAGTCATGTGGATTCAATGACTGTAATAGGAACTCGATTACCTGTTGAGGATAATACCGCTTTATATTTTGGTGATGGATATTATGAAGGATATAATAGTTGTCTTGAAAGTTATAGACATGACGTTTCACCTGAATGGTATCACGCTCTAAATGATTTTATGGATTACATGTCATATTGTGAATACATGGCTACTCCTATAGATATTGAGTCTTTATTAGATAAAAATGGAAAGGTTGATTTATCATCAAAAGAAAATATTGAGACTAAAAAGGAAATAATTAAAGAGCATATCGAGAAACAAAAATTATTTTTGGAAAAAGTTGAAGGATTTAATGAATGGAAGTTTTTAAATAATCCAGAGAAATACCCTTTTGTACAAGAGATAATGATATCTGGCAGATTAATCAGCAAAGAGTATAAAATCTCAGCTGAGCTAGATAGCTTTTTAATTGGGTATAATGAGAATACCTATCTAGACAGTTTGAATGACAATTATAAATATGGAGATGGAGATGAAGAGATACTTGATAAGTCGGCAAGAGAAAGTATTACTTCTGTTAAATATTTACATAGCAGATTAATTAATGCCATTGATGTTAATACAGAGAATTTGAATAAACTCAACTTTACTCAAAGTAGTATATTTGCTATTCCGTCTCCGAATGTTCCTACATTACCTCATGGTGTTGGTTCAAACTCACAAGTAACACAAACAGCAGATAGCAGTATTGCAAAAGGTATCGAAAAGGCATTAGGTAATATTCGTGATGGCCTAGCGGAAACGTTTGATTGCTCTTTTGGTATGAGCTGCTCAAATGATTTAGATAAAGCAGCAAAAAATCCAAATGTTGGGAAACCTCATACTGGTGGCGACCAAATACCTGAGCAAGGGCGGACGGATACTGGCGGAGATCAAATACCTGAACATATAGATAATACGCATATAACCCCACTGCCTAATCAGATTACAGTAGAAGATATTGCCTATTTATCTGAAAACAAAAATAATATTAAAAATAAATGGCATCAGGGTAGTTTTAACTCTCCTGACGAATCATTACAGAAGCATTATGAAAAACATGGAAAAGAAGTTGGAGCGGGTAGTGTTGAGCAGTACAGAAACAAAGCTGAAGAATTTATCAAAAACTTAAAAGGTGCTAGAACAGTGAAAGTAAGAGGTGCGACTAATAATGTGACTCGTTATTATAAAAACGGGAAATATTTAGATAGAACATCCGAAGGAAAAATAATATCTTTTGGAAAACAATAATATAGAGGGATATGTTATGTGGCATGATTTAAATATTACAAAAGTGAGCTGTATAGAGAAAACAGTTGCTGAATTCACAGTTACTATGATCCCTATTTTGCCTTATGCCAAAATGAAGATAAAAATTTATGAAGATCAGTCGGGTTTTTTTACAGGTATGACGGATTTAGCAATAAAAAGAAAATTTGATGGTTGCCCCGAGTGCGCCATTGGACGTGGAAGTACCATTGAAAAAGCGTTAGAAGATACTATCCTCTATTTTAAAGAAATGTTGAGTCAAGATGGTTTTACTGAATTAACCGAAGATGATATTAGCTATACAGAGTGGTCTGATTTTTAAAAGTTTAAAGATCCCAGTTCGGTACTGGGATCTCTGCTAACAATTTTACTCATCCTCAGCTAACTGGATGATTAGCTGTCCGGTTTGGCTCGTGAGGGGTAGTGGCTACCTTAGGCAATATTCGGTATGGCTGCTGAGATTTACGAAGGTAGCATTACTGATTTACCAAACGCAAAAGCGAATTGAAGCCAATGTGGAAACACGTTGGCTTTTTTTGTTTTTGTGAATATAAACAATTAGTCACATGTTTCTGTTCTATTATTTATTAAAATCGATATTAATCATTTTATAAGTAATACGCTTTTAATTTTAAATGGCCGAATGTTTATTAATGATAACGGTTAGTTGACTATAAAAATATTAAATTCTAATTTCTTTATTCTATTTTTTATAACTAATAAGGAAGTTAGTTTATGGATGGTGTGACAGACCTAGGTACAATAACTGTATGGGGAACTCGATTACCTGTTGATAATAATACCGCTTTATATTTCGGTGATGGATATTATGAAGGATATAACAGTTATCTTGAAAGTTATAGACATGATATTTCACCTGAATGGTATCATTCCCTAAATGATTTTATGGATTACATGTCATATTGTGAATACATGGTTACTCCCATAGATATTGAGCCTTTATTAGACAAAAATGGAAAGGTTGATTTATCATCAAAAGAAAATATTGAAACAAAAAAGGGAATAATTAAAGAGCATATCGAGAAACAAAAATTATTTTTGGAAGAAGTTGAAGGATTTAATGAATGGAAATTTTTAAATAATCCAGAGAAATATCCTTTTGAACAAGAAATAATAATATCAGGCAGATTAATCAGAAAAGAGTATAAAACCTCAGCTGAGCTAGATAGCTTTTTAGTTGGATATAATGAGAATACCTATCTAGACAGTTTGAATGACAATTATAAATATGGAGATGGAGATGAAGAGATACTTGATAAGTCGGCAAGAGAAAGTATTGTTTCTGTTAAATATCTACATAGCAGATTAATTAATGCCATTGATGTTAATACAGAGAATTTGAATAAACTCAACTTTACTCAAAGTAGCATGTTTGCTATTCCCTCTCCGAATGTTCCTACATTACCTCATGGTGTTGGTTTAAATACGCAAGTCACACAAACGGCAAATAGCAACATTGCAAAAGGTATCGAAAATGCCTTAGGTAATATTCGTGATGGCCTAGCGGAAACGTTTGATTGCTCTTTTGGCATGAGTTGCTCAAATGATATAGATAAAGCAGCAAATAATTCAAATGTTGAGAAATTTCATACTGGTGGCGACCAAATACCTGAGCAAGGCCGGACGGATACAAGCGGAAACCAAATACCCGAACAAGGAAAAATTGATACGGGTGGAAACCAGCTTCCAGAACCGATCGAAAAACTGCCTGGAACATCTATTCCTGATACTCTATCTTTAGATAACCTCGCCTATTTAAACAAGATTACACAAGGTGAACATGCGGGAATCAGAAATAAAGAGGGGCGTCCAGTCAGTTCAGTCATTAATGATGTTCAAAAATCGAGGCCTTCAGATATCTTAATACAAGATGATGGTCGTTGGGTTGTAAAAGGTAATGACGGAAGAATACATCTAATTGAGCCTGATGGAGAAGTGGTCTCGTCATTTAAAAATAGTGATAAAAATACGGCTCAACGTACTAGAGATGGGCGATGGAATAGACCTAGTAATGAAAAACTAGATGAATTTAAAGAAAAATTTTCTGATTATGTGAGGTGGTAGGATGGATACATTAAAAATTAATTACATACCAGAAGCGGATGTAACTTTATTTGATATTCGTTTATCTGAATCGGAAATTGTAATTTATACAGATTGCTTAAATTACGTTTTAACTCATTTATCTGATGAGCAAATATATGAAAAAACGGAATGTTCAAATAAACAAGAGTTATCACATTACTTGACAGATCTAAAAAATTTAATGAAATCAATGGAACATAGAAGATACCTTCCTAATAGGTACAAAAATCTATAAAAAATAATGGCATAGTGGCTATTTAAAGAGCCACTATGCCAACAAATTTTAGTCTCTTACCTCAATCATTTTACTCGCTCTCAGCCAACCGGATGATCAACTGTCCGGCTTGGCGAGTGAGAGTATGTGGTTACTCACCTTAAACCCAAACTCACTCAATCACTTGCCGCTTAACGTGAGTTGTGGGCTGGGGTTTGGTTTACCTCGGTTGGGGGGAACCCATTGTATACTTTCTGGTTTTGACCACTGCTTCTTTAGCCGTCAGTGTTTTTACACTACAATCGTGCTTATTCTCAGCTGTGAGAGCATGGGACAAACATGTAACTAGGCCCGATGGCGTTTTTGAACCCTTAAATGATAATCCAGCACAAAAAAATGCTGCTGCCGAGAATTTCATCCGAGAAATCTTTAAAGATCCTAAAGTAGTTCGAAACGATTTAGGTGGTGGTGCATTTGAATATCGTTTGCCTAGTGAAAAAGGCGTTAGATATAATGCGGATGGCTCATTTAATACTGTGTTAGACCCAAAGAAGGCAATAAAATGAAAGATAATAAATTAGAACTATTTTTTTCAAGTCCAATGGAATATGAGAATCTAACGTTAGAGGTTCAATTAAATTGGGAGCGGGTTGCAGAAATTAATCAAGATAAAGGTGTAGATAATTTAGAAATTGAACTATTTGGTTCAGATTTATCCCACGGTTTTACAGCTAAAATGCCTTTAGATGATCTAATTTCAATATTGATTGAAGCCAGAGATACATTAAAGAAACAATGAATTTTTACTGAATGAGTAAAAATCCTTGCTCTACACAGGGATCTGAATTAACGGTCTTACTCGCTGTCAGCTAATGGGATGATTAGCTGTCCGGTTTGGCTCGTGAGGGGGAGTGGCTACCTTAGGGAATATTCGGTATGGCTGCTGAGATTTACGAAGGTAGCATTACTGATTTACCAAACGCAAAAGCGAAAAAGAAAAAATAATTTTCTTTAATCGCATAGATAAATAGTATCTCTAGTATGCTGTTTATCACTAAAGCGAATTGAAGCCAATGTGGAAACTCATTGGCTTTTTTTGTTTTTGTGAATATAAACAATTAGTCACATGTTTCTGTTCTATTATTGATTAAAATAGATATTAATCATTTTATAAGTAATACGCTTTTAATTTTAAATGGTCGAATCTTTATTAATGATAACGGTTAGTTGACTATAAAAATATTAAATTCTAATTTCTTTATTCTGTTTTTTATAACTAATAAGGAAGTTAGTTTATGGATGGTGTGACAGACCTAGGTACAATAACGGTATGGGGAAGTAACCCTAGACCGCATTTCAATGATTGTTTTAATAATTATGATAATGCTCATGAAGATATTGATTTAACTGGGAGGTATGAAAAATTAAAAAGTATTTTACATGAAAATCTTTATGATAATATAAAACTAGCTGATATCCATGATGATGTTAATAATCACAAAATCGATGCTTTTCAAGATTATTCTACTACAATTAAAAATGATTTAAAATCTAAACAAATATCAATTGAAAATAATTTAATTACCTTAAGAAAGGATATTGCGGAGATTGAAAAATCGCCTGGCTGGAAATTTATCATTGATCCACAAAAATATCCTTGTACATACAAATGGCATTTTCAATCTTCAGACTCCTCAAATTTAAAAATTTCAGCAATCTTTAAATTTCGCACAATTGAAGATAGGGACAGGCTCCTCGCAGAGGATTTTGACGATAATATACCCGGTATACCGAGATTTCCTTTTGATAATATAGATCTATATATAGATGCGGTTAATAAGCGAGCTGACCGTGATGCTAGAAATCAATTGCTCGAAATTAAGAGACAACATAAAAGTATCACGGATAAAATTCAGTTTAATTTAAATGAATTAAATAAGCTGAAAATAGCCCAAAGTAGTGTATTTGCCGTTCCCACACCGAATGTTCCTACATTATCTCATGGCGTTGGTTTAAATACGCAAGCTACACAAACGGCAAACAGCAACATAGTCAAAGGTGTCGAAAATACCTTAGGTAATATTCGCGATGGCCTAGCTGAAACGTTTGATTGCTCTTTTGGCATGAGTTGCTCAAATGATATAGATAAAGCAGCAAAAAATCCAAATATGGGAATGGAGTTATCTAATTCAGAAAAAGCAAAATTAGGTGGTAGTACTTCTGGTACACCGGATGGTTGGGAGCCAGAGGATGAGGAACATGCTCGCCATAAGGAACAGCAACAAAAGAATTTTGAAGAATTAGCGAGGGTTTATGATAAAGACTCGCCTTCTCAGACTATAACTATTGACGGTCAAACAATTAAACAAGGTGTAGGAGGAAATCGTTATTCAACGAGGATTTATGATAGTCAAAACTTAACAGACCAACAGATATATAATTATGCTGAACAATTAGCTGCTCAACCCCTAACTAAGGTAAAAGATGGTATTTATACTGCCAAACTAACTGATGGTACAATGATAACCCTTAGGAGCGTATCTAGCTCGGCAGAACAAACAGGTGCTCGCTGGACAGTCCAAATAAGAAATAATCCAACTTTACGCCAAGTAGAGAACGGTCTTGGAAGAAACGCAGAGATCAAGTTTAGGTAATAAATAAGATGATATCAAATATTGAATATAAAACTATTGCTGAATACGCTGAAACCCAAGCCCTTGATGGGTTATGGGCGTATCTCACGCCAGATATGCTTCCTTCGCTCCATGCTATGTATGATAATTTTCCTTTTCAGGAAAGGAAAAAAATATTTTTTTGGTT
Source organism: Providencia hangzhouensis (assembly GCF_029193595.2). Classification (NCBI taxonomy): domain Bacteria; kingdom Pseudomonadati; phylum Pseudomonadota; class Gammaproteobacteria; order Enterobacterales; family Morganellaceae; genus Providencia; species Providencia hangzhouensis. The sequence goes on from NZ_CP135052.1 coordinate 1,452,186, forward strand.
CTTAGACAAGTTACTACGTGATGGAAAGTTAAAATTAGCTAAGTATGGTAAATTTTTAAGTGGTTCAATAGATGAACAATTACAGTGCTTCTATACTGCATTTCCAGAAACAGAAGAGCAATTAATTGATCAGTTTTGGTTTTTTGATGAAGAATGCCCTGGCGGAGCCGTTTGGATACTTAAAGATGGGACAGTAGAATGGACGTAGAACCATCAAGGGCAGATTCTATCTATGGAATGTTTAATTCCAGAACGGCTCCAAGCGAGCATTGATGAGTTAATACAGAAAAGCATCACCGTAATTTCACAAAGTGAAACCTTTGGGCGGCTGGTTGATAGAGAAATTAAAGTCGTGGAAGGCTAGTTTTGAGGCTGCAATTAACAGGTTATCCTCTAATATGGAAAAAGTTGTGCATTTTGATGAAATTATTAGTGATGCAAAAGGGCTATGGCTATCAGGGTTGTTTGGTTCAATCGTTGGTTGGAATCCAAACAAATCTTTCTATGAACATAGGATTATATTTTTCTCTATGATAAAAGCGTTATTAGATGAGCAAGTAATTAAATTTTGTTCTCCAGATGACCCTTTAGGTAGAGTTGTTCCGTATTGGAATGCTAATAGTCAAGAAATTGTTAATTATCTTGAACAGCACTGGCCTGAAAATGCTAAAGCAAAAGATGATGACGACTTGAACTTCTATTTTTATGAAATGCCAGCGATTTTATGGAAAGATGAATCTGGAAAATATATGGGATCCTAAATTTTCTATCTGAGCTGGTTTAAGTTCGTTCCTCTCATATACAAAGAATTGCTTAATTATCCAGATAATCAACTGCCTGTAAGGCATCTTTAATTTATTTAAACTGAATAGCCACCGACTTGATAGACACCTTTAAGTTAGACGATATAGCTCTTCTTTCAGAAAAACCACAGGTACCTAAACCGGGAATTAGTGGTAAAGAAGGAGCTAAAGATGTACCTAGTTGGGCTAAAGGAGAAAAACTATTAGTGGGTGAAAATGGCAATAAATTTGCCGAAAGGTTACTAGATGCTAAATACGGAAAAGGTAATTCATTGGAATTTATTCAAGTTTTGAACTTGCTCAAAAGGCTCAAGACAAGGTATCTAATCAACCTGGATTCATAGATTACCCTGATGGGTTTAGTATTAGTGAAGAAGTTCTAGATAGAGATGGTTGGGTTGATGGTTTTGTAGTTTAAAGTAATTAAAGAGAGAGTCCAGTTCTGTGCAGGGATCTCCTTAGCCGCTTTACTCCCCCTCAGCTAGCCGTATAATCAACAGTCTGGAGGGGGAGTGGCTACCTTAGGCAATACGTGATGGCCTAGCGGAAACGTTTGATTGCTCTTTTGGTATGAGCTGCTCAAATGATTTAGATAAAGCAGCCACAAATCCAAATGTTGGAAAAGAGTTATCAAATTCAGATAAAGTAGAGGTAGGGGGCTCTAAGGCAGGAGGACCGGAGGGGTGGGAACCTGATGAGTTCTCTATAAAAAATAATGGTCTTCCTTCTAAAGAAGAACTAAAGCAAGCAGCATCAGAAATCAATCGCAATGGTTTAACAAATGCCGGCAGATCGCTCCAAAAGCATGGAGGTAGGGAAGGATCTGCATACTCATATTCCAACCAAAAAGCTTCAGTATTGAATCAGGAAGCTAGAGCATTAATCGATGAAATATTAGATAATCCAAATGTAATAATAAGACCTAGAACTATTTATGAAAATAGGAAAAGAATTGAAGTGATTGATGCTAAATCACCTGATGGTCGGGTATTAAGATTTAGTATAGACGGTAAGAAATTTATTGGTTTTAGAGAGCCATAATGTTTGTAAATGATTGATGGGGGGATTTTATGTTGGAATACAGTGTTGGAAGTTCTTTAAGCCGAGATGATTTATATGCTGAGCTTTCCTTTAATGATGTTCAGTGGGGGGAAATTTCACTGTCTGAAGATAAAAAAGAGGTAAAAATTATTATTTATCCTGACTCGGATTTTTTAGAATTTAATTACAGTGAATTTTTATTATTGATAGAGAAAGCTAAAGATCATCTTTTACGTTTAGAACCTTTAGTTTAATTTCCGCATAAGCAGGTTGGTTCCTCCATTTTTTTGCGTGGGGGAACCAAAGTGGCAGAGTCATTAATGTGAAAATCAAACGTGGTTGGAGTAATAGGTGACTAGACTTAATTATAGTATTAGTGATAAACAGACTAGCAAATTTATAAGCTTATTAACGTTAGGTGTATTAACTGCATTAGATAAAAATTTGATATCGATTGATGAGGCAGAAGGATTTGTTTTCAAACCTTATTTGGCTAAATTCCTCGAGCAAATAGATTCTGATGAAAAATTAATAGAGATAATTAACCTAGGTTGCGAGTTGGAGGATGTTGAATGTTTAATTCCAGAACAACTTCAAGCTAGTATTGAGGAGTTAATACAGAAAACCATCACAGTAATTTCACAAAATGAAGATTTTGATCGGTTAATTGATAAAGAAATTAATATTGTTGATGACTAATTAAATGTTTAGAAAAAAATTAAAATACTTGATGAAAATATAAATATAAATATAAATATAAATATAAATATAAATATAAATATAAATATAAATATAAATATAAATTAGGGTTGGTCAAGGTTTAACTATGAAAATAGAACTGAGTCTACTGGAAGAGGCAATAGTAGCCATTTTCAAAGAAATGAAAGTACAGGGAATGGATAATATAGACTTAGATGCAGATTTTTATTGGAATGTGCCTTCTGAATCTATTTATGATATTTACAATGAGCCTACTCAGTTAGATATTGGGCAGTTAGAAGCTGATTATGAGATGCTATGTAAAGCTAAAGAAAATGAATTACTTATAAAGTATAACTTAAAAAATATATCAGCCATTCTTCGTTATTTATCAGAAAAACACGCAATATGATCTGACTTGATGATACTAAAGGTGTAAGCAAACGCTGGTTTGGCTATTGCTTACACCTTATCTACATCTACTAACTTTCAATCATGCGTGTAAGCTAAAACAAAATAATAGATATCAATAAGAAATCGCTATGCAACTAAAACCCTCTGCAATTTTAATTCATGTACCTGATGTTCAAGCGGGTTTGGCTTGGTATCAGCAAGCTTTTCCACAAGCAAAGGCAGAATACTTGCCTGAATTTGATTTCACCTTACTGCATGTCGGAGACTTCACGATAGAAGTGGTGCAAGCGGATGAAAAAGTCAGTGAGGGTAAAAAAGGGACTGTATTGTATTGGCAAGTCGATGATTTTGATTTGGCTTTTGAGCATTTCACTCAACTAGGGGCAAAACTGTATCGCGGGCCAATGTTAATAGATGGTAACAATCGAATGTGCCAACTTGAAGACCCATTTGGCAATTTAATTGGTTTAAAAGGGCAGTAAAATCCATTAAAACATTTAAAGAAATTAAAACCAATCGCAATGATTTACCTTATCAATTAGTAATATAAATAAAATTGCGATAAAAAATATAATTTGTGATAGCTGATGAAAAAAGGCACTAATTAGGGTGCTTTAAATTTTAAAATGCATTATAAAAAGTATGGTTTTTTCGGCGTTTTACGATGATTAATAGTATCTTAAGCTGAAAAATAGCCAGTAATGAAGTGTTAAGGCGTAAAGTTAGTAGTTAAATGTTGCTTTCTTGTGAATGAATTAACATTACGTTTAAATTCTGCTATGCTGATCGCCCGAAGCTGGGCATAATTTTACCGCCATTGAGATTATGCGAGCAAATTCCTCTGACCTGGCACCGGATGATAATTTTGTCAGTATGGTGCAGAGAGCCGGGTATATAAATAACAAAGAAGCGAGGAGAACGTCGTGCTAGAAGAATACCGTAAGCACGTAGCCGAGCGTGCCGCTCAAGGGATTGTCCCTAAGCCATTAGATGCGTCACAAGTAGCTGCACTGGTAGAGTTACTCAAAAACCCACCCAAAGGTGAAGAAGATTTCCTGTTAGACCTGCTGACCAACCGCGTCCCCCCTGGTGTTGATGAAGCAGCGTACGTAAAAGCTGGATTTTTAGCCGCGATAGCTAAAGGCGAAACTTCCTCTTCTCTTATCTCCCCTGAAAAAGCCATTGAACTGTTAGGTACTATGCAGGGTGGATATAACATTCACGCACTAATTGAAGCGTTGGATGATGAAAAACTGGCGCCAATCGCCGCTAAAGCACTTTCTCACACCTTACTGATGTTTGATAACTTCTACGACGTAGAAGAAAAAGCGAAAGCGGGAAATATTCACGCTAAACAAGTTATTGAATCATGGGCAGATGCTGAGTGGTTCAAAGAGCGTCCTGCGTTAGCTGAAAAAATGACCGTAACTGTGTTCAAAGTTACGGGTGAAACTAACACAGATGACTTATCGCCAGCGCCTGATGCATGGTCACGTCCTGATATCCCATTACACGCATTAGCAATGCTGAAAAACGCACGTGATGGTATTGAACCAGACGATGCGGGTAATGTTGGTCCAATCAAGCAAATTGATGCATTAAATAAAAAAGGCTTCCCATTAGCTTACGTGGGTGACGTCGTCGGTACCGGTTCTTCTCGTAAATCAGCGACTAACTCCGTGCTGTGGTTTATGGGGGACGATATCCCATTTGTACCAAATAAACGTGGCGGTGGGGTGGTATTAGGCGGCAAAATTGCACCAATCTTCTTTAATACGATGGAAGATGCGGGCGCATTACCGATTGAAGTGGATGTTTCTAAACTGAATATGGGCGATGTGATCGACATCTATCCATTTAAAGGTGAAGTTCGTAACCACGAAACCGGTGAACTACTAGAAACATTTGAATTAAAAACAGATGTGCTGATTGACGAAGTCCGTGCAGGTGGTCGTATTCCACTGATTATCGGCCGTGGTTTAACCAATAAAGCACGTGAATCACTGGGCTTAGAAGCGACAGATGTATTCCGTCACGCGAAATCCGTTGCACAAAGCAACCGTGGTTTCTCATTAGCACAAAAAATGGTTGGTCGTGCTTGCGGTCGCCCAGGTATTCGCCCTGGCGAATATTGTGAGCCAAAAATGACCTCTGTAGGTTCACAAGATACAACCGGGCCGATGACCCGTGATGAACTGAAAGACCTAGCTTGCCTTGGTTTCTCAGCAGATTTAGTCATGCAGTCATTCTGCCATACAGCAGCGTATCCAAAACCTGTTGATGTGACAACACACCATACCTTACCTGATTTTATCATGAACCGTGGCGGTGTTTCTCTTCGTCCGGGAGATGGTATTATCCACTCATGGTTAAACCGTATGTTACTGCCAGATACCGTTGGTACAGGTGGTGACTCACATACGCGTTTCCCAATTGGTATTTCATTCCCTGCGGGTTCAGGTTTAGTCGCATTTGCTGCGGCGACAGGTGTTATGCCACTGGATATGCCTGAGTCAGTATTGGTTCGCTTTAAAGGTGAAATGCAGCCGGGTATCACTTTACGTGACCTCGTTCATGCAATTCCACTATATGCAATCAAAGACGGCCTATTGACCGTAGAGAAAAAAGGTAAGAAAAACATTTTCTCTGGCCGTATCTTAGAAATTGAAGGCTTACCTGAGCTGAAAGTCGAACAAGCGTTTGAATTAGCGGATGCGTCAGCAGAGCGTTCAGCGGCGGGTTGTACTATCAAATTAGATAAAGCGCCAATTATCGAATACCTGCAATCGAATATCGTTCTATTAAAATGGATGATAGCAGAAGGCTATGGTGATCGTCGTACTATTGAACGCCGTATCAAAGGGATGGAAAACTGGTTAGCGGATCCACAACTGCTGGAAGGTGATGCAGATGCGGAATACGCGGCAGTGATTGAAATTGACCTCAATGATATCAAAGAGCCAATTCTGTGTGCACCAAATGACCCAGATGATGCACGTTTATTGTCTGATGTGCAAAACGAGAAAATTGATGAGGTCTTCATCGGTTCTTGTATGACAAACATTGGCCACTTCCGTGCAGCAGGTAAGTTATTGGATTCTCATAAAGGCCAATTACCAACACGTTTATGGGTTGCGCCTCCAACTAAGATGGACGCAGCACAGTTAACCGAAGAAGGTTATTACAGCGTATTTGGCAAGAGTGGTGCGCGCATTGAAGTCCCAGGTTGTTCTCTGTGTATGGGTAACCAAGCACGTGTAGCTGATGGGGCGACAGTCGTTTCCACTTCAACGCGTAACTTCCCTAACCGTTTAGGAACAGGTGCAAATGTTTACCTCGCATCAGCAGAGCTGGCAGCGGTAGCTTCTTTGTTAGGTCGTTTACCAACGCCAGCAGAATATCTGCAGTTTATGGATAAGGTTGATGAAACAGCGGCGGATACATACCGTTACCTGAACTTTGACCAGTTATCACAATATACCGAAAAAGCGGATGGCGTGATTTTCCAAACAGCGGTGTAATAAGGTAATATTAATAACGGAGGCTCCTAATGTTAGGGGCCTTTTTTAATTGGGTGTGTTCGCTAAATATATTCAGAAATTTCGATTAAATTTAAATCGACATCACGTAAGTAAATAGATCTAATTGCTCCAGTTGCACCAGTCCGATTAACTGGCCCTTCGATAATTTTTACACCTTGTTGTTCAATATGCTTTTGCACATCACACAGCGGTATATCACTAATAAAACATAAATCGAGCGCATCTGGTACAGGCAAGTGGGCTTTGGGTTCAAATTCTTTTCCATATTGGTGGATATTGATTTTTTGCTGCCCAAAACATAACGCATAACGCTGTTCACCAAAGGTAATAACTTCCATTTTTAACACCCGTTGGTAAAAGTCAATGCAGGCATCAAGGTTAGTTGTGGTTAGCACTATATGGTCTAAGCGATCGATCATTAGAGCTCCTATTGTTTTAATTATGACTATTTTAATTATTTTCTTATTTAATATTAAGTGAATTACGTGGCTTATGTGTTGAAATCGGTGCTTTACTCAATTTTATTTTTTCTGTTGGTAATACCTCTCAACAAAGCGGTTTGACTCACGTTATACTAGGTTCAATAACGCAAGAGTAGAGGGACTGCATATGGACTACCAATTTTTCCAAGATATCACCGGAGCTATCTCCGCTAAATTCTCGATGGATCATGAGGCTATTGGATATTGGCTTAATGAAGAGGTTAAAAATAACCTTAGTCTGTTAGATGCTATTGAAGAAAACTATGAAAAAATCAAAGGAAGTGAAAAACAATGGGAGCTTATTGGCCACGAATATACATTGTTGCTTGATGATGAAGAAGTGATGATCCGCGCCAACCAATTATCATTTGAAACTGAAGGGTTGGAAGAAGGAATGAGTTATTATGATAATGAAAGTGTTGCATTTTGCGGCACTGATGACTTCTTATTAATGCTAAAAGATTATCGAATTTTTGTTATAGAAAATAGATAAAATAATTTTATTTAGTGATTTGTTTTGTGTTTTAATGAATCATCGCTATTATTTGCAATGTACGGCCAGCCATTAAACGTTTCGTTAAAGATTTATTGGTTGGGGTTAATATTGATAATTGGATCCTAAAGGGCATATATATATGAATACTGATGATGTTACAGGCGCGTTGAATGATGCAACGAATTGGTTTGTGGCGAACCAAGATCTGTTAGTTCAGTATGCTGTGAATATCGTGTCTGCTATCGTTATCTTGATTGTCGGGATGATGATTGCAAAATGGGTCGGGCGTGGTTTACATCGCGTGATGACCATGAAAGGCATTGATTCAACAGTGAGTGACTTTTTATCAGCGATAGCGCGCTATACCATTGTTGCATTCACCTTAATTGCTGTATTAGGGAAAGTTGGCGTACAAACAGCCTCTGTGATTGCGGTAATGGGGGCGGCCGGTTTAGCTGTTGGCTTAGCATTACAAAACTCGCTGGGTAACTTTGCCGCAGGTGTGTTGCTGGTGGTATTTAGGCCACTAAAAGCGGGGGAGTATGTCTCAATCGGTGCTGTTGAAGGTACAGTGCAAAATGTACAAATATTTTCAACTACGCTAAGAACCGCAGATGACCGTATTATTGTTATTCCTAATGGAAAGATCATTGCCGATAACATTATTAATACCAGTCGTGAGCCTAACCGTCGTCAAGATATTATTGTAGGTGTTGCTTACGATTCTGATATTGATGTGGTGAAAAAAGTATTAGGTGATATCGTCGCCGCAGATAGCCGTATTCAGCATGCTAAAGGCGTTACTATCCGTTTACATGATATGGCACCATCGTCATTAAATTATTTAGTGCGTTTTTGGACCACCAATGGTGATGCATGGCCTGTGTATTGGGACTTGCTAGAAGAGTTTAAGCGAGCATTGGATAAACATAATATTGGTATCCCATTCCCACAAATGGACGTTCATGTTCATAAACAAAATGCGCCTATCAAGCAAGATGCTGCAGAGTAATATTTAGAAAGTCATATTCAGCAGTTTCACTGAAAATAAGAGCCTGTCTTCGATGGGCTCTTATTCATTTCTCACTCCTATATTTTTCTTACCGAACCGTTTTTAGTTATAAGTCATACTTATGACCTATTAGACTTAATCATTTCCACTAATAATTTTTTCTCGTTAATATCCATGCATATTAATTGAATAAAAAGTTGGGATTAATGCATGTTTTCGATATATTTACAGGGTGCACTGTTGGGTGCAGCAATGATATTACCTTTAGGGCCGCAGAATGCTTTTGTCTTACAACAAGGAAGCCGAAAGCAGTTTCATTTAATGAGTGCATTATTATGCGCTTTAAGTGATACCGTTTTAATTATCGCAGGTGTTTTTGGTGGGAGCGCTTTATTAAGCCAGTCTGAAATATTAATGCAATTGATTACATGGGCAGGCGTAGCATTTCTTCTATGGTATGGCTATGGTGCGTTTCGGACAGCACTCAGCCCTGATGAGGTCATACTTCAAACAGAAAGCCGTGCTATCACAAGATGGAAAGTGATTGTCACATTATTTGCCGTCACTTGGCTGAATCCTCATGTTTATTTAGACACTTTCGTTGTATTGGGTAGTGTGGGAGGCCAATTAGAAAGCCAGCTGAGACCTTGGTTTACGGCTGGAGCATTAACGGCTTCTTTTGTTTGGTTTTTTGCGTTAGCGATACTTGCTGCTTGGTTTTCACCTGTGTTAAATAAACCGCGTTCACAGCGCATTATTAACATTTTTGTGGGGAGTGTGATGTGGTTTATTGCATTTCAACTTGCAATACAGGGGCTTAAGGGACTCGGTTTGATTTCTCAATAACAATATATCTTCAACAGACAAGCAATAAAGTTCAATTTCTCATTATTCTGACTGTACTTTTTGTTTCATGTGTTACTGTTAAATTGAGCTCAGGGATAGTTTATTACCAATTATCCCTTTTTTAGCGATAAATAATTGCCTTGGGAGGTTCTGTGAAATTAAAATCTTTAGTTTTAGCTGCGATGGTAGCAGGTGCTGCGGTTCCTACCATGTCATTGGCTGACCCGTTACCTAATGGTCCACACATTACGACTTCGGGTAATGGAATAGTGAAAGCGACACCCGATATGGCGACGCTGAATATTCAGGTGGAAGTGACTGCTAAAGATGCGGCGGCTGCGAAAGCTGGGGTCGATAAGCGAGTTGCGGAGTATTTTGAGTTTCTTAAGAAAAACGGTATTGAAAAAGAAGATATTAATGCAGCAAATGTGCGAACTCAGCCTAAATATGATTACAGTAGTGTGAAACAAAAATCAACCATCGAAGGCTACACGGCAACACGTTCTGTTGAAGTGAAAGTGAAGAAATTAGACCAACTTAATGTCTTGTTAGATGGTGCTTTAGCCGCAGGTCTCAATGAAATCAACTCAGTACAGTTTGGTGTGGCTAATCCGCAACAGTATCGTGATGAAGCACGGTCTCAAGCGATTAAAAATGCGACAGAACAAGCTAATCTCTTAGCGAAAGGCTTTAATGTTCAGTTAGGCCCAGTGTATAGCATTAACTATAATGCGCCAGCTGCGGTGCCATATCCAATGGCAACAAGAAATTATGGTGGGGCGATGAAAGCCTCTGTTGCTCAAGACCTCAAGATTGATGAGACTTATGAACAACAGAGTATTGATTTTAATGACCAAGTTGATGTGGTATTTGAATTAAAACGCTAGTTTTTTGCGGGTTCATCTTCTTGTTTTAACATCTGGCGCCCAGTTTTTAATAGGGCGTCAGTCACTTTTTTCATCGTACGGCTTTCAGGTGCGAAGCGGTGCCAATAAAGCATGCGTCGCTGACATAGCCCTGGCGTTAAATCAACCAACTCACCATTCGCTAATTCACTTGCTATCTGCAAATGTGGGATCATACAGCAGGTAGAACCTTGTTTCGCTAACTGTACAAAGGCCTCTGAGGAGTTCACGATATGGCATGGAACACTGCCGGGCGACAACCCAAAGTTTTGTTGCACAAAGGCTTGGTGCATATCGTCTAAATGGTCGAAAGCAACCGCAGGCGCTTTTAATAACGAAGAGCGAGTCACCCCATCGGGGAAATATTTCGCTGCAAAGCCAGGTGATGCGACAAAAATATAGTCCAGCGCGCCAAGTTTATCGACCAAGCAACCCGGTAAGGCTTGGGGTTGAATACTGATAGCGCCTACCACTTCACCACGTCTTAAACGTTCTTGAGTTCGAGTTTCATCTTCTACCTGAATATTTAGCCGAATAGGGCTGTTGCCTAATACAGGGTTTAGGGCTGGAAGAAACCAAGTTGCCAAGCTGTCGGCGTTGACGGCAAGTGAGAGCAATAAAGGGGTGGAGCCACTATTTTCATCACCTAACCATTGTTCTTCTAACAATTCGACTTGATGAAGCAATGCTAGCAGTTTTTGCCCTTGTTCAGTTGGGTGTGGCGGAACGGTACGCACAAGTAGTGGCTGCCCAAATAGGTTTTCTAACTGCTTTATACGTTGTGACACAGCAGATTGCGTGATGCAGAGCTTTTGAGCTGCGCGCTCAAAGCCGCGTTCACGGATAACGGCATCCAGTGCTTGTAATGCGCGATAGTCAGGGCGCTTCATCAAAAAGATCTCCTTGTTGTTATTCTACCAAGCACTATGCCATATTTTTACAAATAACACTTAAAAATATTATTGTTGTGGCCTAAATCCCAAGAACCGTGACATAAATACAGCGAACAAAGCTGCAACTTATTGGGTGTCCGGTATATACTAGTTATTAATAACCTTAATCACGACTCAATTAAATCTTAAAAGGCATGAGTATGACTCAGGACGAATTAAAAAAAGCGGTAGGTTGGGCAGCACTTGATTACGTAAAACCGGGCACTATTGTTGGTGTTGGAACGGGCTCGACAGCTTCACACTTCATTGATGCATTAGCAACAATGAAAGGTCAAATAGAAGGTGCGGTATCAAGTTCAGAAGCATCAACTCAAAAATTAAAATCATTGGGTATTACGGTATTTGATTGCAATGAAGTGGATTCCTTAGATGTTTATGTTGATGGCGCTGATGAAGTTGACCACCACATGAATATGATCAAAGGCGGTGGTGCGGCTTTAACACGTGAAAAAATTGTTTCTGCAATTGCAAAAACCTTTGTTTGTATCGTTGACGAATCTAAGTTAGTTGATGTGTTAGGTAAATTCCCTCTGCCTGTTGAAGTGATCCCAATGGCGCGTAGCTATGTGGCACGTGAATTGGTTAAACTGGGTGGCACGCCAGAGTACCGTCAAAATGTGATTACAGATAACGGTAATGTGATTTTAGATGTCCATAATTTAAATATTATTGACCCAGTGGCATTAGAAAATACCATTAATGGGATTGCAGGTGTTGTGACCGTTGGGTTATTCGCGAATCGTGGTGCAGACGTCGTCTTGATGGGAACTGCAAACGAAGGCGTTAAAACCATCAAGTTATAATCTATATCGTATTCAATTTTTTAATAAGCCAGTGGAGTTATACCCACTGGTTTTTTTGTCTTACTGGTATTTTGTCATTAGTTTATGATTTGATAGAAGCTAAATTAATTAACCAGTTTTATTAATATCACCAATTTGAAATTTATTTTATTTTTTTTAATATCTAGCTATTTTGGTGATATATCTCACACAAATAGGCATTGTGCAGGAAAAATCCTTATTTTGTGTTATCACCCCTGATTTTCTACCATTTAACTTCTTTTTCTTCGCGCTTTTTAGCATCCATTAAGCAAACGGTTGTATTGCTACTGCGCTATTTTTTGCTATGTTGGTATACGCTTCATAGCTCAAGGTAGATGGATGTCATCTCTCTTGAGCTATGTTAGGCAAACACATATGTTCATCTGTTATAAATCTTAAGTACGTTCACGATAGGGTAGGGAAATGGTTAAGGTATCTTTGCAAAAAGACAAAATTAAATTTTTACTGCTAGAAGGTGTGCACCAAAGTGCGGTTGATAACTTAAAAGCTGCGGGCTACACCAATATTGAATATCACAAAAGTGCGTTATCCGACGAAGAATTAAAAGAAGCGATTAAAGATGCACGTTTTGTAGGTATCCGTTCCCGTACTCATCTTACTGAAGAAATTTTTGCAGCAGCAGAAAAACTTGTTGCAGTGGGTTGCTTTTGTATCGGCACCAACCAAGTTGATTTAGATGCTGCGGCAAAACGCGGTATCCCTGTATTTAACGCACCATTTTCGAATACACGTTCCGTTGCAGAAATGGTATTAGGCCAATTATTACTTTTACTACGTCGTATTCCTGAAGCTAATATGCAAGCCCACCGTGGTATTTGGGAAAAACAAGCGAAAGGCTGTTTTGAAGCACGCGGTAAGCGTCTTGGTATTGTTGGATATGGCCACATTGGTACTCAGTTAGGGATCTTAGCTGAGGGTATCGGTATGAATGTTTTCTTCTATGATATTGAAAACAAACTACCATTAGGTAATGCAACTCAAGTTCGTTCTTTAACTGAACTTCTGAATATGAGCGATGTGGTTAGCTTACATGTCCCTGAGACCCCAAGTACGAAGAATATGTTTGCTAAAGAACAATTCGACCGTATGAAGCCTGGTTCTATTTTCATTAACGCATCACGTGGAACAGTTGTGGATATTCCTTCACTGGCAGCCGCGTTGGAAAGCAAACATTTATCAGGTGCTGCGGTGGACGTATTCCCAAGTGAGCCAGCTGCAAATAATGACCCTAATGACCCATTTATCTCTGAATTGATTAAGTTCGACAATGTGATTTTAACGCCGCACATTGGGGGCTCTACAGAAGAAGCTCAAGAAAATATTGGGTTAGAAGTAGCTAGTAAGTTGGCGAAATACTCTGATAATGGTTCAACACTATCTGCGGTTAACTTCCCAGAAGTTTCCCTGCCAGTCCATACTGAAGATACCAACCGTTTCTTGCATATTCATGAAAACCGCCCAGGTATTTTGAACAGCATCAACCAAGTCTTCACTGAAAATAACATTAACGTTGTTGGCCAGTATTTACGTACATCAGGCAACGTAGGTTATGTGGTTATTGATGTATTAATGCAAACGCCAAACCAAACAGATGAAGCACTCCAGAAATTAAAAGATTTGCCTGGAACCATTCGTGCGCGTTTACTGTTCTAAGTTACGCTAAAAATTGTGTGAAATGATGGCGCGGGTATTTATGACCAGCGCCATATTTTTTGCGGCGTAATAATTTCGGGTAAAGGAATATCCCAGTGTGCGATGGGGAGTTTTTCTACTTGCTGGCAATTATGGGCAAGACCTATCGGATAAAAACCGGTTTTTTGCCAATTTGCTAGAGTCCTATCATAGAACCCACCTCCCATACCTAACCGTTGCCCTTGAGTATCAAAAGCCACTAATGGGATAAGCATGATATCCAGTTTCTCAAGTGGTAGCACATCTCTAACATCAAGCGGTGGTTCATCAATATTAAATCTGTTTTTAACGAGTTGGCTATCGGGGCGATAGTGAAGAAACAATAAATGGTGGCGACTAAAAGGATGCAAAACAGGGAGATAGACTTGTTTGCCTTCAGCCCAGAGCGCCTGAATAAGCGGTTTAGTATCAATTTCGCCATCAAAAGAAAGAAACAACGCAATCGTGTTGGCTTGTGCTATTTTCGGGTGGTTTAATGCATTATGCATGAGTTGTTCCGCAGCGTCATATTGCTGCTGAGCGCTTAATTGACGACGTGCTTGGCGGATTGTTTGACGTACCTGCTGGCGTTGGGTCGAGAGGGAGTCTTGCATGTGATAACCTGTTATATATGCGATAAAAAACAGTTAACCAAGAAAGTAAATTACTTAAAGTATATCGCAAGATGAAAGGTTATGTAGAAAACAAATGAAAAATAAGCAGGAACTTAATTGAGGGTCTCCAAGATGCCGTTGTAGGCTGTAACCCTTGAACCCTTGGTTCAAGGTGAACGCAGTTTAGCAACCTTTAGGCTTCCTGAGCGAATCAGGCATGCTCACCAGCGCCATAACCACATTCTATTTAGTTGAAATATCGGCTCAGGGGACTCGCCCACTCACGCGCATCTCAGAGAAATTTGGTTTGAGAACTTATCGTTACTCAGTGATTTCATTGTACGAAACTAGATTTAAAATGCAACCTTAATTTTGTATATTTTTTTCTACTAGTGTCTGATTAATAAGCAGATTTACTCTAGGGGCAATACCTGCCTCTCAGTAATTTTCACCTGATCGTGCAACGCTTGTTCGATTGTGTGCTGCAACATTTTTATTTTCTCTTCCATATTATAAGCATAATCACGCGTTTTTGTCTTTTCTTGTGCTAATTCGTGACAGACGTTCAATGCTACGATAAAAATAAGTTGTTCCATATTGGTCACACCGCTTCTATCTTTCAGATTTTGCAAGCGTTGTTCTAATTCTTTAGCCGACTCAAGAAGGGCTTCTTTTTGTTCTGATGGGCAGTTAACTCGCATTGAACGCCCGAAAATCTGGATGTCGACAGGTTGTGCGGACATGATACCTCCATACTGAATAATACTCGCCATAAATACATCATATTTGGCGCAATTAATAGATAAGACAAAAGCATACTGGTCTAGCGGCTATCCTTGATGGTAGCATATCACGAATCATAAGCTAACATGACGAATTCAGATGTCTATACAAAAATCTTTACCAAACTATGAATCACTGGACAAACTACTGCAACAGCACTCAATCGCACTTACTGCCGCAGAGATCCATGGTCTAATAACCGGGTTGATCTGTGGTGGGGGACGTGATCAAAGCTGGCAAACGTTAGTCCATGACCTTGCTAACGATGGTTTAGCTTTTCCACAAACCGTTTCACAGCCACTGCGAGAACTTTTTGATACCACGTTTGAAGCACTTGATGATAGCGAGTTTGCATTTACTATGCTATTTCCTGACGAAGATGCTTCTGTTTTTGACCATGCTGATGCGCTAGCTGGCTGGGTAAATCACTTTTTATTAGGTGTTGGTGTTACACAACCGAAACTGGCTGATAAAAAAGAGATAAGCGAGGTTATCACAGATTTACGCAATATTGGTATGCTTGGTTATGATGAAGACGAAGACCAAGAAGAACTCGAGCAAGCGTTAGAAGAAGTGGTGGAGTATGTCAGGGTGGCGGTGCAATTATGTTACATTGCATTGATTGAGCCAACTAAAGGCCAAGGCCCAACCGCAGTGGAAAATGATAAGCCAGTTCTTCATTAGTTTCTTTTAACGTGTAACGTGAGTTTTCAAAGCCACTTAACTTTATCGGACGATATTATATTATTGATAAAATTAAGTGCTTGAAAACGGGGTGTATCCAGTTTTAAGTCATTTCGCCAGTGTATGTTGCTATGTGATTGGTTAAACACAAGCAATATATTCAGCAATCTAATTATTCTGATAATAAGGCAAAAACGGTATGAATAAACAGGAATTTATTTCTCGTCGCAATGCATTATTGGCTCAAATGCAACCAGGCAGTGCAGCAATTATTTTCTCAGCGCCTCCTGCGCAGCGTAATGCGGATTGCGAATACCCGTACCGTCAACACAGTGATTTCCTTTATTTGACGGGGTTTAGCGAACCTGAAGCCGTATTAGTGTTGATTAAGAGCGATGAAAAACATAGCCATTCTGTTCTTTTTAACCGTGTTCGTGATTTAACTGCTGAAATTTGGTTTGGTCGCCGCCTTGGCCAAGACGCCGCACCTGAAAAGTTAGGTATCGACAAAGCGTTACCTTTCAATGAAATAGAAGAACAACTTTATCAATTACTGAACGGCCTCGATGTGGTTTATCATGCACAGGGGGAGTTTGCCTATGCCGATAAATTAGTATTTGATGCCTTAGATATTTTACGTAAAGGCAGCCGCCGTCACTTACGAGCGCCACAAACATTGGTAGATTGGCGGCCGATTGTCCATGAAATGCGCTTATTTAAGTCAGAAGAAGAAATTAATACTCTGCGTATGGCTGGGCGAATTTCTGCTCTCGCACACGTTAGAGCCATGGAAACTTGCCGACCTAATATGTATGAATACCAACTTTGTGGTGAGTTAGAACACGAATTTACTCGCCATGGTGCACGTTTCCCTTCGTACAACTCCATTGTGGGTAGTGGTGAAAATGCCTGTATTTTGCATTACACCGAAAATGAGAGCCTAATGAAGGATGGCGAATTAGTCTTGATTGATGCGGGGGCAGAATTTGAAGGCTATGCAGGGGATATCACGCGTACTTTCCCAGTAAATGGTAAATTTAGCCAAGCGCAACGTGAAATTTACGATATCGTCCTTAAAGCGTTAAATACCGCGTTAGAGCTATACCGCCCGGGAACCAGTATTCATGAGGTGACTCGTGAAATTGTTCGTATCAAAACAGAAGGTCTTGTCGCACTTGGAATTTTACAAGGCGATGTGGATCAATTGATCGAAAACAAAGCATATCAGCCATTCTTTATGCATGGTCTAAGTCATTGGTTAGGGTTAGATGTACATGATGTAGGTTTTTATGGCACAGACCGCGACCGTACACTTGAAGTGGGGATGGTATTAACTGTTGAGCCTGGTTTATATATTGCTCCAGATGCCGATGTGCCACCACAATATCGCGGTATTGGTGTACGTATCGAAGATGATATTGTTATCACCGAAAACGGAAATGAAAACTTAACAGATTTAGTCGTGAAAGACCCTGATGAAATTGAAGCCCTAATGGCGGCAGTAACGCACAATTTAGGGTAGCTGTCAGTCATCATAGAAAGGTAATAAACAACGCATGAATGTGATCATCGTGGGGGGCGGTATGGCGGGTGCAACATTAGCACTGGCGATATCATCCCTTAGCCAAGGAAAATTATCGGTTTCATTAATCGAGGCAGCTTTGCCTGATGGCAAACATCCGGGATTCGACGCACGTGCGATTGCGCTAGCTCACGGTACTTGCCAGTCGTTAGCAAAAATAGGCGTTTGGCCTGCTTTAGCGGATTGTGTGACCCCCATTAATCATGTTCATGTGTCTGATAGAGGCCATGCTGGTTTTGTGAATATCGCAGCCGATGATTATCATATCGATGCTCTAGGCAATGTTATTGAACTGCACGAAGCTGGTGCCCGCCTATTTTCATTGTTACGTAAAGCCCCCGGTGTAACCCTTTATTGCCCTGCAAAAGTAGAAAATGTTTATCGTGAACAAGAGATTGTGACGGTCACCTTGGATAATGGAGATAAGGTGACAGGGGAATTACTGATTGCTGCGGATGGCAGCCATTCCGCGATTGGTAAAGCCTGCCATATGCAATGGCAACAGGACGATTATGGGCAAGTGGCTATTATCGCGAATGTGAAAACCGCCATAGACCCACAAGGCCAAGCCTTTGAACGCTTTACGGAATTTGGCCCATTAGCCTTGTTGCCAATGTCACAAGGCCGTAGTTCATTGGTTTGGTGCCATCAGCAAGAACAAGCTGACACAATCAGGTCTTGGGATGATGAGACATTCAAGGATAAATTACAGCAAGCATTCGGCTGGCGGCTAGGCGAAATCGTCATGGCCGGTAAGCGTCATTGTTATCCATTGGTATTACGTAAGGCGCTTAACCCTGTTAGTCATCGAGTCGTGTTAGTGGGGAACGCTGCTCAGACCCTGCATCCTATTGCGGGGCAAGGCTTTAATTTAGGTATCCGTGATGTGATGCAACTGGCTCACATTGTGGTAGATGCAAACGCGAAAGGGCAAGACATTGGCCGTTATTCATTACTTAGCCAATACCAGCAAGCCAGAGCGTTAGATAGAGACAAAACGGTTACGATAACCGACGGTTTGGTTCGTTTATTTGCGAATCGCTGTTTACCGCTTATTGTCGGGCGTAACTTAGGTTTAATGGCAATGGAAATGTTACCGCCAGCTCGTGATGTTTTGGCTCGCCAAACATTGGGTTGGGTTGCACACCAATAACCACGAAATAAAGAGGAATAAAAAATATGCAATCATTTGATGTGGTTATCGCCGGTGGTGGTATGGTTGGGTTGGCACTCGCTTGTGGGCTTGAAGGGAGTGGGCTCCGTGTTGCGGTAATTGAGACTCATCCACCCAAGGTACCATTTAGTGTAGCAGAGCCGCATGCATTAAGGGTATCTGCTATTAATGCGGCAAGTGAAAAGTTACTGACCCACTTAGGTGTATGGTCAACTATTAAAGGAATGCGAGCTTCTGCATATAATGGCATGGAAGTTTGGGATAACGATAGCTTTGGGCGTATTTCTTTTACCGCTCAAGAACGTAACCTGACGCATTTAGGGCATATTGTTGAGAATAATGTTGTACGTGATGCACTATGGCAAAAGGGGTCTCAGCTT
Source organism: Providencia hangzhouensis (assembly GCF_029193595.2). NCBI lineage: Bacteria > Pseudomonadati > Pseudomonadota > Gammaproteobacteria > Enterobacterales > Morganellaceae > Providencia > Providencia hangzhouensis. The sequence goes on from NZ_CP135052.1 coordinate 1,471,112, forward strand.
CGCGATGTGACATTATTAGCCCCCGCAACAATTAAAAAAGTGGTGTGGGGAGAAAATGATGTTTTCATTACGTTAGATGATGAAAACATGTTAACGGCACGGTTGATTGTGGGGGCTGATGGGGCAAACTCGTGGTTGCGTAGCCATGCTGATATCCCATTAACCTTTTGGGATTATGAACATACCGCGTTAGTTGCTACGATCCGAACCGAAAAACCTCACGAAGGCGTTGCTCGACAAGCTTTTGATGGTGAAGGTATTTTGGCGTTTTTACCATTAAGTGACCCACATCTTTGCTCGATTGTCTGGTCTCAGCCTGCCACTGAGGCAGCAAGACGCCAGTCTTTAGAACCTGCTGATTTTAATAAAGAACTGGCGGTTGCATTTGATGTTCGTCTGGGTCTTTGCCAAGTGGAAAGTGAGCGATTAACCATTCCTCTCACAGGGCGTTATGCAAGGCAATTTGCAGCTCAACGCTTAGCTCTGTTGGGGGATGCGGCACATACTATTCATCCATTAGCAGGCCAAGGGGTTAACCTTGGGTTTATGGATGTGGCTATGTTGATTGGTGAAATTAAACGTTTGCACCGCGAAGGTAAAGACTTTGGTCAATATTTATACTTGCGTGATTACGAGCGCAGCCGTAAGCACAGTGCAGCGTTGATGTTAGCTGGTATGCAAGGCTTCCGTGAATTGTTTGATGGCAATAACCCTGCGAAGAAATTACTTCGTGATATCGGGCTGGTTTTAGCGGACAGCTTACCGGGTGTTAAACCGCAATTATTGAACCATGCGATGGGGCTGTTTGATATGCCGAAGTGGCTGGAACAGTTACAAGTCGAAGACACTCTCTAAATCCCTTTCTGCGAAGGCACAATCTTATAAATTGTGTCTTTTTCTTTTTTAATTTCAATATACAAAGTGTCATCACTGGTTTCTGTATACGAAATAACCCTGCCGATCTTGTTTTAGTATGAATAGCAGACTTTTCTCTTTTTATCATGACTGAAAAAAACTAATTACATTCATTTTTCGCATTAGTTTTATTTATATTGGTGTGATGAGTTTTATTGGCGAAGCTATCATTTAAATTCTTTAATTGATGATATTTTGAGCTCCTAGACGCTAAATGTAAGGGTTTTGAGTGATCATTCTCAATTATTTAACAAAAAGCACTGGCAAAATCAGAGCGCAATCAGTAATACAGATGGATGGTCGCCCTATTTTTTTTTATAGAATAGAACTGCAAACAGTGGTAGGTTTTTTAAAAGTTATCGTTTGCGTCGGGTTAAAATTATCTCGCGACTTTGTTGCAGATGGATAATTTTCACTACGCAATCACCCTGTCATATTAATTAATAATGTAAAGAGGGTATTCATGGTAAAGCAAACAACGCTATATGATGAACATATAGCCTGCGGTGCAAAAATGGTCGATTTTCATGGTTGGATGATGCCGTTGCATTATGGTTCGCAGATCAATGAACATAATTTTGTCAGAACCGAAGCAGGGATGTTTGATGTTTCCCATATGACTATTGTCGATTTACACGGCGAAGGCTGTCGTGATTTTCTTCGTTATCTTCTCGCCAACGATATCAATAAACTTACAGAGCAAGGTAAAGCCTTATATACAGGCATGCTGAATGCTTCAGGTGGTGTTATTGATGACCTGATTGTGTATTACCTCGCTGATGACTTTTATCGTCTCGTCGTCAACTCAGCAACACGCGATAAAGACCTCGCTTGGATTGAACAACATGCTAAAGGTTATGCAGTTGAAATTCGTGTTCGCGATGACTTAGCGTTATTAGCTGTCCAAGGGCCGCAAGCACCAGAAAAGGTTCATTCATTACTGAGTTCGGAACAAAATAGCGCCATTGAAGGAATGAAACCATTTTATGGTATTCAAACTGGAGATTTGTTCATCGCAACCACGGGCTATACCGGCGAAAAAGGTTATGAAATTGCTATGCCTAAAGAGCAGGTCGTTGAATTTTGGCATAAACTGCTTAAGGCAGGGGTACACCCAGCGGGCTTAGGGGCGCGGGATACTTTGCGCCTTGAAGCCGGTATGAACCTATATGGGCAAGATATGGATGAAACGATTTCACCATTAGCCGCGAATATGGGATGGACGATCTCTTGGAAACCAGAAGATCGCCAATTTATTGGCCGTGAAGCATTGGAAAAATTACGCGAACAAGGTACTGAAAAACTTGTCGGTATTGTGATGCGTGAAAAAGGTATACTGCGTGCAGGGCAAGTTGTCCGCTTTACTGATGAACTGGGGAAACTACAAGAAGGGGTAATAACCAGTGGCTCTTTCTCGCCAACCCTTGGCTTCAGTATTGCGTTAGCGCGTGTCCCGAACGGAATTCAAGACAAAGCAATTGTTGAAATCAGACAAAGAGAAATGCCAGTTGAAGTTGTTAAACCGGGCTTTGTCCGTGAAGGTAACTGCTTAGTGTAATTTGGGCGAATCTGATTAATAAATTTAAAAATTGAGAGGCTAATGATGAGCAATACACCTAAAGAATTAATGTACACCCGTGAACATGAGTGGCTGCGCGATGAAGGTAATGGTGAATTTACAGTTGGTATCACCGAACATGCGCAAGAAACGTTGGGTGACATGGTGTTTGTTGATTTACCCGAAGTGGGGACGGCGGTAAGTGCAGGTGATGACGTTGCAGTCGTCGAATCAGTTAAAGCAGCATCTGATATTTACGCACCACTGAGTGGCGAAATTGTGGCGGTTAATAGTGAGTTGAATGACGCGCCAGAACTCGTAAATGAACAGCCGTATCAAGAAGGTTGGATTTTCCGCATTAAAGCATCCGATACCGCAGAGCTGGCGGATTTGATTGATGCGGCGGGGTATACCTCTATGATCGAAGCCGAAGAATAGTTTATTCGTCATATTTTGTGTTGTGGCGGTGTTGGCTGCACTCGACAACTCGGGTCACATACTTGTGTATGTTCCCCAAGATTGTCTACGTTTGCCGCCTAGCCACAACGCAAACTATTTAGAATAAACACTTTTGGTTGTTGTGGCGGTGTTGGCTTCGCTCACTCGCCCTAGTCACATACTTATGTATGCTCCTAGGGTCTCATTTGCTTGCTGCCTAGCCACAAGATGAACTATTTATAGGATTTATCAATATGCTTATTTTGTGGGGGCAGCATTCGACAACTCGGGTCATATATTTGTGTATGTTCCCCAAGATTGTCTACGTTTGCCGCCTAGCCACAACGCAAACTATTTAGAATAAACACTTTTTAGTGATAGCCATAAGATGAGCTATTTATAGGATTGATAAAATCTAATTAGTTAGAAACAAGAAACAACCGCAATATCATTGATTTTAAGCGTTATCTCGCAAGTTCCGTAATAACCGCCCTACAACTTATGCATAGCAGACAAAGGATGGGAACACAGATATGTCGATGTCACTGAGTCAATTAGAAAATCGTTCAGAATTCATTTCGCGCCACATTGGTTCATCAGAACAACAATTAAAAACCATGTTAGACACCGTGGGTGCAACGTCATTAGATGCCCTGATGGACAAAATTGTCCCCAAAGCCATTTTGCTTGCAGAACCGCCAAGAGTGGGGGGGGGAGCAACTGAACAAGAAGCTTTAGCGGAATTAAAAGCAATAGCGTCACTCAATAAACGCTACAAAAGTTATATTGGTATGGGCTATGCCCCTGCTGTGCTTCCGCCAGTTATCTTGCGTAATTTATTAGAAAACCCAGGTTGGTATACCGCTTATACGCCATATCAACCGGAGGTGTCACAAGGCCGTTTAGAATCATTACTGAATTTTCAACAGTTAACTATCGACCTTACGGGGTTAGACCTTGCTTCTGCATCGTTATTGGACGAAGCCACCGCTGCGGCAGAAGCTATGGCGATGGCAAAACGGATCAGCAAACTGAAAGATGCAGAACGTTTCTTTGTGGCGGATGATGTTCATCCGCAAACTCTGGATGTTGTTCGCACACGTGCGGGGACTTTTGGTTTTGAAGTGATCGTGGATAGCGCAGAGAAAGCACTGGAACACGAAGGTGTTTTTGGTGTGTTACTTCAACAGGTTGGCACGACAGGTAATGTCCATGACTACAGTTCGCTATTTGCCCAATTAAAAGAGCGTAAAATTGTCAGTTGCGTTGCAGCAGATATGATGGCGCTAGTATTGCTCACTGCACCGGGTAAGCAAGGGGCGGATATTGTCTTCGGTTCAGCACAGCGTTTTGGCGTCCCGATGGGGTATGGTGGGCCACATGCGGCCTTCTTTGCTTGTCGTGACGAATTTAAACGAGCAATGCCGGGACGTATTATCGGTGTGTCACGGGATGCAGCAGGTAATACCGCACTGCGTATGGCGATGCAAACCCGTGAACAACATATTCGCCGTGAAAAAGCGAACTCGAATATTTGTACATCCCAAGTGCTGTTAGCCAATATCGCAGCCATGTATGCGGTTTATCATGGGCCAAAAGGGCTGAAAATAATTGCAGAGCGTATTCATCGCTTCAGCACTATTTTTGCCAAGGCATTAGCAGACGCAGGTTTTACATCACGCCATAAAACTTGGTTTGATACGCTCTGTATTGAAGTCGCTGACAAAACAGCGGTGCTAGCGCGTGCTGAAAAAGCCAAAGTGAATTTACGTACTGATATTCGTGGTGCAGTTGGCGTGACTTTTAGTGAAATCACGACTCGCCAAGATTTAAATGAATTGTTTGCGGTGATCACAGGTGTTGAAGCTAAGTTAGATTTTGAAAAACTAGACCAATCTGTTTCAGCGACAGAGCAAGCGATCCCAAGCTCTATGTTACGTGATGATGAAATTTTAGCTCATCCAAATTTTCATCGTTACCATAGTGAAACCGAAATGATGCGCTATATGCATAGTTTAGAGCGCAAAGATTTAGCCTTAAACCAAGCTATGATCCCTCTGGGTTCTTGTACGATGAAGCTTAATGCGGCTGCGGAAATGATCCCAATTACTTGGCCTGAATTTGGCGAGCTACACCCATTCTGCCCACCTGAGCAGGCTCAAGGTTATCACCAAATGATAGAGCAACTTTCCCATTGGTTAGTGCAATTGACTGGTTATGATGCAGTTTGTATGCAACCTAACTCAGGGGCTCAAGGTGAATATGCCGGTTTATTGGCTATTCGTCGCTATCATGAGAGTCGCAATGAAGGGGAGCGAAATATTTGTTTGATCCCGGCTTCTGCTCACGGTACCAATCCTGCCTCTGCGCATATGGCAGGTATGGAAGTGGTGGTAGTGCGTTGTGATGATGAAGGTAATATCGATTTAACGGATTTACGTGAAAAAGCTCAGCAACATAGCGAAGCTCTTTCTTGTGTGATGGTAACTTACCCATCAACCCACGGGGTATATGAAGAAAGTATTCGTGAAGTGTGTGAAATTATTCACCAATATGGTGGTCAAGTATATCTTGATGGTGCAAATATGAATGCTCAAGTTGGTTTAACAACACCGGGCTTTATTGGTGCGGATGTTTCTCACCTGAATTTGCATAAAACATTCTGTATCCCTCACGGCGGTGGCGGACCAGGTATGGGGCCTATCGGTGTGAAAAAACACTTGGCACCGTTCGTACCGGGGCATTCTGTGGTTGAGCAAGAAATGTTAACTGACCAAGGTGCGGTATCTGCAGCCCCATTTGGCAGTGCATCAATTTTGCCAATTAGCTGGATGTATATTCGGATGATGGGCTCTTATGGTCTACGTAAAGCTAGCCAAGTTGCTATTTTAAATGCGAATTATATTGCCAAGCGTCTTTCTGGCCGTTATGACATTTTATATACAGGGCAAGAAGGCTATGTTGCCCATGAATGTATTGTCGATTTACGCCCAATTAAAAGAGATACGGGTATCAGTGAGCTCGATATTGCTAAGCGCTTAATTGATTATGGTTTCCATGCGCCAACCATGTCTTTCCCTGTAGCAGGGACATTAATGATTGAACCGACAGAGTCTGAAAGCATAACTGAAATTGATCGGTTTATTGACGCCATGTTAGCGATACGCGATGAAATTGACCAAGTTGTGAAAGGGCAGTGGACACTAGAAGATAACCCTCTCGTGAATTCGCCTCATGTGCAAACGGAGCTAGCCGGGGAGTGGCCTCATAGTTATAGCCGTGAACTCGCAGCATTCCCAACAGCACAAACGAAAGCGAATAAATACTGGCCAGCAGTAAAACGGCTTGATGATGTGTATGGGGATCGTCATTTACACTGCTCATGTGTGCCGATTGAAGATTATATGTAGGAATATATCGCACACTTCTATTATATAATGTGAATTAAATACTCTTTAGGCTTGATTTCGGTGAGTTACTGAATTCAAGCCTTTATTTATTTAGGATTTATTTAACCTAAATATTGTGAGATACCCGTATAATTTTTACCTTGGTGTAGCTTTTCCACAGCACCTGTTTCTATAATGACTCGGTAAACCCCTCCATTAAGGTCAGCCACATACATCAGTTGTGCAGGCTTATCATATGTGAGTCCAATAGCCTCTTTAAAACCACGGCTTATCACCTTGTAATGGCTTAATCCATCAGCAGAAATATTGGCACAATTTAAGCTATTACCATCGGGCTCAGCGCCTCTATCTGTCCAATATAAAATATGGTTTTCTTCATCAAGCAATAAATCAATAGGTTCGGGGAGGTCTTGAAGGAGTAATTGAATATCGTTTCGTTGATTGGCCGATTGTTGGATTTTAGGCGTTAATGGCACCCTAAAAATACGACCTAAATTACCTTTAGGGGTCCCTTTCTGAGTCCAGTAAATCCAATTATTTGTGACATCAACAGTAATGCCAACACATTGGTCTAATATATCTACTTTATTGTGTTTATCTCGGGGTCTTGCTACATGGACGAATAAATCAGAACCATCAATATTACATGATGAAACCATACCACCTTCACGGTCACACCAATATAATCGTTGATTTACTAAATCAAGATGCAATTGTTTTGGCGTTCTTATCTTTCCGTTACCTACTAGTATTTTTCTGCCAGTACCATCAAAATTCATCACATTAATGGAACCATCGTCAGCCTCATAATCTTCACCCATATTACTCCAATAAATTAATCGGTTAGCAGGGTCAACGGCAATACCATCAGGGGTTCCACCGAGTCCTTCGATAATTGGAATTGTTTGATGTGTTGATTTATTGAATTGAATTATAGCGGGTGAATGGACATCTAGAAGTAAAAGATAAGGATTTGAATATTCATTGAATTTTTCCATTTTAAACCTCTCTGGCAAATGTTCAATGATAAAGATAGGAGCGATATTAATAATTGGCAAGTTATTAATATTGATATTTCTATATAAGTCGAGATTAATAATTATTAAAAAATATAAAGTAGTTTATTATTTAAATCAAAATAATAAATTAGTGAAAAGTATATCTTGCTGTGGGTAATACACATTAGATTAGATGAGTGTAACACGTTAAATAAAGCGGCTTTGTAGCCGCTTCTGACATAAATTACAGTAACCAGCCTTTTTGCTGAGCGAGTTCCAATTGTAATTTAAGTTGTTGATAAAATTCAGGTAGGATCTGCTGAATATAATCACATTTACTGAGGACTTGTTCCAGACGAATGTGGTTTTCGACCCAACTTTGGCCTTGATTATGCAGGTTCATCAGCATCGGCATCGCTCGGTCAATGGCATTCGCATACACAGATTCCGGGGTTTCTAATGCATCATATTCATTCCACAGAGCTAATAGCGTTTCATTTTGCGGGCTAGGCAGTAAGTTAAAAATACGCTTAGCCGCTTTAACTTCTTCTTCATGAATAGCATCACGAGCGGCATTATCAAATACCAATACATCACCTGCATCAATTTCAACAATGTCATGAACGAGGGCAAGTTTTATCGCATGTTCGATATTAATGCCTTGAACATAAGGTGCAAAACTCATTGCTGCAACGGCAAATTGCCAACTGTGTTCTGCTGTGTTTTCTTGGCGTTCACGGTTCAATAACTTATTTTTACGATAAACACTTTTGAGTTTATCTAATTCCATCAAAAATTGGACGACTTCGGTAAAAGCCCCAAAATTAACCACCTCTACGGGCTTGTTACCTAATGCAGATGACATAAAAACTCCAATTAATTCTCTTCTAATGAATAAGGTAATGGTGCGATAGTTAGATGACTTTGCTCATCCCCCATAACACGGAAAACGCTATCCGCTTTCATATCGTTATTCATAATGACTTGCACATAGATTTCGCCGCTACCTAAGCGAATAGCAGCTAAAACAGTTCCTGTACGGCGCCATTTATCACCAAGCTGCCATTCCACACCTTCACCAACGACAGGAATAGTGGTACCTGTACCTTTTAAGGTGTACATCGCACGTTTATTTGCACCACGGAATTTTGCACGGGCAACCATTTCTTGACCGGTATAACAGCCTTTTTTAAAGCTAATACCATCAGGTAGGGCTTGTAAGTTGGTTGCTTGAGGTAAATGTTGGGCACTATTTTGTTGATCGATAATCGCAAAACCGGCTTCGATATCAAGGGCTAACCATTGTTCATCGTTGACCTGAATAGCACCTAAGGTTTGGGCCATTTTTTGTGCCGTTTCTTCGTTCGTGATCACTAAAAAACGCTCTGTGGGTAATGCAAAATGTAATATTGTGGAGGCGTCGTCTGTAACCACTTGGTTTTGAGCGTCAGGTAATGCAGTAAATAATGTTGCCAGTGCTTCTCTAGCGCCTTTACCCGCGACTCCGACTAATTTCAGTTCTGTTTTTTTTTCAAAGGTGACTTTCGAAAAAACAGCATATTTTTTCAGTTCGGCGAGTTGTGAGTCGGCAACGCTGGTTCTTAATAAATATGAGTAGCCATCTAAATGATGGAATAGGCGGAGGTCGCTCCACATCTTACCTTTAGGATCACAATGTGCGGTTAATGCATGTGATTGCTTGAGTGTGGCGATATCTGCGGTTACTTGGCCTTGCAGGTATTTTTCTGCATCGGCGCCGTGGAGGTGAATAAGTTCCCAGTTTTCCAGTGAAATCAAAACGAGTGGTAAAGACTGAGATCCGAGAGGGAATTGCTGTGTACTATCAATTTGGTTAGTCATGATTTCACCTGTTGTTCTTTGATAGATAAAGGTGCCTAATGGTAAAATAGCTAGATAACATTGCAAGTAGTTATTATGATGAAGCTGTATTATCTAATAGTTTTTTATCATCTGTTTGTAGAAAAACGGTATTTTACTACTAAAATTACAACAATGTAGTCTATAACATGTTTTCTTAGCGGATAATCTGTTAGAGTATGGAAAATAATCAATCTAATCAGTTAACTGCAAAAAAGGCCGTAGTAGAATGGATATTGAGAATAAAGCGCGAATTCATTGGGCATGCCGCCGTGGTATGCGTGAATTAGATATTTCAATCATGCCGTTTTTTGAGTATGAATATGATGACCTAACAACTCACGATAAGCAGGTATTTGTCCGTTTATTAGAATGTGCGGACCCTGATTTATTCAATTGGCTAATGAATCACGGTCGTCCAGATGATGACGAACTTTTTCGTATGATTAAACTGATTCAGGAAAAAAATAAAAATCGTGGTCCTGTGGAAATCTAATCTCTCCATTTCATGGAAAACCCAACTGTTCTCAACCTGTGTTCATGGGGTCATTGGGATGTTTTTACTATTGGCTCCATGGTCCCCTGGTAACTCAATGATATGGTTGCCGCTATTAGTGGTTGTCGTTGCGAGTTGGGCAAAGAGCCAGAAAAATATCAGTAAAATAAAAGGGGTTGCTGTACTGGTTAATGGCAATAAGGTTCAGTGGAAGAAAAATGAATGGAGAATACTGAAAGCACCTTGGCTTACCCGCTATGGTATATTACTGACACTAGAAGCGTTACAAGGTAAACCACAAAAGCTCCATTTGTGGGTTGCAAAAGACGCATTGTCGGAAGAGAATTGGCGTAATTTAAACCAATTATTGCTGCAATACCCTGATATTTAGGCTACCAAAATCATAGGTGATAAATAAAATTGGTAGCCTGGTGTAGGGTAGGTAACCCTCACTTTGGGGGTTCGCTGAGCAAGTACATATAAACTTGCATCATAATAGCGCTTCAATTTCCTGAAAAATCTGCACACACCACTGCGCAATACGTTCATCGGTCTGTTCAAACTGGTGGACTTCATCTAATGCCAGCCCAACAAACATATCACCAGTTTCATTGAGTGGTTTAGGGCTATCAAAGGTATAGCCTTCAGTTGGCCAGAAACCGACAAATTTAGCGCCAGTTGGTTTTAGTTGATGATAGAGCATGCCAAGGGCATCAAGAAACCACTCGCCATAATCTATTTGGTCACCCAGTCCATACATCGCAATGATTTTATTTGCGAGGTTAAGATTGGGAAGCGCTTCCCAAATTTCAAGCCAATCTTCCTGTATTTCACCAAAATCCCACGTAGGTATTCCCAAAATAAGAACATCATACTGTTCCATTTCTGCTGGCGGTGTATCGTTAACGTTATGCAATGTGACTAAATCATCGCCGAGAATATCACGTATTTTTTCTGCAACCATTTCGGTATAACAGGTACTAGAACCGTAAAAAAGACCTATTTTCATATATATTATTACTATGTCCAGCTATGGTTTTCATCACAAGAGAGATATTGTAACAGAAGCAGCCACATTCAGGCATAATAGAATCGTGTGGTATTATCTAAAGGAAGCTTATCTGTCGTGGAAACAAAACAACTTAATCCATTAATTGAACAATTTCTTGATACAATTTGGCTTGAACAAGATCTAGCCGAAAATACATTGGCTTCTTATCGTAATGACCTTCAACTATTAGATAAATGGCTTGATGCGCATCAGTTGCATTTAGAAAGTGTTCAATCAATTGACTTACAATCTTTTTTTGCGGAACGTATTGATTGTGGATATAAAGCAACCAGTTCAGCACGTTTATTAAGTGCGATGCGTAGGTTATTTCAATATTTGTATCGGGAGAAAATCCGTCTGGATGACCCTTCTGCGGTGATTGCTGCCCCCAAAATTCCGCAGCGTTTACCCAAAGATTTAAGTGAAAAACAAGTTGAAGATTTATTAAATGCCCCTGCTACCGAAGATGCTTTAGAACTACGTGATAAGGCCATGTTGGAAGTGCTATATGCTTGTGGTTTGCGTGTTTCTGAATTAATCGGCTTAACTTTTTCAGATATTAGCTTGCGGCAGGGGGTTATTCGCGTTGTTGGTAAAGGCGATAAAGAAAGATTGATTCCCTTGGGGGAAGAGGCAATATATTGGCTAGAGAAATATATTGATGAAGGTCGCCCAGATTTATTAAATGGCAAAACTAGCGATATTCTATTCCCGAGTAAGCGTGGCACGAAAATGACTCGGCAAACGTTTTGGCATCGAATAAAATATTATGCAGTACTTGCACATATTGATAGCGAGCTACTCTCACCGCATGTTCTTAGACACGCATTTGCAACCCATTTACTCAATCATGGGGCAGATTTACGCGTGGTACAAATGTTGTTAGGTCATAGTGATCTTTCAACCACCCAAATTTATACTCATGTTGCTACTGAACGGTTACGAGTATTGCATGAGCAGCATCATCCAAGGGGGTGATGCATGATTAAAGGACTATCTATGAAACGCAAATTGTTATTATTGGCTGCTGCATGTATTGCGACTGTGACTTCCACGGTCTATGGGGCAACAGAAGAAAAAGTTATCCGTGATACTTTGGAAAAATACAACATGGTTGTTGAGGTAATTAAACCTTCGCCAATCGTTGGGCTGAATGTTGTTGAAACCACAACAGGGGTTGTTTATATCACTGATGATGGCAAATATTTATTGCAAGGGCCAATTTATGATATGAGCGGTAAAAATCCAGTCAATATCAGTAATCAGCCATTAATGAAAAAAGTAGAAGCGCTCAAAGATGAAATGATTATCTTCAAAGCCCCTCAGGAAAAGCATGTTGTGACAGTTTTTACCGATATTAGCTGTGGTTATTGTAAAAAATTACATGAATCTGTTGGTGAATTAAACAGCCAAGGTGTTACGGTGCGTTATCTGGCTTATCCACGCCAAGGTGCAGATAGCGACGTAGGAAAGAAAATGGCATCTATTTGGTGCAATGGCCTACAACAAAAAGCATTAACTCAAGCGTTTAAAGGTGAAGAAGTTGCCATGATTGAAGATTGCAAAATTGACCTAAGTAAACATATGAGTGTGGGTAATTTATTCAAAGTGACGGGAACACCAGCAATCATCCTACCGGATGGGCAATTACTGCCTGGCTACATGAAACCGGATGCCCTTGTTCAATTACTCAACGAAAAATAGTTAATTATTGTGAATGTAGAAACACTCTTACAACAAAGACAGCAGCAAAGTTCTGCCGCTCAACTTCCTGGCTTGCCTGAGCTATTACAACGAATTTACCAGCATCGGGGCATCACGGATATCAATCAGTTAGAGCGCAAAGCAGCTAATTTATTGGATTATCGGACATTATCGGGTGTTGATAAGGCATTGCCCCTACTTTATCGTGCGTTAAATGAACATGAAGCTATTACTATTGTTGGGGATTTCGATGCGGATGGAGCAACCAGTACGGCATTAGCTATTAGAGCTCTAAAATCAATGGGATATAGAAATATCAATTATATAGTTCCGAACCGTTTTGAAAATGGTTATGGATTAACGCCATTGGTTGTTGAAGAAGCCCGTAAACGTGGAACGAATCTCATTATTACCGTTGATAATGGCATCTCATCCCATGAAGGGGTTGCAGTAGCTAATCAATATGGAATGAATGTAATTATTACCGATCACCATCTGCCGGGGGAAACTTTGCCTGCTGCGGATGCGATAATCAACCCGAACTTAAATGAATGTTGCTTTGCATCTAAATCATTAGCCGGGGTTGGTGTCACATTTTATTTAATGTCTGCCTTACGTGCATATCTACGTCAGCAAGGGTGGTTTGTGCAGCAAGGGCTAGCAGAGCCTAATTTAGCCGAGTACCTTGATTTGGTTGCATTAGGAACTGTTGCAGACGTGGTTCCTCTTGATACAAATAACCGCATTTTAGTTCACCAAGGGCTAAATCGTGTTAGAGCTGGGCGCTGTTGCGCGGGTATTAAAGCCCTCATTGAGGTTTCCAAACGTGATTTATCAAGACTAGTGGCAAATGATTTTGGGTTTGCGCTTGGCCCTAGGCTAAATGCGGCAGGCAGATTAGATGATATGTCAGTGAGCATTGAATTATTACTGACAGACGATATGGCGTATGCAAGGGAACTGGCAAATGAGTTAGATGGGCTGAATCAAACTCGCCGTGAGATTGAAGCGGGTATGCAGCAAGAAGCGCTCGTGCTTTTTAATCAATTCGAATACGGTGAAAGCCAGTTACCAAATGGCTTAGCCATTTATCATCCTGAATGGCATCAGGGGGTTGTCGGTATACTCGCCTCAAGGATCAAAGAACAATATCATCGTCCTGTTATCGCTTTTGCTCCTGCGGGTGATGGTTTATTAAAAGGTTCTGGGCGTTCCATTCAGGGTGTCCATATGCGGGATGCATTAGAACGGTTAAATACATTACAACCCGGGATTATGCAAAAATTTGGTGGCCATGCAATGGCAGCAGGCTTAACTTTGCATGTTGATCAATTTGACGCTTTTAAACATCACTTTGAATTATTGATGGGGGAATTAGTTCAACCTGAGCAATTGGCTGGGGTAATCTGGAGTGATGGCGAACTTTCACGCAATGAGTTTTGTTTAGAAACTGCGGAACTTATTCGAGAAAGTGGCCCATGGGGACAAGCATTTCCGGAACCTATATTTGATGGTGAATTCCAATTATTACAGCAAAGGCTTGTTGGTGAGCGCCATTTGAAACTTATGCTGGAACCCGTGAATGGTGGGCCAATGTTAGATGCAATTATGTTTAATATTGATGTTCGTCGATGGCCAGATAACAGCATCAAAAAAGCGAAAATAGCCTTTAAATTAGATGTGAACGAATATCGTGGACAAAAAAACATCCAGCTAATGATTGAGCATATTTGGCCTGATTAAGCCTATCATAAACGGCGGAATAACCAGCAAATAGCGTTTGATGGCGCTATAAACATGAGATAAATTCCGCTATACTAAGCGGTTTGTGAATAAAAAATTATTTTTGACTAACCATAAGATATTGAAAAATGACGTTTGAAATAAACCCAGTAAAAAATAAGATTCAGGACCTGTCTGAACGGACAGTGGTTCTGAGGGGGTATCTTTGACTATGATGCCAAGAAAGAACGCTTAGAAGAAGTCAATGCTGAGCTTGAACAGCCTGATGTGTGGAATGAACCCGAGAGAGCGCAAGCCCTTGGTAAAGAACGCTCATCTCTTGAAGCAATTGTTGAAACGATTGACCAGATGACGCAAGGCCTTGAAGATGTTGAGGGTTTATTAGAGCTTGCGGTTGAAGCTGATGACGAAGACACATTCAATGAAGCTGAAGCTGAACTAGAGCAATTAGAAGGCAAATTAGAGCAACTTGAATTTCGCCGTATGTTCTCTGGCGAATACGATAGTGCAGATTGCTACATTGATTTACAAGCGGGTTCTGGCGGTACTGAAGCTCAAGATTGGGCAAGTATGTTATTGCGTATGTACTTGCGTTGGGCCGAGTCAAAGGGCTTTAAAACCGAGATTATCGAAGAGTCTGATGGTGATGTTGCTGGGCTAAAATCGGCAACAGTCAAAATTATTGGTGACTATGCCTACGGATGGTTAAGAACGGAAACTGGTGTTCACCGTTTGGTTCGTAAGAGCCCGTTTGACTCAGGTGGGCGTCGCCATACTTCTTTTAGTTCTGCGTTTATTTATCCTGAAGTTGATGATGATATTGATATCGAAATCAATCCAGCGGATTTGCGTATTGATGTATACCGTGCATCTGGTGCGGGTGGTCAGCACGTAAACAAAACGGAATCAGCGGTACGTATCACACATATTCCAACCAATATTGTGACGCAATGCCAGAATGACCGTTCGCAGCATAAAAATAAAGACCAAGCTATGCGCCAGTTAAAAGCGAAGCTATACGAACTGGAAATGCAAAAGAAAAATGCAGACAAGCAAGCGATGGAAGAGAACAAATCTGATATTGGCTGGGGAAGCCAGATTCGTTCTTATGTCCTTGATGATGCAAGAATTAAAGATTTACGTACTGGTGTGGAAACGCGTAACACGCAAGCCGTACTGGATGGTGATTTGGATAAATTCATTGAAGCTAGTTTAAAAGCTGGCCTGTGAGGAAAAAATGTCTCAGGAACAACAAGGTGTTGAACAAGCACCTGATTTGAATAACGAACTTAAAGCACGTAAAGAAAAATTAGCGGCACTGCGTGAAAAGGGTATTCCATTTCCAAACGATTTTCGTCGTGAAGATATTTCCGATAAAATTCATGCGCAATATGATGATAAAACCTCAGAAGAGCTTGAAGACCTAAATATTGAAGTGTCGATTGCTGGCCGTATGATGACTCGTCGTATTATGGGTAAAGCTTCGTTTGCAACGTTACAGGACGTTGGTGGACGCATTCAAATTTATGTATCGCGTGATGATTTAGCGGAAGGCATCTATAACGAACAGTTTAAAAAATGGGACTTAGGCGATATTTTAGGTGCTAAAGGCCGTTTATTTAAAACCAAAACGGGTGAGTTAACTGTTCATTGTCATGAAGTTCGTTTATTAACCAAAGCGTTGCGTCCATTGCCTGACAAATTCCACGGTTTATCAGACCAAGAAACACGTTATCGTCAGCGTTACCTTGACTTAATTGCGAATGATGAATCTCGTCATACTTTTATTGTTCGTTCTAAGATCCTAGCTGAAGTACGTAACTTTATGGTTAGCTACGGTTTTATGGAAGTGGAAACACCAATGATGCAGGTTATCCCTGGTGGTGCTTCTGCGCGTCCATTTGTGACTCACCATAATGCATTAGATATCGATATGTACTTACGTATCGCGCCTGAATTGTACCTGAAACGCTTAGTTGTAGGGGGGTTCGAACGCGTATTTGAAATCAACCGTAACTTCCGTAATGAGGGGTTATCCCCACGTCATAATCCAGAGTTCACAATGATGGAACTCTATATGGCTTATGCTGATTACCGTGATCTAATCGCATTGACGGAAGATTTGTTCCGTACACTGACACAAAAAGTGTTAGGTAATACTGTTGTTCAGTATGGCGAACAAGAGTTCGATTTTGGTAAGCCATTTACTAAAATGACGATGAAAGAAGCTATTTGCAAATATCGTCCAGAAACGAATGTTGCTGATTTGGATGATATGGATAAAGCGGTGGCAATTGCTCAGTCTATCGGTATTAAGATTGAAAAGAGCTGGGGCTTAGGCCGCGTACAGTGTGAAATCTTCGAAGAAGTTGCAGAAAGCCACTTGATTCAGCCAACATTTATTACTGAGTACCCAGCTGAAGTTTCGCCGTTAGCGCGTCGTAATGATGACAACCCATTTATTACCGACCGTTTTGAATTCTTCATTGGTGGTCGTGAAATCGGTAACGGTTTCTCGGAATTAAATGACGCAGAAGATCAAGCTGAGCGTTTTGCTGAGCAAGTACGTCAAAAAGATGAAGGTGATGACGAAGCAATGTTCTATGATGAAGACTATGTCACCGCATTAGAACATGGTTTACCGCCAACAGCAGGTTTAGGCATTGGTATTGACCGTATGGTGATGTTATTCACTAACAGCCATACTATTCGCGATGTTATTTTATTCCCCGCTTTACGTCCTAGCAAAGCTTAAATACCATTATGCCCGGTTAATTCCGGGCATATATTTACATTTATAAGCAATCAATATTACTCTCCTCATGTTTTATTCAAATGCTTCATTTTAGGTTAAAGATAAAACACCATTTACTAGACGTTAAATGAGTAACATGGAATAAAATCACTGAATAGTGTTTTTTGAGTGATTACGGCTATGTGAACGCTATATTTTTATTAAAAATAAATTTGAGTTACGAATCGTATCAATTTAATATAAGTAATTCCGACAGATAACTGCTATGCTTTATTACGTAGTTGGAAATTATGTAGCTGAAATGCCGATAAATTCGCTTTTTTATAACTGGCTGATTTTGCTTGTAATTTTTAATTGCTGTTAGTTTTTGGAATTGAATTAAGCAGGTTACCCATATTTTGAATGATGGCGGTTATTGCCATGTCACAGGTTTAAAGTGTGTCAGCAGCTTGATAAATGAAAAGTAGGTGTGTTTATTGTTAGCCATCATTTTATTTGTTAACAATTGTTACAGGGACAGAACTAAAATGAGAATTTACTTGAAAGGTATCTAATTGTTAGCAAGGTTTATTGAGCAACCTAATCGTTATCTGACATAAAATAATAAAAAATTCCGGTAAAGGTGTTAATTTGTCTCTTTATAAGGACTGCTAGCGGAAATTAGCTCATAAATTTAATAGAAATGTAGCAATAAAATAATTTTAAAACTAAAGTTAAGTTAATCTAAATTTATGAGATGACTCTATTTCTACATTCGGGCTTATAGAAAATAGCTAATTTTTAGCTTACACTAAGTTTTTTGGACATCATTATAATAGCGAAGAAAAGTGCTGGTAAGGTAACCATATGTTTTTAAAAAATAAATTTCATGTTGCATTTTTGCTTATAGCAGGTACAGCTCTTCTTTCAGGTTGTACATTTGGTTCAGACACATACAATACAGCAACACCGAATACCCCAAGTAAACAAACAGTCAATACGAGTACCACTCAGCCGGTAACACAATCGACTGTTGCTACCAATCCAGATCAGGTTGATAACTCTTATCCTGAATCTCAAAAAGTTTTAAACAGCGCAATTAACCGTACACCAGTTGCTTCTACAACTTATGGTGAAGCGGGTGCTGACCAGCAAACATTTGCTCATTTGAATACGTGTGTTAAAGAATTAAACGCGCTCAAAACACTATCACCAAAAGATTACAATCGCTTAGTAGGTTCATTTAAAGAAGTTAGCGAAATCAACCGTCTATATCGACAAGTTGAAGGGACTGCTAGCCCTGACACAATTGAACTCTTACAAATGGCAATAGAGTCTAAAACTAAAGTGTTGTGTGCAAAAGTTCGTTATAACTCAGTATTGTCTACCGAATCAACATTGAAGAAAATTAGTGGATTATGAGAATAAACCTTAGGCTTTGTGTGTCACTGGCACTTGTTACGACTTTTTTTAGTCATGCTCCAAAAGCAGAGCGCTTTAACAATGTAATTGATGATTTTGATACCTACCTTCAAATGGAAAAAGAAGGCAAAGTACAAGAGCAAAAACAACAATTGCCAGTTAATACACAAAACCAAGGTTATGATATCTTTTCTTCGCTATCTACCGTTCCTGCGCCAAAAGAGAAGCAAAAATCTGCGGCAGCGAATAAAGGAACTAAAGGCAAAACTACAGGGAAAAGTAAATCTGCTGCTACATCAACGAAGAAAGCAGATGTAGCGAAAGCAGACCCTGTAGAGCCAGAAAAAACGACTTTTCCTGAAGTGTGTGCGGTGGCGACAGAAAATGGCGTAGCGCCTATTTTATTGTCGTCTTACCCTTATTTTTTTCAAAGCAACCAATGGGATCCTGCTTATCTAGCAAAAGATTTTGCAAAGTATCAATTGGTTCTTGACCCACTCGGCTTATATTCATCTAAATTTGCTAAGCCAACAGGTATTAATACCTCTGCTTATCTTGAGCAACTGGCGCAATTAATTGAACGCCAGCAATTAACACATCTATATAAGTTTGGTATTGCTCAAGGAGTAGGCCAGCTTATTGCCTATAATCATTTACTCAATGATGACCAACTCGTTTCTGAACTTATCAATCATAATAAGAGTATTGCGCAATTAACGCAGACAATTACCGAGAAACAATTTGAGATTGATAAACTAAACGATGAAGTTCTGAAGAGTAAAGAGCATATAGCCCAGCTACAGGCGGTTGTAAATTCATCAGATGATCAGTCTTTAATTGACACATTAAAGGCTAAATTGGCGGATGCACAAAAAACAATTGATCAAAAGCAAAATAGTCTTGAACAATTAAGTCAAGAAAATCAGCAAACCCAAGAAACGATTGCCCAGCTTGAGAAACAATTAAATGAAAGTGTTGTTGAACAAGCCCAACTTAAACAGCAATTAGCAGAAAAAGAACAACAATTTGCTACCGCAAATTTGAAAATTGAGCAATTAACCGCTGATATTGCAAAATTGGAGTCAGAGGCTAAAAATCAACTGCAACTTGTTGGTAATACTGATGAACAAATGAAGTCAGTGACAGCTGAACTTTTACAGCAAAAAGAGTTGTTAAAACAGAAAGAAAATGAATTAGCTACGGCTAAAAGTGAAAAAGATGATGTCCAATCTTCTTTGGTCGCTCAGCAAGAGAAAAGTAAATCATTAGAGTCACAAAACCAGCAACTACAAGCCCAGTTAGTCGAAAAAGAACAATTAGCGAAAAGCATTCAAGCTTCTTTGGCGGAAAAAACTGAACAAGCTGAGCAAAAAGTTGTATTAGAAAATGCCTTAAAAGTTGCCCAAGAACAGCTGAATTCATATCAAAGTACGCAAAATACGTTAGAAAAACAGTTAGCTCAAAGTGAAAAACAGCAAGCCGAGTTGCAGGCGAAGCTCAACCAGCAAGAGCAAAATTACGTTACGGCACAGGCGCAACTGAAACAAGCGAACGCAGATCTACAAAAGCTCCAAGGGGAGATGGAAAAACAGACCACCTTGATGAGCCAAGCCAGCGACCAACAAGTTAAAGCGTTGACGGCGGATTTAAACAAACAACTCGCTTTGCTGAAGCAAAAAGAAGACGGGTTGAAGAAAGCTGAAACGGAGAGCCAAACCACCCGTGAGGCGCTCGCCAAACAGCAAGCGGAGGCAAAAGCCTTAGCCGAGAAAAACCAGCAGCTTGCTGCCGAATTGCAACAAAAAGCACAACAAGCGGAAAAAATTCAAGCGTCCTTAGCCGAGCAGACGGCGAAGGCTGCCGAGAAGGTGGCGTTAGAAGCCGAACTGGCTGAGGCGAAAAAACAGTTAGCCGAGCACCAAACGGCGCAAAATGCGTTGTCCAAACAGTTTGCGAACAGTGAAAAACAGCAAGCCGAGTTGCAGGCGAAACTCCGCCAGCAAGAGCAAAATTACGTTACGGCACAGGCGCAACTGAAACAAGCGAACGCAGATCTACAAAAGCTCCAAGGGGAGATGGAAAAACAGACCACCTTGATGAGCCAAGCCAGCGACCAACAAGTTAAAGCGTTGACGGCGGATTTAAACAAACAACTCGCTTTGCTGAAGCAAAAAGAAGACGGGTTGAAGAAAGCTGAAACGGAGAGCCAAACCACCCGTGAGGCGCTCGCCAAACAGCAAGCGGAGGCAAAAGCCTTAGCCGAGAAAAACCAGCAGCTTGCTGCCGAATTGCAACAAAAAGCGCAACAAGCGGAAAAAATTCAAGCGTCCTTAGCCGAGCAGACGGCGAAGGCTGCCGAGAAGGTGGCGTTAGAAGCCGAACTGGCTGAGGCGAAAAAACAGTTAGCCGAGCACCAAACGGCGCAAAATGCGTTGTCCAAACAGTTTGCGAACAGTGAAAAACAGCAAGCCGAGTTGCAGGCGAAGCTCAACCAGCAAGAGCAAAATTACGTTACGGCACAGGCGCAACTGAAACAAGCGAACGCAGATCTACAAAAGCTCCAAGGGGAGATGGAAAAACAGACCACCTTGATGAGCCAAGCCAGCGACCAACAAGTTAAAGCGTTGACGGCGGATTTAAACAAACAACTCGCTTTGTTGAAGCAAAAAGAAGACGGGTTGAAGAAAGCTGAAACAGAGAGCCAAACCACCCGTGAGGCACTCGCCAAACAGCAAGCAGACGCAAAAGCGTTAGCCGAGAAAAACCAGCAGCTTGCTGCCGAATTGCAACAAAAAGCACAACAAGCGGAAAAAATTCAAGCGTCCTTAGCCGAGCAGACGGCGAAGGCTGCCGAGAAGGTGGCGTTAGAAGCCGAACTGGCTGAGGCGAAAAAACAGTTAACCGAGCACCAAACGGCGCAAAATGCGTTGTCCAAACAGTTTGCGAACAGTGAAAAACAGCAAGCTGAGTTGCAGGCGAAGCTCAACCAGCAAGAGCACGATTACGTTACGGCACAGGCGCAACTGAAACAAGCGAACGCAGATCTACAAAAGCTCCAAGGGGAGATGGAAAAACAGACCGCCTTGATGAGCCAAGCCAGCGACCAACAAGTTAAAGCGCTGACGGCGGATTTAAACAAACAACTCGCTTTGCTGAAGCAAAAAGAAGACGGGTTGAAGAAAGCTGAAACGGAGAGCCAAACCACCCGTGAGGCGCTCGCCAAACAGCAAGCGGACGCAAAAGCGCTAGCGGAGAAAAACCAGCAGCTTGCTGCCGAATTGCAACAAAAAGCGCAACAAGCGGAAAAAATTCAAGCGTCCTTAGCCGAGCAGACGGCGAAGGCTGCCGAGAAGGTGGCGTTAGAAGCCGAACTGGCTGAGGCGAAAAAACAGTTAGCCGAGCACCAAACGGCGCAAAATGCGTTGTCCAAACAGTTTGCGAACAGTGAAAAACAGCAAGCTGAGTTGCAGGCGAAGCTCAACCAGCAAGAGCACGATTACGTTACGGCACAGGCGCAGCTGAAACAAGCGAACGTAGATCTACAAAAACTCCAAGGGGAGATGGAAAAACAGACCACCTTGATGAGCCAAGCCAGCGACCAACAAGTTAAAGCGTTGACGGCGGATTTAAACAAACAACTCGCTTTGTTGAAGCAAAAAGAAGACGGGTTGAAGAAAGCTGAAACAGAGAGCCAAACCACCCGTGAGGCGCTCGCCAAACAGCAAGCGGACGCAAAAGCGTTAGCGGAGAAAAACCAGCAGCTTGCTGCCGAATTGCAACAAAAAGCGCAACAAGCGGAAAAAATTCAAGCGTCCTTAGCCGAGCAGACGGCGAAGGCTGCCGAGAAGGTGGCGTTAGAAGCCGAACTGGCTGAGGCGAAAAAACAGTTAACCGAGCACCAAACGGCACAAAATGCGTTGTCCAAACAGTTTGCGAACAGTGAAAAACAGCAAGCCGAGTTGCAGGCGAAACTCCGCCAACAAGAGCAAAATTACGTTATGGCACAGGCGCAACTGAAACAAGCGAACACGGATTTGCAGAAGCTGAAGAATGAAGTTGAAACAAAAACAGCTTTAATGAATCAAGCCAGCGACCAACAGATTAAAGCGCTGACGGCAGATTTAAACAAACAACTCGCTTTGCTGAAGCAAAAAGAAGACGGGTTGAAGAAAGCTGAAACGGAAAGTAAAGTAACTCGTGAGGCACTCGCCAAACAGCAAGCAGATGCAAAAGCGTTAGCAGAGAAAAACCAGCAGCTTGTTACGCAACTGAAACAGAAAGCGCAGCAAGCAGATAAGATCCAAGCATCTTTAGCAGAGCAAACTGCCAAATTAGCACAAAAAATTACGTTAGAGTCTGAATTAGCAACAGCAAAAAAACAGTTGGCTGAGCAGCAAGCAGCACAGAATGTTTTATCAAAACAATATGTTGAGAGCCAAAAGCAACAGCAACAATTGCAAGAAAACTTAAAACAAAATGAACAAAATTTTGTTAATGCTCAAAAACAATTGGAACAGGCTAATGCAGAACTGCTGAAATTACAAAAAGATGTTGAAAAACAAACAGCGCTAGTAGGTCAAGCAAGTGACAAGCAAGTTAAAGCGTTAACTGCGGACTTAAATAAACAAGTTACATTATTGAAAGAAAAAGAAAGCGCTATTGCCAAGTTAGAATCTGAGAAAAAATCAATTAGTGACGCTCTTGCTGCCCAAGAAAGTGAGAAGAAAAAACTTGACCAGCAAAACCAGCAATTTACTAAGCAGACTAAGGCTCAAGAAGACAAAATCAGCAAACTTGAAAGTGATATTGCGGCTAAAACAAAGAAACAGTCTGAAATTGAGCAAAAACTGACAGACACGAATAAACTTCTTGGTGATTTAAAAGCGAACTCTCAAAAAGAGTTGGCATTAGCACAAGAAAAATTGAAAAAACTACAAACGGAATTGGATTCAAGTAAATCCATTTCGAGTGATGAAGCTTTAAAATCACAAATTATGGCGTTAAATCGACAGATAACTCAATTACAAAATGAAAATGATGCATTAAAAGCAAGAGGTGGTTCGAAATCGAGTACTGGTCTGGCTGGGCGAATTCCTCCTAGCAAAGATGCAAAAGTGATTGCCGCAGAAAATGCGAAGAAAAACCAAAAAATTATTGAGCAAATTACCGCTCAAAAATACAGTAAGCTCGATAGCAATACTTACTATAAAATCATTCAAGTTGGCTCACCGATAAAAGACGTGAAAAATAAAGACGTGACTTTTATTATGAGAGAGCAATTAACTGACGGTAAGGTTACGGTGTTGTATACCGATCAAAACCCTGTCACATTACCTTATAATCAGTTACCTGCACCATTAAACTCCTTTGTCGAACGAGCAGGGGAAGGGGGAATGGTTAAAGTCTATATTAAACCTGAAGGTGGGTATGGCGTTGAAGGCATACCAGGTGAGGTACCACCAAACTCCATGTCAATTATTGATTTAAAAATAATCAAAGCGAAATAGCATAGCTTTTATTTAAGGTTATCTTAAAGGTAATTTGTCACTGAAAGGCAAATTACCTTTTTTTGTGATGTATCAATCTGAAAGAAGTATAAGAAGTATAAGAAGTATAAGAAGTATAAGAAGTGAATGTGAATATTTAAAGGAAGGATTTGATGTTTGCCTTTCTGCCAGATTATAGTGAAGATTAAACTTCTATAACTGACAGGGCATGAGTTAGAGTCTTACTGAGCGGTTAAGCTGCTATTCTTGACCGACTCGGTGTGTAGCCAAACCGTTTTCGATAAGTTTGGGTGAAGTAAGATTGACTTGAAAAGCCTGCTTCCATAGAAACCTCTACAATACTCATTGTAGTATTAATTAATAACTGGTGTGCATACATAATACGTTTTTCACTTATCCATGCGCGTGGTGACGTTGCATAAACGGTATTGAACAGTTCTTTAAATGTTGTTAATCCCATACCAAAAGTACGTGCGAACTCACTTAATTTCCACTCTTTAAGATAATTATTTTCCATAAACATTTGTAGACGTTCTATTTGGCGACTACTTAGCTGTCTAAAATTAGATAGCAATAAAGCACCTTGTTCACTGTAGCTTAGTAATAACAGTAATTCACTAACTCGGAGTGAGAAAATGACGTCAGGGTATTCGTTATTAACAAATGTATTTAAGCTTGATTTGATTTCTTCAATGAGAGGGGATGAATTAAATTTAATGATATCACAGGGTAAGCCTTCATTGCGGTCTATTTCGCTTAACTCAGTG
Source organism: Providencia hangzhouensis (assembly GCF_029193595.2). Classification (NCBI taxonomy): domain Bacteria; kingdom Pseudomonadati; phylum Pseudomonadota; class Gammaproteobacteria; order Enterobacterales; family Morganellaceae; genus Providencia; species Providencia hangzhouensis. The sequence goes on from NZ_CP135052.1 coordinate 1,495,733, forward strand.
CCATGATTGGTGATGAAACTACGCAAAAAGTTATCATCCAAGGATATCCAAAGTAATTTGCAACTTGTTGTTTCAGTGAGCTGTAGTGAGTAAGCTCCCTGTTTGTGATATAAGATATCGCCTTCATTTAAAGATTGTGAGTTAGCTGGGGTTTCTAGTAACACAGAGCCTTGTTCTATAATTAAAAGCCCTTTAGTTTCTAGGTCAATAATGTTATGGGCCGCGTTACTATCAATGTTTATCTGTTTAATGAAGTGTCGATTTGGTGAGTTTATTGCTTGCATGACTATACCTTTTTAATCGTATTTAAATATAAATTCAAAATAAAATATTCAACTATTCCTATCTGGTGATATAAAGCATGGATGTTATTAGTATGATTGAAATTATATAAATCGATTAATTTTGTGTCACATTATAATTCTAAATATAAATAAATGTTTCTAAATATACTTTTTCCGAGTTATTATTGTGAATTGCTCGGTATTTTTTGTGTTATTGGTGGGGTAATTTAATTATTCTACTTTTAATTTTAATTTTAATTAGTTTGGATTTTTAATCTGAATTGATAAAATTAGTCGTATGTTAATATGTTATCGTTTTTTACACCTAAACCGTGTTTTTTTTCTACTTTCTTCTTACTTATCATTTTTAGCATAGTAATATAAATTTTAGCTATGCTAATGATGATTATAGATTTCGGCAAAACTATCATTTATTAATTTTGCTAATGTAATTAATGGTTATTAATCTAAGTTATTTATTTTTTAAATCGATATGATTGATTTAATTTATTAAGATGTGGGGAGATTGCTATTTGTTTGTGACTCGAGTCTCGTTTTTTAATTGATAGGTTTCTATGATTGCTTTAATAGGTATTTTAAATATATATTTTTATAAATAGTTCCTTAGGGTTACTACTTGTTGCTCGCCATTTTTCAACATCTTTGTGCTTTATTATTTCTCCTCATGTTGTACTTTGCTTTAAATAGAGGGCTAAGCTTGAGCTATAGGCTCACTAATTATGGCTCTTGTTTCTGAGTTGCTCGCTTGTTTACTTTAGCTGGTAAATCAGGGACTGGTTTACGATCATCAAGTAAATGACGTATAGCGAGAATTGGGTGATGGATTAACATCTTCGGGCCAGCCCAGCGCATAACTAGCTTCATCTGCTCTCTCATTTTGGGTTGGTAACAATGGATTGGACATTGTTTACATGCTGGTTTTTCTTCTCCATATCGGCATTTTTCTAATCTATTAACGGCATAGGAAAATAGTTTTTGATAAAAATCAGGTGATTCTGCTGGTGCTGGATAGGCTTTCTCATAGATTTTTATCATTTTTTCAATCGTTTTAATTTCACGGTGTATGCGTTTGCCAACCATAGAAAATTCTCTATAAAAACAAAACATATATTTAATATACAATTTATGGTTGGTTTATGATAATTTTTTTGTATTTTTATTGATGGGACTCAATAAAATGGTGAGTTATTCGGCGTAATAAAAAGAGGGTAATAAAAAAATACCCTCTTATATTAGTGTGAAACAACACTAGCTAACGTTAAATGATCGATAGAATATCATTATCTTTTAGGATGTTAGCCCAGTTTTTGAATTTCATTATGTGAGAAAAACAACTAATACTATTATCGTGATAACCTATTGACTCGAGAGCATTATTTTTTGCATTTCATCTTTAAGATGTAATTTTTCTTTTTTTAGCTTAGCGACATGCTCATTGTAACCAGCACCAGAAGGCCCTTCTAATTTGCTGATTTCTTTGTCGAGTTGATGATGTTTTTCATAAAGAGTTTGAAAACGGGGATGTGTAGAGATTAATTTTGAAACTAAATCTTGATCTGCTGATAACATACTACCTCCTCAGAATATATTAAGCCTCAGTTTCAGTATAAACAGTGCATGCATTTTGTACATCCAAATAGCTTGTAATTTACATAATTTTTATTAGTTTTATGATCCTTCTACTAGAATTAAGTAGTATTACATGGCTTTTACCTGAGTTATCTATATTTTTGTAATTAAGAATCATCTATAGTGATAATTACGGTGTAAATGACTTAACATGGATAAAAGACTGGTTTTAAAAATTAGTTTTGTGTTCTTAAATAGGAATAAATAATGAAAAAAGCGATTTTATCTGTAATGGCGGCGGCACTAATTTCATCTTGTGCAGTAGCAACGGAAGATTTGGAAAAGATCGCGCCATACCCAAAAGCAGAATCGGGTATGACTCGTCATGTGATTGAATTAACCAAGCAACAAAATGAAAATGACTTTATGGTTGAGTTAGTTATTGGAAAAACGATCAAAGCAGATTGTAACCGCCAATGGTTTATGGGTGACCTAGACAGAAAGACGTTGGAAGGCTGGGGCTATGATTATTATAAACTCGACGAAGTAAAAGGCCCGGCATCCACTATGATGGGATGCTCTGAGCCTGCAAAAGACAGTTTTGTGACGACTCAATTAGGCGATGATGCATTTGTGCGTTATAACAGCAAATTACCGATTGTGGTTTATGCTCCGAAAGATATGCAAGTAAAATATCGTATCTGGTCTACAGACGATAAATTAATTGATTCAGTTACAAAATAAATATTAAAGAAAATGCCGCGTTTAGCGGCATTCAGACTGCTGACAAACATATTATGTTTGGCGGTAAGTCTAATAGGTTTTGAAAATAAATCAGGAAAATCAATTTATTGATTTTCGGCTGATAACACAAAGCGGGAAAAACCACGCTTTTATCCCGCTTTGTCAACAACCTCAAATGCCGCATTTAGCGGCATTTTTTATAGAAACCAATTTAGCGAATAACGAAGACAGATGTTTTCGCATGGCGCACGATTGCAGAGGCTGTTGAACCTAATAAATAGGTTGAAGTGCTTGGGTGATGGGAGCCTACAACAATGAGATCTGCGCTAATTTCTTGCGCATAATCTAAGATTTCATCTTTAGCTGAACCAATACCAATTTTGCAGTTAATCCGTTCATCAGCAACTTTGATATCTTTAATGACTTCTTCTAACGCACGCATTGCAAGGATTGAGCGTTCCGCAGAATCTTTGTTGCTTTCTGGTAATGCGGCAATTTCAATACCAAAAAATAACTCAAGGCTCGGAATAACGGATAGAAAATGAATTTCAGCTGAGCTTAGTTGCGCTAGTGCCTCAACGTGTTTGATGATCTCTTGGTTTAATTCATCTTCTAACAAATCAATAGGGACTAGGATTTTTTTATACATAGCTACCTCATTTTCGTATTATTTAAAATTAATTACAAAAGGTTATCTACAATATACTATAAGTTAAATGAAAAGTAATAAATGCTATAACGTGCGCATTTATAGCGATAATCTAAAAATGACATAGCTTCTTCTTTGAAAAGAAAGAATAATTATTATCAACTCTCAGTGTTATTTACAAATCACACAGAGACTTTTAACAAAATATATGCGAAGATCGCGGTAAGTTGCTTAACTAATTGATTTAAATGTGTTATTTGAATGATAATTGTTTTGTTTTTCATTAAAGAACCTATTTTATGACTATGAATAATGCTTCAACACAGAAAAAAAGTGATTTTGAAATCCAACAAATAAAATTTAAAGCCGCAAAAAAAAGTACCTTAGTCAGTGTTGTCGTAAATATTTTCTTATCGATTTGGCAGATAATTGTTGGTATTTTTTCTCATTCTTCCGGGTTAGTCGCTGACGGTATTCATACATTATCGGATTTGGTCGCTGATTTTGTGGTGTTGATAGCCAATAAGAAAAGCCACAAGAAGCCAGATGAAGACCATCCATATGGTCATTTTCGTTATGAAAATGGCGCTTCATTAATATTAGGTATTATTTTATTAATTGTGGGCGTGGGAATGGTTTGGTCAGCGATTGAAAAATTACTGAAACCTGAGTTAATTCCTGAAGTTCACTCAATTGCATTGATTGTTGCACTGATTGCTTTAGTCGCAAAAGAGGGGCTGTTTCGCTATATGTTGCATGTCGCGAAAAAAGTAAACTCCAGTATGTTAGTGGCGAATGCATGGCATGCTCGTTCCGATGCGGCTTCCTCCCTAGTGGTGGCCATTGGTATTGTTGGTAGCTTGTGTGGGTTTAAAATTTTTGACCCACTGGCCGCGTTGATTGTAGGGACATTTGTTTTTCGGATGGGGTTTAAATTCACCAATCAATCCATGCAAGATTTAATGGATAAAGGCGCAGACGAAGAAACTTTGCAGGAAATCCGTTCTGTTTTGGATAATATTAGTGAGTTATCAGGATATCATGATTTAAAAACACGTAAATCGGGTGACTTTTTATTGGTGGATGTGCATTTAGAGCTTGATGGAAATATGAGTATTACTGTTGGCCATGAAATTGCGGTAAATGTGCGTAAAAAATTGATGGAAAACCCATTAATTTTGGATGTTATGACCCACCTTGACCCGTATGACAAAGACGCTAAGCATTAATCACACATTTATTTTATTTTTCGATAAAAACCGAGCTTTAAAGTGGCTCGGTTTTTTATTGCAAGCTATTATGTAAAATCAACACATTAATTATTGCACCTGATTGATAACAAGGCGAAAATTAATAAGCAGTTTCAAGATGGCACAATAAGGTATTTGTTTCAAAATATAGGGCAAATGTAGCAAACCCCACAAAATGCTCTCTATAGTGATTATTGAATGATTGAGGAAAAAATGCGGTTAACTCAAGAACAATGTCAGACATTTCGCGCCCCAAAGGTTATTGCCCTTACTAATCAAAATGGTATGAAGGTTATTCTCAGTAGCCTAGGAGCTAGTTGGGTTAGCTGTATACTTCCACTAGCAACAGGAAAACGAGATGTTGTTTTAGGTTCACCCAATATGGCTAAACAGATGGAACAGGGGGTATACCTTGGTTCAATCGTTGGGCGAGTTGCTAACCGCATAAACAATTCACAATTCACGCTAAATGAACAGCATTATCAACTTTCGAATAACCAAGGTGTACATTGCTTGAATGGTGGAAAACACAGTTTTAGCCATCGCATATGGGGTATTTTTCAACCAACACCCCAAAAAGCTGTTTTTTCTTTGACGTCGCCTGTTGGTGATCAAGGCTTTCCGGGGCAGTTAGACGTTGAAGTGAGCTATGAACTTACAGAAGATAATCAAGTCGTTATTCACCATGCTTATCAATCGACAGAAGCTTACCCTGTTAATCTTGCGAATCACATCTACTTTAACTTAGCGGGGGAGGACTCGGTCAGAACGGCTTTGGAACATGATTTATATATTGATGCAGACCAATATTTGCCGACAGATATGGACGGTATCCCAACGGGAGAGTGGTATAACGTTGCAGATACAAATTTTGATTTTCGCCAAAGTAAACGGATTGGCCGAGATTTCTTACAAGATGATGACCAACGTCGTGTTGGGGGGTATGACCATACGTTTATATTAAACAACACATTAACCGATGGTCTGCAGACGGTGGCAACCCTCGGGGCACCAAGTGGTGATGTGCGGCTAAATATCGCAACCACGCAGCCTGCATTACATGTGTACAGTGGAAATAACCTGCTTGCAACGTCGGGGAAAACACGAACGTATGTCCCTTATTCAGGGGTAGTGATAGCAACCCAGTTTCCAGCAGATGCAATCAATCACCCTGAGCGGGGAGAACAATACAGTTCGATTGCATTTCCTCAACAAATGTACCAAAACCAAACGCGTTACCAATTTGTTTTCTAATACAATAGTGAATATTCAGCGCCTCTATATTAAGGCGCTGAATTACTCGCCAGTTAATAATTTCCTTAGTCTTAAATAACGAATAGATCCATATATTCATTGACAGGCATTTTTTCTAGCATTGGCTTATCGAGAGAGGCTTTTAGAATTCGAATTTGTTGAGCCTCTGGGAATTGCCTTGCTAAATTAATTCTAAATTTATTTAATAACAATGGCATCCCTTCTTTACGGCGGCGTTTATGGCCAACAGGATATTCGATAACAACTTCATCAAGCACTTGCCCATCCTTCAATGTAATGGTTAACCCATTGCTAATCGAACGTTTTTCAGGGTCATGATAGTCTCGGGTAAACTGTGCATCTTCAGTGCAATGCATTTTTGCACGTAATGCATCAATACGCTCATCTTTGGCAATATTATCTTCATAATCAGCAGCCGTTAAACGACCAAAAATTAATGGGATAGCGACCATATATTGAATGCAATGGTCACGATCTGCCGGGTTATGTAATGGGCCTTTTTTATCAATGATACGAATACAAGCTTCATGGGTGCGTATGGCAATAGACTCAATATCTTGAGCCGTTTTTCCTAATTTTTCGAGGGTTTGGTGGAGTTGTAACGCTGCCTCTACTGCTGTTTGGGAATGAAACTCAGCAGGGAAAGAAATCTTAAACAACACATTTTCCATAACATAGGAGCCATAAGGACGTTGAAAACACAGGGGTTGTCCATTAAATAAAACATCGTAGAAGCCCCAGGTTTTAGCCGTTAGCGCCGTTGGGTAGCCCATTTCCCCTTTTTGAGCCATTAAAGCCAGCCGTACAGCACGGGAGGTGGCGTCACCTGCCGCCCATGACTTGCGAGACCCTGTATTGGGGCTGTGGCGGTAGGTACGTAAGCTGTGACCATCAATCCACGCTTGGGAAACAGCATTGAGAATTTGTTCTCTTTCCAGCCCCAATAGATGAGAAACAACCGCAGTTGATGCCACTTTGACTAAAATAACATGGTCGAGCCCGACTTGGTTAAAGGCATTTTCTAGTGCGATGCAGCCTTGAATTTCATGCGCTTTAATTAATGCAGTCAAAACATCTCTAATAACTAGCGGGGGCTTGCCTTTCGCAATGTTTTCACGAGAAAGCCAATCCGCAGTGGCTAAAATACCACCAAGGTTATCCGACGGGTGGCCCCATTCGGCAGCCAGCCAAGTGTCATTAAAGTCGAGCCAACGGCACATTGTGCCAAGATTAAATGCGCCTTGCACTGGGTCTAATTGAAATTGGGTGCCTGGGATTTTTGTGCCATTTGGCACAATCGTACCCGGAACGATAGGCCCTAATAATTTTTTACATGCAGGGTATTCAAGGGATTCCATACCGCAACCAAGGGTATCGAGCAGGCAATGATAAGCCGTATCATAGGCGAGGTCAGAAATAATTGGGTAATCCATTACATAATCAACAATATCGCTGATCACTTTATCAAATTCAATTTGTTGCGAACGCACGGTTTGTGTTGTCATTAGGTTACCTTTTAACGCTGTTCTATAGGAGTAAATAATTGATTTTCAGGACCAATATAGTTGGCTGAAGGACGAATAATTTTATTATCTTGTCGTTGCTCAATAATATGTGCTGACCAGCCAGCGGTACGTGCCATAACAAATAATGGGGTAAACATGGCGGTGGGAATGCCCATAAGGTGATAAGCCACAGCAGAAAACCAATCTAAATTTGGAAACATGTTTTTTTCACGTTTCATTACGGATTCAATTCGATCCGCAACGGTATAAAGATGTCGATTTAGGCTCTGTTCTGATAACTGTAAAGCGACAGACTTGATAATAGGGTGGCGGGGGTCTGCGAGGGTATAAACGGGGTGGCCAAACCCAATGATAACCTCACTATTTTTAACGCGTGCTGTAATATCTTGCTCTGCTTCCTCCATTGAGGCATAACGTTGCTGAATTTCTAATGAAACTTCATTTGCCCCCCCGTGTTTTGGGCCACGCAAAGCGGCAATTGCACCTGTCATCGCAGAGTAAAAATCCGTGCCTGTTCCCGCAATAACCCTTGCTGCGAATGTCGATGCGTTAAATTCATGTTCTGCGTATAAAATTGCCGCAATATGCATAAATTTTTCCCATTGAGCAGGGGGCTTTTTACCGTGTAATAGATGCAAGAAATGCGCGCCAATTGAATCATCATCAGTTTGGGTTTCAATACGTCTTCCATGGTGGCTAAAGTGATACCAATACAACAACATCGAACCCAGTGACGCTAATAAGCGATCAGCAATATCCCTAGCACCGGAAAAAGGGTGAGATTCTTTTTCGGGTAACACGCAGCCCATCATTGATACGCCTGTGCGCATGACGTCCATTGGGTGCGCGTTCGCGGGTATGGATTCTAACGTTTGTTTAACACTTGCCGGTAACCCCCGAAGAGATTGCAGCTTTTCTTTATATGAAACGAGTTCGGTTGCTGTCGGCAGCCTTTCATGGATGAGCAAATGCGCGATTTCTTCAAATTCACATTGTGTGGCTAAGTCGTGAATGTCAAACCCGCGATAATGCAGGTCATTACCATTACGCCCAACGGTACAAAGTGCGGTATTTCCTGCAGTAATACCTGAAAGTGCAACGGATTTTTTAGGTTTAAATTGAGGTGTTTCAGTACGACTAAGTTGTTCATTCATCATTTATTCCTTGTAGGGGACAGAGGCGATGCAACTTTTAGTAATGATAATTGCCTAAAAATTAAGATTTATTCTTGGAAAATAACGCATCCAGTTTTTGTTCATAATCGTAATAATGAATACTTTGATACAGCTCTTCTCGAGTCTGCATAAGTGGAATGACACTTTTTTGAGTGCCCTCTTTGCGTAATGTTGTATAAACCTGTTCAGCGGCTTTATTCATGGCTCGAAACGCAGACAGTGGATACAGCGCAATGGCAATGTCAACACTGCGTAGTTCATCAAGAGTAAATAAAGGGGTTTGACCAAATTCAGTTAAATTGGCCAGTACGGGAGCGGAGGTATTACTTGTAAACTGTTGATACATAGAAAGCTCAGTAATTGCCTCTGGAAAAAGCATGTCCGCACCGGCTTCTAAGTAGGCTTGTGCACGTTCCAGTGCGGCATCAATGCCTTCGACCGCTAATGCATCGGTTCGAGCCATAATGACAAAGCTGTCATCGGTTCGTGCATCAACAGCCGCCTTGATGCGGTCGACCATCTCTTGTGTCGAAACAATTTCTTTATTAGGACGATGGCCACAACGTTTTGCACCCACTTGGTCTTCAATATGCAACCCTGCCGCACCGGCTTTACAAAAGGATTTCACCGTGCGGGCGACATTAAAAGCAGAAGGGCCAAAGCCAATATCGGCATCGACCATAAGTGGTAAGTCACATACATCAGTAATGCGTCGAATATCAATTAAAACATCATCTAACGTTGAAATACCTAAGTCCGGCATGCCCAGTGACCCCGCAGCGACGCCACCTCCAGATAAGTAAATAGCTTTATAGCCAGCTTGTTTTGCAAGGAGCGCGTGGTTGGCATTGATAGTTCCAACGAGCTGCAATGGAGATTCTTGCTTGATAGCCTCACGAAATTTTTGTCCTGCACTAAATGACGACATAATAGCCTCATATGATGTTAATTAATTGTAATGAAATTGAAATAACTATAGTCATATAGCAATTGACGTGCCAATCTGGCTCTAAATTACATGGGTATGCAAATGTGTTTAAAATCAAACTGATATTGTTTTTTTTGATTTGTGACGGGAAAAACAATTTTAAAATAATCGGTTGGTGTGTTTCGTTGAAACAAGATATTGTCAATTGAAACATAAATGAAACATGGTAAGAAGGTATGGCGATGATGGAAAAACCGATTATTTGGACTGTTTCAGTGTCTCGGTTATTTACACTATTTCGAGATATCAGCCCTGAATTTAGTGAACAAGCGGAAATCACCCCACTAAACCTTGGTTTTGAGCAGGCGGTAGAGGCCGTGCATCAACGATTACAGGGTGGACATTGTGATGCCATCATTAGTGCAGGTTCAAATGGTGCTTATTTAAAAAGCCATGTTTCAGTTCCTGTTATTATCGTGAAAATTAGCGGGTTCGATGTCATGCAAGCATTGGCCAAAGCCCGAGAGATTAGCGATAAAGTCGGGATCATTAATTATAAAAAAACACTTTCCTCATTAGATGAATTTCAGCAACGTTTTGGTTTGCAAATTGAACAGCGTAGTTATGTCACCGCAGAAGATGCAAGATCTCAGCTTAAAGCATTAAAAGCAATGGGAATTTCCGTTGTTGTAGGGGCTGGGCTCATCATGGATTTAGCTGATGAAATGGGGATGACAGGGGTTTTTGTCTATTCCACACAAACCATACGACAAGCATTCTCAGACGCTATCGAATTAAGCCGAATGTCGAGGCGTGAAAACCATTCGCAAGACAAATATCTCCTTCCTAATCCCGCAAAAGTCCGTTATACCATTAATGACCTGATTGGTTCGTCATTACCGATGGAACGTGTTAGGCAAACTATTATGTTGTACGCACGTTCTGATGCAACAGTATTGATTCAAGGTGCGAGTGGAACTGGGAAAGAGATGGTGGCACAAGCGATTCATCACGAATATACCTTATTTAATCAACATAAGCGCAGTAAACAGCAAATGCCTTTTGTGGCCGTGAATTGCGGGGCGATCCCTGAAACATTATTAGAAGCCGAATTATTTGGCTATGAAGAAGGAGCCTTTACTGGCTCTCGCCGGGGTGGCCGAGCAGGGCTATTTGAACTGGCGAATGGGGGAACACTGTTCTTAGATGAAATTGGTGAAATGCCGATTGCATTACAAACAAAATTATTACGAGTGCTCGAAGAGCGTTCTGTCGTGCGTGTTGGGGGGTATAAACCGTTAAAAGTCAATGTACGAGTCATTTGTGCGACTCATTGCGATTTAGACCGTTGGGTAAGAGAAGGGCATTTTCGTGCCGATCTATTTTATCGGCTCGGGGTATTGAGAATGCGAGTTCCAGCACTCAATGAACGTGGCGATGATATTTTTGTATTAGCGGAGCGGTTACTTAAGTTAGCCTTTGCAGGCTTAATGCTGCCGTTGCCTTCTTTTCGTGTACAGCAGTTAATTGCGTGTAAACGCTTTTTTGTTGAGTATTCATGGCCCGGTAATGTGCGAGAACTCAGAAACTTAATGGAGCGAGTTGCACTTTATTGTAGCGCATACCCCGAAAAGGCCATTAGTGAGGAAATGTTGGCGAGTCTATCTCCTGAGCGCAAATGGGATGCAACAAGCCATGAGGTTGTTATCGATAAAAGTAAGGAACCGCTTACTGACGTGATGAATAGGTTTGGTGGTGATCGTAAAGCCGTAGCTCAGTATTTAGGTATTAGCAGAACAACCCTGTGGCGGCGTCTTTCTTTATTAGAGAAAGCAAATCAGGTAAATCACGATACTAAATAATAATTAATCTGTATTCATTCAGGAGGGGGGTTGATTAAAAGGTAATGGATTAGTGAGAGTGCCATAAAGGAGATAATTAGGTTGTTTTTATTCATGGAATCATTGAATACTACTTGTTGAATTAAATTCATTCAGTCGTGTTCAGTGACAAATAAATTATTTTGTTATTAAGTGCTTTTAGGATTTTTTCCATATGACTTAAGTTGTATCAAATCGTAACAAAAAACAGTGATGTTTATATTTATCTATTATTTTGATTTTTAAGTATTACTTTTGTTTTTCTTGTTGTTCTTTCACTAAATTCACCATCGTAAAAAACGTGATTTTTCTCACATAAATTATTTTGCTAGTCACCATTAGATTTTCTCATTTTAACTTCATGATTGAACGTTCTATATTGCGCTCAAATTAGTCCTATCTTTGTTTTTTTACTACTGCACTAATCGCCGAAATGTGTTCTTTCTTGAGAACACAATGTTGTCGTATTCAACGATGTAGTTGCAGCGCATATTATTTATTTTGTTAGTTGGAGAGTTGGGCGTGAATCAGTCCACTACTATCATGCGCAAACGCGACAATGCATTCGTTCCTGTTGCAGGGTTAACGATTTTTGCTATTGCATCGGGTTATTTAATGAGCTTAATCCCATTATCGATGGGAAGTTTTGGTATTGATACGCAATATGCGGGTTGGTTAGCGAGTGCGTATTATATTGGTTTATTAATTGGCTCAATGTTAATTGAACCAATTATTGCCAAAATAGGCCATCGTCTCGCCTTTATTGGCTTTTTATTGATGCTTGCCGCGACAGTTATTGTACTGCCGTGGACCCCGACCATTGAAGCTTGGTTGCCAAACCGCTTAGTTGCAGGGGTTGCAGTGGCGGGGATTTTTGTGGTTGTCGAATCTTGGTTATTGATTGGCGATAATCCGAAAGAGCGTGCTAAACGTTTAAGTTTTTATATGACGTCATTGTATGGCGGAACCACTCTTGGCCAGCTTGCTATTGGTGTTATTGGAACCCATGGTGCTTATCCGTTTATGGTGGTATTAGGGTTATTATTATTAGCGGTAATGCCACCGTTATTAGTACGTCAAGGCCAGCCAGAAAGTGGTTCGCATCAAAAACTGTCATTGAAAAAAATTGCTCGTTTAAGTAAACCTGCAATTATCGGTTGTATGGTTTCTGGTATTACCATGGGGACTATCTATGGGTTAATGCCGTTATCATTGAAAAAAGACCAATTCACCACCGACCAAGTCGGTGTGTTGATGGCTTCAATTATTCTTGGTGGGATGTTAATACAGCCAGTTGTTAGCAAATTATCTGTCTTAATGAGTAAAACCTTATTACTTGCGATGGTTTCATTATTAGGTGTTTTTGCTATGGGTGTTATTTATATTTCGAGTGACTACTTAGTTATGATTGTCGCTTTAGCGCTACTCGGTATGTCAACTTTTGCCCTATATCCTGTGGCGATAACGTTGGCGTGTGATAACTTAGATTCCTCCTATATCGTCGCAGCAACACAAGTGATGCTGTTTAGTTACAGTATAGGTTCAGCAATGGGGCCTATCGCAGCAGGGACGTTTTTAGGCCAACATAATGGTTTAGTGAATTTCTTCTTTATTGTGCTGTTAGTGACTGCGATTTATATGTTAATTGCGAGCTTACGTCGTAAAGCCAGTGTGTTAGCAAATTAATTTTATCGACAAATAAAACTGCTAAATAAAAGGCTCTGTGAATTACTTACAGGGCCTTTTTGTCGTTCTAATTATTTCTTTTTATTGACGGTTGAAGGTGACAGTTGTGCTTCAATGGGTGAATGCTTTGTATTACGTACAATGCGTTGCTCCCAAAGCTCCCCTAATTTGAAATCCCATGATAGCGGTGATATTTCTGTTCTACCTGCATTTGGGGCAAATGTAAGTTCGCTGAAATACAAGGTATTTTCATCAGACATCAAAAAATCTGCTCGGCAATAATCAAAAGGTGTGACGAGTATTTCTGCTAACCGTAACATTTCTTTGAATAGTGGTGGCTCAGATACGGGTTCCAACATGTTCGGATAACCAAAAGTCACGGGTTGTAACTGCCAGTTGATATCATAAATATTAATAAATTCATTGCCAAATTCGTCTGAGTAGTCAATCTCTGCATAGGCAGGCTTACCAGAGAAGCAATGGATCCTGCATGTTTCTGGTACTAACTTCCGGTTTTTATTAGCGAATAAATCAATATATTCTTCACACATAATTTGTGCGGGAATAGTTTTATAATGACGTTCTCGAGTAATATAGTAAAGGTTTTTAGTTAAATGAAAATCTAATTTATTTTTGGCTTTTAGCCAGTCAAAGTGTGCTTTATCGCGACAAATAATGCTACTACCACTGTCGTGATTGCATTTTAAAACGAAACGCTCTGGCAGTTTGTTTAGATCAATTTCATCGACACTTTTATAAGTGGCGATGATAGGTACTAAATATTCATTTCCTATTGTTCGTGAGATATATTCCCTTACCGCGAGTTTATCTGCAAATTGTGAATATAATGGATTTTTATCTCGCAACATTCTAAAATTTACTTTCTCATTAAAGCTTTTTGGGGCTTTAAAATCAGGGCGGTAATTGAGTTTTTTAGTAAATTTATTAGTGAGATATGTTTTGTCACTCATTATAAGTGTACGTAATTTTTTTATAAAATACTCTGCTTTTTTCATGCGAGCACCAACCATTCTAAAATTGTAGTGTGTAATTAAAATCTAATTTTTATTTGATTATATTTTTTATAACTTAAATAAAGCATCAATAAATGTAACGGTCAATTTAATAATTTCTTAATAAATAAATATTAAACAAAAGATAAATAATGTTCATTTTGTTAATAATAGCCGGATATCCGTACACTTTTATATCAATAATTCAATCGATCGTTTTAATTATTCGTCATTAATAATAAGGGTATTGTTTATTTAAAGTGTAACAAAAGTAAAGAAGATAGACCTTAAGGATTTATTTAGATAATGTCCCTCCTAAAATAAGGGAATAGAGGGGACATTTGAGAGAATTGTTATTTATAACTTACTAAGATGACTATTTTAATGGCGGCTGCCCCATCTTTTTTAGGAATCGTATTTGGGCCGCAACGAGTTGTTTGTAATCAATACAACGATATGGCATATCATATTGCTGCGCCAATTGGGCTAAGATGCGAGCTAAAGCAGGGTAATGGCGGTGATGCCAATGAGGAAAAATATGATGTGTAAGATGGTAGTTTAGTCCCCCAGTTAAACGCCATAAATAATGGGGGGTCGGTAGCCAGTCACAAGCCGTGACAAAATTATGATGGTACCAACCATGCTTGATCTGTTTATCTTCAGGCGCAGTGAAAAACTGCGTCTCTGCCCAATGTGTACCGAGTAATAAATAAATGACAAAAATGGATGCAATCATTTGGCTCAATAAGTAAGTGATAAGTATTGTTGTTAAGCTGATCCCATGGCTGTGAGCCACTAGCAGTGGGGTGCCAATCATTAATATTAAGTGACATACTTTGCTACCTAAAAATAGCGTCCAACCCAGTTTACCCTGTAAAACTTTCTGTGTTTTTAAGCGTGTTTTCCCTGTTCTGTCCGACCAATCAAAAACCAGTGCTATCCATGTGAGTGATAATGATGCAACGAAAGGCCAATAAATATGTTGATATTTCATGAAAGGCCGCCAGCGTTGAAATGGCGTTTGGCGGAATATACCATTTTCTTCAGTATCTAAATCATAATGCTCAATGTTGGCATAGTGATGGTGATAATGAACATGGCGTGTACGCCAAAACTCTGGCTCTAAACCTAAAGGTAATGTCACTAAACGGCCAAATAACCGATTTTTCCAGCTTGATTTAAATAAGGTATTATGACAGGCATCGTGCTGGCCAATCACATTCAATAGCATGATGAGTAAAACAAATACAAAATAGGATAATATGTAAATTGAGGTAGATGTTGTTATGAGTGTTGGCAGGTAACTCAGAAGAGCAAAAATAAACAAGATAGCAATTGCAGTAAGATCATATCGGCTGGCAAATACGTGATCTTGCTTAGTTTGCAGATATTCTTGACTAGCTTGTTTTAATGCAGCATGAAATTGTTGTTCGTTAGCATTTGCGAACTTGAGTTCGAAGTCAGTGTGATGCATGCTACTCTCATTTGAGGTTGTCTTCTTTTAATTAAAGAGTATATCTTCACTAAGTAAAGCGTCGCAAAATAAATATGAAGGGGGAGAAATATTTCGACTTATTCTGAATCAATTTTTATCAAGAATAATAATTTTTGGTATTTTGGACGAATATTTTTGAGAAATATCGATATAAATTGAGAATTTGTGCAAAGTAAACAATTAAATACGAGTTATCCATTAATTAAACTGATATATATTCTATAAAGTATTTGGTCAAAACACGTACTTATTAACTTTCTAAAATATAAAAACTAGCTACATCCTTGTAGAGTGATCCTTTAATATTAAGGTATCAGGGAAAAATGTGTCTGTCTGTAATAAATTATGTAAAAAGAATACTCAATCTAGTTTACTATGTTAATAATAAAATATAGTTATCATTTTAGATGGATTTGTTTTAATTATTCATTATATTTATTTTGCCTAAGCTAAATTAGGAGCTTACCTATATTAATAATGTGTCAAAATGATGAAATAGTCACAGATAAATTATTTTTCGAATAAGGAATGTTATATGAAAAAAATACTGTTAATAATTTTATCAACACTGATTATTCCTGTGTCCGCTCAAGCAGGTTATCAATATTATGGTTGTGATAAAAAAATCTATCAACTAGAGAAACAGCTAAAATACGCCAAAATGCATGGTAACCGAAATAGAGTTGCGGGGTTAGAGCGCGCTATTTCAAATGTACAAAATAACTGTTACGACCATTATTCGGGGGCGACTGGGCCAACAAAATTAAATCATCGTTATAGCTTTACTGAAGCAGATCGTTTAGAGCAGCAGATAGAAGCATTACAAGATGAAATAGAACGCTTAAAAGCGGCTAAAAATTAACTCAATACGTAATATTAAAATCAAATATTATTTATAAGCTAAAAACCGTGTTGGATGAATTTAGCGCTATAGCTGCTTGTCGTAATTATTGTCATATTCACTTTAATTGTTGTCTAGCTATAGCGCATTGAATTAATCAGTGAAATAATAAGTTAACGTCGTTTTTTAATATTGTATACTTTTTATTATGGTTATTCGTCCTCATCAACACTGGTTTTTTCGGTTATTCGACTGGCATGGCTCTGTACTGTCAAAAATAACATTTCGGCTTTCTCTAAATATAATGATATCAATCGTAGCAGTACTAAGTTTCCAATGGTACGAGCGATTAGGTATACACTTAACAATAGCCCCCTTTAGCTTACTAGGGATTGCCATCGCAATATTCCTAGGTTTTCGCAATAATGCATGTTACAGCCGCTTGATTGAGGCTCGCACACTCTGGGCTTCGTTATTAATTAACCAAAGAAATATTCTAAGAAATATTAAAGGGTTATTACCTAATGATCAGGCCGCCCAAAAGGAATTTGCTAATTTGCTGATTGCTTTTGGTTGGAGCCTTAAACATGAATTAAGGAAAACCAGCCCAGTCATTGATATGTATAGGTTATTACCCCGTACTATTTTTGATGAGGTTATCCGAAGTCCGTTTCCCACTAGCCGAATATTATTGCAGATTGGCCTAAAGGTGGGGGAATTACGCGATAAAAAAGTCATCAGTGATGTACTCTTTCAAGCTATTAATAAAGATATTAATGCGCTATCGGAAGTTCTTGGCGGCTGCGAACGTATTGCGAACACGCCGATCCCGTTTGCTTATACACTAATTTTGCAGCGAACAGTTTACTTATTTTGTTCGTTACTTCCATTTGCATTGGTTGTTGACCTACATTATATGACGCCATTTGTTTCTGTTTTTATTTCTTACACTTTTTTAGCGTGGGATGCACTAGCCGAGGAACTTGAAGATCCTTTTGGGACTGCTGCAAATGATTTACCGCTGAATGCCATTTGTAATAGTATTGAACGCAATGCATTGGATATGTTGGATATTCAACCACTTCCCCCTCAGTACCAGCCAGATAAATATTTTAACTTGTTGTAGTGCTAATCTATTCATTCTTGAAGACAGTAGAGCGTGATATTCACGTTTTACTGTTTCTCCTTATTTCTCTTTCCTCTTTTTTCTTTTCTATCGAATATTATTTTGTCTTTTTGGGTCATACAAATCAGGAATTCTGTACAGATAATCTTATCAATACTATACTCCCCCTATGTATACTAAAGGGGCTTAAATATGCCACATTCCCCAAAAGAAAAAAAAGCAGTTCTTACGCGGGTCAGAAAGTTGAAAGGGCAATTGCTTGCCTTAGAGTCAGCCTTGGAAGATGAGGTTGAATGCGCCGCCATTTTACAACAAATTGCTGCTATTCGTGGGGCAGTTAATGGTTTGATGGCCGGGGTATTAGAGAGTCATTTGCGGGAAGGGCTTCAAGAGTCAGCAACAACACAGTTGCAAAAAGACTCAGTAGACGATGCCATCTCATTAATTCGTACCTATTTGCGGTAAATAAAGAAGGAATAACGATGAAATCACGTGCAGCAGTTGCATTTGGCCCTGGTGAGCCATTAAAAATTGTCGAAATTGATGTCATGCCACCAAAGGCTGGGGAAGTGTTAGTCAAAATTAGCCATACGGGTGTTTGCCATACTGATGCATTTACATTGTCAGGTGATGACCCTGAAGGGTTATTTCCTGTGGTATTAGGGCATGAAGGCGCGGGTGTTGTTGTTGAAGTCGGTGAAGGTGTAACTAGCGTTAGCGTTGGTGACCATGTCATCCCACTTTATACGGCAGAATGTGGAAAATGTGTTTTTTGTGAGTCAGGTAAAACAAACTTATGTGTCTCTGTTAGGGAAACACAAGGTAAAGGTGTGATGCCTGATGGGACCACACGTTTTTCTTACAATGGCCAGCCTGTTTACCATTATATGGGCTGTTCAACATTCAGTGAATATACCGTTGTTGCCGAAGTCTCTTTGGCTAAAATTAACCCTCAAGCCAACCATGAAGAAGTGTGTTTATTAGGTTGTGGCGTGACCACGGGTATCGGTGCTGTACATAATACGGCTAAAGTACAAGAAGGTGACTCAGTTGCAGTTTTTGGCCTCGGTGGGATTGGTCTTGCGGTTATTCAAGGGGCAAGGCAAGCAAAGGCTGGCCGTATTATTGCCATTGATACTAACCCGTCTAAGTTTGAACTAGCGCGCCAATTTGGTGCGACAGAATGTTTGAATCCTAATGATTTTGATAAGCCGATTCAGCAAGTGTTGATTGAGAAAACCCAGTGGGGAGTTGATCATACCTTTGAATGTATTGGTAATGTTAATGTTATGCGTGCAGCACTTGAAAGTGCACACCGAGGATGGGGCCAATCAATTATCATTGGTGTCGCAGGGGCAGGGCAAGAAATTTCAACTCGTCCATTCCAATTAGTAACAGGGCGGTCATGGCGTGGTACGGCTTTTGGTGGTGTGAAAGGCCGTAGCCAGTTGCCAAAAATGGTTGAAGATGCCATGAAGGGTGATATTGAGCTGTCTCCATTTGTGACGCACACATTGCCATTAGAGCGTATTAATGACGCATTTGATTTAATGCATGAAGGCAAATCAATCCGCACCGTTATTCACTATGATTAAGGAGTCTTTGATGGAGAGAATTGAACGCCATGCGTGTTTTGGGGGCTGGCAGGATGTTTATCAACATCAATCCACCGTGCTCGGCTGTGAAATGAAGTTCGCAGCTTTTCTACCACCACAAGCGAAAACAACCGTCTGCCCAGTGATTTATTGGTTATCAGGGTTAACCTGTAATGAACAAAATTTTATTACTAAGGCGGGAGCCCAACAATTTGCGGCAGAACATGGCGTGGTTATAATCGCACCAGATACTAGCCCTCGAGGGCCTGAGGTTGCTGATGACGAGGCTTATGATTTAGGACAAGGCGCAGGTTTTTATGTGAATGCTCTGCAAGCCCCGTGGAGTCATCATTACAGAATGTATGATTATATTGTGTCTGAGCTACCTGATTTAATCGAAACACATTTGCCTGTATCTGATAAACGTTCTATTTTTGGCCATTCTATGGGTGGACACGGGGCTTTAATGATTGGCTTACGAAATGCAGGCCGATATTCTAGTTTATCTGCATTTTCTCCTATTGTTGCTCCAACCCAAGTTCCATGGGGGCGCAAAGCCTTTATGGCTTATCTGGGGGAAGAAACAGCTAGCTGGTCTCAATATGACACTGTTGAATTAATCGGAAAAGCGGAGGCTATTCCACCTATTTTAGTGGATGTAGGCACTGCGGATCCTTTCTATCAAGAACAATTAAAACCCGAGTTATTTGCAGATATTTGTGACAAAAAGCAATTTGAATATCGTTTGAATTTACGTGATGGATATGACCACAGTTACTATTTTATTAGTAGCTTTATTGGTGAACATATTGCATTTCATGCACGCTATTTAAACGATAATAGCTGAGTATGGTAGTGTTAGGTATATTGAAGTTTTAGGTATATTGTAGGGTGAGGCCAATAGTTGGTTTCACCTTGCTATTCCTTAACGTTTTAATCATGCCTAAATCGCTACTCTAACCCTCCATGGGAGAGCTTGCTGATTGCTTTAATCGCACTGATTGCGACATCTTTATTTGGGTCATTACATAATTCAAGTAGTCGATTAATCGTATTATGTTGTTTCAGTCGTATTTTACAATCACCTAAAGCGGATATGGCAGCTATTTTTACATCATCATTTTTTCTTTTCGTTAAATCAAGTAATGTATTTATGACTTTGTTATCCATCTTTTATCCTAATCAGGGTATTAAGAAATAAAGTTAATTAAAATCCATTTGTTTCAAAATATTAATTTCAATGTAGAGATGCTACTAAAAGAAAGAATTTGTTAATATCAAAAAACACAACTAATATGGATATAGTATGATTAGGTTTGTGTATGAATAGGTAGCAAAAATCATACCTATTCATATATAGGGATTAGGAAGATTAAATAAGATTAATTAAAAAACCTGTGCTTTAACGGATTGATAAAAAATATTATTTGTATACTAAAAATGGTGGGAGAGTTTACTCAGTGCCTTTATTGCAGACACCGCAACATCCTTATTGGGATCTCTACAGAGTTCAATTAAACGGTTGATCGCATTTTGTTGTTCAACGGTCGCTTTATAATCACCTAATGCGGAAATAGCTGCAATTTTAACATCATCATTTCCACGATGCGTTAATTCAATTAATGTTTCAATAATGTTATTTTCCATGTAAACCCTTTGAAATACCTATGCGATACCAAGGTATTCTAAGTGAATTTACTTGAGATTTATTTTTGAAATTTAATGCTTTATTAATACATTATATAGATTTTACGCATTTTCAGGCTATTAACTATCTTATTAACTAGGGCGCATTAAGAGAGTAAGGATTATTGATATAAAAAATTTAAAATATTAAAAGACATTAGTTATCTATTAAAATAGATATGACTAAATAATTCTTTATTAAGGTAAAAATAATAAAGCACTTTACCTTTAAAATGAGTTAAATAAAGTGCTTATTAAGCCTGAGTTAGTGACGTAAATAAACGTGAGGCGTGTTATTTTCAGGGTGTTGAGTAACACCTAAGTCAGCTCGATACCAACGAGTTAAGTTTTCAGTCGTTAAAACATCGGTAGGGGAACCTTGAGCGACAAGCTTTCCATTATGAATTAATAACACTTTATCTGCATATAATGCGGTTAGATTAAGGTCATGTAATACACAGCAAACACCTAACGGTCGTTGACGTGTAAGTTGATGTAGTAACCGTAAGCTATGCTGTTGATGATATAGGTCAAGCGCAGAAGTGGGTTCATCGAGAAACAAGCATGCGGGTTGAGCTGTTGGTTGCCATAATTGTGCTAATACTCGAGCTAATTGAACGCGTTGCTGCTCACCCCCTGAAAGTTGGCGGTAATCCCGCTGCCGTAATGATTGGCAACTGGTTTGTGCTAACGCTTCATTGATGGCGGTGTGTTTATATTCTGAACCATAGGGGGTTCTGCCCATTGCAACCACATCTTCAACAGTAAAAGCAAATTGCAAATGGCTATGCTGTTTCATCACAGCACGTTTTCGGGCTAACGCATTATGCTCCCAGTCAGTCATTGCTCGGCCTTCAATAAAGCATGTGCCATGAGTCGGGGTATTATAGCCTGTTAGTAATTTTAATAGACTGGATTTCCCTGCGCCATTTGGCCCAATGATCACCACAAATTCCCCTTGATCAATCGATAAACTCACATTATCTATAAGCGTCTTTTCACTGATTTTATATGATAAATTTTGTGCTTCTAACAAGAGCGATTTTGTTTGCATTTTTAGATCCTCCCCGAAGGCTGCCGTAAAATTAGCCATAAGAAGTAGGGGCCACCAATTAACCCTGTCAGTAAGCCAACAGGAATTTCAGCAGGTGCAACCGCAGTCCTTGCTACAGTATCGGCAATAAGTAATAAGCCCGCACCTACGATAGCGGAACCAGGAATTAACCAACGATGGTCTGGCCCGAGAGTCATGCGAATGAGATGGGGAACAACGAGACCGACAAAACCAATAACACCGCTCATGGCAACCGCACAACCAACTAACATGGCGCTAAGGAATAATAAAATAAACTTGGTACGCTCAACATTGAGCCCAAGGTAATGGGCGTCTTCGTCCCCTAATTGTAGGATATTAAGCTTACTTCCTTGTGTTAAACAGATAATACAAATAGGAAGAATAACTGAAGCGGCGATGGCCAATGATGCCCAGTCAACATTACCGAGCGTGCCCATCATCCATAAGCTAAATGTTCTGAGTTGTTGGTCATTGCTGATATAACTAAGAACACCGATGAATGACATACACAGCGCATTGATAGCGATACCCGCGAGAAGTAGTTTTGCGAGGTTACCATTTGATGAACGATTTAAGCTAAAAATAATAAAAGATACGGCTAGGCTACCAATAAAAGCAGCCGCGACATGGCCATAACCTTGCATCACGGTGGGTAATGAAACAGAGAAAACAATAAATGCGGCAACGGATAAAGCCGCGCCACTACTGATACCGAGTAAGCTAGGATCAGCGAGGGGGTTACGGAATAACCCTTGCATAATGGCGCCAGATACTGCTAAGGCAAGGCCAACTAAGATGGCAATTAACACGCGAGGAAGGCGGATATTCAGCCATATCTGCCAATCCGAGTCTGTGGCAGATGCCTGCCACAGTGCTTTTAATGAGAAGTTCATTGCGCCGGCATTCGACGCGATGAGAACTAAACCGCCAAGTGCTAACAATAATACGATAATCACCAAAAATGGGTTTTTAAAGCGACTCATTGGGATTTTTCTAATGCCTCACGTAGTTGTTGCATGACTTTAGGCGTACCTAAACTGAAAGTGAGCATACCGACGTCATCGACAACCAGAAGCGCTTTATTTTTCCCTGCGGGGGTCATTGACATTCCTTGTAATTTCCACACTTTTTCTATTCCACCTAATGATTTAATACCTTCTTTGGTAAAAATGATTAAGTCAGGTTGGCTTGACAGCAAGCCTTCTTGGGATAGAGGACGATAGCTGTCGAAGCTGCTCATGGCATTTTTTGCCCCTACCGCGTTAATGACACTGTCTGCCGCAGTGTGCCGTCCTGCTGCTAAAGGCATAACACCACCGTGACTCATGATAAATAAGACTTTTTTGTCAATAGGAGCCGTATTTACTTGGCTGAGCTGTTGGTTAAATTGATTAACTAATTGCTTCCCTTGCTCTGTTTTACCGACCACATTAGCGATGGTGGTAATTTTTTCTGGAATGGCTTCTAAACTCGGTTTCCCTGTTACCTTAATAATTTTTACGCCGCTTTTTTCGATTTGCGAAAGAGCCATTGAGGGTTTAGCTAACTCACTCGCAAGTACTAAAGTCGGGCGCATTGACAACACGCCTTCTGCGTTAAGCATACGCATATAGCCCACATCAGGGAGCTTGGTGGCTTGCTCTGGATGAAGGCTGGTGCTGTCACGGGCGACGAGCTGTTCCTGTGCTCCAAGTTCATACACAATTTCAGTCACATCACCTCCTAAGGTGACGATGCGTTCTGTTGCATAAGAACAAAAAGAGATAAACAGCGTTGATAAGATTAGAAGCCATTGTTTCATAATAAGTTACCTAGTTTTAAATGCGTGGTAATGCGGTGACTTGTTGGCGCCATTGCTCTTGCTCTGGAGTCCCTTCCGTACGCTGCCCATACATTTGTGCGATTTGATTTCCTTGGTTATCGAAGACTTCAAGGCTAGTCACATGGCCATCTTGTGTTGGCTTGCGTGTGACCCAGCATTCGGCAATACCATTTTCAATCATGTGCAAGGTGAAATCAGGATTGAAAATATTTAGCCACTTTAAGTCTGAACCTTCACTTTGATATGGCATGATTTTTTTGATTTCACCAGTAAAAATTTGCACACATCCGCGGTTGCCCACAAAAATCATAATTTCGTTTTGATCTTTGAACGCAGTGTTAATCAGCTGATTGAAGGAATCATTAGGCACTTTCCAAGCCAAATCATCGCTAACCGCAGAGAAAACTTGCTGGCGGCTGAGGTTGTTTTTCTTGAGTAGAACAAAAAATTGGTGAACGTCTGTCATGTTGCGCCATTCTTGTTCTAATTGTTGTTTTAGCTCTTCACTAACGGGCTGATTGGTAAATGCAGTTGCTGTTTCATGGATGAGCTCCGGGTTATCTTGGGTGGCATATTTTTCAATCAATGCCTGCCATGCCGCCATATCTGTTTCATCGGTGGTGTAAACTTTATGTAGTGCGTCACCTTGTTTATCAAAAAATTGGATACTATGACGCTCACCGTGTTTGCTGTCTTCCGTCAAAGCAAAGATAGCGTCCCAATGGCTGAAAAACATCCGTAAATCAAGGGCGCGAGGGTTTAAAATTAACCCACCGTGTGGGCTAAAGGTTGCATTGTCATAACGACCAACTTGCTCATGAACCACATATTCGTTACGGGTAATCGCTTTCACTTTCCCAACAGTGGCTAATTCTGTCAACAAAGTGGGGGCATCGACATTTAAACGAACAGCTTTGTCGTGACCAACACGACTATGCAGTAGCTGAGCTTCAGATACATTTAAATAGGCGGCGAGATCGCGAGCGTATTTGGCTTTGTTATCTGTTTTTGCTTGTTGGTAACGCTCGTAAAGTGCTGAATTCACGTTTATCTCCTTAATATTGTGTGAATTACCATTGGAAGCTGACAAGCAGCTTGGCATTACGTCCATCTTGAGGAATACCTTGTGATGAGTAGTATTCTTTATCAAATGCATTGCCTAACACGACACTGGTTCCTAACCCTTTGAGTTGTCCTTCACCTTGATAACTCACATAGAAGTCATGTACGGCATAGCCGGCTTGTTGTTCTGCTTTAGAGGCTTTATTGAATTCTGTATGGCGCGTAAACTCCCCTAGCCAGCCCACTGAAAAACCGCTGTCTGCAATAGGTACGGCCAGATTACTGGTGACAGAATCAGGTTTAATTGATGTTATTGATTTTCCATTAGATTCATCTTTTCCTTCAGTATGGTTATAAGCCAAACTCCAATTGAAATAGTCTGTTTTATAATCCATTGAGGCATCCCATCCCCAAATTTTGGCACGTTTAGTATTGATTGATGTGGTGTAGTTATTTTGCAAAATATATCTATCAACATTCACATATGTGTTGATGTAATCTTTCGCTTTGGTATCAAAATAACTGGCTTTAAATTGTAGGTTATCTCTTTCCATCAATAGGTCATCGAAACGCAGACCAAAACCATATTCTGCGGTACGGGTTGATTCAGGTTTCAGATTAGGGTTTGGTTTCCATCTATTAACGATTGGCCCCATTTGGAAGTGGACCTCGTCGTTATACATTTCCATCATAGAAGGGGCTCGGAAGGCTTCTGAATATGACGCAAATAGCATTGACCACTCTGTTGGTGTGATGCTAACGGCACCTTTAGATGACCATTTACCTTTTTTCACATCTTCATTGCCATCAGATGTCGCTTTATAGTGGTCATAGCGCGTACCGACAATAAAGGAAACAGGCAAATCTTTTAGGCTAATTTCATCTTGTAAAAAGCCGGATGCAAAGGTGATGTCCGCATCGGGGAATTGGGTGGTGTTTGCATAAGGAGTTTGTTTTTGCTTATAAGCTTCACTGCCGTAAGTCAGGTTATGTGATGCTAATGGCAAGTCATAAAAGTTAGAGCGGTTATCAGCTTTTATGCCATAAGTTTTTTGTGTACGACCTTCATAGGGGGTTCCTTGGCCTTTTGCCGTGATATTAATATCGGAGTAATAAGGCGTGACTTTAAAATTTAGCCATTCCTGTGAGCCCGGTTTCATTTGATAAGTTATCTGTGCATCACGTTGGCGAGTGGTACGGTTAACTTTTAGATTGTCACTCCCTACATTAATTTCTTGCGGGTTTTTCGGCTCATTGGCATCATTATTATAATAACGCACTTGGCCAGAAAGCTTTTGTGTATCATCGATTTGCCATGTTCCTTTTGCCAGCAGGTTACCAATGGTTTCCTTGTTTTTCATGTCATCGCCATTACTCATGCGGACATTACCGGTTTCTTTCGTGACAAAGCTGAATAGCCCATCAAGGTTATCACTACGGCCAAACGCAGTGCCGCCGAAACCGAAGCTATGATCGCCAGTAGCGGCTTCGGTAAAGACACGGAAACCGTGGTCTTGGCCTTCACGTAATAAGTCTTTGGCATCAACGGTTTCCCAAGCAATCACACCGCCCATGGCACCACTGCCGTAGAGTAGGGCAGAAGGGCCACGGATAATTTCAACTTGCTTAATCAGAGCAGGGTCGATAAAGGTGCCATTGACATGGCCTGTATCTGTGCCTTGGCGAATACCATCCACTAAGGTCAAAATGCCGCGTCGATCAAACCCGCGCATATAAATATCTTGCCCATTTGCACGGCTGGTACCGGTGACACCAATCCCGGGAACTTTACGTAAAATGTCATTGACGGTGCTGGCCGTTTGCGTTTCAGGTGAATTATTTTTGATCACCGTGACCATCATCGGGGTTTCGAAGCTGTCACGTTCGCTACCTGTCGCATAGACAGTCATCACATCATGATGATTTTTTTTTGGTGATGGTTCTGTTGTTTGTGCTTGAGCACTTGCTATCACGCCTAAGATGGCACTGGTTAGGACTGACATTCGCAAAACAGGGGACATAATTGTGATACTCCATATAGTTTTTATCTGTATTAAGCAGAGTGAATTCGTATTAATTGATAGCGATGTATTGGTCTGGAGGACCTGAATTCGGTATGACACAGGAAAAATTGCATGTAAGCGGTGTCTGAACATAGCAAGAGGAGTAAACAACTAATGAAGGTATAAAGCTGAGGTAATAGTCAGTAACTGGTTGGTGTTCAGCAGGACTATTTGGGATGTGGCACATTAACGCTACCGCTGCGCGATAGTCAGGTATCGAGTGGCTATCCTTGCTGATCCTATATTTAGTGGCACAAATGTGAAATACAGACGTCAGTTTAAACTCCATAAGAAACCTTTTCCTATGTTTAGATTAAGCTGGCTGCCTGGATAATTAACCTAGGTGGCTTGCGAATTAAGTTTTGGTACGACTTACTTTGGGTATGGCTTACTTAGTTAAGATCAACTTACCTGTACGAGTTTGTCTCAATTGATAAAGCTCGCCATTATGTTGAATTGAGACCTTACCGGCAGGGCCCAATAATTGTTGGCTTTCTATCACGTCAGTTTTAACGGGTTGTTTCGCCGTTTCGACGGTATTTTCTGCAACTGGGGCTGTCATATTATTTACCATACTAAGTTTGTTGATAATCGAAATGATATTGAGAATGATTATCTTTAGAATGATTGCCAATATCAAGTAATTTTCACAATCAAACAACAAAAGAGCCACAAAAAACTAAGTTCGTACGAAAAAACAGCATTAATCTAGTGGTTCCCCACTTACAAGGCTATAATTGAGTTTCTCTATTCATTGCATGGGTGAATAAAATGAAAATATTACTGTTAGGAGCGACAGGGCTTGTGGGAAGTCATGTTTTATCATTGGCACTTGCAGACTCTCGTGTGACTCAGGTGATAGCGCCAACACGACATGCATTAGCAGAACATGAGAAATTACAAGCACCTATTGTTGATTTTAACCATTTACCTGACGAGGCTGCGTTATGGGAAGTCGATGCTGTGATTTGCGCGCTCGGTTCAACCCTCAAAGCCGCTGGTTCAAAGGCGGCATTTCGTCAAGTGGACTACACCTATCCTTTAACCTGTGCAAGGCTAGCCAAAAAATGGGGTTGCTCGACATTTGTATTGACTTCTGCTTTGGGGTCAAACGCTAAGTCACCTTTTTTTTATAGCCGAGTAAAAGGGCAGCTTGAACAAGATTTAAGATCACTGGGTTTTGATTCTTTAACTTTAGTTCGCCCGAATGTGATTCGTGGTGACCGCCAAAAAGTGCGTTTGGGTGAAGTTGTTGTGATTCGTATTATTTCCTGTCTATCATCTATATTGCCCGCGAGCTGCCAAGTTAGCCCCGCAACAAATATTGCGAAGGCATTATTTGAGGCTGCAATAAATCCCACGAAAGGGGTTCGTGTTATTTCATCTAAACAGCTTATATAACACTGGCTAGTTCATTTTTGTTGGTTATGTTGTTTTTTTGTTTCACACACAAAAGCTTCAATTTTATGATGCCTGAAATGCTAACCGATTTAGGAATTACAAAAGTTAATATAGGGTTGGTAAACATACTGATTGATGACAAACATATTATGTTTGTCATCAACCTAAAGCCCACAAATGTGGGCTTTTACTCTTCGAAGGTTACCCCTGAATCTGTGCTAATGAACCGTATAAATTATAAAGTGTTTCATATTCATCTTGCTGATAAAATCGAATTTTATCCCAACAAAATTGCTTAGCGACTTCCACGGTAAAGCGTGTGGCATCGATTAACTCACTTTCATAACTTGCACCTGTTTCACTACCGGGGACAATCGATTTAGCCGTAATGGCAAGGCCAACAACAGGTGCCTGTGTTGCAATATGCGGTTGCATTATAGAATTAAAGTGATAAACACCGTTATCATAAGGAGAAATATCTTGTGTGGTGATAGGAAACGTCTTTGCCACATCTCCTGTTGCATACTCCAGTAAGCGAACTAAATCAGGTGCGACGCGTAAAATATAGCCTTGCATAGCCGTGGGAGAAATCGCAATCCCTCGGTGCTTAATGATGCTGTTTCCCTTTGATGTATCGATGGATAAAATAGCATCCATCTGTTTATCGACTTCATATTGGTTCATGGTATTAGATGAAACTGGCATCCCCATAAAATCGACAGGGTCATGAGGAGTAATCGAAACATGCGTGGCGATATGAGAGCTAATTATTACGTCCCCTTTGAGGCTCTGTCCCTTTGCCGCCATATCCAACAACTTCATCGCGCTGGCAAAAGCGACAATTGACCCATCAGCATCAGAAACTATTCCAATACGATTTGGTTGTGCCTGTTGTGCACCTAAACGACCGATAATGCCTAAAGTCGGGTAAGTGCCTCCACGGTGTTTGCCCTCAGAGCCTGGGATTAATACTTTTATAAAATGGCATAACTGACTTGTATCCTCTGGGGATTCATAAGGAATAGAAGTAACAGTGATGATGGCATCATTTGAGCCAACAGAATGAAGTAGCGCTGCCATTTTTTCGCCATCAACATCAGGGGTGTCTAATAAGTCATAAACTTGGCTTAGATAATTCAAAGACATTATTGCACTCCTTTAATAATATTTAATTTGAATGGCTTGTTGGTAGCAATTTCTTCAATCTTATTAGGTCCTCGTAACCATAGGGCATTTTGCTCACCTAAAATGGTGCCATGGTCGTTTTCAATAAATAATGCAGTTCCTTCATATAGTGCGATCAATTCTTCCATGGGGTTAATCGTTAAAAACTCATTTAATCTCTCTTCACGACTTTCCCCATTATGGCCAATTGGTTTACCAGAAATAAAATGCGGGTTAATTTGAAATGGGCAAATATTCAGCGCACTAAATGTAGGGGGTTGGACAATTGGCATATCATTGGTGGTGCGAATACTCGGTGTTGCAACATTACTGCCTGCACTCCATCCCATATAGGGAATGCTTTCATATTTAACTCGTTGTGGAATCAGCTCCACTATGTTGGCATCATATAGGCGTTTTAATAAGGCAAAGGTATTTCCGCCGCCAATAGCAATCGCTTGTGCTTGTTTAACTGCCGCAACAGGGTCGCTAAAGTGATGAATTGATGTTAATTCATAACCTAAAGCATTAAATACCGGTTTTACAATTGCTTCAAAATCATCAAAACTGAATGTAACTGCGGCATAAGGAATAAATAGAATATTTTGTTTTTTATGTTGTAATAAACGATGGATTTGTTCGCCCGCATGTTGTAAATAATTCATATTCCCCATACGTGAACTACTCATTAATAACGCATTAGTCATTGCTATATTCCTTTTTGATTTTTTTTATTGAATTAATTAATAAATCGATTTCTTTTTCACTATTAAAATAATGAATTGATAAGCGGGCCATTTTTTCTATTTGATAGAACTTTAAAATAGCGGTTGCCATAAAGTGACCTGATTCAATAATGATATTTTTAGCTTCTAATTTTTGCATTAATACATCAGAGGGGATTCCGTTAATATTAAATGGAATTATTCCTATTCGCTGGTGGCTATTATTAGGGCCATAAATTTCGACGCCAGAAAGTTGAGATAATTGCTGCATCGCATATTGAGTGAGTGTTTGGTTGCGATTCTCAATTTGTTCAATACCGATATTTACAGCATAGTCTAAAGCCGAATCTAAACTAATAATGGCCGGAACATTTGGGCAGCCCGCTTCAAAGCGTTTTGCTGTTTGAGGCAGAATAACGTCTCCTGTTTGTGGGTCAATTGAGCTATTCCACCAACCGACCAGTATGGGGGTTAATGATGGTACCAATGATTCACGAACAAACAGAATGCCACTGCCTTCTATCGCTCTTAACCCTTTTCGGCCACATGATGACATAAAGTCACATTGCCATTTTTGAACATTAACGTTATACATTCCAATGGCTTGTGAAGCACTAATATGGCTAAGTACACCATGCTTTCTGGCTATCTCACAAATAGCCTGCACAGGTTGAATTACCCCAGTTATGTTAGATAGCGCAACGAAACTGATGAGCTTTGTCTTAGAGGTTATCGCTTGCTCGATAGATTCAGGTGAAAGGACACCATAGCTATCCGCACTCACCTTAATAATTTTTATTCCTTTTTCATGCGCTAACAGTTGCCAAATTGCAATATTGCTGAGCATCTCAGTATCCGGAATTATCACTTCATCGCCAGCTTGCCAAGAAATACCTCTAGCAATCAAGCTGATAGATTCTGTGCCATTTTTGGTAAATGCAATTTCACTGGGCTTTGCACCGATAAATGCGGCCAATTTTTGTCGACAAATTTCAACTTGCTCATAGGTTTGCTTGCGGAAGCTCGGTAAATAAGTCCCTTGCTCTGCGGTTTTATCAAGATAGCGCTTTACTGCGTCTATTACCGGTTTTGGCGGTGGCGCAGCGGCTCCCGTATCAAAATAAGCGTAATGTTGTGAAACTAGAGTGTCTTTTTGCACTTGCGACCAGATATTCGTCATTATTATTCCCTATAAAGTTATTTAGCCCAGAAGGAAAGCAGTTTCGCTTTGAGGGTTGGCAGGAATGCTTTAGCCGTGGAGTAAAGAGCATCGCCAGCAATAAGCCCACCAGCGAAAGTTGAAATTTTATCGGAACTGATATTGAAGAAACGCTCAATGATAATTCGAACCGCGAGTGCAGTAAGAACCGTCCAACCTGCAATAGGGTAGTTAATCATCAAGCCAGTTGAGAAGAGTACGCCAATCTGGTTTTTAGCACCGCCAATTAACTGAATGATGGCACCCGGTATGGCCCACAATAACAACATCATTGCCACATTTGAGGAGCTTCCTGCTTGGATCGTAGCGGCATAAAGCCTTGATGCAGGAACGATTTTGTCTTGTTCGAAATAAAAATCGTAGGTAAGTGCAACAACCACCAAGGCGCAGCAAAAACCGATAATAGCGGCAAAATATTGTTGTTTTCTCCCATAATGTTCTGCAGATTGGTTTTTACCATAACCGCGGATCATAAACCCCGTTTTTAGGTCAAAACCCATATCGGCAAAAGCAGGGCCTGTCGCGGCACAAAACCCAACTAAAACGGCCAATGCTTCGGGGGGAAACCCCAGTAAAATACCAATCATCAATGAGATAAGAGCTGCTGCAGTTGCAGGAAACCAGCCAGAATGCATCGCAGCCATACCTACAATCATCTCTTGGATTAAAGCGGCTAAGGTCGCAAAAATGAGGAATCCAATAAGTTGTGGCAATGTCATAGTGACAAATATTTGGCTAATAAATGTGAGTGCTAATGCGGTTAAAAAGTAGAACGTTGCCCCTTTGATTAAGGTTGACTTGATACGTTTGCTACTTTGGCGTAATTCATCACTATCTTCGCTTTGTTGCTGACTATCTTTCTTGTTGCGAAATACAATGGTTCCGATTTGGATTAATGCGACGATACCTGCACCAATCATCACACCGTGTGGGACATAGTTTTCATATAAATTATAAGTAATTAGCCCTGACTCAGAAAAACCGCGAATGAGAAGTCCAACAGCAAACATGAATAACGCGAAAATACTGCCAATCAACGCGATCCCTGCGGATGCCATTGGGATACCAAAACCTGCACCGATGGCTCCAGCAGCAAAGCCTGTCAGCAATGCGCCAAGCCGCTTTCCACCTTTATTTCCTGCCCACAAAGTTTCTGCGGTGGCAACACCGGCAGGCCAAGATGCACTGGCAGGATAGGCGCGGGTATTAAACAAGCCATATAAAATCGTGCCATCAATGATAATCGCAACGAAAGCTCCAGCCATCATCGGATAAATTAATTCAGGCATACCCAATACCCAAGGCACACCAATGGCTACTATTAAACCATTTGCTGCAGCAAAGGTTGCTGCAGAGATGCTAGTTTGAATTAAATTTTGCGCATCGATAAATTTAAATGATGCGAATATAGAAAGTGGGACACGAGATAATAAAATGGCGAGAACAGCACCGATAATTGATGTGTTTGCGGAGATACCTAGTGTGACAATAATCTGAATACCAATAATAGCACCAACAAAAGATAATATAATTATTGCGATGAGTAGTGCTGGAGAAAAAATAGATACACGTACCTCAGTATCATTTTTATCATGAGATATATTCATAGAGTTACCTATTTTATTTTAATAATTAATAACTGCTTTTTATCTTATTATTTCACCATGGATTTAAAATATGGTAGATAATTTACTGGCTGTGGATTTTAATAATGGATAATACTCGGTTAAATTTTTACTTTGGCTTGATGCTGCAATGCATAACGAGCCTAATACCCCTTTTTCAAAAGAAAATATAGGAACGGATAACCCTTGTGTTCCTGCTAAATAAGCTTCTTTTGAATATGCATATCCTTCTTCAGCATAGAGACTTAATTGCTTTTTTAATAAGGTGTTATTTTGCAAATTATGTTTAGAAAGATATTCATCAATATATGAAATATCCATTGAGCTTAAAATGATTTGTGTAAATGGGGCTTCATGCAAGCTCAACGCTTCTCCTTCTTTAGATGTAAAGCGGATAAGATGGTCACTTTCTAAAATGAAATTACAAATAGCGATATCATTGTAACGGCGATAAATAAATATGGTTTCATGTGTTTTATCAGCGAGAGGGCGTAAGTAGTCACTCGCTAATTGTGAAAACTGGCGTGTGTTATTGGCTAAATGACCGATTTCAATACACCGCAAGCCTAATAAATATTCTTTATTTTTATTTTTTTGTAAGAAACCTTGCTCTTCTAGAATATTAAAACCCCGCTGTACGACGGAAGGGCTCTTATCAAGATGACGAGCTAACTCACGTACTCCCCATATGGGCTTGTTGATTGAAAAGTAATCTAACAAGGTTAATACGAAACCAGCAGATTGTAGTCGGTTATTCATAGCTTCCCCTGTTTATAATTAATTGAATTAGCACTATTGTTATATTTTTGTTCCTTATACGGGAACAGTGTGCCGTTTGGTAATACAAACATATTTAGATGAAACAATATGCAAAGTAAATGGTTTGTTGCATCTGTGTTAAGTAGGTCACTAAAACAGTTCTTATCATTTATCTTTTTTTTCTTGCTTTCCCTATAACTATTTGAAATTAATCTATTTTTTTTATTCTTTAGCTGTTCCTACTAGCGAAACAATCAAAAAGACGCAAATGGATAAATGAGTTATTGGTGAAAACAGGAGAATTTGTTTACCTTGAATGATCTTTTCCTGATGCGATTTATTTATGTGAGAAATAGATTATTTTATAATTTTGTGTAAACGTTTACACTAAGTCGAGTTTGATCACAGAATCTTATCTAAACTCGTTGTTATACTCCGTAGCAATGACAAGTTGGAAGACAGAATGCAATTTAAGCAGTATTGGGGGAAGAGAGATGCAACAGGTTGAAATTCTCGTTACAGGCGGGCTCGGGTATATCGGTAGTCATACTTGTGTTCAATTGATAAAGGCTGGGCTATCACCAGTTATTATTGATAATTTGTGTAATGCAAAGCTAGAAGTGCTTAATCGTATTGAAAGATTAACCGGTGTGCGCCCAGTATTTTATCAGTGTGATGTTCGAAATGAGCAACAGCTAGCCCACATTTTTTCTTCTCATCAATTTCATTCAGTTATTCATTTTGCAGGGCTAAAAGCGGTTGGTGAATCAGTAGAAAACCCCCTTAAATACTATGATGTTAATTTCAATGGGACATTGGTATTAATGCGCTGTATGCAGGAAGCGAACGTGAAAAGTTTGATTTTTAGTTCGTCAGCAACAGTATATGGCGAGCCCAGTCGTTTACCTATCACCGAAGAGTTCCCAACGGGTAATACGCAAAGCCCTTATGGCACCAGCAAGTATATGGTTGAGCGTTGTTTATCTGATTTATTTCACTCAGACCCGTCATGGTCATTAACATTATTACGTTATTTCAACCCTGTAGGTGCTCATCCATCGGGTTTGATGGGAGAAGACCCACAAGGGATCCCAAATAATTTAACACCTTATATTACCCAAGTTGCAGTAGGGAAAAGAGAAAAATTGGTGATTTATGGAAACGATTACCCTACGGTGGATGGGACGGGGGTTCGGGATTATATTCATGTCATGGATTTAGCTGATGGCCATGTTGCTGCTCTACAAAAGGTTGGTAATCAAGCAGGGTTACATTGCTACAATTTGGGTACGGGGAACGGCACCAGTGTTTTGCAAATGTTACATGCATTTGAAAAAGCAGTTGGA
Organism: Providencia hangzhouensis; assembly: GCF_029193595.2. Classification (NCBI taxonomy): domain Bacteria; kingdom Pseudomonadati; phylum Pseudomonadota; class Gammaproteobacteria; order Enterobacterales; family Morganellaceae; genus Providencia; species Providencia hangzhouensis. Next base: position 1,530,737 of record NZ_CP135052.1, read on the forward strand.
AAAGCCATTCCTTATGTGATTGAACCACGTCGTGCTGGGGATATTGCGGAATACTGGTCAACACCAGAAAAAGCGCACCATGAACTAGGATGGCAAGCGGAGCGAACTCTTGAGGATATGGCGACTGACAGTTGGCGTTGGCAATCAAATAATCCCAATGGTTATGAAGTTTAGGAGATGCATGAGATGAATATTTTGCCTTTTAACCCTTCGGATTGCCCTCATCGTCGCTATAACCCATTAACAGGCCAGTGGGTGTTAGTGTCCCCTCATCGAGCAAAACGCCCGTGGAGCGGCAAAGATGAAAAACCATCAATAGAAAATTTACCTCAATATGATGAGCATTGCTTCTTGTGCCCTGGCAATACACGGGTTTCCGGGGAAGTGAATCCTAACTACCAAGGGACTTATGTATTCCAAAATGACCATGGTGCGTTATTAGCGCAACCCTGCGCCCAACCTGATAATCAATCTGAATTGTTTCAATCACAATCGGTGAGTGGGGTTAGTCGAGTGATTTGCTTTTCGCCTGATCACAGTAAAACACTGCCAGAGCTGTCTGTACCTGAAATTGAAGGTGTTATCGAAACATGGCAGCAACAAGTTGCTGAGTTAAGTGAACGTTATGCTTGGGTTCAGGTTTTTGAAAATAAAGGGGAAATAATGGGGTGTTCTCAACCGCATCCTCATGGACAAATTTGGGCAAGTGATTTTTTACCGAATGAAATTGCACGTAAGGACCATTTTCTCACGCAATATTATCAACGTCATGGCAGCAACTTATTAATTGACTATATTAAAGCTGAGCAACAAGATGGCTCACGAATTGTTGTTGAAACTGAAGAATGGATTGCACTTGTTCCTTATTGGGCAGCTTGGCCATTTGAAACCCTGTTATTGCCAAAACAGCATATTCGCCGTATGGATGAAATGAATGAAGCCATTCGCGCAGACCTTGCTGTTGCGCTAAAAAAACTCACAAGCCGTTACGATAATCTATTTCATTGCTCTTTCCCATATTCTATGGGATGGCACTTTGCACCTTTTATTAATGAAAGCCAAAGTATCGAGCATTGGCAACTACATGCCTTATTTTATCCGCCATTACTGCGCTCAGCGACGGTAAAAAAATTCATGGTGGGGTATGAAATGTTAGCTGAAACTCAGCGAGACCTGACACCAGAACAGGCCGCACAACGTTTACGTGATGTGAGTGACTGCCATTATAAACAAAGTCAAACTACTAAATAATTCATCAAATTATAATTAACTTAGCTGTTTGCTGGGTTAACCAAATTACGCATTAAGGATAATTAAAAATGGAAACGTTAAAGCAAACTGTCGCCTCGTCGTTTGAAAAAACCTTTGGTTATCAACCTGAAATTTATGTTCAAGCGCCGGGGCGAGTAAATATTATCGGTGAACATACGGATTATAATGATGGCTTTGTTTTGCCTTGTGCGATTGATTACCAAACGATGACCGCGGCGGCTAAACGTGATGATCGTATTATCCGAGTCGTTGCGGCTGACTACCATAATGAATGTGACGAATTCAGTTTGGATAGCGATATTACATTTTTGCCTGAAAAAATGTGGGCAAACTATATTCGCGGTGTCGTGAAGTTTCTCTTACAAAGAGGGCTTTTATTCAATGGTTGCGATATTGCAGTCAGTGGTAATGTGCCGCAAGGCGCGGGGTTAAGTTCTTCAGCCTCACTCGAAGTTGTGATTGGACAAACACTTAAGGCTTTGTATCAATTAGATATTAGCCAGCAAGATATCGCGCTTAATGGCCAACAAGCTGAGAACCAATTTGTTGGTTGTAACTGCGGTATTATGGACCAACTGATTTCAGCGTGTGGTGATGAAGGCCATGCTCTATTGATTGATTGCCGCAGTTTGGCGCTATTTCCTATTTCCATACCTGATGATCTGGTTGTGATGATAATCAATTCAAATAAGCAACGGGGTTTGGTTGGAAGTGAATACAATACACGCCGCCAACAATGTGAAGAAGCCGCTAATTTGTTTGGGGTGAAAGCATTACGTGACATCACATTTGATGAGTTTTTACAGAAGCAACATCTATTATCGCCTATCGTTGCTAAGCGAGCCAAACACGTGATCAGTGAAAACGAACGTACTTTAGCGGCAGCAAAAGCATTAACACAAAATGATTTATTGCAGTTAAGTGAGTTAATGGCGCAATCCCATATTTCTATGCGTGATGATTTCGAAATCACCGTCAAAGAAATTGATACCTTAGTGGATATCGTTAAGTCCGTTTTAGGTGTTCAGGGCGGGGTACGAATGACAGGAGGAGGCTTTGGTGGCTGTGTGGTTGCATTGATGCAGCAGCAATGTGTTCAACCGGTGATTGACGCGGTAGAAGCGCAATACCAGAAAATGACAGGCCTACAAGCCGATATTTATGTTTGCCAGCCAAGCTCAGGTGCGAGTGTGGTAAGTTAAAACCAAATTAATAAATTGAAAAAAGTTGATATAACATGCTGTTTAATCAAGAAAAAAATCAGACGCCCAAAGTCGTAGAGTTAACCAATAAAAATGACATGAAAATTGTCCTGACAAGTTTAGGGGCAAGCTGGGTAAGTTGTATTTTGCCGCTAATACATGGGAGACGAGATGTTGTTCTAGGTTCACCAAATATGGATAAACAAAAGGAACAAGACGTGTATTTGGGCGCGACAGTCGGGCGCGTAGCTAACCGTATAGCGAATGCACGTTTTTCTATTCATGGTGAAAATTATTCAGTGTCAGCCAATCAAGAGCCGCATTGTTTACATGGTGGGCAGGACAATTTTAGTTATCGGATTTGGGCCATATCACAACCTAGTACCCAACAGGCTATTTTTTCACTCATTTCACCCGATGGTGACCAAGGTTTTCCCGGGGAATTGAAAGTTGAGGTAAGTTATGAATTAACGGATGAAAATCAAGTGATTATCCGTTATAAGCACCAAGCTACAAAGGCCTGTCCTGTAAACCTAACCAACCATACTTATTTTAATTTGGCGGGTGAAGGTAGTGAAAAGACAGCGCTAGATCATGCTCTTACGATTTACAGTGACTGTTATTTACCCACAGATAAAGCAGGGATCCCTAGCGGAGAGTGGCGTAATGTCACTGGTAGTTATTTTGATTTTCGCCAAAGCAAACTCATTGGCCGTGACTTTCTACAAGATCACGACCAAATTTCTGCTGGGGGATATGACCACACTTTTATGCTAGATACAGCCCGTATTGATGGGCGGCAAACGGTGGCATCGTTGAGTGCTCCTGAGGGAGACGTAAAGATGAATATTTCTACAACGATGCCCTCTATGCAGTTGTATACAGGGAATTATTTAATTTCAGTTGCGGGTAAAACAAAATCTTATACGCCTTTTTCTGGGGTTGCATTTGAAACACAGTTTCCACCTGATGCTGTTAATCACCCTGAATGGGGAGAACGATACAGCCCGATTTCACAGCCTAATCAAATTTATTGTAGTGAAACCTGCTATCAATTTATTTTCTAAATCTATATATGATTAACACCGCATCTAAGCGGTGTTTTCTTTTTTGCACGATAAACCCATTATTTTACTTTAAATAATTTTAATATGCGTTATGCCATTGTTTTTAATTCTAGCTCATTGTTTAATAAGCCATCCTAATTGTAGAGGTGCACAATGGCGACAATCAAAGATGTGGCAAAAGAAGCCGGTGTTTCGGTTGCAACTGTTTCTCGAGTGATTAACCAATCACCGAAGGCAAGCCAAGCTTCTATTGCATCAGTAAAGAGTGCAATGAATAAGCTAGGTTATCGTCCCAATGCCGCTGCGCGAGCTCTTGTGAACCAAAGTTCAAATACCATTGGGGTGTTAGTTAACGATGTTTCCGACCCTTTTTTTGGCGTTATGGTCAAAGCCGTTGATGCCGTAGCGCATAAAAATGGTAAACATATTCTGATTTGTAATGGTTACCATAATGCCAAGGAAGAGCGCCAATCGATTGAGTTGTTGATTAACAACCGCTGTGATGCTTTGGTTATCCACTCTAAAGCCCTGGATGATGCTGAACTGCTTCAATATGCAAAAGAAGTCCCAAGTATGGTACTGATCAACCGCCATATTGATGAAATTGCAACCCGTTGTATTTCTTTAAATAACTACAAGGGCGCATATTTAGCGACAGAACATCTTATTCGACATGGGCATACTAAAATTGCGTACATTTCATCAAATCACCAAATTGAGGATGCGGTACAGCGTTTACAGGGTTATCGAGATGCGTTAAAAAATAATGGTATTCAACTGTCTGATAGTTATATTGAATATGGCGCTCCTTATGGGGAAGGTGGGGAGCAAGCGATGACTAACTTACTGATAAAATCACTCGAAATCACAGCGGTCGTGGGTTACAACGATTTTATGGCCGCGGGAGCTATCGCGGTATTAGATGAAAATGAAATTCACTCACCAGAACAGGTCTCGGTTATTGGTTTTGATGATGTGTTGATTGCCCGCTACATCCATCCACGCTTAACAACAATTCGTTATCCTATCCAAATGATGGCAGAAAAAGCCACACAACTAGCACTTTCTTTAGCGAGAGGGGAAAAAACGACAGGTGAAAGTTTGATTTACTCTCCGACATTGGTTCAACGTAATTCAGTTAGGCCTTTGCACGCCTAAGTATTTTATAGCCCATAGAGTTACGAAAATAAGTGTAAACGTTTTCATTAATATTTGATGAACTTCACGAATTTATTAAAATCTAGATTACTTCCTGGTACCTTCTCTTCTATCACCTATGAAAATTTACATTAATTTCTGCTATTTAGTCCATTAAGTTAATTCTTTAGAGGATATTGTGAAAATATGTGATTCATCTAACGGTGATATCTTGTGGTAACGTTTACACTTGTTTTGTTATCACTTGGCGAAGGAATTTGATTATGCAAACTGAAGGGGTTGGGTTAAGCACATTAGATTACGGAATATTCATTCTGTATGTGCTTATCATTATTAGTGTTGGTCTTTGGGTTTCTCGAGATAAAAAAGGGCAAAAGAAAGGTACAAAAGACTATTTTCTGGCAGGAAAAACATTACCTTGGTGGGCGATAGGTTCTTCACTAATTGCGGCAAATATTTCAGCAGAACAGTTTATTGGTATGTCGGGCTCTGGCTTCTCAATAGGTTTGGCAATCGCATCCTATGAATGGATGGCTGCACTAACTCTGATTATTGTCGCAAAATATTTTATGCCCGTGTTTATTGATAAAGGTATCTTTACCATTCCAGAGTTTGTTGAAAAACGTTTCAATAAAACGTTAAAAACGATCTTAGCCGTGTTCTGGTTGGCATTATTTATCTTTGTTAATTTAACTTCAGTTCTCTATTTAGGGTCGTTAGCATTACAAACAATCCTAGGTATTCCAATGCATTATGCTATTTTCGGCTTAGCATTATTTGCAGTGATTTACTCTCTTTATGGCGGGCTATCTGCGGTTGCGTGGACGGATGTTGTACAAGTTTTCTTCTTAATTTTAGGCGGCTTTTTAACCACGATAATGGCGGTGAGCTATATTGGCGGTGATGCGGGGTTATTCGCAGGTATGAGCCGCATGGCAAGTGAAGCGCCTGCGCATTTTGAAATGATTTTAAGCCAAGACAACCCACAGTTTAGTAATTTACCCGGTATTGCAGTGTTAATTGGCGGTTTATGGGTTGCCAATTTATATTACTGGGGCTTCAACCAATATATTATTCAACGTGCATTAGCCGCTAAGTCTATTAATGAAGCGCAAAAAGGCTTGGTTTTCGCAGCATTTCTCAAACTTATTGTCCCAATCCTTGTTGTCGTACCGGGTATTGCGGCATTTGTGATAGTTTCTGACCCTGCATTACTGGCGGGATTAGGAACGATGGCACAAGAACATATGCCAACATTGGCCCAAGCGGACAAAGCTTACCCATGGTTAACACAATTCTTACCCGTAGGCGCTAAAGGGGTTGTGTTTGCGGCATTAGCTGCGGCTATCGTTTCTTCTTTAGCTTCCATGTTGAACTCAGTGGCAACTATTTTCACCATGGATATCTACAAAGAATACATTGCTCCATCAACCGCGGACCATAAATTAGTGAATGTCGGGCGGATTAGTGCAGTTGTTGCGTTAATCGTCGCATGCTTCATCGCCCCATTACTGGGTAACATTGGACAAGCTTTCCAATATATTCAGGAATATACCGGGTTAGTTAGCCCAGGTATCTTAGCGGTATTCTTATTAGGTCTATTTTGGAAGAAAACCAATGCGAAAGGCGCGATTATCGGTGTGCTGCTCTCAATTCCGTTTGCATTATTCTTAAAACTAATGCCGTTAGGTATGCCATTCCTTGACCAAATGATGTACACCTTCTTCTTTACTGCGGTGGTGATTGGTTTAATTAGCCTGACAACGGCAAAAGAAGATGACTGTGAAGGGGCTATTATCCTAACGTCGGAGACCTTTAAAACATCGACAGGCTTCAATATCGCATCATACGCAATTATGGTTATCTTATGTGTGCTATATGCGCTGTTCTGGTAATCCAAAACTTCTAACAAGCTGATAAGTAAAATGATAGCACGAGGCGGGAAAGGTCATTCCCGCCTTATTTTTTGCGTTTGTTAACTTAAATAATGACCTAATATTCGCATCGAGATCATTTTCGTTATTCTTGACTAATAATCTCCCTTCCTTATGTATGGTTAATTGTGTTTAATTTTATTTTTTTAATAACTATTTGTTATAAGCAAATATGCCAAATTGATTTTAATTTGACTTATTTTTAGGAATAATACTGAGACTTATTATTATTATCATTGGAACTATTTTGTGAAAAATTTAGGTTTATTTCGTTTACATCAGGTTGCCATTTTCACTCTGTTAGCGCTGGCTGTTCAAAACCAATCCATGGCAAATGAACAAAATAGCGACAAAAAAGACTCTTTCGTTGTTAGTGCACAAGCACTCAAAGTGAATACTGCGCTGCAAGAAACGCCAAAATCTGTTTCGATCATTACGGAACAAGATTTGACCATACATGCTCCGCAAAAAATTGATGAAGCACTTCGTTATACCTCGGGGGTTGTTGCACAACCTTATGGGGCTGATAATGATACGGATTGGTTCAAAGTTCGCGGTTTTGATGCCGCAACTTATTTAGATAATAGCCGGTTATATCGAGATGGCTACTACACTTGGCTACTTGAACCTTATGGATTGGAAAGTATTGAAGTCGTGAAGGGGTCATCAGCCGTTCTCTTTGGCGAATCCACTCCTGGAGGCGCTGTTAACTTAGTAACGAAAAAGCCATCTATTAATGCTAAAAATGAAATATTTTTAGAAGCGGGTAATAACGATCATCAAGCGCTAGGTTTTGATCTTTCTACAGCATCAGCCGATGCAGGTGCCCGCTACCGTTTAGTGGGAACGATGAAAAAATCGGATGGGGAACTCAAAGGCACGGATAATAAACGTATTTATCTGGCGCCAAGTGCGGCATTTGACTTGTCTGATCAGACTGTACTTACGTTAATGGGGACGTATCTGCACGATGATGGTACGCCCACGAATCCTTTTTTCCCAGCGGCGGGAACATTAATTCACTCTAATTACGGTAAAATTAAGCCATCAACCAATTTAGGTGAGCCTGATTACGATAAATACAAGCGGACTCAGTTCTCAGTGGGTTATTTATTAGAACATCAATTTAATGATGAGTGGCGTTTTGCGCAGCGTGTAAATTATGGTTACAACGACCTAACACTCAGAAGTGTTTATGCTTTCTTTAATGCAGACCCTACCGTGCAGGAATTGCGGCAAGGTATTGTTTTTCGCGATGGTAAAAACCAAAGTTTTAGTTTTGATAACAATATCGTCGGTGAATGGGATAGTGAACGGTTTGAAAATACCTTACTTGCGGGCATTGAATTCCAATATCATCAAACCAAAGGCGATGAACAGGATAATTATGCTTTTGGTAAAATTAACCCGTGGAAGCCAGTTTATGGGCACTATACCCCACTTGACCCATCAAATAACATTCATCGCACTATTGATAAAACACAAGCTAGTATTTATTCACAATACCAAACAAAGCTTGATAGCAAATGGATTGGGGTCGTTGGTGCACGTTATGATTGGGTAAAAACTGAAAATAAAGCACATAAAAAAGCAGAAGATGAGTCTAGAAATGATGGGCAGATGAGTTTAAATGCGGGTTTAATGTATATTGCTGACAATGGCATTTCACCTTATTTAAATTACTCTCAATCTTTTGAAGTTCAATCGACAATCGACCCAACAACCCAAAAACTATATAAACCACTTAAAGGTGAGCAATTTGAAGCAGGTATCAAATATACACCTTATTTTATGGATGGTTATTGGAATATTGCTTGGTTCGATATCGAACAAAAAAATGCGTTAGTCACAACTCCTGAACACCCTGTTGCAACACAAACAGGTAAAGTCACTTCACAAGGTATAGAAACAGAACTATTTGCAAGTGTTACTGATAATTGGGATATTAAAGCGACATACACTTATACCAATGCGAAAACAGATCAAACAGGTGGTAAGGGACGTAAACAGGCTGGTATGATCCCCAAACATATGGCGACTGTCTGGACTGACTACGAAATTCCAATCGTGAGTAACCAGTCGTTAAAACTCGGAACTGGTATTCGCTATTATGGTCAATCAAAGGATAACCCAGCAAGCAGCAACCTTTCTGTTCCTAGTGCGACGCTCTGGGATATGGCCGCGATATATCAATTATCGAACAATTGGCAGTTCCAGTTCAATATGAATAACATCCTCAATAAAGAGTATGTTTCATCCTGTGATACCTGGTGCTATTACGGCCAATCGCGCTCATTTGTGTTACAAACAAAGTACACTTGGTAATTTTAAAAAAGGCATGCTAATAATGTTGGCATGCCTTGAGTCCTTTCTATGTTTCGATTAGCAAATATTAATATCGTTCGCGATCATCGTTCTATTTTATCTATAGATTCGTTAAATATACCCACAACAGAACTCACAGTGGTTCTTGGTCATAATGGTTCAGGAAAATCTACACTGGTTAATCTCCTTTCTGGGCAGATGGCACCGGATAGCGGGCAAATTGATTTAAATGGCACGAGTCTTTCTCAATATAAAACGAAAGAATTAGCGCAAAAAATCGCATATTTACCACAAAAACTGCCAGCCTCAGCGGGGCTGTCTGTGAAAGAACTTGTGCGGTTAGGGCGTTTTCCGTGGCGAGGTGCACTTGGTCGCTGGCAAGCTGACGATGAAATTATTATCCAACAAGCGATGGAGAAAGCTGGGGTTGAGGGGTTTTCCGCGAACTTAGCAGACAACTTGTCTGGTGGAGAGCGCCAGCGCGCATGGGTTGCCATGTTACTTGCTCAACAATCACCAGTTTTAATACTGGATGAACCGACTTCTGCATTAGATATTCACCATCAATACCAGTTAATGAATTTATTGAGTGAGCTTAATAAAGTTCATGGGATTGGTGTGATTGTGATCCTTCATGACCTCAACCTTTCTTTACGGTATGCAACACACATCGTGGCATTAAAAAAAGGGAAAATAGAATTTGAGGGAAAAAGCGTTCTTCTCCATGATGAAGCAAGGCTATCGTCACTCTACGATACTCCGATTAAATTAATACCACACCCTAGTTTTCCCGAGTCAGAACATCATAGGGTTGCTATCGTATGCGCTTAAGAATCAATTTGCTTGGCCTTATTTTATTAACAAGTACATTATTATGCTCATTTTATACACGGGCTTATTCTGTTACGGACAGTCGTGGTATTGTCGAGTTCAATTCGCCGCCTCAGCGTGTTGTGGTTTTAGATTGGGATTTGCTGGAACAGCTATTAACGCTTGAAATTACACCTGTTGGGGCCACGGAATTAGAGAGTTACCAGCAATGGGGTGTTGACCCAGCTGTTCCTTCTTCGGTCAAAGAGGTGGGTACGCGAGCTGAGCCTAATTTAGAGCAAATTGCCGCATTGAAACCTGATGTTATTATTGCAAGTAGCGCGCAAGAAGATTTACTGCCTTTATTGGAAAAAATAGCGCCAGTCGTTTATTTATCAAATTTTGCACGCCAAGATGATTCAGGGCTTGTAGCCATTGCTCATTTTAAAACGTTGGCTCGCTTATTTGAGAAGACGTCTTTTGCCGATGAATATTTAGTGAAAATGGATAAACGTTTTGCTGAATTAAGATCACAACTTGAACGTGCTTTTACAACGACACCAAGTGTTGCTGTTATCCGGTTTTCAAGTTTAAGCACTATTTTTCTTTATACTGAGAATTCAACACTCAATTATGTTCTTGAACAGCTTGCATTAAAGCCCGCTATTTTAGTCCCCGCACGTCCTTGGGGAATAGAGCAGAGACGAATAAATTCATTGCAGTTTATAAATGATGGGTACGTGTTATACATCAAACCATTTGTAGAAGAAAAAAAACTGAATGATTCCATATTATGGCAGTCGATGCCTTTTGTTAAACAAGGGCGGATAAATAGTGTTCGTCCCGTTTGGAATTATGGTGGTGTCTTTTCCTTGCAATTAATGGCGGAAGCATTAACAGAAAGCTTATTACAGGTTGCTCCTCATAATGACAACTAAACAGCACTCAATACTATTTTTTGTATTAATGGTGATCGCGCTGATTAACCTTCAGCTCGAACCTGGGGTTACACTCAGTCAGCAATTATTTTTAGTTATCCATCCAGCTTCAGCCGATACATTTGCTGATTATTTTTATTTATATGGCCAATTACCACGCCTTGCTATGGCATTATTAGTGGGAGCAACTTTTGGTTTATTGGGCAGTTTGATGCAGCAATTAACACAAAATAATCTTACTTCACCACTAACGTTAGGTTCATCATCCGGTGCTTGGTTAGCATTAGTGGTAGCCAATATTTGGTTTAGTAACGAGATTGGGTTATATCAAACGCTAGCTGCGATGGTGGGAGCATTACTTGCATTTGGTTTAGTAATATTAATTGCAGGTATTCGTAATATGACAGGCATTCCGTTAGTTGTTTCAGGAATGGTCATAAATATTTTGTTTGGTGCTATAGCGACTGCATTAATTACATTAAATTCGCAATTTGCACAAAATATTTTTATGTGGGGAGCAGGAAATTTAGCGCAAGATGGTTGGCAAAAAGTGGTTGGTTTATTACCTTTATTGTTCCCTGTTATTATTATTATCTGTTTCGCCCCACGTATTTTGACATTATTGAAATTAGGCCATGAGGGGGCTAAAGCTCGTGGCTTATCCGTTTTACCGATTTTTTTACTTTTTATTGTTTTAGCATCTTGGTTAGTGGCGGCGACTATTTCAACTGTAGGGGTTATTAGTTTTATTGGTTTATTAGCTCCAAATATAGTACGGCGAATGGGTAATATGAGTACAAGGCAAGAGTTATTAAATAGTGCAGTTGTAGGGGCTATTTTATTGCTTCTTGCAGACAGCGGGGCAATCGCACTAACAAATTACCTTAATATTGTGGTTCCTACGGGTGTAATGACAGCTGCTATTGGTGCTCCTTTATTGATCTGGTTTAGCCGCCGAACAATGACAGCCCAAGATCAATTATCGATAGGGTTATTACCAACAAAAATAATATTTTCTAAAACCACGGTATCTATTCTTATTTTATTGTTAGTAAGTGGAGTTGTATTTTCCCTTTGCTTACAAACGAATGGTGAACAATATTATTGGCAACTGCCGTCAAGTTTTCAATGGGATATTAAATGGCCTCGTTTATTAGCGGCGACATTTGCTGGATTAGCATTGAGTATTGCGGGGGTTTTATTACAAAGGATTATTTATAACCCGTTGGCCAGCCCAGATATTTTAGGGGTTTCTTCAGGGGCTACAGCGGCACTCGTTCTATTTAGCCTACTATTAGGCACGGCTATTCAAACCTCATTTTGGGGGGTTGCTTTAATCGGGAGCCTGATTGTATTAGGAATATTGTTATACCTAGGTAAACGGCACCAATACGCACCAGCAAGTTTAATTTTGACAGGGATCTGCCTAACGGCAACGTTAGAAGCTTTTGTTCAGTTCTTTTTAGCTCAAGGGACATTGAGTAGCTATCGGATATTATTATGGCTTTCAGGCTCAACTTATCGTGTGGAAGGGCAACAGGCCATTATTTTTTCAATCAGTGTTGTTGTATTAACGATATTAGCGATCACGTTAAATCGTTGGCTAGTTTTATTATCAATTAGTCGAACATTTGCACAGGGAAGAGGACTAAATTCACAATTAGCGACTATATTGCTATTAATCTTAGTTGCATTATTGTGTGCCTTTGTCACTTCCACTGTTGGCCCCATTGCATTTCTTGGTTTAGTTGCACCCCATATGGCTTTTTTAGTTGGCGCTAAAAAGGCGAAACAACAACTTATTATTAGTGGGTTGATCGGTAGTATATTAATGGTTTGGGCAGATTGGCTAGGCCAAATTATTATTTATCCAACACAGATTGCAGCTGGAATTTTTGTCGCTATTTTAGGTGGTGGATATTTTTTATTGCTGATGGCGATGAATAAAATCAAGTCATAATTTATGGTGTAAATGTGGTTAGTTAAAGCCTTACTCAAGGCGAGTTAACTAACACTAAACAATGAATTTTGGGTAGTGTTGCATTGAAGGTTGTTAACGAAGGTACGACTTCTGTATTGATCAAAATATGGGTTGATACAGGAGACAAAACCGCTTCACTAGAAAAATTATAGCGTCGTTTCTTATCCGTATTATTTCAATATCACAGCCCCAGAATGGAAGTAAAAAAGTGTGTTAAGTTGAGCCGCGTTCAATTAATTGCCATTCGAGGATTTCATGGCTGTCATCGAGCTGCGGGTGCTTAATTTTATTGATTAGCAGTTGAACGCTACGGATGCCAAATTGATGCATCGGCTGCACAATGGTACTTAATGGCGGTGTGGTTACTTCACCGAAGGGCACACCATCAAACCCTAACACAGCAATATCATTCGGAATATGCAATCCCTGCTGATGCAAAACACTCATTGCACCGCCTGCGATGACATCAGAAATCGCGAATACAGCATCGGGTTTGGGCGCATTTTGCAGTAACTTTTCCATGGCCTTCGCCCCCGCGGTGTAATCTAATTCTTCTACATACTCGATTTTACAATATTCAAAGCCAAGTTCAGTGAGTGCTTTTCGGTACCCTTGTTCCCGTTGTTGCGAATAGAGGTAACGCATATCACTGTTAATTAATGCAATGCGTTGGCGATTTTTCGCTGCTAAATGATAAACGCCTGCGCTAGCGGCTTGTGAATTATCAATAGTAACAGAAGAAGCACGAAATTCTGGATCCCCTTCACCACACTGCACCCACGGAAAATCCCCAATCATATCAGTAAGCCCCGGTAAACAACTCACAGCATCCATAGTGATGACGCCATCAACAACCTTACCTCTGAGTAAACTTAGATAAGCGGATTCACGAGTTGGATTGGATTCAGAATTACATAACAAAATATGATAGCCGTGGCGTTCCGCTTCTTCTTCAATACCACGTACAACCAATGAACAAAAGGGGTTAGTGATATTAGACACCAGCACCAATAGCATGCGACTACGCGAGGTTCGTAGCTGGCGCGCTAATAAATTAGGTTGATAATTACACTGAGCGATGGCGGCGAGAACTTTATCTCGAGTTGCGGGTTTTACAATATGTTGATCATTCAATACCCGTGAAACCGTTGCGGCAGAGACTCCTGCAATTTTCGCCACTTTTTCTATCGACATTGTTCACTTTTCCTTTTGTCTATTGCCATGCACAGTATGCAACATCGCGATGAAAAGTACGATTGATACAATCAACTTGTGATGCAGATTGCAAATTTATCTTTTAGATCATTATTGAACCATTCAGCTAGTTGCTGAAAGAAACAATTTGGCTATATTTTATAAATGAAATCGATTTCAGTAAAAATGTAATCGATTTCATTTTTGGATTTAGCTGCCATTTAGTGAAAAGCCTCATTTTATAAACATTAAAACATGAGAGGTAATGAATGGATATACAACTACAGCTTGCGAAATGCGCTGATCGGAGTGAAGTCGCGTATTTGATTTATCACTCAACGAATGTCTGGTATCAACAACATGGTTTAGGCGCAATATTTCAGTCTGCGCCTGAAGAGTGCTATTTATTTGTTGATGTATACCAACAACTTGATCCTGACTACCACTGGGTAGCCCGTGATTCACAACTCAATATTCTTGTCTCGTGTTTTTTTCACCCACGAGAAACACATTTGGGCCTTGGGATTATGAATGTCCATCCCGACGCATTTGGACAGGGTATTGCAAAGAAATTACTGTCCAAAGCGGATGAATTAGCCGGAAATTTACCCATTCGCTTAATTTCAAGTGCCCTGAATTTAGACTCTTATTCTCTTTATCGCCGCGGCGGTTTTACACCTTATGCAATTTACCAAGACATGGTGATTTCAGTACCAGAGCAAGGCGTGAATCTCCCTCGCTTGACCGAAGGAATTGTGCGAGATGCTCGAACCGAAGACTTACCGGCTATTTTACAATTGGAAGCGGATTTATTAGGTATTAGTCGTCAGCGGGATATTGAATATTTTTTAAATGACACCAGCGGGTTATGGCGAATTGCAGTCTGGGAACATAACCAGCGCATCGAAGGTTATCTTGCCTCTATCGCACACCCCGCATCGAGGATGTTAGGGCCCGGCTGCAGCTATCGTGATGAGGTAGCGCTGGATTTACTCGGTTGGATGCTAGACAAACATCATCGTGGTGCGATGCCAGTCGTTTTAGTTCCCACAGAGCGAAGCGCACTGTGCCAAGCGCTATTACGATGGGGCGGTAGAATTTGTGAATTGCATCTTGCGCAAGTCAAAGGTGCTGTGCAG
This sequence comes from Providencia hangzhouensis, assembly GCF_029193595.2. Lineage (NCBI taxonomy): Bacteria > Pseudomonadati > Pseudomonadota > Gammaproteobacteria > Enterobacterales > Morganellaceae > Providencia > Providencia hangzhouensis. Next base: position 1,545,757 of record NZ_CP135052.1, read on the forward strand.
AAACCAAGCGGCGTGGTTATGCCGTCCTTTTTACCTGAAAGTGGCTAATAAAAAATAGAAATTATTGGGGGTCTTATGGGTACGAATAGTCTTGCTCAAGGTGGTAAAAATACTGCCCATGTATGGGTAGTACCGCGATTGGCGTTAATGATGTTCCTTCAATTTTTTGTGTGGGGGGCATGGTATGTCACGCTAGGGGTTGTCATGGGGAAATATGGTTTATCAGCAATTATTGGTGATGCCTATTCGACAGGGCCCATCGCCTCTATTTTATCTCCTTTTGTACTAGGGATGGTGGTTGACCGTTTTTTTGCATCACAAAAAGTGCTTGGCGTGCTGCATCTCATCGGTGCCGGTTTGTTATGGATGATCCCAAGTTACTTTACGGGGGACCATAGCGGTCTGTTATGGATAATCTTTGGTTATATGCTTTGCTATATGCCAACTATTGCTCTTAGTAACAACGTTGCCTTTTATAGTTTACCGAACAGTGAGAAAGCGTTCCCAGTTGTGCGTGCATTCGGTACATTTGGTTGGATTGTTGCGGGGCTGATTGTCGGTTCAACAGGGTTATCAGATAGTACAGAAATTTTCACCTTGGCGGCAGCAGCTTCGTTGGTGCTAGCGATTTACAGCTTTACATTACCACACACGCCAGCACCAGAGCGTGGTAAACCTGTAGCGATGCGCGACTTGTTATGCGCAGATGCGTTTGCCATGCTCAAGCAACGTCATTTCTTAGTTTTCATCATTTGTGCAATGCTGATCTCTATCCCATTGGCGGCTTACTATGCCTATGCGGCGCCATTTGTTGCGGCGACAGGGTTTACTAACGTTGGTGGCGTGATGTCTTTAGGGCAGATGTCAGAACTGTTCTTTATGTTATTGATACCATTCTTCTTTGCTCGTCTTGGTATCAAAGTGATGTTGCTGATTGGGATGCTATCTTGGTGCTTACGTTATGTCATGTTTGCCTTAGGGATTGCTGAAGAACTGCGCTGGATGATTTATATCGGTATTTTCTTACATGGTATGTGTTATGACTTCTTCTTTGTTATTGGTTTTATCTATACAGACAAAGTTGCTGGTGAGAAAGTAAAAGGGCAGGCGCAGAGCTTGCTGGTCTTGTTTACCTATGGCGTGGGGATGTTAATTGGTTCACAAATCAGTGGAATGCTGTTCAATAGCATTGTCACAACGGAAGGCGCAGCGGCTCTGCCACAATGGCAAAGTTTTTGGTGGTACCCAGCGATTGGTGCGTTACTGATTGCCGCATTGTTCTTCTTCACGTTCAACTATAAAGAAAAGCCAGTGGAGGAGAAATAAGATGGCAAATTTACGCGTCTTAGTCGTTGGTTGCGGCAATATGGGAGCCTCTCATGCAGAGGCTTACCACCGAATGGAGGGCGTTGATATATGCGGGCTGGTGGCTCGTGGTCATTCAAAAGATGCTCTCAATGAACATTTAGGTGGTGAATATGCCACGTTTGATAATTACGAACAGGCATTAAAAGCAACGCAACCAGATGCGGTTTGCTTAACGACATACCCTGATACGCATGAAGCTTATGCATTGTTAGCACTCAAGGCTGGCTGTCATGTGTTTATTGAAAAGCCGTTAGCCACTACGGTTGAAGGGGCTAAGCGCGTCATTGCTGCTGCTAAACAAGCCCATCGACAAGTGGTGGTGGGTTATATCTTGCGTCATCACCCATCATGGCAACAATTCATTCATCTAGCGCATGAGCTGGGTAAGCCATTAGTGATGAGAATGAATTTGAATCAACAAAGCCATGGGCAGATGTGGAATGTACACCGTAACCTGATGCAATCACTGTCACCGATAGTTGACTGTGGCGTTCATTATTTAGATGTGATGTGCCAAATGACCCAAGCTCAGCCAGTGAGTGTCAGCGCTATTGGCGCAAGATTGACCGATGAATTACCAGACAATATGTATAACTATGGTCAATTACAGGTTCGTTTTGATGATGGCTCAGTAGGTTGGTATGAGGCGGGTTGGGGACCAATGATCAGCGAAACGGCGTATTTTATCAAAGATGTTATAGGCCCTCGCGGTGCGGTTTCGATAATGGCTCGGCATGGAGAAGGAAATAGCGACAATGTTGATGGGCACACACGCACTGACTCTTTACGTATTCATTATGCAGAGCTTGATAAAAACAATGCTTTTAAACATCCTGACCGTTGGGTTGACTGCCAAGATGAGCCAGACCATTTGGCGCTGTGCCTAAGTGAACAACGTTATTTTATTCAAGCGATTACGGAACAATTTTCATTAGAACAGCATTTACAAGACGCACTCAATAGCTTGCGAATTGTTCTTGCTGCTGATGAATCTGTGCGTACACAGCGCACTGTGATTTTAGGGAGTGAGTCATGAAAACAATCCAAGGTCCAGGTATTTTTCTAGCACAATTTATTGGTGAGAAAGCCCCTTTTAACTCATTAGAAAGCCTTGCTGAATGGGCATCAAGCCTAGGTTTTACATATATTCAAGTGCCAACGATCGACCCACGTATCTTTGATTTAGACTTGGCAGCCACAAGCCAAACTTATTGCGATGAGTTGGTTGCCATGTTACAGCAATATGGTATTCAGATCAGTGAGTTATCTACTCATATACAAGGCCAATTGATTGCGGTACATCCAGCGTATGACACTGTTTTTGATGGTTTTGCCCCAGTGAGTGTCAGAGGTAATCCTCAAAAGCGCCAGCAGTGGGCGGTGGAGCAACTCATCAAAGCGGCAAAAGCCTCTCAGCGCCTAGGGCTAGTTACACACGTGACTTTCTCAGGCGCACTGGCGTGGCCTTATTTTTACCCTTGGCCCCCTCACAATGCACAGTTATTTGATGAAGCATTTGCTGAACTTGCGCTGCGTTGGTTACCTATTCTGAATGTGTTTGACGAGTGTGGCGTCGATGTATGTTACGAGTTGCATCCAGGGGAAGACTTACACGACGGCGTGACATTTGAGCGTTTTCTCGGCCTTGTCGATAACCACCCGCGTTGCCATATTCTCTACGATCCAAGTCATTTATTGCTTCAGCAAATGGATTATCTTGCGTTTATTGATTGCTATCATCAACGCATTCGCGCATTTCATGTCAAAGATGCGGAATATTCACCAAATGGCCGTAGCGGTATCTATGGCGGTTATCAATCATGGGTTGAGCGTGCAGGGCGTTTTCGCTCATTAGGGGATGGTCAGATTGATTTTGTATCTATTTTCAGCAAATTAACTCAGTACGGTTTTTCCGGTGTCGCTACAATGGAATGGGAGTGTTGTCTTAAATCCCCAGATGCCGGGGCGAAAGAGGGAGCCGATTTTATCGCCAATCATATTATTCCAGTGGTTGATCATGCCTTTGATGATTTTGCAGTGGTAGATACTAATCTTCAACAAATCAGAGCATTACTTGGGATCGTAAGTGATAAATAAAGGATAAGGCGATGAGACTAAAGCTGGGAATGGTTGGGGGCGGGGAAGGTGCATTTATTGGTGCAGTGCATCGATTAGCGGCTCGTATGGATGATGAGTTTGAGTTAGTTGCAGGCGCATTTTCCTCGAATGAAGAAAACGGTAAACGCACAGGGGAACGGCTGCACCTTGCGCCTGAACGATGCTACGCCAGCTATCAGCAAATGGCGCAAAGTGAAGTCGTACGTGATGATGGCATTGATGTTGTTGCGATTGTCACGCCTAATCACCTGCATGCCCCTATTGCCGTTGAATTTTTGCGCTCAGGTATTGACGTTATCTGTGATAAACCATTGTGTACATCATACTCAGAAGCTTTGCAGCTTGCTGATGTTGTGCGAGAAACGGGTAGGCAACTGATTCTCACGCATAATTACAGTGCTTATCCGTTAATTCGTGAAGCGCGCAGCCGGATATTAGCAGGGGAACTAGGAGAAATTCGTTATATTGAAGTGGAGTATTTGCAGCAGTGGTTAGCAACACGATTAGAGGAAACTGAAAACAAGCAGGCGAATTGGCGTACCGATCCAAAAAAAGCGGGGGCGGGCTGTATCGGCGATATCGGTACTCATGCGTGGCAGTTAGCTTCATTCGTCACAGGGATGTTACCAGAGTCCATTCGTGCTGAACTCACATCAATGATCCCTGGAAGAGTGCTAGATGACGATGTGCGTGTGCAAATGCGTTATCACAACGGAGCAAAAGGGCGTTTATGGGCGAGCCAAGTGGCTTGTGGTGAAGAAAATGGGTTGCGACTACGCATATATGGCAGCCAAGGGAGTCTTTCATTTTCCCAAGAAAATCCTAATCAATTATGGTTAAAACCGTTTGATTCGCCCATGTACTGTGTGTCTCGGGGATCAATGTCTCAATGGGAGGAAAACCGTGCGATGTCAAGGGTTCCAGCCGGGCATCCCGAAGGATATTTAGAAGGTTTTGCACAGATTTACCGTGAGGCAGCAACACGTTTACGCGAGGGAGGTGGCGCATCACCGCTATTACCGGGTATTGAAATTGGCCTACAGGGGATGGCTTTTATTGATGCTGCAAAACGTAGCGATGATAACTGTGGTCAATGGATTGATTTTACGCAATATCGTTGCTCATCATAATCTCTGTGATGGATGGTATGAGGCTAATGTGAAATTGAGAGTACTATCACCGAGTTAAAAAAGAAACCCAGCCAGAAAATATGAAGTTTGCTGACATATTATCATATTAATGAGTTGGTAGAATCCCGTTAATTACAGTTATAACCTCTGTGTAATATATTACCACACAGAGGCTGTAATAATGATTTTCTCTTTGTAATTGTCGTCATTTAATCCATTCTTGTTGAGTAATTTCGACACTCAATGAGTAATTGATTTAGAGAACAGCTGGATAATAACAATTCCCAGCGCAATGCATGCCAGACCAATTAATGCTGGAAAATCAAGTTTCTGTTTATAAACAAAAAATGATAATGCTGAAACAAGAAATATTCCTGCTCCAGCCCATATCGCATAGGCGATACCAATATTCATACTTTTTACAACTTGGGATAAGCCATAAAAAGAAATGGCATAACCAATAACGACAATAATACTGGGCACCAACTTGGTAAACCCATCAGACGCCTTCATCATGGTTGTCGCGGTTGTTTCAGCTATGATAGACACCATTAAGATTGCGTACACTTTCAGCATAAAAACCTCTTTAACTTATTTAGCAAACATTCCAAAATGACAATTCTAAACTATGTTTGAGATAAAAATGTCATCATAGCTATGAAACTCAACGCCTAAGTAAGCGTTTATACCAAGGGACAGGAACGGGGTGTACAATAGCCCGCAAAGCACGTGCATAATCCATAATTAATCCTGGGGTCCATGCCATCATCAGCGCACGCCGACGAATTTGAGCCGCAATCCATAACTCTGGCATACAAAGTACATTTAAAATCCCGATAAAATCACTTCTCTTTTGCATAGACAAAACACCATCCAACGCAGCTTCCAAACCATATGCAACACTGCTGGAACAGTTTTGATATGTTAGGTTATAAATAGGATACTGGCGATATTTTTCCCAAAAACTCAATAAAGAAGCATAGTTATAAACATTGAAAACAATCTGTCTGTCAGATTCACACCATTCGGATGCTTCAGCTTGATAATTAGGCAAGAAACGCCCCGGAACGTTATTATCAGCGGTTGCTTTTAGTAGCCTGAAAAACTCTGATGGCGAGCGATCAATATCTTCTTTAGGGTATAAGCTGATATAGAGGTGCGGATAGAGTTCTAGAGATGCATGCCCCGTAGAGATTACCCCCTCAGAATCAACAGCCGCAATATAACGATTAATAATTGGTCGTGGTACAGGACGTTGGTTTGCGGAGCCTTCGGGGGTCCAGATATGAACAGTCAAAATAGTATCTTGTTCAGTTTCTCTATTTAAAGGGGAAGATTGTGGGTTCTCTGTTATTGGTCGCATTGCTCCTTTTTTCTTAAACGACACAGGTAAAGGACGCATTAGTTCAAATATGGATGTTCCTCGTTGAATATGACGGGCTCGAAATGCTAACTTCAGGCATCCAAATCCACTTCCTATCATCAAAAAGCCGATGAAAAAAGAAATTGTTGCTTGGTGATGGGTAAACAGAAAAAAGGCAAACAGCATTTCAATTACGCCCCATAATAGGATTAATTGCCATCTAGGAAAACGTACGATCCAAGCTGATGCAACAACAAACAATCCGGTAATAAAAAAAACAAAACCGAACATTGCTGACAATAATACATTGCTATATGTTTGATTAATTAAGATAACCAATGCACAGAATAAAAACAAACCACCTTTAAAGAAAAGTATCGTTTTTTGTGTCCCAATTCCACTTGAAGCGACACTTAATGTGATCAGACTTTCAAGTAACAATAGAAAACCAAACAAATGTATTGGAAAAAAAAGAATACCATCAATACCATCAATAAAAATAAAGATACCAATAAAACACCAAAGGAGCCCAATCCCCCAGAGGTAATGTGCTTTTCCTCTGATAAATTCGGCACCGAAAAGTAATAATGCAATTTGTAGCATCACTTATCCTTTGTTATTACATCAATTTTAGGATACTTCACCCAAAATAAACCAATTCCCAACAATCATTACTGGCTTGTTATGACTAAAAATAACACTTCCACGATCTTCTATATTCCACCAACGACCTTCTTTATCTTTCAGACAAAAGGTTATTATTGGAAGAGTGGTCTGAGCTTGCTCTTGTTCCCAATGTCGAGCGAGTTTTTCTCGGTCGTCAGGGTGAATAGATTCCATAATTTGTCTTAGAGCGGAAAGGGTTATTAAATCAGCCTTCGGATATGAACAATCTGTATTTCCCCATTCTATAGCACCATTATCTAGATTAAGTTGATATACTAGGTGCTGCGGTTTATAAGCCCCTTGTGTGTCATCAATTCTATGAGTACTTCGAGCGACAACTCGCAAAAAAACCATTAATAATGATATTACGGTCAAATATCCCTGTATTAACCACAGTGATTCATGGCGAAATAGGCCATGAAGGTAAAAAGGACCTTGCTGATTACGAGTGTAATAGATTGTAATAGTGGCAAGTATTAATAGTGCGATTGATCCTCCTCTGTTTCCCCATAGCATAGACAGGGTAACAGCAAGCAAAATAGGGATGCAGAGTAGTGATAATTTAGCAGTATTACGATGCTGATGAAAATAGGAATAGTATATCTGTATCGCAGTATCATTGAATATTAATATTGTGCTAATAATAAGAAGAATAAAAACAATACTTCCCCAAATTATATTAATTTTGAAAGAAGGCACCACCCTTTTGAAATGGGTATTAATTAGCCCCATAATCACTGTTGTCGCAAATATGTTGCCAGTAATATCAGCAATAAAACCATCCCAGAAAATATCATTAAGTGATGTATTATCAAACCAATACAAACTGATAGAAAATAAAACTGCATCTGCAAAACTGACAATTATTACTGCCGATAGCCATAACAATATTAGTTGCAGATCATCTCCTCTCTGAGCATACCTACGGACAATCCAAGCAATAGCAATACAAGAAAGTACAGCTAGAGCGGCGTATATAAGTGAAAGGGTGATTTGCTCATTATCGAAGCCATTCAGAATCAAGTTTAATACAACGAAGCCAATCAGTAATGGTAACCATTGGCGCTTGTGCATACATAAAAAAGCGGTTGTTGCGACTCCCGCAGGAAACCAGACAACAGAAATATCTGAATTCTCTGGTGTAAGTATTTCGGAGATTTCACCTGTTACGTAATAAAGTAATAGCCATCCTATTATTACGATTAGCGTGGTCTTATTTGATAGCAAGGATGTTTTCATAGTTTATTTTAGGTTATACATCATAAAGTTATGTTTGGCCTTATCTTAACGCAAAAAGGTCTACATCATTTCTCTTTTCAAAAAATATCAAAATGATATCTTGAGGTATAGCTATTATTATATTTTTTCCTGTATTTTTAGACACTTTTTATTTCTTATTTTAGTATGAGTTCGGCTCTGTAGGTACTTCAATGAACATTACGCTCCCAGTCAAAGCCAATAGCACCCCAAATCTGAATTTTTTAAAATATAAAACATGGCTTGTTGTTTTCATAGACAGCTATTCGTGAAAGATACCCAACGTCATATAAAGCAATACTCGAGCAATAATGGCAAAAATTGAACGTGTTCACCACAATTAAAAATAGCTAACTATGTCCCGCAGGGAATTATGTGCTCAAAGGCGAGAGTTATACCAAAGCGGAAGGGGATATGCGGTGCCAAGCTAAGGCGAGTTATCAGTCATCGGGGGGATATGTAATAAACACAGCACTCAATAACGGGCTTAATACTAAGCTAAACACGAGTAGTGTTGACCAATCAACGAGCGAATCAACAACGAGTGTGATGAGCGAGAAGGCCGTCAGCGATGTATTACAAAACGCGGTTAACCTAAATACGGTCTATCCCGTTGGTATTGATGTGTGGTTCGCGCAAAACAAGAACCCCAATACGTTATTCCCTGGTACAAAATGGCAGTATATTGATGAAAACAAAACCATTAGTTTAGCCGCGACAAGTGGCTCGAATGTCTTCACACCAGGTGGTTCGGATTTAGTGACCATTGGTAAAGGCCATCTACCCGTAGTGCCATTAAAGTATTTAGGAACAACTGTAAGTAGCAGAGGGCATACTCATACCCGAGGAACGATGAATATCACGTGTGAGATTGGATATATCCGGAGTGATAATGCTATTCACTCTATGGCAACAGGCGCTTTTAGTCTTGCTAACGGGGGAACTGGCTATAATGGTAATAACACAACTAGCGGCTATAAATATGTATTTAACGCATCTAAAATATGGTCAGGTGAAACGTCTAATAGTGGAGCACACACGCATACCTATTCAGGTAACACGGAAAACCTCGGTTCAGGAACGGCCTTAACAGTTACCAACGCCTATACCATGTTGATGAGGTGGTATCGATTAAGTTAAGTGCTATTAGTAAATAAAAGTGTGGCGTGCATTGTAATATGCACACCACACTTAAATTAAAAGATTACTTGTTGCTCAATTGTTTTTTTGTTATCCATATCTACAATGAAATTAATGGATTTTATATTTTTAGGTGAAACTGGAATAGTGAAACCAACTAAATTCATACCATAAATAGAGTCTATCTTGTTATTCTCTTCAGTATGTATTCTATTTTTGTCATCCATTACTATTATTCTATAGCTTTCATTTGACATTAACTTTTTGTTATCAACAAGTTGTAGGGCTATAGTTGTTCCTTTTAAAAATCTATCTTTACCTAAGAATAGATTTGAAACATTTGTATTTGTTACATTAGGTAGTGGCAGTTTTATTCCATCTAAAATAACTGCGTAGTTATAGTCTATTTTATAGGTTTCAATCGGATGGCTAATATTAAAGTATTCAGCCATTGCATTAGGATTATGATATAAATCCATTTCGTCACCACCTCTGAAAGAGCGTGGATAGTAATACTCGGGTATCTTATCGGTTTTAGAATCACCAATTATTTCTTCGTTTATAGCATAAATTCTTATTTTCTCTTGAGTCGTTATTGTATTATATGAATAAACCATTTGAATATATGAAAAAATGAAACCACAAAGAGTTAAAATACCAATAAAATATGTAATTGCGATTCCTCTTTTATTTTTCATACTAAATGCGTATCCAATAGAAAAGGAGCATGAAATAACATAAAAAAGGTGAGCGCCACTCAAAGACCTAGTAGGAAATGTTGGGGATGCAACCATGGAAAATATACTTAAAAAGCCTAATACGATAAACAATAATGAAAGATAAAAGCTTTTTGACTTCTTTTCACCTACATAAGTTAGCAGTAAAAGTAATGAAGCAACTAGTACCCCCCACGTTTTAGTAAATGAATGTGAAAGTTTATCCGATAAAAAATATGTGATTTTTTCTATCGTACTGAGGGAGTAAAAGTCAGTGAAAAGAGCGGCTCGATGAAAATTACCAGGGCTCGAAATCAAAGTTACAAACCCAAGTATAACAAGTACAGATGAAAAGATAATAAGTCTGTTTTTATGTTTAAAAAAAACATAACAGGAGGTAATTACTGAAATGGCAACTATAATCCAACTCGTATTTTCATTACTGCATCCAGCAAAAAAAGAACTGATTATGAGAGGGATTAGGCACTTTTTATCATCAAGATAACGAAATAAAAAATAAAGATAAATAACAATAAATAAATTTGTGACAAGATAATTTGCTGCACCAACAACCCAAAAAACAATTTGACCAAGAGCTGGATTTGTAACCCAGTAAATTGAAAATAAAACAATAAACTGTAAAAAAAATGTTTTTTTACTTGTGTCAGAGTTACTACTTATTTTAGTAATTAAAAAGATCATCATTGTTAATACAAATGCAATCATACTATTTTTTAGTATGTTAGAGTCTGATGTAAGAACTAGAGTGCTAAAATAGTCTGATACAAATCTTCCACTCCATGAAAGGTAGTGAGATACATGAGCAGATAATGAATTTCCTTTAATATAATACACATAGTCATCAGAATGCATAGGTGTATAGTATTCGACTAAAAAAATAAGCGAAAAGACAATTAGGACACTTATGTAGCCTAAATTAATACGTTTTAAGTAGTTAGTCATTTTTGTTCTCAATATAATCTGTCTTTTTTAGCAAGTATCTAGGCCTTGCTTTGCTTTCAGTATAAATACGACCAATATACTCACCGAGTACACCAATACCAATAAGCTGAACTCCACCTAAAAATAGAATAGAAACAAGTAATGAAGGATAACCAGGAACAGGATTACCCCAAATTAATTTATCTACCATCATCCAACCACCATAGATAAAAGATGCAAAAGCAACAAATAAACCAATGTAAGTCCAAACGCGTAATGGAAAAGTAGAAAAACTCGTTATACCTTCTAAGGCTAAGTTCCATAATTTCCAGCCATTAAATTTACTTTCTCCAGCAGATCTTTCTGCTCTATTGTATTCAACAACATCAATTTTTCCACCCACCCATGAAAGGATACCTTTCATGAATAAATTACGCTCAGGTAATAATTTTATATATTCGACACTCTGACGAGATATCAACCTAAAATCGCCAACATTCTCTTCAATTTCAGGCGCGCTAATTTTATTATGGAGCTTGTAAAACCATTCAGCTGTTTTGCGTTTTAACCATGTATCACTAGTACGATTAGCTCTTTTTGCGAGAACAATATCTGCGCCTTGTTACCATTTATCTATGAGCTGAGGAATAACATCAATAGGATCTTGAAGGTCTACATCAATAGGTATTACAGCTTCTCCAGTTGCGTATTCAAGGCCCGCAAACAAAGCCGGTTCCTTTCCAAAATTTCGCGTGAAGTTTAAAGGGATCACTAAAGGGTCAGCAATAGCTATTGCATTGATAATATTTTCAGTGCTGTCCTTACTTCCATCATTTATGAAGACTATTTCGATATCATATTGATTAAGAATCGGGTGTTCTCTTACTGACTTATAAAATATAGGGATAGCTTCTTCTTCGTTATAAACTGGTACTACTAATGATATTTTCATTGTGGAGTATCTCTGAAAACAAAGATTTTGGAGTAAAGGAAACCTAATACGAGGCTAATGGAAGAAAAAATTATTAAAGTTGCTATAGGGGGGAATTGTAGTTGGTCTGAAACATAACCAGTCAAGTAACTTAATAGCCCCATAAATAAGGTAAATGATAAGTATCGTGCTGTAGTCGCTTTAGCTTTGAAGGTGAATTTTGCATTAGCAAAAAAGGAAAAACTGACAGCAGCTATGAAGCCTATTAAGTTAGCTATAGCTTGAGAGGTTGAAAGGAACACTGTCAGTAGCCCAAAAATGGACCAATGTATAAGAGTGTTTAAAATTCCAACCGAAAAGTATTTAGTGAATAACTTAATCATTTCAATCATTCGTATTGAGAAGAGAATAAGTAATTTAGTATACCTGAATATACCTACTGATGCAGCAAACTGATAAGGAAAGTTTATGTGAAATGTCGTGTTAGTCTTACTTTATTCTCCACCAAATTGTGAGACAGAAAAGCAAGCCTATATTATAAAATAGGGGAAATGGGATTTTACTACAGTACCACTACGAACTATTTATATTTTGGTATAAGTGTGAATGGTAGGTGTACTCAGAAAGCAATAAAAAAGCCCACCGAAGTGGGCTTTTAGTAACTTTCAAATGCGCGTGCATTTCACGTGCACTTTCTAGTCTTAATGTTGCCAGTGTCTAGTCCAACTGATTTTGCTAACTTCCTGTTTTTAAACCTGTTGTCCTATCACTGAGCTGGCGGAGTCTGAATTCGTCGCTTAACTAAATGATTTTATAGTGCTAATGTTCAATTCAACTTTTCAAAAGTGCCTAATAAGGTGCCTAAAAATGAATTAGTTTATTTCTTGAGTCTATGATTACTTAAATTCACGTAAAAAACTATATTTTTTTCGGTTAGCTTTAAATAAGGTATAATTTTTCATATTGGAAATATTCATAGTGGCTGTAATACTATTAATTTTCTAATAACCTTTAAGGTTTATTCATTATTGGCTCTTGTATAAAACATAATGGATGTTGTTCAGGATATGAATAATGTTGTTTAAAACCTAGAATAACATCCTTAGTTCTTACGGTATTGAATATTATTGGCCATAATTTAAATTAACCAGAAACTTTAACTTATTGATAATTATTGTGAAATGTGGGTTTTACTGAAGGTAAATTATAATTAGTCAATTAGAAATTAAACTAAAAAAGGCCCACATGCCTAATGCGGGCCATAATATTTTTCGGTTAACATAAGTTTTAATATCTATCTTCATTAATTGAGACGTATTCATATAGATATTAATAGTACCTTCGATAGATTCATTGGTGTAATTTTAACTAATCTGTTGTTTTTTTAAAGAAAATCAAAAAAGTTCTGGTGATAAATTTTGGCTGCCCATTTTAGGTGATGGCGTTTGCTGGTTACGATTTGGCTGGGGAACGTACTTTGCTAGAGTGAGTGCCGTTGAAATGGTTACTGCGAGATTATCAATCAGTGGAACACTTACTCGCTCATGAAGGATTGCGGGGAAACCTGCGAGTGCAGCTCCCCCCAAAATGACACAGGATGCCCCATCTTTTTGTGCACAGGTATCGCTGAGTTTCACTATCATTTCATAAGCTTTATCTGGATTGTTAACGATTTCTGCGCCTGTCATTGAAACAGTTCTCACGGAAGCTAACCGGTTTGCTAGGCCAAAATTTTCAACTTGTTTTTCCAAACTGCTTACGTTGAGCATTTGACTGTAGTTGTGCTAAATCTTTACAACTATAAATGCCAAGATCGAAATCAACGCCATCTTGCGGATGGCTACTTATTAATTCAATAAACCGGAACACTCCGCAGGGTGGGGATATGCGTATGCATGAAAAAAACTCAAGCCCTTTTTCCTATGCTCTCGGAGTAATTACTACAGCGGCAGGAGCATTATTCCTAGGTCAATGTGCGCCGATCTCCAAAACACTAACCGAACCAGTACCACTACTGCCAGCACATTAACTTATTGCCAAGCGGTACTATGGATAACTCTTTGTTATCAGCTTTAGATAAAGCTAATGAGCAATTAAAAGGTATTCGAGAGATTGAAGCGACTAGAAGCAATAACTAAAAGAAGGAAAGCATCATGTTTAATGATTCATATGTGTCAGCTTTCCTTATCCTCGGTATTGTATGTGCGGTGCGCGGATGGGGAGTCATTGAAGGTCTGATTTATCTCTGCTGCAAGTGGATGTTTTAGACAAGAAAGCAATATGGGAAATAGAACAACAACGAGCCTCCAATTAGGGTGCTTTTTAATATCAATAGGAGTACTAAATGTCTAACCCAATTATGAAATATTTTGAATACCAACATTTACTCGCTCACTTACAAGAAGTTAGTAAGCCGATTGGCGATCTATCTAAGCAGATGGGTGCACAGTTACCTGATGATACTGAAAAGTCAGTAGGGCTTCGCAAGTTACTTGAAGCTAAAGACTGTCTTTTTCATACAAAATTAGGTTAAATTTCCATTTAACTACTTCTTAATACGAATAAATAGCGTATAGCGGCTCATTGGATTTCGACTGTCCTCCTCAAATGTTTCATGCAGTATTACGATGTCGCCTCGTTTAAGGCTTAGCTTTGGATCTCCCACTGATAAAGATTGTCGATATTTTTTGTCTATATATTGATGACATCCCTTATCCGCGCGGCCAGATGGCCTTGTATTAATTATTTTCCCACTAACTAGAATAGATATTTCCTTGTGGCTACAAATATTTTCATCCATATCAAGACAAGACGTTTGTGCGGAAGTATTTTCTAGAATATTAATATCCAGATTGCATGAGTTGACATATGAAGCCCATGATAATTGGGGTATTGATATTAAAAACAATAGTAGAATTCGTTGCATCATAGATCTCTATGGTTAGCATGTGTTTATAATTATTTATAATTACAAGTTAGTTTTGTCCTCTGTTGTTATAATTAGAGGCGATTTAAGATGTTGGAGTGGAGAGAAAAAATAGACCCACGTGTCTAATGAGGGTCTGAATTATGGGCTACAGTATGTCTTATTATTATGCCTAATGAGTAGGTGTACTACATGAGTTAGTCAACAGTACATTACTGATTAAATAATAGCCAACTTATATTTGTAAAGGTTTATAGTTATCAGCTGATCACTGGTGGTTTTTTCATTTAAGGTAATTGATAAAAAGTGTCTGGAAATATAGGATCAAATACAGAATTGTATTAACACTAGAATAAATTAACTCTTTTCATGGGTTTGAACAAGAAGGAGGGTAATCATCTTATAGTATTGGAGTGGCGATCATTTTTGCTGGTACTGAAATCTATTATGAAGGTTTGATTGCTTATTTAGGCTCGGAAGAACATGGCGCTCTGCAACTGGAGGACTAAAGATAAAAAAATAGCCCATCATGGATGAGCAAATAATGCAGTAATTTCACTATATCCTTGTCACGGGATAGTAAACAATGAGTTAGCATAAATCTTATTGTTATTCCCAATGACACTGGGTGTACTGCATGAGGCCAATGACAATACGTGTTTATTCAAACAATAGCTATCTTATATTTGTAAATATTCATAGCCATAAGCTAATCGTTGGTAGCTTTTATTTATGAATAAAGTCATGTGAAACAAAGAAAAAACAAGAGGAATTGACTCGATAAAGATTAAAAAAAAGCCTACTTTGTGAGTAGGCTAAAGGATAAATAATTCTTAATAACATACTTAAGTTAACAATGACGAATGATACATATGAAAATGATGAGATATTGTAATAAAGAGTAATAAAGAACGAGTACTCTTGCATTTACTGGGTCATTTTTAATGAAAAAAAGCTTACACAGGAGTAGGCTAAGAGATGTTACTTCATACAATTGAATATCATTTTAAACATAATAGGTGTTTTAAAGTATGCAAATTATTTCTAAGTATTTTAAATTGATAGTCGATTAAGTGTACAATGAGCCTCCATTTGGTGTCTTTTTAGTAGCCAGATATTGAATAGCCCTCTCAGCAGCCTTTAAGTTGATATGACCAATCATTAATAATTTGAAATATCTAGGTTTACATCTACCCTTTAATTACTCATAATTAGTGTAACTAACATTGGTTTTTTTAGCTATATTATAGATTAGTTACGGTGAATAAAAAATTAGTAAGAGTAAAGCAGTTAACTTACGAACTTTAATCTATTGATTAAAGTTATATAATTAGCTAAATCAATTAGATAGTTATTTCAATTAAATTACTCTGCGATGGATAATGACATTCAGAGGTTATTAACCAAGTAAAAGTATGGCTAATGTGTTATAGTGATTTAAATAATTATACCCCATTGCTATAAAAAGCAAACCTTGCATTCGCAAGCTTTTATCTAAAAAATAGATGTGGTATCTAAAGGAATCGTTTCCTAAGGAATTACCTATGAATTTATCTGCATTATATCATCGTTTTTTATCATTTACAGAAAATGTGTTAATTATAACGGTATTACTTCTGGCTACTTTTGCACTTGTATACTGGATGTAAAATTATTTGACAGTTAGCTAAAACTAAATGAGTAATGAGTTTTAACAACGCTGAGATTCGAGGACTAATTTATGGTGGAAAAATATTGGTATAGCACCTTTGAAAAATAAAGGAGAGATAAATGAATTATTATATTCAGACTATAGTTGAACCACTGGGTGGTTATAAAATACATAAGGTTGGATGTAAGAATATGCCTATGGCTGCAAATAGATTTTACCTTGGTAATTTTTTTAATGCTATGCAAGCGATTGAAGCTGCTAAAAAATCACGCTATAAGATTGTTAAGATATGCTCTGATTGTATAAAAAATAGAATGAAACACTAAATTATAAGCAATAAAATTAAAAAAACTGTAGATTTTTTACATTTATTCCAGTAAGACAGGTGTTAACTCAGAGAAAAAGTCGTCATTTTCAAAGTAATTTCTTTTTTAAGATTTGTATTGAAAAGGAATTCGTTAAATAATAATTTATCTTATAAGTGGAGTGAAAAATAAAACTTGCTATAATCGGGGGGGTGTGGCTTAATGCCCTTACTGTTTTGGACGTACAAACCTATTTATGTTAGTCAGTTTCAAGTTGTTCACCATTTAGCGTTATCCCTGATATCACTTCATCGCGAATTCCTTCTAATTAATTCCCATAAGTAAAAATTGAAAACAAACGCTATTATGCTTTATGGCAAATATTAAATAATTAAAGGAATTTCTATGTCTAATATATTAACTGGTTCAGTAAAATGGTTTAACGATGATAAAGGCTTCGGTTTTATTACTCCAGCAGATGGTAGTAAAGATGTATTTGTCCATTTTTCTGCTATTCAGAGCGATGACTTTAAATCGTTAATTGAAGGCCAACAAGTCTCATTCACCATCGAGAATGGAATGAAAGGCCCTGCAGCTGGAAACGTGGTGGCACTATAAAAATCTATTTGTATTTTAAATGTCCTTGCTGTAGTGGATCCCAGTATAGAACTTCACAGTTTGATGTTTCGGTCAATAATCCACATGGTGCAAAATGTATCTTTTGTAAAAGTGTCATGAAAGCTCAAGTTAGCTGATAAATAATTTGATTCATATTTAAATCTCTTTTTAATGAGGTTTTATCGCATTAATCGTATTTATTTAAGCTGACGTGGTATGCTTGTTTGATAATTATACCCCATTGCTATGAACAGCAAATCTTGCCTCTGCAAGCTTTTATCTAAAAAATAGATGTGGTATCCAAGGGAATCACTTTCCTAAGGAAACACGAATGAAAAAGCAAACATTTTATAGTCGAGTTCTAAGTATCTATAAAAAAATTCTCATTGTGGCTGTACTAATTATCGTCGTTCTTGGTGTAATTTATTTGTTCGATAGTTCATCATGGAGCCAGCTCGGTGGTGGATACATTTTCCCTAAAAACTAACACTAATCAAATGTAATAGCTTTTCTAAAGTATTATGTTGTTGTGAATAAAGATCCTATTAACCAGTGTATGCTCTATGTCATGTTTTAAAGCGAGTAGTATTCTTAATTCAGTTCTTATAGTAATTAATTGAAAAATTACAATTCTCTGAGTGTTAGCAATTTAAAGTATCTCATTACCATAACTCTTGCATTTACAAAATATTATCTGAAAGGTAAGTGAGATTTCTAAGGTATTATTTATGAAATGGTCAAATCTTTATCAACGTATTTTGAATTTTTCACAAAACATGCTTGTTGTTCTTGTACTGATTATCATATTCATTCTAATTATTGCATATATTATAAATTTAGCTAAATAAATTTATTCCACCATTAACTCAATTGGAAGAGTATTTAGTCCTGACAAAACTAAACGTCGAGGTTCGAGGCCTCGATGGTGGTCCATTTAAATATTTAATGATGCTATATTCTTAATGAGAAAGGTTAAACTCCTGAGGAGTTACCATGTCAGGACTAAGTCAATCAAAATTAATATGTAGAGTGTTGCAGTGGATTAGCAGTGCTGCGCTGATTTTACTTGCTATTATATTAATTTCTTTTTTAATAAAAGAAACTATTATTTTATCGAAGCTACTATTTTCCGCTAGTGATTCCATTTCGATTTATTTGCTGGTCGATGAGCTTATTATATATTTTCTATATTTTGAATTTGTTGCTTTGATTATCAAGTACTTTCAGTCAAATTACCATTTTCCATTACAATATTTTATTTATATTGCAATTACAGCAGTAATTCGGCTTATTATAGTTGAACATAATGAACCTCAGCTTTTTATTATTTACTCTGTTTCAATACTAATACTTATTATTGCCCTGTACATTGCTAATGCTGATAGACTTAAACCCAAAGAATAAAAATTGTCATAAGGTGGCTACTTTTATCTTGAAAAATATTTAACTGGTTGTATTTTATTTAGCACTATTTTAGTTAACAGCGTAAAAATTAAATTTCTTTTATAAATATAATGCTGTAGCAAGAATAATTTTTTCGGTGTGGAAATATATAATTTTTTATAAATTATGTTCTATAAGGAATTTTTATTATTCTTTAGGTGGTATTTGTTATCAAAGGCTAACTTCATAGTGATAATGCATTTAAAACAAACGAAATTAAATAATAATTGTCTAAGCTTCATACAATAAAGAGGGGTGAGTTATGGCTGATAGCAGAACAAGTGAAATAATGATTGAAATCGGATATGCAACCGTCAAGTTGTTGTTTGGAAATATGATGGTATTTAAGTCGACACTAGTGAACGAGTTAACCGAAAGGATGGTAGCATCAGGAGATGATGAATATAAAAAATTATTGAATGAGTCCATTGAGTTTTTGCATAGAAATGTTGGTTAGATTGAAAACTATACAAATCTTATCTGGGCATTATATCAATAAAGTGCTACTGTCGAGTGAATAGGCAGAGGTGATTATGGATACAGACAAAGATGTAATTTATATGCGGATATGCCAAGTAGTTGGTAGGGCTGTTATGTTGCTAAATGAATCAAAACATAACATCACAGGAGAGCGTATATCTGCAATTTTAAAAGAGCAGAGAGAAAGTGAGCAAGAAAAATACATGATTGTCATATATGGTATAGCAATTGATTTAATGGAGTCTAGGCGTTGGAGTTAGGTTTTAATCATTAAATAGTATATAATAATGTTTTATATTTGAATAAATAGTGGTTATCAAAATTAATTTTTTATGTTATCAATGGATTAGAAAATATGTTTTTAGCATACTAAAAACAATAAATTATTAATAATAACAATAAATATCAGTTGATTATGAACTATTAGGCTATGTACTGCTACGTCAAATGGGGTGGATTTAAATTATAAATGACTGTAATATTCGATAGGCAATAAAAAAGCCCACCGAAGTGGGCTTTTAGTAACTCTCAAATGCGCGTGCATTCCAAGAGTACTTTCTAGTCCAACTGATTTTGCTAACTTCCTATTTTTAAATCTGTTGTCTTATTACTGACCCATAATTTGGCGGAATCTGGATTAGCCGATTAAATAATTGATTTTATATTGCTAATGTTCAATTCAACTTTTCAAAAGTGCCTAAATAGAAGTTAATGGCTATACTCAGTGCTAAAACGTTTTTTAGAAAGTGGTGCTGAATATAATTCTCTCAATTTAATAAGCTAATCTATTTATCAGTAATATGCGCACCTTTGTAAAAATGCATGTGTATTTTGATAACCGATAATATTTTTCGAAATTAACAATATTATTTAACTGATTACTTAACCGTTCTATAGGTAGCCATATATGAAAATTATCATATCCCCTGATTATTTCAAGGAAAGCATGAGTGCAGAATGTACCGCAAATGCCATAACTAAAGGATTTAAAAGTGTATTCCCTGATGCCCAATACCTTTGTTTACCGATTGCTGATGGTGGTGAAGGAACTGTTGATGCATTGATTGCAGCCGCAGGTGGTGAGTATCGCAGTGTTATTGAACAATGTGAAGAGTATGGATACAAATTGAACTAATGCAGATCGGTGAGTCTTGAAAAGAATAGCATCCCGAAGTATAAATATATCATATTACACGTGTTATAGACTCGTCAGTAATGTCAGGTTTTATACCTAAAACAAACATAAGGCTTGCTGTTACGATTGTTCATAGTTACATGTGTAGTTATGCACAATAAAAGAAAACCCCACCAGAGGGGTGGGGTCTTTAGATTACATTTTTTTCAAATGAGCTTCGACTTTTTGAATAAATGATTCTTTGGGAGCTTTTTCGCAAGCTTCAACAATTAACGGAGTGGATGTTTCAATACCACTAATATCTAAAGTAGGGTCTTCTACCTTACCTTTCTGGGTAATAATCTCAGCAGCACCAATTGCTGTTGGATAAAATGCATCATCGATTGCTAAGAAATCTTCGCATGTCCATTGAGATACAGGTTTTGCATCTGTTGCGGCGAAAGCTGAAGTGGTCATTAACGATGTTGCAATGATGCTAGCAAATAATATTTTTTTCATAAAATATCCTCATTGTTTTTAGTGAGACTTGCCTAATGCTTATTTTAATATAACTTATTATTTTAAAAAGCAAAATAATCATTATTTGAATGTTGTTTTTTGATGGCTATTATGTGTCGGATTATTGAAATAATAAAAATATATCTTCAATTTTTCTCTATAACGATAAAGTAATTTCAAGTGGTAGGTCTGCCGTTCTTGAAATCCACACGCAAAGTTGGGAGTTACTTTTTCATTCTGGTGCATGTCAAGGCTGACGGGCTAAACCCTATTACAATTACTCAGGGATCTGAGCAGGGGTATCGATTGAATTTTTTATTGTCGTTGATTTTTTATTTATATTTAATGAGCCATCTTTTGTTACTATGCTTCAAGCATCCCAACACATTAAAAATAATAATTATACTAATAATAAACAATTGCCCTTTTCTCTACTATATTCATAATATCTATTCATAAGGCGTGTATGTATAATGATTGATCTATTTAAATTGACAAAGAAAAGCTCTAGGCATATTTGTATAGCAATATATGTTGGTATTATTGCGGGTATATTTTCCGCTTTAGTTAAATCTGGCTTTGAAGGTTTGATTCCACCGAGAACGCTAGAAACAACCCCACCTCCCATTGTCTTGTTAGAAAAGCTTGGGCTAAATATAGATACTATGACTTATCATTGGATGGGATATAGTATTAATTGGGGCGGGAATGGTGTTCATATATTATTTTCGATAGTTATTGCAGTTATATATTGTGTTATCGCTGAATACTTACCTAAGGTGAAATTATTACACGGTATATGTTTTGGTATCGGTGTTTCTGTTTTTGCTCATGGCTTAGTTGTACCATTATTAGGATTGTCTGGCTGGCTTTGGGCTGCTGGTTATCAAGCACTAATATCTGAGTTTGTTGGAACTGCTTTTTGGATTTGGTCTATTGAAGCTATTAGGCAAAACTTGCGTTATTGTTTAACTAAAGAAAAAGACGCTGAGTAGAGAGTGATGTTCACTCTTAATCTTTAATAAACTTATGGTCAGGTTAAACTTTTCATCTGAGCTATATCAGTTATTCATAAAAGATCGCTTAGGCGGTCTTTTTTATAGTTAAAATAAACATAAGATTTTCTGTCACGATTGGTCAGAGTTACATGTGCTGCTATGTGCAACAACCGATCTAAAGTGTTAATTATTTGCCTTAAGATTCAATTGATAAACTATAAAAAATTAACAGACAAAAGGAATTATTATGAATAAGACAGTTATTGCGCTCGTATTATCAGCAGCTTCATTTGGCGTATTAGCTAATAACCATGCTGGTGGATTTGTTTCGAATGAGGGTTCTGTTGGTCCAAAAGGTGGGTTTGTTGCAACAGCTCAAGCAGTAACAACTGTCGTTCAAGCGAAAGAGCTTCCTGATGATGCATGGGTTTCACTTGAAGGTCATATTGTTAAACAGATTGGTAAAGAGCTTTACGAATTTAAAGATAGTACTGGCTCAATTGCTGTAGATATTGATGATAGGCGCTGGCGTGGACAGGTTGTGACACCTGAAACAAAAGTTCGTTTAGATGGTGAAATTGATAAAGAGTGGGCTTCATTAGAAGTTGATGTAAAGCGAGTAACCATTATCAATAAATAGCTGTAAATTTTTAATGAGCCCCATGATTGGGGCTTTTCTGCAATGAAAACTCGCTTACTAGCTTCTGTCTAATTCATATGTTAGATAGCTTTATCTATAGCTCTTTCAATCGCTTTACATTCGGGACTATTTCCACTGGACTGCTCTATTTTCCCAGGCAAGTTACCTTCGGGAGTATCCATTTTTATCTCGCAAGTATCTGACTTAGTTAGGGGTTTAGTGTTTGATGAACAAGCTGTTACTAAAGCGATAACAAAACATACTAATATAGCTTTGTTTTTATGCATACTGTCTATCCTGTTTTTAAAGGGCTATTCTTGATGCTATCAAAGGTTAAGCGTGAAGTGCAAAGTAATCAATAAAGCTGGTCAGTACGGCTTCTTTATCTTCTATAACGATGAGGTAATCGCAGAGAAGCGGAGGCGGCTATATGTCATGGAAACTTATAGTGGTAGTAATTTGCTTTATGTTACTCGCGATATCAATGATTGTATTTGGCGCCAACAGACTCACTGACAATACATGCGGTATTGATAAAGCCAGTTTAGAAAAACGCGCCAGAAAGTTATAGAACACTACAAAAGTCGGCAAGTTAATTTTTAATTATCTATATAGTGGATACCATGAATACAGTCAGTGCATTGTTATATATCGCTGCGTGGGTGGCCATATGGGGAATGTAGAAACAACACGAGAGGATAGGTGAGTTAAATACCAAAAATGCCGGACTACTCGTTGAGTTGACAGAGTAGGTCAAAATTAATGAGGATTACCAAAAACGTATTAACTCACTTCACGAACTCGACAAAACTCACACAATGGATCTCTCAAATGCAAAAGCTGAAATTGATAAGCTGCGCAATGATGTTAGTAATGGTACTAAGCGCGTGTACGTCAACGCCAAATGTCCAAAACCCGAAGCGAATACCTTCGAAAGCGGAGGCAATGAAAGCTCCGCACGACTTAGTGAAGCAGCTGAACAAGATTATTGGCGTCTCAGAAAAATGATAGTTGAGAACGAAAAACAAACTTTGTATTTGCAAGATTACATTAGAACGGAGTGCTTACATTAGTTCCAGCCAATGAAAGTTCTAATTAAAAAAAGTAAGTTTAAGAAGGATATAGCTGCAAGTAGATATATAAAAGCTTTAAAGAATAGAGTTGTCACGTCTGCTTGATAGTTATCACTAATAAGAATAAATACAACGCAAAGAAATAGGGAGGTAACGATAAGTATGGTTGTGATCGGGAGGTTGTGTATAAGGTTCATATTTTTGAAAACGTGATTTTATCTTGATTCTGTAATGGTGAGAGCCTTAAAAGTTATAGTACCAGAAATTGTATGGATAAAAAAAGCCCACACAGCGTTGGGCTAAATATGTTGCTTTATACAATTAAATATCGCCTTAAATATAGTTGGTATTTCAAAATACGCAAAAGTATTTCCAAATATTTTAAATTGATGGCTGTGTAAGACAGCAACAGCGAGCTTTTAAGAAAACAGAGGCTTTTTAAAGGCAAAAAATAGCCCCTAGGTTGGGGCTTAAAAGGGATGGTCTATTTAGCTGAGGGTAACTCTTGTAAATAGTTATACCGCTAAATAGGTCATTTTTTGAAAGTGAAAATAAAAGAACTCATTGTTTTGTAAAGATAGTAATCAAACCACTTTTCACCCGGTATATAGCAGACATATTTAAAACACTAAGAACCCACAGAAGGGAGCATCGGAACTGTTGCTATAAATGGCGATCTCTCTTGGGAGCTTTTTTGTGCTAACAGGTTGCTTTTATTTAACTAAGTATTGATAAGTTTCTTATATCAAAAAAATGGATTTTTCATATTTTATAGGCGTACACTGATAGTTATGGCTAGCATGTATTTATTATTAAGATGGAGCTATAACATGGGGTTATTAAGTAGTGAATACGAACCTTTTGGAACTTTACTCGGATATGCTCCAGGAGGCGTAGCAATATACTCATCAGATTATGATTCATTGCCTAATGTGGAAAATAAAAAAGATATTTCTTTTCGAAGTTATATTGGCAATGAATATATGGGCTATAAATGGCAATGCGTTGAGTTTGCTCGTCGTTTTTTATACCTCAATTACGGTACTGTTTTTAGTGATGTTGGTATGGCCTATGAAGTATTTTCTCTGCGCTTTCTACGACACGTAGTTGATGATGACATTTTACCGTTAAAAGCTTTTGTTAATGGGAGTCCTGTTAAGCCTGCCGCGGGGTCATTGTTAATTTGGGATGAGGGGGGTGAGTTTAATAAAACAGGCCATATAGCAATTATCACCAAGGTTTATGATGATAAAGTACGTATCGCTGAGCAAAATGTCATTCACCATAAATTGCCCATAGGCCAGCAGTGGACAAGAGAATTGTCTCTGAAAAGAGATAAAGGAAGATATACACTATCAGATACTTTCCCAAACACTAAAATTTTGGGATGGATGATACAAACAGATAGTGATGAGCATGCTTATTCAGGCCCGTATACTAATCCTGAGTTGCTAAAGATTCATGCTGCTAAAATAGATAATAAGATTGACTATAATAACGAATGGTTGAATAGCTCAAATCCCATAGAAAATAAATATATTCAAGCTAGACAAGGTCGCGCGCTAAATAGCGCTCTTCATGAATATTTTACAATATCTAGTACCGCTGAAAATAAACTGATACAAGCAACCAATGAAGTTCATCTTATGTATCTGCATGCGACAGAAAAAGTATTAAAGAGTGATAAGTTATTGAAACTTTTTAATATTCCAGAAATACTTTGGCCTCGCATACGTTTATCCTGGAAGAATCGACGTCATGATATGATCACAGGAAGATTAGACTTTTGTTTGGATGAGCGAGGGTTAAAAGTCTATGAATATAATGCGGATTCAGCTTCTTGTCATACAGAGGCAGGGGTAATTATTGATAAGTGGGCAAAAGTAGGGCAGCTGAAAGATGGCAAAAACCCAAGTGGTTACTTAACTGAATTACTTTCTAGTACATGGGAACATTCTTCAGCTAAACCGTTTATTCATATTATGCAGGATGTAGATAGTGAAGAAGATTATCATTCGCAATACATGGCGCATGCAATTACTGAAGCGGGATTCGATTATAAAATTATTCATGGTTTAGACGAATTATTTTGGAATGAAACAGGTCAAGTCGTTGATAGTGATGGCCGTATATTAGAGTGTGTTTGGAAAACATGGGCGTGGGAAACTGCTCTTGAGCAAATTCGGCAGGAATGTGAGAAAGACTATGAGCATTCAGCGCTACAAATTCGTACCGGACACTCAGAATATAATGACGTCAGACTAGTTGATGTATTATTAAAGCCTGAGATTCGTGTCTTTGAGCCTTTATGGACAGTCATTCCAAGTAATAAAGCGATATTACCTATTCTTTGGTCGTTATTTCCCTATCATCCCTATCTTTTGAATACAAGTTTTGATATCAGTGACGAGTTACGCTCGAGTGGTTATGCAATAAAGCCAATAGCAGGCCGCTGTGGTGACAATATCGGTTTGATAGGTGAGTGCGACACGATTTTAGATGAGACTTCTGGCCAATTCGATAAACAGGAAAATATTTACCAACAATTATGGTGCTTGCCAAACGTTGCAGGGCGTTTTATTCAAGTCTGCACATTTACTGTCGGAGGTCACTATGGTGGAGCATGTTTACGTTCAGACCCATCATTAGTTATCAAAAAAGATAGTAATATGGAGCCATTATGGATACTTGATGATAATGATTTTTTGGAAAAACCATTATGTTAGAAAGTATATTTTAAAATTAATATAGTTATATTTTGAAAGTGGCATTATTAAAATCTGATTTTTTGTAGTTTCTTAGGCCTTCAGTTAATAGCTGATGGCCTTTATTTATAAAAAAATTGAAAAGCAAAGAAAAGCCCCAAATATCGAGGCAAAATAAACTGATACAATAGTTTAGAACACACTATCAGCATAGACATATTTATAAATGTTTTACATGAATAAAGTGTAAGCAAATACGGAAAAGAAAATACAAATTGGAGTCTCGTTAAATGAATAAGGAAATGCTAGAGGATTCAAAATAAATATACCCTCTAGCATTTGAAATAAGAGCATTAATGTTTACTGGGCTGCTCTTTGTATTGCTTCTCCTCCTGCTTCTATATCTTCACCAACACCTTTAGTGGTATTACAGGCAGTTAATGTGAAAGCAACAACTAATGAGCAGATGAGGAAACTGATTTTTTTTAACATATTGTCTTCCTTTAAAGTTTGAAGTTATAAGTTTCAAAAGATCATTTTTAATTATAGCAGAACAATTCGATGACTATTTCTAGCTGTATACAGCAGTAAGATTGGGGTTAAACCCTCATTTTTATGTGGAATTGCCGTAGTTAGTGATACCTAACAAATGAAAATGAGCTGCTATATTTTAAGTGTTAGTACTTATTTTGGGCGATCAATCTACATTAGCAATAAAGGGTATACTCTATGATATTAAAAGAGCTATTTATCCGTATGCTTTATGTTTTTCAATACTTATTATTTGGTTTTCTTTTGTTATTATCATCAATAGCCTTACCTAATTGGTTAGGTAACGTCACAAATTTTTTGTAGGATAGTATCTCATCGAGAAATATTCAACGGAGTTACCATGCGAGTGAAGTCAATTTTTATGTTTTTAAGTATGCTTCTACTTAACGGATGTAGCGTTAAAGTGCCAAAAGATATATCACCTGTTGAGAAGTTTGATTTATCACGTTACCTTGGCGAATGGCATGAAGTAGCGAGAATAGATAATCGATTTGAAAAAGGATTAAGTAAAGTCTCTGCTAACTATTCTCTTCGTGATGACGGAGGTGTAAAAGTAGTGAATAGAGGATGGAATTCTGAAAGCAAAAAATGGAAAGAGAGTATAGGGAAAGCTTACTTTGTTGAATCCTCGGATACTGGGGCTTTAAAGGTTTCATTCTTTAGGCCCTTTTACGGCGGCTATAATATTATTAAGCTAGATGATAACTATCAATATTCATTAGTTGTTGGACCTAATAAAGATTATCTATGGGTGCTATCACGTACTCCAACTATGCCACCAGAGTTATTAAATGAATACCTTAGTTTTGCAAGTAACCATGGTTTTGATAGGCAAAGAATATTGATATTCCAATAGTATTTATTCCTTGTGATTAGCTTTACAGTGTTGGTTACTGAAGCTATTAATGTTAAATGAGTCGGTTATTTGTGTTTCACATCAATTGAATAGATAGGGGATTTAACAGAATCAATAATATGCATTAGACTGAGAAATTTACAAACAGAAATTTTGTTTAGCGGGTTCGTATATGGCTGTTAGTAAGAAGAATTTAATTCATCAGTCTGAGTTTGCTTGTTAGGACAGTTATTCACAATTCGCAGACTATGTTCGCAAGACTAGCCGTTACATCTTAAGTAAAGAGCAGAATGTATTCCTTGATACTGTTCTAGCTACAATCAAGGGACGAGATCGTGAGTTGAAAGAGGGGAGCATTTTTTATAGGGCTCAGCTTGGTATAGATATTTGTGATAGGACCGATAATGATGGCAACTGGATCGAAGAGGATATGTTAGGTTTTAGAGCTTCTCGTATGAAGCCTTTGGTTGATAGAGCCAAAGAAGGGCGTACAAATCCCTAAGGCATTCCAGTGCTATATGTAGGTACAACAGTAAAGACTGCGATTTCTGAAGTGCGGCCTTGGGTCGGTGCTAATGTTTCTTTAGCAACATGCAAACTTTTATCTCCATTGAGGGTACTCGATCTTTCGCTTGGTCATGGTAAGTCCTCACTTTCTGGGCCTATTTTTAGTTATATACTCGGTGTAAAAGAGCTTACAGTACAACAGAAAGAGAAAGCTGTTTGGACTGATATTGATAACGCATTTTCAACGCCAGTTACGCGGTCGGATGATAAGGCTAATTACGCACCGACTCAAATACTGGCTGAGCTTTTTCGCAGTGCTGGGTATGATGCAATAGCATATAAAAGCCATTTCGGAGATGAGGGCTATAACATCGCAATATTTGATTTAGATTCGGTCGATGTAGTTAGTTGTGCTCCCTATCAGGTAAAAACGATAAATATTATTGCCGAACAGGTAAATAATGCATGGTATAAGACTTCTACCTAATGAATCATGTTTTTATGTTTGCAAGGCTTAACATGAAAACTATTATATATTTCAGCAAAGGATAATTAATTTAGTGTGATGGTAAAAAAAGCCTAATTCTTTTAAGAAAATTGAATAATAAATAGTTATTGATGTTTACTTTGAATTCAACTCCCTGTGAGGGAGCTGAATTGATATTTATTGAGTAGTTGCAAGCTATTGGTAATTCCATTAATGATTGAGGTGAAATAGTTTGTAAGCCCCCGTCTGAGTTCATCAATTCTCTTCTCAATATTCAGATGAAAATCATCTATTTCACGCTTCCGCCATGCGTTGACTAATAACCTAAGTTGCTGCTGGAAAAAGACAATGTATTCCTTGACCGTTTCCGTGGTTCCTGAATATAGGGCTTGCCAGTGATTATATTGGCTATTGAAGATTAAGGCTAATGGTCGGGATGGTTTTACGAAACTATCATGTATTGGTTCGATAGTAGAGGTAGTGGGAGAGCTTTAATGTCGTCATGCAGTACATCCTACAGCACAATTTCAACATGAAATGGTTTGAAACTCGTTATAAATCAATTAATTAGGCTGGCGGAGTCTGAATTCATCGCGTAACTAAATGATTTTATAGTGCTAATGTTCAATTCAACTTTTCAAAAGTGCCTAATAAGGTGCCTAAAAATAATTTGATTGATTTTTAAGCGTTAGATTTAGTGGAGCACTTACTAACTGTAACTTGGTGTTTTATCAACAAATACAAAAATTGCTATTTTATCTCAGAGGTTAATACTTTAGCTAGTGTGGTAAAGGGGAAAATGAGGATTTTACCTTATTTCTGTTCCTTGATTAAAAACAACTTGTGTGAGGTCATTCAAAATAAATCTAAAAATTATCAAGTCATAGAGGGTAGCCCAATAACCTATTATAGTATACGCACTAAAGCTAGTGTCCACTCCCCTTGACTTTGACAATATGTATTTGCGTACATATATGCTTTTTATTAAGTTTACTTTAAATACGATTTATGACTTATAATAA
Source organism: Providencia hangzhouensis (assembly GCF_029193595.2). Classification (NCBI taxonomy): domain Bacteria; kingdom Pseudomonadati; phylum Pseudomonadota; class Gammaproteobacteria; order Enterobacterales; family Morganellaceae; genus Providencia; species Providencia hangzhouensis. The sequence continues at coordinate 1,575,284 of NZ_CP135052.1, forward strand.
TGAAAATTATGATAAAAAAGGCATAGAATAGATATGTTCAAAAAAATAGTAATGACTTCCTGTATCGCCCTATTAGCTGGGTGTGGCGATAGTCCCATCGATGAAGTTAAAAATCAACATTTTGAAGGTTTCAATAATTATACTATAGGCCAAATACTTGATAATCGAGGTGTTTGCGGTAGTGTTCTATGGCAAGAGAATAAAGAAACTAAAACGGTGCAGTACACTTGTAACTTAAATAAAGGCAAAACGCATTTCTCATTTGATGAAGGCTATGCCAATAATCTGAGAAACACTTCAAAACAAGAAGGTCTAAAACTCGCGGTTGATAAAACTGAAAGCGAAATTGAAAGGGCAAAAAATACGCTGGGTAACATCAAAGAACATAATGAAATTATCACAAAATTATTAAATGACGATAACAATATTTTTGCACTAAGGAAAGATCAAGAATACCAAGGATATATATTTGATGCTATTAGGAGTTACAGTTACTCACCAGAAGCACAAAAACTTGATGAAATAGCAAGACTAGAATTTAACAACGGTCCATTACACATGGACTTTGATGAATATTATGCTTTATACCAGTATCTTATAGAAAAAAATGACACTGATTCTGGTGCTCATGTTAAATACAAGTTCGCAATAGAGGGGGGAGGGCAAAGTTATGGTTTATACAAACAGTGCGTAGCCCGTGAAACTTACGATGCTATACAATCGCTTAGAAATGATAAACACTGGATTGATGAAATAAACTCAAAACATAATGAAGAAATGAAAAAAATATGTGTTGATCATTTGAGTCGTTACGAACCCACAGATTACGATAAGGAATTAGAAAATTGTATTTCAAGGTCATACAAGCCAGATTACGATAAATTAGTAAGAAAACAAGGGTTAAGCGAAGAAACCACGAAAAAAATAGCCAACGACTGTTCAGAAGAAAAAGATCGCAAAATTGCCGAATACCATAGTTTGTTAGAACAATACAGTACAAATGTTCGTAATGTTATTAATTCACAATTAACAGATGAATTAACTAAAAATAAAGTTCTCTTTGAAGAAACTGAAACTAAGCTAAAATTCCTTGAATCAAGTGGAAGAAAGACAGAAGAAGAACAAGAAGCTAATCAATATGCAGAAAATAATGTTAAAAGATATTCTCTTACCCATATTTTAAAAGGTGAAGAAATTATTGTGTGGGAATACAATAAAATTTCTAAAGATTATATTATAAAACAGATGGGTTCAGTTCAGTATGAGTATGGTGGAAAAACTATGTCAACTAGCTTACCTCTTGATGTTCTGATCTATGCAGCTTTGAACAATGTAAATGACATAGATGACTACATGATCATAAAACGAAAAAAAGCACTGAATAAACTTATGAACCTATTTTAGTCTCTTAGTATAGAGTGGTTGGAGAAAACTCAACCACTCTATACCATCTCTCATCATAAATAATTAAAAACTAGATTGAATAAAAAAAAAACAATCAGATGTATGTATTCAAATGCATATTTATAGGTAAGCATTTCGAGCCTATCATCACCTCACTGGTACTCACCCAATAACTGCATAAATACCGCATATTAATCAGTAAATGCTGACAATGGCTAGGTAGTAGTACTTCCTTCCCGGTAATTGTCAACACTAGTGACAATTGCGGAAACTTACGGGGTATAACTTTTGACCGAGAATAAATTAGGAGATAGTAGCAGTGATGTAATAACTACCCATACCCTAAGCGAGTGTGATACACATACCACACACTATTCTAAGGTTGTATGGATGCCGGATTTGACCTCTCCCAAATGAAGTTCTGCATATTAGCCGCCTGTACTTTAAGACTGACCCTTATGATGGTTTAAAGGCTGTAAAGCCAGAGTTATGTTGAGTTCCATAATTTCATGCCACCATAAGGTCACTAGATTTACATTAATTAAAATTTGACTTTAGTTAGATTGAAAATAAGAATACTATTATAATAGAAAATTCCAAAAGGTAAAAAAATGGGCACATTAAATCTGAAAGTAGGAGATCATATTTATTCTCCACGAACAGGCTACACACACCATGGTATTTATATTGGTGGTGATAAAGTGGTTCACTATGCAGGCCTTTCACATGGTCTTTCTAAAGACGGCATTCAAGAAACAACGCTTATTGAATTTTCAGGCGAGAAGCAACTTATTGGCGTTGTTCAACATGAATACTCAATCTACACTCCAGAAGAAATAGTTAACAGAGCTAGAAAAAAAATAGGTGAAGATGATTACAATGTAGCTACAAATAATTGTGAACACTTCGCCAACTGGTGCGTCACTGGAACAAAGGAAAGTAAGCAGGTACAGTCCGTTGTAAAAGCAACAGTTAATGTTGTCAATGTTTCTTACAATGGATACACAATATATAAATATTTAAACGGAGCACAAGCTGGTGCTGGTCTGCTGAAAACCGTTGTGAATGCAGCTAGCACTAGCGCACTAAGAACCACAGCACCAACAATAATAAATTCAACCGTTGCTTCAACCACAACATCAAGTGCCATTAACTCTTTTGTGGCAACGTCTACAGCTTCAAATTTAGCAGGTGTGGTTGGAGGAAGTGCGGCTGGGATCTCGAGTGGGGTTGCAGCTTCGGGGGGAACAACCATCGCGTTGTCGGCATTAACAGGAGTAAGTGCTGTAGGTGCTGCACCAGTCATTGTTGGTGTGGCCGTTGCCGCTGGAGTTGGTTTAGGTGTTAAGTACCTTTGGGGAAAGATATTTGATTAATTGCCTAATGTGAATGAACCATCTGCTCTTGTATAAACATTTAGAGAAAACTAAGGTTCGAGCGCCCCGACCCTGTAAATAATTTCTGTTTAACAAAAAATAAAGCTACTAACAAATAGGTTGCAGCACATCATTTTATGAAAATAATGTGCTGCCACTTTTTATATTCTTTCTCTGTCAGAAAAACACTCATACATCTTTTCTGTCATCACCCACAGTGCCTTATTCAATTTAATATCCCCATCAATACCATTCACTGAACGAGTGCGAGCGCGCTTACCTTTAGCATTCCTACCCGATAATCCTCCCTTGATTAAATTCTCCTGCAAGCGTTGGTATACCGTCCACAGATCATCTTTCTTATCTTCCCAGCGACGAGGTTGTAATACTTGTTCTTCGGTAATCGGTTGATGTTCCTCACCAAAACGATACGTCAAAGCCGCTTGTGCCAAGGCTTGCTGTGCTGGTGGCGGTAACAATAGTGACTGCATCTGTTCGCGCTTTTCAGCCACTGAATCAAACGTTTCTAGCACCTCATAAGCCCCCTCAATTACCTTACCTACAACATCGCCTTTATGGGGTACACGCACTTCACCAAAGGTGTCTCCGCAAACTAAACCGTTCGAACATACAGCTCTAAATAGTCCCGGTAACATTTGATAACTGCTTGAGCCGTCATGGCTGTTAAGTAAGATGATTTCAGGTACTTGTATACCCGTAATTTGGTCATGACGTCTAAGCCGTAGCATGTGCTTGGTGTGCTCTCGACGGCTGGCATCACGTACACGAGTTTGACAAGCAAAGAATGGATAGAAGCCTTCTTTTTGCAGGCTGTCTAACAAAGTAATGGTTGGAATATAAGTGTACCGTTCACTTCTGGAATCATGTTTTTCTTCAGAGAAAACACTGGGTACAGTACGGAATAATTCTTCTGTGGTTAACGGGCGGTCACGACGAATGCTATTCGCCGCACCAAAGCGGGAGGCTAAGCGAGCCATAATGAATTTCCTTTAAAATAAAGTAGATAGATAAGAAGGCAGCGTAAATAAGGGCGAGGTTAATCGATTAAATGGAAAATGGCTGAACTTTCAGGGTGTTGAATGGCGTAATCACGAAGCTGATAGAAACGCTCAACGAGTAGCTCACTTTCGGTTCTAAATGACCACATGCTATACAGCATCAAACAGACGGCCACACCAGCAGCTTCAGGGCTGAGTTTCGCTTCATTACCATTATGCATATTAAACAGTGTTAATTTTTCGGGGCCCAAATCAGGATAAATAAACGCACCGCCATTGGTTAAGGTACAGTATTCCCAATAACCGCCCGTGTATTCCTCACAGAACTGTCCCATGATAGTGAAAATCACCGCTTCAAAGGTGGCGAAGCCTTTAACGGTGCCAAAGTGGGTTTGCCAAAAATGCGTGCGCTGGCGGTTGGAAACGGCTGTTGCGATGATGGGTTCAAGTGTCATAAAAAAGCCCTTTTGTGGATGTTACGAAATAAAAAAGGCAGACCGATTGGTCTGCCGTTATGTTGAATCTACATTGAAATAGTTGAGTTTTAGTGGTCACTAAATAGCCCGTTAAGCAGTCGCTCAATGGCTCCCCCCAATAAGGTTGTGCAAGCAAGCGTCGCCCCAAGTCGAGCCGCTTGAATTTCTGCATCAGAATACTCACCTTCAAGCGTAAGTTGCTCATTGACCGTCTTCTGGGCGTAGTAGGTGATAGACACCAGTGTCATAACGCTCACAGAGGTGGCGATAAGTTTAAAAATGGACATAGATTACCCTTTAGTCAGGCGTTCACTGAATATGAACGCCGAATAGTGTGTGAAAACTCAGTATTGATATCGGGCGATATCCGGTTTTTGAAAGGATTGTGTTTGGTAGTAAAATAACGCTTTCGCTATTCCGTTAATAATTTGAGGTGTTTCAAGTTTACCTTGGTACGCCCATGCGACGGCATTCGTTCTTGCAGAGCGGCCCAATGTTTTTTCCATCATGGCGGTAAAATCCTCCCGCCCTTGTTTATCCTCTAGGTTATACAGAACATGCGTTAGAACAGGCTTTTCAGGGTTAACGAGGCTCCAAATAAAAACTTGGGTGATTGACCAGTCGTGTGCATTTTGTTGTGCACGTTTTAGGTCTGTGATGTATTGCTCCGTGATTTGAATGGCTTCATTTTGCTGGTGTCTAAATTGTGTTAACGCATTGGCATTGTGTTGCTGAAGCTCAGAGACCTTTTTCCGGAGCATTGCCTCGACATTTTCCGTTTGGTTTAACCACGGTAATAAATACAGGCCAACATCAGGGGCGTGGTCATTCAATGTCTCCGTTAACGTATTCCACGCTTTAAGCTGGCGCTCGGCTTCCTCTGACGGAGTATAACCGGCATTAAATGCAATCGGTGTCGTCATTGCATAAGGCTGGTCAACATTGTCACGGAGCAGTGACCAGTCATGTTGAGACAGTGTTGTGATGACCTGTAAAACCTGTGTAAGCCTCTGCTCCTCAAGGGTTGAATCTGTTTTCGGTGTTTCCGCATTGGCAAAGCGCGGTATGAGTTTAGTCATGCCCTCTATTGCCGTTTGATACCAGTTATTTAAATCATGGTTAATCGTGGTTTGTAATGCCCCTTCAGCTAATTGACACTTATAGACCACCAAGGGCCTTTCTTGTTCATCCGTTAAGGTTTCCCATGTTGGCGAAACACAATCTTTACGATGGTTGAGTACACCGCCTAGCGTAACACTGCGGTCGTAATCATAAATCAATCCTTGAACACGCAAAATGTCTTGGGAAACAGTCTTAGCAGGTGGGGGGGGGGCATCATCACATCCCAACAAGAGTGCGCTGCTGATGCAAACGGTATAAAAAATAGTTTTCATCTTAATACCTTATAATTTAACGAGTGATTGAATATATTGGTAATGGGGTAAGGCTTGAATAAACGCCTCTTCACATAGCCGCTGGTTGAGGTCTTCACGATAACGAAAGCCCCGCGCCGTCATGACCACGTCTTGCAAGGCCATCACATCAAAGACATGAATGTGCTGCGCGATATCAGCGGCGAGATACCAATGACCGTGGTAATAAATCAACTTATACGGGGCGACGTTCGTGAAGCTTTTTCCTTGGTGGGTAAATTGCAGTAAACGCCGTTTCACAATAGCTTGTGTGAGGACATAAAATCCCCCAAACAGCGAAGGACGCTGCTCAGGGGGTGTATGGTAGACAATGAACGGTGAATCAATCGTCGGGTCGAGCAGAACCGTCAGCAGCTTCCTGTCTAAAGCCGGAAACAGTGAGGTGACATGCGTAATGGCGGCAAAGCGCAATATGTCCTTATCGGTACGAAAGGGACGCTGTGATGCTGCCAATCGATAGCCACCTTGGTGATATTCCAAGTCCAGATATTGAAGGCGCTCATTAAAGTCACGCCGTAGGGTACGGGTTGAGACGTTCAGCTCCTCTGACAGCGTCGATAAATAAACGGTTTCTCCTCGAAATAATTGACTAATAATAAACGCCAACCGAGACGCAAGCCGGTCATGGCGAGACACAGAAGTCGACATGATGTTGTCCTTATTAAAATAGCTCCGGCAAGCGGATAGAATGGGATTGATAAACCTTATTGCGATAAGGCTTTTTGTCGTAAGTACGCCACAATGATACAGGCGGGAACGGTGACCCGATAAGCGGGTCCCGCTAAGTCAGCGACAAGCCATGCTGAGCTCACTGCAAGACCAATCGGCCCAGCAATCAAGGAAAGCGCTCGGTGTGCGGCAAAGAGTGTACCGAGGGTGGCAACCCCGCCGAGCGCATTAATCACGCCAATGGCGGAGAGTGTGGCCACTTCCAGCGCGGCAATGCCCGATGTACGGATAGCCGCTTGAACAGCAATCAAAATCAGTTGGGGCGTCGGGTTGGTGAGGTTAAGTTGCATATCACGGGAAAAAGTTTGTAGCTCTTCCGTGGTCAACTCATTTAAGCTTTTTTCTAACACTTTCAATAACAAATTTAATTCCAAAGTTTCGGTATTTCCGGCCTTCGGATAATTGACATCAAGGTGGTCACAGACATCCTGTAAGATTTCACGGTACAGCACGCCCTTATTACCTCGAACGAAACTCATCAAGCTGTTAGCCCCAAAGGCTTGCAGCTCTGCCGCAATCGACATCCAATATTGCTGGTGCTCTGGATGGTAGAGTTGATATTCAGGCGAGCTGGTTAAGGTTTCAGTCCAACGCTTTTGTCCGTCTTTGCTGTCGTGAGTTAGGACGGATACAAGTAAGCCCAGTTCTTCATTGCTACATTCACGTAAAAACGCTAAATCGGTATCTAATCGGTAAGTTGCCATCAGTGTTATTCCCCAGTATGAAAAAGAGAACACTACGATAACAACCTCACCGGACAGGTTATGTCCGGCTATTTGACTTTTTTTCGGGGGAAAAAAGGAGGGGAAATGACAGGGTGTGTCACGAATGCAATTTAACTAATTGATATTCATTTAATTATTGGATTTCATATGAGTGATATATATCTGAAAAATATTTGATTAAGAATATTGATTATATTGTGAAGAATATGAGCTATAAAAACTCGTTTGAGTGTTAGAAAAAAAGGGAGATAGAGCGAGAATGATTGTAAATATATGTAAACTTTGATTCTGATGAAGAACAATACAATCCAATAGTTTTTTTCCTACTTGACGCAGGTTAAGGATTACTATTTATTCCCATAACTCAATGACAACGGACTAATGGAGTTTACATGAATCGATTTCCATTAAACGCTTTTCCTCAGGATCTAAAAGAGGTTATTTTAGATTTAAGAGAAGAAACACAAGCGCCTGAACCTTTAATTGCTTCTTCAGTACTGAGTGCGCTATCTTTGGCACTGCAAGATAAATTAGATATACAGGTCACTACATCTATACAGTCACCTGTTTCATTATTTTTTCTTGTTATTGCAAACTCGGGTGAACGGAAAACGAGTGTCGATAGACGTGTATTAGCGCCAATTTATGAGCACGATAGAATATCCGCACAGAACTATGAAGTTTTAATGGCCAAATATTCGGCGGAACATAAGATTTGGAAAGCTAAAGAAAAAGCCATACTAGCGAGTATTGAAAAAAAAGCTAAAAAGGGGCTAGCAACTGAATTAGAAGATGCTCAATATTTAGCTCACAGCAAATTGTGTCCTAAATTACCAAAGAATGAAAAGCGCATCTACAACAATGTGACACCGGAAGCACTGCAACTGAATATGTTTCTTCACCAATCCAACATTGGACTAATTGCTGATGAAGGCGCGAATATCTTAGATCGCAAAGTGATGAATGATCTTAGCTTTCTAAACTCAATCTGGGATGGGCACTCTTTTCAAGTTGAGCGAAAGACAATGCAAAGTTTTCAGATTGAAAATGGGCGGATCACTTTATCCGTGATGGTGCAACAAGCTATCTTTGAAGAATATTTAAAGAAACAAGGAATAAAAGCGAAGGGAAGCGGTTTTTTTGCACGTTGTTTACCTGTGTTAATTGATGAGCAATTATCGACACAAGGGTCACGCTTTATTCGCGATTATTCAAATAATCATCATACTTATATTGAACTATTTCATCAGAAAATATGTAGTTATTTAAAGGCGAGCTGTCAAGAGCATCGAGAATGTATAGCTTTTGATCCTCAAGCTGAATTAGAGTGGAAAGGAATCTATAATGATATTGAAGAGCAATTAAGAAGAGGGGGAGACTACGAAAATATTAGGGATACGGCATCAAAGATGGCTAATAACATTGCACGTTTATCAGCTCTATTAAGTTATTTTGAACGGGGAACTGCTCCTATAGATAAAGTTTCTGTGGGGCAGGCTAAAGATATTTGCTTGTGGTATATGGAGCAAGCTAATAATTTATTTGGCGCACTCGAGTGGAATGAAGAGGTTAAATTATTAGATTGGTTAGATTATTTCTATCGTAGAGAAAATTGCAATAGTATACGTAAAAATGATATACGAAAATATGGTCCTAACTCATTAAGAAGAGGAAAACGATTAGATGTTGTTCTACAACGTTTAGAGCGTGAAGGTTGTATTGATATTGAACAATGTGAAAGACAAAGTTTGTGGGTATGCCAAGGTCCTACTTTTTTTAACAATAGTTATACAAAAAAACAGTGGTTCAGAAATTAGACCCTGCTATTTCTGCTATTAGTAGCAAGAATAGCAGGGTGAAAATTTAAAAATAGGCCAAAGTAATATCAGAGTGAAATAATCACAATTCTGACGTTTTTCTAAGTTAATGAATGTCTATGGCTTTTGTTTTTCTCTAATCGTTAAGTTTTATCGTGTCGGTATAGTAATATATGTTTATCATTATATGTGTTTTGATTAAGAATACATATATTAATTACTATATGTATTTAATCATGATTAATATCATTTAATAGAAATGGATTCTAATTCTATTAACTAAATGTATGCTCAGTTAATTAATGAGGTGGCATCTCTTATGCCTCATTGGTTATCATCATAATAATATAGATTGGAATAACATAATTACTGATACCGACACATCCTTTTAATATCTAATTAAGGAGCGTCAAAATAAAGATGAAACCGTATACGTATAATGCGCAATATCAACAAGCCTTCTCGGATGTGATTAATGATGCTGTACAAGAGTTTCCTCGTACGCTTGCTTTACGAATCGATCTTCACTTCCCTGCTGATTACCAATATGGTGATTCAAATAAAGAGATAACGCGTTTTATCGAATCGTTGAAAGCAAAGGTTAAAGTCGCTAGTAAAAATAAAAATCACGATTGGGAACGTAACTGGCATAATCGTTTACGGTATATTTGGGTACGTGAGATTGGTGAGCTTAATCACCGTAAGCATTACCACGTTTTATTACTGCTGAATAAAGATTTTTACTGGAATGCAGGGGATTTTAAATCAACTACCAGTTTAGCGGGATTAATCCAGCAAGCATGGTGTAGTGCATTAGGAATTGAGCTAGCCCAATACGAAGGGCTTGTCCATTTTACAAAGAACGGGCGTCATGTACTTAATACCAATAAAGAAGACTATTCTCAGCGGCTAGTGAGTTTACTTCACTGCATGGATTATCTAGCAAAGGATCATACAAAGAGTTATCACGATGGCTATCGGTCTATTGGGATGAGTCGGGGGTGACTTGCTTTGGGGCTTGTTAAAGAGAGCTGTAATCATATTATTCAAGCCTCAGTTTTGGTGGGCATCCGAGAGTGATCGTGTAAGACGTTTTTATGAACACATTAGTTTGTCGATTGCAGATTGAGCGAATGATATTGATGATAACGCTTGCCGATATACAACTCGCAATGGGTATTCACTCTAGCTGATTATGTACCAAAAGAATATTAAATACAGTGCTTTAAAGAAGTAAATTTAGGTTAGTTGAATAAAATCATTTAAACTCGTATATTTTATAGGGTGATTAAATTCTTACAATATAGGGATATTTTATATGGGATTCTTTGATAATTTATTTTCTAAATCAAAACGTGAACCGAAGATGTTAAAAGCTATCTTAAATAGTGGAGCACGTTTGCACGAAGCTGAAGTGGATATCCTCTTTATAATTAAAAATGGCAATGTTTTGTATGTGAACTATGACACTGAAAACCTTTTTGAGATTGATGGTGATGGTGACAGCTTATTCAAAGGTCGTGTTGTTAATTACAAACATCTGGGAGAAACAACAAAAGATGAAGTTCAGATCTTTGTTGGTTTTAATGAAAACGACGCCTATACGATGTTCACTCTTCAGCTTAACTTAGAAGATAGATTGGAATTAGTTGGTCAAGCTTTGACCAGTTTTTTTTCTAACAACCGTATTAATGGCGTGTTTTCATGGGAAGGGTACTCTGTACAATATCAATACACCTATAAACTATATAATAAAAATAATATCAACTTTTTGATTAATTCTAGCCAAACTCATGGTTACTTAATTAGTGAAGACACCTTCGAACAAGGTGAAGGAGATATCCTTAAAGAAAAGTTTTGGTCTACTGCAACTAACGCAGATAGTAGTCCTGAAACATACACATATAACGATCCTAAAACCAATACTGGATACTCTGTGTCTTCTAGCTGTATTAAAAGTACTAACGAATTTGCTAATAAAATATATGAGCAAGGCGTTGAATCGCTTAAAAAAGCTGATTTTAAAATGGCATTTAATAATTTTAAAATAGCTGCAAAATATGGACATACTTCTGCAACGTTCAATTTGGCATTAATGTATAAAAATGGAAATGGGTGTGATTATAGCTATGAGGATGCATTGCAATTATTTATAAAATCCCAGAATGAAGGGCATCAGGGGGCATTTAGGCATATTGATGAACTAGAAAGTGTAAAAGAACGCTCAAATGACTTATCCAATCTTCCTCTGGTAATAAATGAAGCTAGCCACTTACATGATGGAACAATTCTCTACTTTTTTTATTTCTTCTTGCTAAATAATTTAAGTGAGGTTGATATCGTAAGCTGGATAAGATATGAGCTTGATTGTGCATCTTTAGGTAATGAGCTTGCGCAGCAATATGTCAATGAAATATCGCCTAATAGACATTTTTATAAAAATGGAGGGAATGAGTTAACTCCTCATGCCTCATTATTTAGTGATCTTTTTGATAATGTTACCATTCCACTGAGAAAAGAAGAAGATTTTAGCGATATAATCAAGCTGAGATGCAATCTAGTCAAAAATTTATTTAAACATATTTTTGAACAATAGCAGAATAACTCCCTCGACTACTTTTAAATGCCTAGAGCTATGCTATACAGTTGAAACGAGGCTCTTTGTGGCAGTAGTAAGCGCAATGAGATCTACATTGAAATATGTTCTTACTAGAGTCCATGAGGTAATAATCGTCCTTTCCTTAGGTATGATCTGCTAACTAATTTAGCTGTTGGCTTTGAACGAGGAATGGACGTTATACAAGCGCTAACGTCCATAAAAATTAATATTAATATCAAGTACAGTACATTAGTGTTAGATAAAGCTGCCCTTAATAATATCCGTATAATTAATAATATCCGTATAATGAGTTCAGGCAGTAGCTATCTCGCGTTGAAGAAGCCATTCATCAAGTTCTAATTCTACCCAGCCAACAGACTGTTTTCCTAACTGCCGCTGCTTTGGAAAAGTGGGGTCATAGCGTTTTGACTTTGGGTTGAGCCAGTCATATATCGTCGCTCTTTTGATGCCAATTTTAGCTATAACAGCTGGAAGACGCAGGATTTTCATAGTTTGAGTGTGGGATATCATATTTTTACCTCTTTAAATTCTTACAATTCAAGTTCATTATTGAATAACGTTTTTTCTACCTGAGCCGATTGGCTGGTATGCAAAGGATTGTAATGAAGATGAACGATGTCTAAAATGTGCTTTAATGTGCATTTATTAATTACTTTTTTTGACACTAAATTATGCCAGCTCTAACTTCTCTACAAAAAGCAGCGTTTGATGCAATAGATACTCTTCATTTCAATCAAATTTTAATGAGTTTCGTATACGAAGAGCCGATCGAAGAGTGGTATCATTACATTCTTAACCGGATCAATGGAGAGATCCAAAAGAAAGGGATTACAGGAAAGCAAGCAGAAATAGCCAAACATTATATATTGGCTAATCTTGAAATTCACTTATCTGTTGATAATAAATATCTTTTGTATGTGGCTGAGAATGTTAAAAATAACAACATTGATGATGAGTCTTATAGCAAAGAGACTGCTAAGAAAGTTGTGGAACACGGAATAAATTTTAGCCTTGCCTATCTTTCCTTTATTGCTGATAAGAATGGTATTGATAGAGAATTTGTTAGCCAAGTCGTTGATGACTTGATAAATGATGATAAGGTTTCTTTATCAACAATGCCTTTTTTTATCAAATACAGGCTGACTGAATGTTGCTATGCATTTGAGTATCCAGATGCCCCTATAGGCTTTTATCATGAACTGGTGAGTCACGATATTATCCCGTGTGGCAAATATTCACCTAATATTGATAAAAATGTGAAGGAATCTGGCTTAGAGCTATCACTGTTGTTCATTCGTGCTGGTTTACTTTTTGAGTTTAGGATGCTGCAAAGTGCGATTAGAACAATGATATCTGTTGATTTAAAGAACGAGATTTTTTTTACTAAACATGATTCCGATGTATATCATATTAATCGTAGGATGATAGCAGATTATTATAAAAGGCCTATTAATTTTCAGTGTAACGAATATGTGTCGGAAATAGATGCTGAAAAATTACTTAAAAATATGAGCAAATTTTACGTTCATAAACGAATGTTTAGTGGTACGCAGGGGAGTTGGCTGGGAACGTTGGGAGCTTTTGATATTGAGGCTAGTCGCTGGAATGAGCCAAACAAAGCAATTTATGATGAGGCTGATAATAATCTTACGATTTCAGAGAAGGTTAAATCAAAGCTTTTAGATTACGGTTTTAGTGTATCAGCAAGAAGTTTGTATCTGAGGCATAAAGCAATAAGGCAAGATAATTACTCTAAAATCCAGCGTTACTACTATTTCTTAATAAAACAAGAGTTTGGGCCTCCTTGGAATAATAACTATTATTATAACTTAGCCCTTGAATATAAAAAGAAAGATTTGAGTGAATAGAGTTTGTTTATTATTTTTCTATGAAACGGAGGATAAATAATGTTCACTGGGTTGGTTAACTTTTGGATAACTAGCGTTTTTTGCGTCTCCTGTCGCTACCACTAGGCTTGTTATAAAGGTACAATCAGTTAACTTTTTTAATATACAATGTGCTGATTACAATGACTAATAACAATTTCTCTTCAACAGCGGCATTTCTATGGTCAGTAGCTGACCTGTTACGTGGTGACTTCAAGCAATCTCAATACGGACGCATCATTCTCCCTTTCACTCTGCTAAGACGCTTAGAGTGTGTGCTTGCTGCTACAAAGGCTGATGTTCTGGCTAAATACGACGCAGTAAAATCAATGCCGATTGAAGCGCAGGACAAACTACTTACCCATGCTGCGCAGTTAAGTTTTTATAACACCTCAAAAATGGATTTGAACCGTCTTGGTGAAACTGGTGTAGCAAATAATCTTCAGAACTACATTCAATCATTTAGCCCAAATGCCCGTGAGATTTTTGAGCACTTCGACTTTTTCAATACCATTGATAAATTGGAAGAAGCCGATCTGCTTTATAAAGTTGCAAAACGTTTTGCGACTACCGATCTTCACCCTGACACCATTAGCAACTACGGTATGGGTTTAGTGTTTGAGGAGCTTATTCGACGCTTTGCCGAAAGCTCGAATGAAACAGCAGGGGAACACTTTACCCCAAGAGATATTGTTGAGCTGACAACGTCATTGCTTTTCACTAACGAAGAAGAGTTAACCAGCTCGGGTTTAGTTCGCTCAATTTACGACCCTACTGCAGGAACAGGTGGCTTCTTATCGTCTGGTATGGAGTATGTCCACAAACTCAATGAGAAAGCCTCTTTATCTGCATTCGGTCAAGAGCTGAACCCAGAGTCATACGCAATCTGTAAAGCAGATATGCTGATTAAGGGGCAGAAGGTCGATAACATCAAGCTGGGCAATACCTTATCGAATGACCAGCTCCGCAATGATAAGTTTGACTATATGCTATCTAATCCGCCCTTTGGTGTGGATTGGAAGAAAATCCAAAAATACATCACTGATGAACATACCCAAAAAGGTTTTGAAGGCCGCTTTGGTGCGGGCTTACCACGAGTGTCTGATGGTTCATTACTGTTTTTGATGCACCTGATTAGTAAAATGCGCCCTGAAAGTGAAGGTGGTTCACGTATTGGTATCATCCTGAATGGTTCACCACTTTTTACTGGCGGAGCTGGTAGCGGTGAGAGTGAAATTAGACGCTATATTCTGGAAAATGACTTACTCGAAGCGATTGTGGCATTGCCTACTGATATGTTCTACAACACGGGTATTGCCACTTATATTTGGGTGTTATCTAACCATAAGCCAACTGCTCGCAAAGGCAAGGTTCAATTAATTAATGCGTCAAAAGAACGCGCTAAAACAGGCGGGCGCGGGCGTAGTGGTGGCAGTGAAGTCGAAGGCGATGATGAAAACGTGTTTTATGCAGCCATGCGTAGATCACTAGGTAGTAAACGTAAAGAACTGACAGAAGAAGCGATTGAGACAATTGTGCAAACATACGGTCAGTTTGTAGAAAATGATTTTAGTAAAATCTTTGATTACAAAGCATTTGGCTATCGACGAATTACGGTTGAACGTCCACTGAAATTAGCTATTTTCCCGAAAGATGCTATACGCCTCGAAGCTCTGCAAGCAGATAGTGTTTGGCAGAAAATGGATGAACCCATTCAACAAACTATTCTTGACGCGCTAGCGTCATTTGAAGGCGAAAAATATTTGTCTCGTGATAAATTCCTCAAGCAGCTAAAAAGCAAGCTGGTGGATGTTAAACTAAGCGCAGTACAACTAAAACTGATTGTCAAACACCTTGGTGAGTACGACGATGAAGCTGAAGTGTGCAAAGCCAAAGGCCAGATTGAAGCTAACCCTGATTTACGCGACAACGAAAACGTACCACTCACTGAAAATATTACTGATTATTTTGCTCGAGAAGTTCTGCCACACGTACCGGATGCGTGGATTGATAAAAGCAAGCTGGACCCGAAAGATGGTGACGTGGGTATAGTGGGTTATGAAATTCCGTTCAATCGCCATTTCTATGTTTATGAGCCACCGAGAGCATTAGAAGAGATTGATGCGGAGTTGGATGCGATATCAGCTGAGATTATGCAATTGCTTAATGAGGTGCATTCATAATGGCGGGGCGCTATAAGGTATATCCTGAGTATAAGGAGTACAACTCAGCGTGGTTCGACTTTCTCCCAAGTCATTGGCAGTCAGTTAGCTTGAAGTGGACTTCACACCTTTATTCAGGTGGAACACCAAGTAAAGACAATTTATCGTTCTGGGAAAATGGTTCAATTCCTTGGTTAAACTCTGGCGCAGTGAACCAAAGCCTAATTGAAAAACCATCAGCATTTATTACTAGAGATGCTTTTAATAATAGTAGTGCTAAGTGGATTCCAAAAGAATCGTTGGTAATGGCTTTAGCTGGTCAAGGAAAGACTAAAGGAATGGTTGCTCAACTAGCTATTGATTCTACGTGTAATCAGTCAATGGCAGCTATTGTTCCAAGTAAGGATATATCTTCTCGCTTTTTATTTTGGTGGCTAACTAGCAATTATCAAAAAATTCGAAACATGGCTGGAGGGGATCTGAGGGATGGTCTCAACTTAGAGCTACTAGGAAGTATCAGTTCTCCTATTTTCGACCGTAAAGAACAACAAAAAATCGCTAATTTCCTCGATCATGAAACAGCCAAGATAGACACTTTAATAGCTAAGCAAGAAAAATTGATTGAGCTGTTAAAAGAAAAACGCCAAGCGGTGATTTCTAACGCTGTGACCAAAGGACTTAACCCAGATGTACCAATGAAAGACTCAGGCGTGGAATGGTTGGGTGAAGTACCGGAACATTGGGATATGAAAAGGTTGAAGTATATTGGTGAAGCGAGAAACGGGCTTACTTATTCGCCTGATGATGTTGTTACTCAGGAGGAGGGCGTTTTAGTTTTAAGATCTTCAAATATCCAAGGTGCGAGATTAAGTTTTTCTGATAATGTTTACGTCAATATGGATATTCCTATTCGTATTAGAACCAAAGAAAATGACTTGCTAATTTGTTCAAGGAACGGCAGCAGGCAACTTATCGGTAAAAATGCACTAATTACAAAAGAGGCTGTTGATATGGCTTTTGGTGCATTTATGGTTGTTTTCAGAAGTAAGTTAAATCCTTATTTATATTGGGTATTAAACTCCCCATTGTTTGAATACCAATCTGGCTCATTTTTAACATCCACTATAAATCAATTGACGATCAGCAATCTTGAAAGTATGGAGATTCCTCTTCCTCCAGAATGTGAACAAGAAGAGATCAAAAGCTATCTTATCAAGAAAAGTGAGTACTTTGATGATTTAACCAGTAAGACACTTCAAAAAATTAACTTATTGAAAGAACGTAAAACAGCTCTTATCTCAGCCGCAGTTACAGGAAAAATTGATGTACGTGATTGGCAACCAAAAGGAATTCAAGAATGAGTCGTTTTGAAAATAAAATTGATGCAAATAACCGTTCTATTTTAGAAGTGCTTGATAATAAAAAATACACAGTTGATTACTATCAGCGTGAATATAGCTGGGAGCAGACTCACATAGAGCAGCTTGTTACTGATTTGTGTAATGCATTTTTGGATAACTACGACTCTGAGCATCAACGCCAAGATGTAGCCGATTATAATAGTTACTACTTAGGCCCTTTTGTCCTTAGTGAAAAGTCGGGTAAACGCAGTATTATCGATGGTCAGCAACGTTTAACGTCACTAACATTATTTTTGATTTATCTGAATAATAAACAACGAGAACTTGGTCTAAAAGAAGCCATTTCAGGTATGATTTTTTCTGAGAAATTTGGAGTGAAATCATTCAATATAGATGTACCTGAGCGTACAGCCTGCCTTGATGCCTTATTTAACCAAGGGGAGTACGTACCACCAGAAGATGCAGATGCCTCAACGGTTAATATGGTGGCTCGTTATCAAAATATCTGTGATGCATTTCCAATAGACCGCATTGATGAAAAAGTATTTCCGTTATTTATTGACTGGTTTAAAGAATTAGTTGTTCTTGTCGAAATCGTGGCATATAACGATGAAAATGCCTACACTATTTTTGAGACAATGAACGACAGGGGGCTAAATTTAACCCCAACTGAAATGTTAAAAGGTTTTTTGCTATCGAAGTATCGCGACGATAAAAAGCGGCAAAAGGCTAACGATTTCTGGAAACAAACGGTCATTGACCTTAAAGCTTTTGATAAAGAAGAAGATCAACGTTTTATTCAGGCGTGGCTAAGAGCAAAATATGCTGAGTCCATCCGCCAAAGTAAAGCAGGCTCACTTAACGAAGACTTTGAAAAAATTGGTACTCGTTTCCATAACTGGGTTAGAGATAACCTATCCAAGATGAAGCTTGCTAAGGCTGGTGAAAATGAGTTTGATGTGTTTATTAATACCGAGTTTAAATACTACGTGAACGCGTATAAGCGCCTACGTCAAGCAGAAGAAACGATGACGTCAGGACTCGATTCAATTCATTACATCTATCAATGGGGGATCGCAACCTCATTAAGCTATCCTTTGATGCTTGCACCGTTAAAAACGACAGACTCCGTTGAATTAGCCAACAAAAAAATGAATCTTGTGGCGAAGTATATTGATATTTTTTGTGTTCGTAGAGCGATTAACTTCCGTAACTTCTCTGCCAGCTCTATTCGCTATACGATGTACAATTTAGTTAAAGAAATCCGTAATAAAGACTATAATGAGTTACTCGTTATTTTTGATAAAATGCTTTGTGAGATGGATGAACGGTGGGATGGTTTTGATAGGTTTTGTCTGCATGGGCAAAACGGCCGTTTCGTTAAGTACTTACTTTCACGCTTATCAAGTTATGTCGATAGTTTAGCAGGGGCAAATACAGACTTTTCGACCTACTATCATGCAACAAATGGTAAGCCTTTTGAAATAGAGCATTTATGGGCGAATAACTTTGACGATCATAAGGATGAGTTCGAACAACAAAGTGATTTTTATGATGCTCGAAATAAGATTGGGGCTTTGGTACTACTTCCACGAGGCACAAATCAGTCATACAGTGATAAACCATATGTAGATAAGCTTCCTCACTACATTAAAGAAAACTTGCTGGTTAAGTCTCTACACCCATTGGCATATGAAAATAACCCTAACTTCAATAAGCTATTCACAAACAATGGGTTAGCATTTAAGGCTCATTCAGACATGAAAGTGGCTGATATCAAGGAACGTTGTGAGTTATATCGCCAAATAGCAGAACAAATTTGGTGTTTGGAGGAAGCTAACTAATGTCTGATATAGCACAAGAAAAAATATTCCAAAACGACATCCTTGAGGAAATGCTGTCCCACGGTTGGTTATTAGGCGAATCGAGCAAGTACAACAAAGAGTTAGCTCTTTATCCTGAAGACGTTATCGCGTTTGTGAAAGCCACACAGCCAGAGCAATGGGATAAACTCGCGCAACACTTTCCAAATACGACGGCTGAAGTGCTACTCAAATCATTAGAACAAGAACTGAAAAAAGAAGGCACACTCTGGGTATTGCGAAACAAGGTCAATAACCGAGGTGCTAAGTTTGAGCTTTGTAGTTTTAAACCGGATCACGAGTTGAATCCAACGGCAATGGTTCGTTATCAGCAAAATATTTTACGTGTTGTGCCAGAACTGGTTTACTCACCCAATGGTTATGACGGTCGATTAGATTTAACGCTATTTGTGAATGGAATACCTGTTGCCACTTGTGAGCTTAAATCTGAGTTTAAACAGTCAATTGATAATGCCAAAGTCCAATATATGAAGGACAGGCCACCGAAAGACAAGAAGACACATAAGTCCGAACCGTTATTGACCTTTAAACGGGGGGCACTGGTTCACTTTGCCGTCAGTCAATACAACGTGGCAATGACCACGAATTTAAATGGTAAAAATACCTATTTTTTACCGTTTGACCAAGGGACAAGCGAAGGCGGTAAGGGGAATGATACCCCCGAAGATGGCAGCTATGCGACATCCTATCTTTGGAATGAAATTTTCCAAAAAGATAATTTGCTGCTTATCCTTGGGCGATATATTCACCTTGAAGTCAAAGATGTTGAAAATTTAGATGGTTCAATTAGTCAAAAAGAAACGCTGATCTTTCCTCGTTATCATCAGTGGTCGGTGGTTTCAAAGTTGCTCAGAACCGTAGACAATGAAGGTACAGGGCATAAATACCTGATCCAGCACAGCGCAGGTTCAGGTAAATCAAACTCGATTGCGTGGTTATCTCACCAATTAGCATCAAAACACTATGATATCGATCACCCTGAACTTGATAAGCAAGCAGGGGATAAGGTATTTGATTCCGTTATTGTGATCACTGACAGAACGGTGTTGGATAGCCAGCTACAGGATACAATTTATCAGTTTGACCACAGTGAAGGGATGATTGCTCGCGTTAACCGCGAAGAGGCTCAGGGCTCTAAATCTAGCCAGTTAGCTGGGGAGCTGAAGGCTAGTACCTCTATCATTATCGTGACTATTCAAACTTTTCCTCACGTATTAGAAGCGATACGCCAAGACTCAACCCTTGCAGGCCGAAGCTACGCTGTGATTGCTGATGAAGCGCATTCAAGCCAGACAGGGACAACTGCTCGTAAACTGCGAGAAGTCCTTATGGCAGAGAAATTAGATGGTGATGAAGAGCTAGATAGTGAAGATATGCTGCGTTTATCACTGGAAGCTCGTAAAGGCTCGAATAAACTCAGCTACTTTGCTTTTACGGCGACACCGAAGGCAAAAACACTAGAGTTGTTTGGTCGTAGGCCCAATCCCTATGAGCCTGCAAGCGATACCAATAAGCCCCGGCCTTTTCACGTCTATTCAATGCGCCAAGCGATTGAAGAAGGTTTTATTCTGGATGTTCTGCAAAATTACACCAGTTACCGAGTGGCTTACCAACTAGCGCATAAAAACCCAGATTTAGACCATGAGGTAGACAGTAAAAAAGCCGCATCGAAAATGGCAAAATGGGTTCGCTTTCACCCTTACAATATTGCTCAAAAAGTGGAAACCATCATTGAGCATTTCAATGATAAAATTAAGCATTTACTAGGCGGTGAAGCCAAAGCCATGGTAGTCACCAGTAGTCGTTTAGAGGCTGTACGCTACAAACTAGCTTTTGAAAAATATGTGCAAGAGAAGGGCTACACCAATGTTAACGCCATGGTGGCATTTTCTGGAGAAGTGAATGATCCTGATTTCCCTGATCACGCTTTCACTGAAAATAATATGAACCCTAATCTTCGTGGTCGAGATATGCGTAAAGCATTCGATACCTCAGATTATCAGGTCATGCTGGTGGCAAATAAATTCCAGACAGGTTTTGACCAGCCGAAATTAGTGGCGATGTATGTCGATAAGCCCTTAAAAGGCGTTGAGTGCATTCAGACACTTTCGAGATTAAACCGTACTTATAAAGGCAAAGAAAAAACCTTTGTGCTTGATTTCGTGAATGATCCTGAAGATATATTGGCAGAGTTTAAAGTATATTTCCAAACGGCAGAACTAGCTGATGTCTCTGATCCAAACATTGTCTATGAACTAATGAAAAAGCTCGACAAAGTTGGTATTTATCAATGGCGAGAGGTTGAGATGTTTGTTGAAACGTATAACAACAAGCAAGCAAATCAAGCCAAACTCGCTAATTTGTGTAAGCCAGCTGTTGACCGCTTTTCTGTCCGTTACAAAGAAGCGTCGCAAGTTCTTCGAGCTGCACAATCGGAGCTGTCTAAGGCAAAAATTGAGAAGAACGACAAAAAAATTAAGTATGCTGAAAATAGCGTAAAGCACGCGAAAGAAGCCCGAGATATTCTTGAGGTATTCAAGAAAGACCTCATCTCGTTCTATCGCTATTACGAGTTTACGTCTCAGATTGTCAATTTTGATGATTATGAATTAGAAAAGCTGAGTATTTTCGCCAAATATCTTCATCCGTTGTTGCGCCTCGATGTTGTGGAAGACGAAATCGATTTATCAGATGTGGTGATGACTCATTACCGTCTTCACGAGCAACGTGAAGCCGATTTACAGCTTGGCCTTATGATAGGAGAAGAACCAACGCCTTACCTATCTGCGGCAAAAGAAGGCGCTGGTGCTGTGCCGAAAGACCCTAAAACTGAATTGCTTAACGAGATTATTCAGCGAATGAACGACTTGTTTATTGAAGATGGTTTGTCTGAAAATGATATGCTCAATTATGCCAATACCATTGCAGGTAAAATCTCAGAAAATGAAGTTGTTATGGATCAACTGCGCAGTAATACCAAAGAACAAGCCATGCTCGGCCAATTCCCTGAGTCAATCAACAATGCCATTATTGAGAGTATGGATACTCATAATGAGATGGCAATGAAACTTTTATCTAATGAAGCGATAGCGAAAGGCTTTGCTGGATTGATGTTTGATGTGTTAATGAAGGGATTAGGAAAGGCGAGTGAAGCTCAACGTTAACATATGATAATTCACCACCTTGGGAATAAGCTCAGGGTGGTGATGTATTTGTATGCTTTGAATAAAGGTCTGTGGCAGTAGAAAATATGTGCCAAAAAGATTAAGAATTGAACGGCTACGGAGTCTGACTGAAAATGGTTATTGCTATTGTAGCTAGCTCATTAATTTAACTGGTGTGATGTCCGCAATGAGCGAAGAGCGGAAGTTCGTGAGTGTTCTCATAACGGAGTAAGACGCTGCTGATATTAAGGTGTATTATTGAACAGTGTAGATCAACGATTACTGGCGCTTAACGCTCAGATGAGAACGTTCACCGATTCCGCACGAACAAATTCAGAATGGGGGGATTTGATATCCCCCTGGTAGATGCCTTGGTTAATGTTTATAGGTCAATTGAACTCAGAGCATCATTCTTGCCGCGTCAGAGATGGTCAAAAATAGACCCTTTACGTGGAATAAGGATTTTCTCATAAAGCTTTGTTGCATAGTCATCAGTCATCCCTGAAACATAGTCGCAAATGACTCGCATACCAGCCTTCTCGCCTAAGCTAATCTGCTGCTCGTAAATTTCCCTCGTTGAGGCAGGTAGAAACCGACACGGATCGTTAGCCAGTACACCGAAAAGCTCAACAATCAACTTTTGTCCCTTGAATTCAAGCTGCTGTACATTTTCATGCTTAATTACTTTGTTTTTGACCAGTTTGAAAATTTTCAACCTTAGTGCTTCGACCGCATCCGGAAGGACCGCATTATATTTGAGCATGCCACATTCGAATGCTGCATTCTTTGTATTCAGCTCAACACTTGTAATCATCAGGTGAACTAGCATCCCGATGCACTCTTTTCTCTTGTAACTTTTACCAAAAAGGCTATCCGCGACAGATTCGCATGTTTCGGCAAATGTTTTTCCATGGCAGTCAGTAAATAGGGTTTCATGTCCACTGAAATGCTCCATCCACATTGCTCGTGTCACCATTCCGAGAGAAATAGCATCCTCCAAATCGTGCAGCGAATACGAAATTTCATCGGCAAGATCCATGATGGTTGTATCGAGAGCTTTATAAGAAGCTTTTTTATGATCGGATTTGGTTTGACCATCTTCAACGGAAGTAAAAAGCCTCCGATCCTGTTCAGTAAATGGTGAGAGAGCAAATTCTACAATATCGCATTCTGAATCTAGATAGCATTTTGGAGGTTTAAAATCAGATGACTTAAAGAGCCAGTTCGGCGATCCGATAGTGGCCGGGATACTGTCTTTTTTAACCACTAGATCCGAGTATTTAACCGGATATTTCAGTATGCCTAGCAGAAGTCTGCGTGTAGGATCGAGTCCGTGTTCTAAGGTATACTTATCTAGTTTCGAGAGAATGCGAAGCGTCTGGCCGTTTCCTTCAAAACCACCGTAATCCAGCATACAGTAGTTAAGAGCTACCTCACCGCCGTGACCAAATGGAGGATGTCCAATATCATGTGCGAGACATACTGCTTGCATCAGATCGTTATCTGGTAAAAATTGCTCTTCCTCTTTACCTTTATATTTTATTTTCAGCTTAGCAAGAAGACCTGAACCGATTTGGGCGACTTCCATAGAATGAGTCAGTCGTGTGCGGTAGAAATCACTTTCACCCAGACCAAGAACCTGTGTCTTGGATTGCAATCGTCTGAAAGGAGACGAGTGAATCAATCGAGAAAGGTCGCGCTGAGCTTCAGATCGAATCTCCTCAACTCGAGGACTATTGGTGCCTCGTCTCACATCCCAGACGTTTATTTCACTCCGAGTCATATTATTCCTTATTTTTTACTTTGTGCAGTGCGGTGTTCTAACGTAACAAATTAGCAAAATAACGTATATATTTCTGACCTAATCTTCAATAATCGATGTTGTGTGAACTTAGTAAGGTCCGCTCCTGGCACTAAGCTATCGTAGGTCAGGCCAAAGAACAGCTTTGAGCGAGGATCGGACATTAAAGCTCTATTAGAAACTTGAGCACTGCTTTAGCCAAGCCACTGCAAACTATCTTACACATAAAAATCAACCCATAGTTAAAATACCCCCGACTACGTATCTCTCTAACAGTTTTTAGGCTTATTCCCCGAGAATATTTTCAGCTGTGAACTTATGATCAAGAGAGTTTTCGACTAGTTTTTTGTATAAGAAAAATTGTTGCCTCGCATATTTTAAACCATATTGTTCTTTAATATAAAAGTATTGTTCAAAGTTGTTTTTGTATAAATCAAGTTGCTTATTGGCAATTGCAAGCTCTTTCATAGCTAGTGCATGTCTTTCACTTTCAGATAACGGCAACGCCTTAAATAAGTTAATATTATATCGCCATGGATTTTGTTCTTGCTCATATTCCCACATGGTTAAGTAGCCAGAGGAATCAAAAATATCAGTAATCTCAGTATCATATTTCGGGTCGGCAATTAAGGCCGAAGTAATATCTGGAAGTGATTGGATTTTGTCGCCTAATAATTTTCTAACAGATTTTAGTATATTATTTGTTATTTCAACTTGCTTTTTTATCGGGTCATAACTCTTAGCAAACTCAATTTCTGCTGATTCGGCTTGATATATACAATCTTTAACTTCATGTACAAACATTGAGTCAGCAATTTCTTGCGGCAAACATGCGTAACTGTTTTCAACAAGTTTTACGCCTCCCAACTCAAACGCTGTTGCCACTAAGCGGGAACAAAATTGCCTTTTAGCATCCATCTTTGTAAAAATTTTAGTGAATGCATTTACAGCGCTAACCTTAGAATAAGTAGTTCCAATTTGTGATCGCGCATAACTTATTGCTTTTTCTATTGCAATAGGATCGTCAACTCGCACAACTTTTACGTATTTAGGATCATCTATTAGTAATCGTTGTATATTTCCTGAATGGACCCCATGAAAGTCAGAATGAATATAGCTCGATTCACCAACACATAAAATCGCATGTGAGAAGTTTGAATTAGTAATCTTACAAATAAGCGAGCTATTTTTTTCATTCGAGCGAGTTAGAATGATATCGCCTAGCATTAATTTTGATTTATCTAATAGATACACTGTACTCCCTAGAAGCTTAATGCTTACATTTGAAGCTGGTTATTATTGTAGCGGAGAATCAGTTCCACAATTTTTATATTTTTCCCGCATGAAATTCACGACCAAATGGGGGCGTGGTTCTAGTACTATCGAAAAAATTATATTTATTGGTGATATGTCCGGCTCTATCCACTTCCAAAATTAGATATGTATCTCTATCATAACCACCTTTTATATTCCAGTTAATATGATTGGTTATTAGACCATGTTCATATGAAATGACTTTCCTTTTGTTGTCTCTCTAAACTAATCAACTAATTATACCTTGTTGGAAGGTCTGCTCCTGGCACAGGGCTGATAAACAGCCTTGATAGATTTATACTTCAATTGACTCAGAAATCTCCAATGCATCATCGACTTCAATGCCAAGGTAACGAACCGTGCTTTCCAGTTTTTTATGTCCTAGTAATAACTGAATTACACGAAGATTCTTTGTTTTCTGGTAGATCAGGTATGGCTTAGTTCTGCGCATAGAATGCGTGCTGTACAACGAATTATCAAGGCCTAGCTTTTCAATCCAACCATGAAAAATACGGTTGTATTGTCTGGTAGAGATATGTTGAGCAGAACCTACTCGGGATTGGAAAATATAGTCTGCACTATGCAAGTGAGCTATTCTTATCCATGCAGCAACTGAATATCTAGTTCCTTTAGTCAGCTCAAATTGGACAGGACTACCAGTCTTTTGTTGTAACACTGTTGCTCTGCTGGAGACTGAACTGCCATATGCAACATCTGATACCTTCAATTTAACGAGATCACAGCCTCGAAGTTTACTATCCAAGGCTAAATTAAACAAAGCTAAGTCGCGAATTTTCCCTTCTAATTCCAGTCTAATACGGTTATCCCCAGATATGAGATATTTTAAGCGGTCGTTTTTGCTCAATGATACGATTTTTATTCCACGGTGACTTAGACATAATTAAATCTCCTAT
Organism: Providencia hangzhouensis; assembly: GCF_029193595.2. NCBI lineage: Bacteria > Pseudomonadati > Pseudomonadota > Gammaproteobacteria > Enterobacterales > Morganellaceae > Providencia > Providencia hangzhouensis. Next base: position 1,601,368 of record NZ_CP135052.1, read on the forward strand.
GATGTAGAGATTTAATTATGGCTGTTATCCCGAAAGAGAGAACATCGGACATCGGCTTGTTATCCGGAATGGCAATTGTTTTATAAACCTGCAGAATAGAACTCTGTCAAAAGCAACAAGAAAACTCCGCAGGCGCAAAACCTGATTAGGGAAATTATCCGCTACCGGAGTTATACCAAATTGCTACACGTCTTTTTTCAGGATCAGGACAATGTAGTAGAGTGTAGCCTTGATGAGATGATTCAGGCTGTGAACTTCACGGAATAGCAGCAGAGTTTTGCGCAGAAACTCCATAAAAGTAATATCTTCCGACTTAGTACGTTCCATACCTTCTTTAGCAGGGTAATAGGTAATGACTTGCGTTGATTCTTTATATTCGTATTTATAGTGTGCAATACCGTTCCTGAGCCTATTATCGATGGCTGTTATATTAATTGTATAAAAGCAATCGTCGATATACTGAATTTTCTGGCCTAAATCCACATCAGCAAATTTATTCAGAGAGGATAATTCTTTACGAAATTCGTTCTTCTTGTTCAACTTTAATGTCGCTTCAAATTCATTGTGATCACCTCGTTTTAGTAAATTATTCAGGCCTGCAAGAAGCGTTAACTGACGGGCGAAAACCTCTGCCAAGTCTTTGTAGTAATTATTGCATGTGTAAAAGTAAGCCGTTGATACGCGAGCGGGAACTGGTCGGTATTTCTCTACCTCAATGTAATCATAAAAGAGGGCTGGTCGTAATGGTAATTCAAGTTCAATAAGGCGTGGGTATAAGCCAAGACAATCAAAATGTAGGTTTTTTAGAAATTTATTATTAATAATTTCCTCAACAAAGCTGATGACGTTCTTTTTATGCTTCCCGTGAAGATGTTGATATAAAAGAGTAAAACCTTTGGACAATTCTTCGTTTTGCTCATGGATTGTAAAAGGCGATGACATAATCGATGTTGCTGTGTACAAGGATGCTAAAACGTCTTCTTTTTTATGACTTCTCAGCTTTTCCATAGGTAACTTCGCACACACTTTTTCAAAGTTATTTATATTACCTTTTTTGTATTGAGTAATAACTCTCTCTAACTCCCTTTGCAATGGATAGAGCCGATTCAACATATCAAGGCGTTGAGCTAAATGACCAAATTCATTTCTACCAATTTCACTCATTGCACGAAAAAAAGTCGTCATTCCCTGCGTGTACTTACAAAAATAAACAGGGAAATCAAGGTGTAACTCAACGAAATGATTCTCACCTGTGAATGGTGCTTCAAAATCAATTATATCTGATGCGCCCGTGAGATCGTCTTTCTCAGAGCCGATTGTAAAAGTGATGCGTTCTTCACACTCTGGGCAGGCAAACTGAAAAGGCTGAATGTCCCTGTTAGACATCCCAATTCTGCAATCAATTAACGTTTCACAGGTATCACATTTAAAACATTTGCATATATTCATGTTTTTCCGTTGAAGTTAAATTTTCATCTTAATAAGTATATATTTTGGTTCATATTCTTCAGATACAAAAATTACAGCTATAGCCCCTGCATGGCCCAACTTCTCTCGAACAGGTAGATGACATTAGGTTAACCGATAATCATGCAAAACGCGATATATGCAGGCTCCTGGGGAAACTAGGTGGCATAGACTGAAGTGGTCAACTAATATTGGCCACACTATTAGACTGTTTGTAGAACAGCCGCTCTGATTCATTGGGCGTCAATCCCCCGTTATACCAGTGGGGTCTGATGCCGCTGTAATACTCTGTGATATAACCGATAATTCTACGCTCTGCTTCTTTCTGGCTTTCATAACCCATTGATGGCATCCATTCCTGTTTTAAACTTCTAAAAAATCGCTCCATTGGGCTATTGTTCCAACAGTTTCCCCGTCGACTCAGGCTTTGGGTGATTTGATAACACCATAATCGTTGACGGTATTCAAGGCTGGTATAATGACTCCCTTGGTCACTATGAAACATCAGCCCTTTTGGCTGACCTCGCATTTCCCAAGCCATTTGCAAGGCTTTTAATGTCAATTCGGTGTCGGGGGACGTAGAGAGTGCCCAACCAACCGGTTTCCGAGCAAAAAGGTCTAACACGACAGCGAGATAAGCCCATCGCTTTCCTGTCCAAATATACGTCACATCGCCACACCACACTTGGTTGGGGGCCGTAACAGCAAATTGGCGGTCGAGTAAATTGGGGATGTCAACATGTTCTTTGTTTCCGTGTTTATACCGATGTTGCACCTGCTGACAACTCGTAATCCCAAGTTCTTTCATTAACTTACCGGCAATATAACGGCTCATATTCACACCGTATTGAGTCGTCACTATCGTGGCAATAGTCCTTGCGCCAGCAGAGCCCCCGCTTAAATTCCAAGCGTCTTTAACTAAGCTTCGTTTAATCGCTCGTTCTCCGTCTGGTACGGTATTTTTCATCCGATGATACCAATGACGATAGCGACTACGATGACGTTCAAAAAGTTGGCAAAGTGTTGTGACGGGATAATGCGCTCTGAGTTTGTCGATTATCGTGAATCCTTCAATGAGTCCGACATTAAGAGCGCCGTAGCCTTTTTTAGGATTTCGTTCTCCATTTCAAGGCGTTGTATCTTTTTTTTCATTTCACGAAGTTCAATCTGCTCAGGCGTAAGCGGGAGTCCTGTTGGTATTTTACCTTGCCGCTCTAATCGTAGCTTTTTAACCCAACGATTAAGTGCGGCAAGGCTAACGCCCATTGCCTGTGCGGCTTTCGCCACGGAGTAATGATGGTCAACGACCATTTTAGCGGCTTCGAGTTTAAACTCTGCTGAATATTGCTTAACCATGTGCTCACCTGTGATGTTATTGAGGTAAGAATATCACCTCTACTCAGGTGGCCAAATTAACTATGCCACTTCAGACTTCTATCGAGTGCTCACTGTTGGATCAAAGTACAATCGCAACTTCCGCTTCTGGTACAGAGCTGACATCTCGATGGTACATAGCTCCGCGTTATTATAGTACCCGCTCAAATTTGAGCGGGTACTATAAGTTACCCAACTAGCGATATTCCCCTTATCCCGCCTTCTATAATACTTCCCCTGTCAGCCTCTTCAATAAAATCAGCCCACCATTGCATCATAGGGCGTCTTTGCTCTAGGTAGTCACTACGGTTGTATGCGCGACGAACCTCATTTTTATCAACGTGGGCTAGGGCGGCTTCAATCACATCGGGTGGAAAGCCTTGCTCATTGAGTGCGGTACTGGCAATTGAGCGAAGACCGTGTGAAACAAGTACACCACCGAATCCAGCACGTTTTAATGCAGCATTGACGGTTTGGCTGTTCATCGGTTGAGTAGGCTTGATTCGGCTAGGAAAGATAAACTCACGATTACCACTTAATGGTTTCATTAGCTCTAAAATAGCTAAAGCAGCGTCAGATAATGGAACAGTGTGCTCACGGTTCATTTTCATTCTAGCAGCGGGGATCTTCCATTCCTTGGTTTCAAAGTTGATTTCGTCCCAGCGAGCTTCAGCGGCTTCGGCAGGGCGCGAGATGGTGAGTAGCTGCCACATAAACAAGCATCGAGTAGATAGGCTAATACTAGCTGTACGCATTGTCTGCATGAGCTTTGGTAGCTGATCAGGGGGAATACTTGGCATATTCTTTTTCTTGGGTTTTTCAAAAGCTTTGCCAATATTGATACTTGGAACTGCATCAATTAACCCAGTATTTTGAGCGTAGATCATGACTTCGTTAATACGCTGACAAAGGCGGCGAACGGTTTCTAATGCACCTCTGGCTTGAACTGGTTGTATTGCTTGGACCAATATATGTGCTTTGATGTCGGTAACGCTGATATCGCCTATGGCGGGAAAAACATCTCGTTCAAGTGAGCGCCAGATATCATTACCGTAATCTTCGGTTACAGTGGACTTCTTCACTTCCCACCAACGTTCAGCAACAAGTTGAAAGGTATTTGCCTTAGCCTCTAAGGTGTTACGGACTTGCTCTTTATGGTGCTCTTGAGGGTCTATCTGTTTAGCGAGTAGTATTCTTGCTTCAAGGCGGTAACTACGTGCATCAGCAAGGCTGACGGCAGGGTAAGAACCAAGGCTCTTTTTAGCTCGCTTTTTAGTGAGAGGGCGAATGTAGCGAAATGACCACAACTTGCTGCCATTGGATTTAATCAATAGTTCTAATCCATCGCCATCATAGAGGACATAATCGCTCTGTTTTGGCTTTGCTGCATCGATCTCTTTTACGGATAAGGGTTTGGTTTGTCTTGCCATTTTTGATGTTCCATTGTTTTTAGGCACCTCAAAAACTATAAAGGTTAACGAGGTGCCTATCAAGGTGCCTAAGATGATTGGATTTAATTAGGTGACATCAGACTGCGTAGGACATAAAAAAGCCCGCAACTCATTGAGTTAGCGGGCTTTTCAGTCTTCTTTGGACGTCCTTAGAAGATAATTTGGTGGAGCTGGCGGGAGTTGAACCCGCGTCCGAAATTTCTACATTCTCTAATGGGGTATAGTGAAATCAATAGGTTACTATATTAATCAATAAATTAGCTAACAATGGCTGATAACGGCTATCAATAGATATCAACGAATAACAATAGTTATTGAGTTAGATGGACACTATGTGGACATAATAAATTGTTAGCTGTGTAAAAAGCAATGTTTATTCATCCAGTGAACATAATGGATTTTTGGTGACGGCATCTTCCAAATGACTAGGTGCAAAGTGAGCATATATCATTGTCATTTTTATATCTGAATGGCCTAGAATGTCTCTTAGCACTAAAATATTTCCCCCGTTCATCATAAAGTGGCTTGCAAATGTATGTCGCAAAACGTGGGTGCATTGCCCTTCGGGTAATTCAATTCCTACTTTATTTACCGTTCTTTCAAATGTTTTACGACAAGGGGTAAACAGCTTGCCTCGTTTTTTGGGTATCTCGTTATATAGTTCTTTTGAAATAGGAACAGTTCTTACTTTTTTACTTTTTGTGTTTTTATAAGTAATACGATAGGGGGTTACTTGGCTACTTTCCAAATTTTCCGCTTCGCTCCATCTTGCGCCAGTGGAAAGACAGATTTTTGCTATCATTAAAACGCTATCACTTTTAGATTCTGAAAGCGCATCAAGTAGAATTTTGATTTCATCTTTATATAGAAATGTCACCATGCTTTCATCTACCTTAAAAGTAGGTAGACCAGCAAGAGGGTTAGGTAAAGACCAATGACCTAACTTTTTTAAAGTACCAAAGACTGCTGATAAATTGCGTTGTTCATGATTAACCGTGACAGGCTTTATTTCCATGCAGCGCCCATTAACATCAGGTATTTCACCTTTTAAGCGACCCTCACGATATAAACTAAAATCAGATGCGGTTAGTTGTGATGCGATTGGATCGCCTAGCCCTGCACAAATAGCTTTTAGCTTTGACATCATGCGGTCTACATCGGTTAAGGTTCTACCGTATAAGTCATGCCATTGATTGATTAAATCAGAAAGCCGCCTGTTATCCTGTTTTTCACCAAGCCACGGCTTATCCTCCATTTCACCTAGGATATATTTCTCGTAATAAAGAGCTTCACCCTTTGTGGCAAATTTTTTTCGTATGCGTTTACCGTTAACACCGTTAGGCCTTATATCACATAGCCATTCGCCAGAGTCAATTTTTCTAACAGTCATATTATTTATTGATTTTCAATAATAGTAACAACTCGACCTAATATAGATAAGTCATCTAAATCACAATCAAACGGTATACCAACGCCAGACACGCGAACTTTTTTTATAGGTATGCGAGTAAGTTCTCTAATACTTATTTTACCCTCAATATCAACTAGCCATTTACCGTCAAAAATATCACTGAAATGTTTATCAATGATGTAGTAATTATTATCTTCCTGAATGGATTTAGGTTCAGCAGGAAGCGGGGCGGTGTTTTTGAACATAGCTTTATCAAACATAACGTTGCTTGACTGAATAAGTTCACCATTGATTAACTTAAAGTTAGTAATTTTTAGAACATCAACTTTTTCATGCGTGAATGGTGTTCCAGTGCCAAATGTTAACCACTCAAGATTAGCGCCTGTTTCCAAAACGCAACGTACAACTATATCGGCGGGGAATAAATCTCTTTTGTAACGCATCGATAAGCTACTACTAGCGATACCTAAATGTTCTGCTAAAGCTACTTTGGAGCCAAATCCATAAGCCTCAATACAACGATCTAGTACCTCGCCACCACTTTTAGTGAAGTCTATTTCTAGATTCAAGGTAAATACCTCTTGATTTTAGCTTTAAGTGAATCTATTATTCACTACAAGCTATTGTTAGCCATTGTTAGGTAGTTAGCAATTATTGTTAGCTGTTGTTAACCAACTGGAGATTTTGCCTTATGAACGAACAATGTTCAACTGAAACAACCATGAAAAAGCGCTGGATTCCAATATCAGAATTTTGTGAAAAGTATGGAATATCGCTTAGTACTGCCCGTTATTGGAAATCTCAAGGTAAATTAAAAATCAAACCAAAGAAGAAAGCTAATGAACGTGTATACGTTGATTTGGTCGCTTACCATAAAGAATGGTTTGAATAAAAAAGTTCACGTTTCGTGAATGTTGATGTGTAAATAGTGAATTACAAAAAGAGTAAAGGCTATGTTTGATTATCAAGCTTCCAAACAATCACACTTTGATAATGCATGTCGTGCTTTTGCGATTGCTCACAAAGGTGACCTTGTTCAGATAGCGGAAGCAATCGGCATGAATGCGCAAATGTTGCGTAACAAGTTAAACCCAGAACAGCCGCACCAATTTACATGGGGCGATTTAGTTAAAGTTACCGATGCAACAGAAGACGCAACTTTAATTGATGGTTTATTAGAGCAGCTTCAATGCCAGCCGTCTGTACCTTTGAATAATGCAAGTGAAGGAAATTTCCCTGCGCATATTCTAAATGCAACGGCAGAGGTCGGAAAGTTAGCAAGCCAAGCGGTTTTAGGTGGTCATATTAATAATGCCCGTTCCGCTGAAATTAAACAGAGCGTAAATAATGCGATCCGTTGTTTAGCATTAGTTGGTGTGACAATTTCAGCCCGTTTACATTCATCCCCCGCATTTGTGTCAGCGATTGATACCGTTGTGGGATTCAGTCAAGCAATGGTGTGATTATGTGTAATGAAAAAAGTGCATTAGAAAAATTAGCAGAAATAACAAATAGAAATCGTGATTTGAATAAAAAAGGAATAAAAGTAAATACAGATAACATTCGCAATAGGAGCAAGTATAAGTCTGAATTGAAGTCTGATGTGCTTAGTTGTCTTTTCTTATATATGGAAAATCATAATTTAGGCATTGATGCGGTGTATGAGGTGTTACTAGACATAAGGACAGAGTTAAATTGCGAGTTTAACGCAAAAATATACCATGATGATTATGATGATGAAGTTCCATTTTGAGGGTTAACAAATGACTCAAGCACATAAACAGCAGTACAAATATAAAGTCACTGGCGACTCATTTAAACGTTTAGAAGAAATCAGCGTAAACAAAAAAGATGGTTCATTAAAATATATTGTTCCAGTTCTTTTGCTTGCCGTTGTTTATCTAATTTCTAGAATATAGGTGATTGCTATGCAACAGAATCCAGCGTTATCAGAAAATAGATTCAATCCAATGACAATAAAAGACCGTTCAAATGGTTTGAATCATATTAATGAATTGAGAAACAAAATATTTGGGGAAACTGATAAAGAATTAAAAGGTTATATTAACAGCGCCAATGATAGATTTAGCGATGATGCTGAGAGTAGTAAAAGATTTCTATCTATGATTTATTGGTGGGCAAAAATAGAGCCAAGTAGACATGGTTGTAAATATGAAGAATTAACCAAGAAAGAAATTAAAGCAATTGTTAAAGCTATGATTGATATAAAAAGTAATACCGCTAATTTACCAAAGCGATTTCCATCAATAATTAATTAAATAATACCCAATTAAATAAATGACGTTAGCGCGTCAGGGAATCTTACACTCTAAATTTAGGAATTAAATATATGTTTGAACATTTAATGTTAGACCTAGAAACGATGGGAACGAAACCAACAGCGGCAATAGTTGCTATAGGTGCTGTGTTGTTTAATCCTGAAACTGGAGAATTAGGCTCAAGATTTTATGATGTCATAGATTTATCATCGGTGATGCGACATAAAGATACAACCGTTGATGCTGAGACTATTAAATGGTGGTTGAAGCAATCAAGTGAGGCTCGCTCAGAAATTATAACGGGTGATGTGCATATTTTAAATGCATTGTCGGGGCTATCTAAATTTATAAATGAAGAATCAAATCCTCGCTTATTAAAAGTGTGGGGTAATGGGTCTAGCTTTGATAACGTTATTTTACGTTCAGCATATGAAAGGTATGACCTTACAGCACCATGGATGTTCTATAACGATAGAGATGTTAGAACAATTGTAGATATTGGACGTAGCTTTGATTTCGACCCTAAAGTAAATATGCCTTTTGATGGTGTTCAACATAATGCTTTGGCTGATGCTATTCATCAAGCTAAATATGTATCAGCAATATGGCAGCGAATTAATATAAACAAGGAATCTATTTAATGACGTTAGCGCGTCAGGGATTTTTACACTCTAAATTTAGGAATTAAATAAATGAATATACCAGAACCAACATTCACACCTGTAGTTGATATGGGTAACGGTGAAGATGTCACAATGATTGCTGTTATTCAAGCTAACCGTGAAGATGAAAAAAATGCACGCTCAATTATTTTTGCTTCTCGTTTACGTCGCCTTTCATTGCAAGTTATTCGCGACAAGCTCGACTATGGACAGATAGCACAGTTATTGGAAAGTGAAGCTAATCACATCGAAAATCAGGCGCAAGAACTGAATTATGTTTGAAGCGCAAGAACACAATAGCGACGTATATATTTCAATACGTCGCCAACAAGAAGAAAATAAGCCAGAGTTGCCGAAATCAGCGACTCTGGCTGAACGCATTATGTGGGATGCCAATAAAGATGATGCTGAGTGGCGTCATGAAATCATTTCTCATGTCCCAGATTTTCTATCAATTTACTTTGCCACTAAATACGCACGCCTTTTTAATCAAAAGGGTCGTCGTCGTGCCAATGAATTTTTGCGCAAAACCGCTAAAAATGTATTGCCACGATTCGAACGGGTCATGAAACAGTATGAGTTTAAGCATCGTGTTTCAGGTGATAGACCATTCCCTTTTATTGAACAACTCGAAAATATTGCGCAGTTAGATAGAACGGTTATCAAAACTTTAGCAAATGAAATTGCCAGTTTTATGAGTGATAACTATGAAGCTGCAACAAAGCAATACGCCAACAGCGACCCAAAAGATGAATGTGAAGCCCGTCAGCGTCTTGATAAAACTTACGCTTTCCTTGCTAAATTAACATTGCAGTCGGGCACACAGCCGCCATATTGGCAGCAATTTAACAAGGGTAGGATTAGGCCAAGTGAAGATAAACTTTGCGCGGCATTGCTTCGCATGTTTGATGTTGCTTGGTGGTATCGTCGTTTAAAACGTTTATGTGACCTGAAGCGTGAGCACCTTGCTATCGCGATTGGTCAAGTTCAAAAATCCGCATCCCCTTATGTTTCAAAAACAACCTTGCATCGCTGGGTAGAGCAAAAGCGTTCAAACTGGCAATTTCTTAAAGACTTTGAATTAGAAGACGAAGACGGCAACCGAACCGAACTTACAAAAATGGTTTTAGGTAGCGTGGCAAACCCTGCTGTTCGTCGTTGTGAGTTAATGGCACGCATGCGCGGGTTTGAAGACCTCGCAAATGAAATGGGCTGTGATGGTGAATTTTATACAATGACAGCTCCATCAAAATACCATTCAGCCTATCAAGCAGGTGGTTTTGTTGATAATTGGAACGGATGTGATCCAAGAGCAACCCAAAAATATCTATGTAAAACGTGGGCGAAAATACGTGCGGCTTATAGCCGTGCGGGTATCCGTGTTTTTGGTTTTCGTGTTACTGAGCCACACCATGATGGTACACCGCACTGGCATATGTTGCTGTTTGTTATGCCTGAACATAAAAAACAATTGCGTTCTATTTTTAGTCACTATGCACGTTTAGAAGATAAAGACGAACTTACTACACCTAAAGCATTAAGAGCCCGTTTTCACGTTGAGCCTATAGACGAAAGAAAAGGCAGTGCAACTGGCTATATCGCTAAATACATTTCAAAAAATATCGACGGTTACGCGATGGACGATGAAGTCGATAAGGAATCAGGCCAGAAGTGCAAGGACATGGCGCGGGCGGTTTCCGCTTGGGCTTCACATTGGAAAATTCGCCAGTTTCAACAAATAGGCGGTGCGCCTGTGTCGGTGTGGCGTGAGTTGCGCCGTATGGGTGATGATACCGAAGCATCAACAGGTTTAGATGTTGAATTTGCCGAAGTCCACAAAGCAGCCGATACCAGCAACTGGAGCGAATACACCAAATTGCAAGGTGGTGCATTTGTACGTCGTGCCGACCTTATCGCCCGTCTTTGGTATGAGCGCGAAGAAAAGACCAACGCCTACGGTGAGCCTGTTGATTGTATCAAAGGGGTTTACTGTACTTTAGTGGGTAACGACTCCCCAATTATCACACGCATTAAGAATTGGCAGATTGTGCCGAAGTTAGCCGAAGCGACAGCGGAGGCTGGTTTTGATGGCGCGATTAGCGCCCCTTGGAGTTCTGTCAATAACTGTACGCAGGCACGGAGGACGATTAAAGACAAAGAAACGGTTATTCCCGATATTGTCAGAAAAGCCAAAGAAATTGGCATCACTTTAGACCCCGAAAAAGACCCTTTCATGATCCATTCAATAGCAAGAGGGGCAATTTATACAGAAAACGGTCAAAGCGTGAAGTTTCACGCGAATGGCCATATTCAAAAAATCGTATTTAAGTCAGATAAAGTCAAAAAATCACTGGCTCGGTGTGAACAAGCCATGTCTAGAATTCAATCACTCATAGGAAATTAATATGATGCTAAAAATATTTAACTATAAAATTGATATTACAAATGAATTGCTATTCAGTTTACAAAAAGAACAATTGAATTTTTTGCCGTGGCAAAAGCGTTGGTATCAAAATAGATTTTTGAAAAATAGGTCATTAAAAAAAGCTCGTCAGGTTGGAGCAGATTATTACTTTTTATTTGAAGCTTTACAGGATGCCTGCTTAACAGGCAGAGATAAAATATTTATGGGTAATATTCCAGTAGAATATTTATTAAAACATGCAGGAATAAAAGAATTTAAAGCCGCCAGAAATTATATTTTTAATTTAAGTAATGGTGCACATATTTATGTGTTAAATCATGAGTATTTTAACGATATACCTTTAGGCGGGGTATCTGGTGATGTTTATGTATCAGAGTGGTCATGGATTGAGAATTTACGCGATGTTGTATCGCTAGCTGGGGCATTTTCAGCGCATGATAAATGGCGAGTTACTCTCTACTCCTATAGGTCAAAATGTGATGTTTCTTCTAATCGCGGTAATTCAATATTGTGTGATTCATTATTAGGCCGTGATTATCATTATGATTTGGTTCAAAACTCAGAATATGAATTAGGTAGTCTGTTTAAAATTAATACTAAAAAGTTAAACGATTGGGAATTGATATTCACTAATGAAATAGCTCAAGAAATGATTTTTTGTTGTTTTAACGATAACTAAGGGAGTAGAACTAATGGCAAAAACAGCAGCAGAGCGCAAAGCGGAACAGCGTAAACGACAAAAAGACAGTGGCGAAACGAAATTTGAGCTGATTGTCGATAGTCAAGAATTGGAAATGTTGAAAAATAATTGTGCTATTCGTCGACCAGGGCGGGAGCCTTACGAAATGAATGAGTACATTCAACTATTAATTCGCCAAGATACTGCTCGACTAAGTGACAAAATTCACGAGTTATCAAAATCAACCTGTAAAAGATGTGGTGAGCAATTGCCTGTTAGTCAGTGTTGCTTATCGGGTGCGGCTGATTGTTGGAATACAAACGGCTGGCATGATTTGAAGTTGGATAATATTGCCGTGACATGTCACAAAGCGGATAGTTTATAAATGAATCACATAACCCTGTAATTCAAAAGAAATTTTAATTATTTCTGATTTACAGGGTTTCCCAATGACTTTATTTATGTATACTGTACAAATATCCAGTATACAAATGGGAATTTGAATATGAGCGATTTATTACAGGAATCGGTAGCGTTTGAGCGCATTAGTGTTATTGCAAAGCTAGGGAGTTTAGAGGGTTGCAACCATTATGAGCGTCAAGTTGTACTCACACTGATTACTGAACTTGCAGACGGTGCAAGGGAAGAAATAGCAAAAAAGAGCAATCAAAAAATTAGGCTGCTAAATAGCAGCCCTGATGTAAATCAGCAATCATGCACCCTTTGAGGTTAATAACCCTAGCGCCAGTTGGCGCTGTTCAGGGTTAAATTTCTCAATCATGGATTGAATCAAATCATCTGAGTGGGCACTAGGGCTGATTGTGTGACTAAACGTTAGATTTAAAACATAGGTGTGACCGCATTCAACATCATTACAGGCGCAATAAAGGTCTGAAATTTCACGATGTTTACGATTCGATTTGCGAATTGTCGCGCGTTGGCCGCAAATGGGGCAGAATATTTTTAATACTCGCACGTTCCAGACCTCCGGTTGTTGATAACGTCTTAATTTTACCTTATTTTTAGACATTATTCATTTTCCTTAATGATATTTTGACGAAAATTCAATTTCAAAGACTCATTTCTACCGATTTCACTATTGACCGCATTCATAAATAAATTTTGTACGGGGATAACTTCATCTTGCCGATAGGCTTCTCTTGCTTTTAAGGGGTCACCTAAGCCGCCAGAGCCTAAGCCGGGAATGATGCCAGCAAGGCCTGCGGGGAAGCGGTGAGCATTCAAGATATCTTGCGCACTAATACTTTTCACATTGCTAAACTCATCGTTTGCAGAGATATCCCCAACGGGAATAAATTTGATGCCGTCAGGGTCACCATTCGGCACACTCACAAACATAGTTTCAAAATTACCAATCCCTTTGCTTTGGCTGAGTTTTTGGATAATTTGTTCTTCTACTTCGTCGGTCATATTCGGGTCATTACAGTAAATCATCCCGCCCGTGTGTGCCCCGTTATGGTAATAACGACGACGAAATATAGTGGCTTCACTGTTTAGTAAAGCTGCATGGATACCGCCAATATAGTCCGGTAAACCGTAGACTTGCTGTTGTGGGTCATACATCTTGATATAAATGATTTCATCAGGGGTATAAACTAGATGTTCACCTTCTTGTAAAATGACAAAATCACCGTCTTTACGCCTGCGCAAGTAAAGTGAGGGCAAAACCTCCAGTCCGATGGTTTCGCCCCAACCGTTACGCACTTTTAAAATGGCCACATCACCAAACAAAAAATAATTAAAAACGGCCGCTTTTAGTTGCTCATGGGTTAGGCCACCGCCTATATAGTCACTGGTAACCATATTATGACGAGCATAAAGAACGCCCCCATGTTGGCCATTTAAATTCACTAACTGCGCAAGTGCTTCACGGTCTATTGGGGGTGTCCAATGGTCAAAATCATTGTCATACCAAATATTTTGATAATCAGTATGAGTCGTTAAAATCGGCTCTGGTTTGCCAAGAACGATGCTAAATGCTTTTTTTGGCGCAGTCGTAGTCTGTGTCATTTGTTTACGAGAATTCCGTTTCTTTTTCATTATGCAGCCTTTGGTAATATATATTTAGATTTGCGCTTTTTATCCGTGTTAAGCGGCTCTTTAATTACTGCGTGAGACGTTGCCCAGAAAACATCCGCGTGGCCTGTTTCTTGTGTTCTATCTGCGACGAATGTCATTGCGCCACCTTTACCTGTAGTTGTGTGACGGATGCATAAAAATGACGCGGGGATTTCTTTCTGATCCATATCCCATTCAATGCGTTCTTCGTCGACAATATCTATCATTTTCATCACAAGTTGCGTTTTCATTTGCAGACTATAAAGAATGGGCTGTGTGATACGTGGCGCAAAATCTTGCACCATTTCATATACGGATTGACCTATCCCTGTGGTATCAATGCCAATATGTGTGAAACGATATTTCTTGGTTAAGTCTTCAATCAATTTTGCTTGATGTCGCCAGCTAAACCCTTGCCAATAAAATGTTGCCAATACCCGAAATACTTCGGGTGCCATCATGGGTGGTGCAACGATAACAAATGTTGACGTGTCGCCAGAGCGTGCAGGGTCATACCCGCCCCACACTTCGCGATTGCCAAATGGGCGCGGGTCGTCGGGTTTATGGTCTTCCCATAAATTCACATCAACACCGCATTTCATTAAGGTGTCATATTTAAAGACAGACTTACCACTATCAATAAATACGCACATATACAACATGTTGAATGTGTCAGGGTTATATCGTTGTCGTAATTTATCGATAGACGCTAAGTTAAAGCCGCCTTTTATCGCATCTTCAAGGGTAATGATATAGCGCCATTGCCCATCGGGGCACTCACGCCCCCCGTCACGCATTTCTTTCTCACTTGGAAACTCGACGTTCTTACGTTTAGGGTCATTGCCGCGCCATTCATCCCCCATCCAAAATGGATAAGCTGGATGTGTTTTAGAGCTAGGCGTGGAAAAATAGGTGATACGCCAGCGGTCATGTGTTGCCATTGCTGATGCAACATCATTTAAGCGTTTAAAATCAGGAACCCAAAAATATTCGTCACAATATAAATGACCACTATAAGATTGAGCCGTGTTTTTATTGGTGGATAAGAAGCGCAGCTCTGCGCCATTGCTTAAACGGATGGGATTACCCTTTAGCGATACACCAAAGAATTGCTCCGCAATATTCACAATATATGACCGGAATACTTCCGCTTGGGGTTTTGACGCAGATAAAAATATCTGTGGGTCACCCGTCAAGCAGGCATTCTCAAAGGCTTCAAAGGAGAAGTACCACGTTGCCCCGATTTGACGGCTTTTTAATATATTGCGCACTGCCTGCGTGATATTAATGCGCAAATGCTTTTGATAACCAAACAGCATTTCATCAGCAAAGCGTTGGAAATCTTCTGGCGTCAGGCTAGAAATGTCATTTTTACGATAGCGTTTCTTTTTCTTCGGTTCGCCATCTTCATTCATTGCATAATCAGCACCGCCTTGCATATCCGCTGATTGCGATTTTAACGCTGCCATTTTTTCAGCGTGTTTATTCGCTTGCGCCATTAATTTAACGTGGCTAGCAATCAAGCGGTCTAACTCATCTAATTCAAGCTCCGTTTTTTTAGTTCGCTCGCTCAATAAAACAATGCGACGGTTAATTGCTTCAATCACACTCTCATGACTGAGCATATCTGCCCAATTCCATTTTTCTGCCCAATAGTAAACAATCCGACGATTAGGCAGGCTCAATTCCTCCGCGATTTCCGCTGGAGTATAGCGTCGCAAATATAACGATTTTGCGACCTGTATTTTTGCATCCGTGTATTTAGCCATAGTAGATGCATTGTGCCCCGACCTTTAAACGCTGGCATTAAGCGGCTTTCGGCAAAGCATTTATAACCGAATCGAACTTGTCGCCAGTGAAAAAAATGTGGGCAATACTGAGCACCTAACGAAATGGAAGCAATAAACCCAAGGATGGGAGCAACATGTAAATGTCGCAATTGAGAACAACATGGTTATGTATCGCGACTGAGGGTGACACTGTTGATGGTCGTATTATCGAACGCCAACATTTAATTGAAGCCGCTGAACTTTATGATTACACGCTATGGGCAGCGTTGATTTGGCCTGAGCATAACCACGAAGTTGATCCAGTGGGTGAAGTCCTTGAAGTCATGCTTGATGAAGATAATAACGGAAACTTGCAACTTTTAGCGATTATCCGCCCATTTGTCAGTTTGCTATTAGCAAATACAGAAGATAAGTGGCTATTTACCTCGATTGAATTAACGCCAGATGGAAATTTTCGCGGTACGGGAAAACACTATTTA
Organism: Providencia hangzhouensis; assembly: GCF_029193595.2. Classification (NCBI taxonomy): domain Bacteria; kingdom Pseudomonadati; phylum Pseudomonadota; class Gammaproteobacteria; order Enterobacterales; family Morganellaceae; genus Providencia; species Providencia hangzhouensis. Next base: position 1,617,464 of record NZ_CP135052.1, read on the forward strand.
GAAGGTCTGGCTGTTACTAATAGCCCGGCAAGCGTAGGAACAACTCGGCTACACTTTAGCCGCAACAAATCTAAGGATGGAACCATGTCAGACAAAAAAAACTGGCGCAAAAAATATAATATCGCAGACCCTGCACCAACACCGGAACCAACACCGGAGCCAACACCTAACCCCGACCTTCAAGAGTTAGCCGAAGCGCTGGCAGCTGCAGAAGATAAAATTGTAGAGCTGGAAGCGAAGTTAAATGAAACGTCGCAGGAAGTGACTGAAGTTCAAGAAGATATCGAAGTAGTAAAAGAAGTCGTCGATACAAATGAATTTAAACAGTTGCGTGATAGTTTGCCGGATTTAGTTAAAAATTTCAGCAAACTAGATAAGGTTGTGACTAAAAAACCAAATCCAAATCCTAACGGGGATAAAAACGCTCGTTTTAATTTTCTGTAAGGATAAAAAGGAAAGGAATCCATGCAATTAAATACTCGTGCAAGGCAGTTTCTAAAAGAATATGAAGCTGGTCTGCGTAAAAGTTATGGGGTTGACGATACGTCAAAATACTTTGCCATAACTGATCCAAAAGAAACATCATTGCGCAATGCGTTGATGGAGCAATCTGCATTCTTAAACATGATTACATGTGCTGATGTAGACCAACTCCAAGGGCAAGTCGTATCAGTAGGAAACCCCGGTATTTTTACAGGTCGTAAGCAAGGTGGGCGTTTTATTCGTCAAACTGCGAACGATGGTAATGAATATAAACTGGTTGAAACTGATTCCGGTGCAGCACTTGATTGGGCGCTTTTATCTGTATGGGCGAACTCGGGGTCTGAAAATGAGTTTTTCCAACGCATGCAAGCCTTTACTAATGAAACGTTTGCATTAGATATGATCCGAATCGGTTGGAATGGTACGCATGTAGCAAAATCAACAGATTTTGAAGCCTATCCGAACGGAGAAGACGTCAATATTGGTTGGCATCAAATCGCAAAAGATTGGGACGGTGGTAAACAGGTAATTACTGACCCAGTCAAATTAGATGATAAAGGGGATTATCGGTCATTAGATGCAATGGCATCCGACCTGATTAATACCTGTATTCCGGTGCAATACCGCAGTGACCCACGCTTAGTTGTATTAGTTGGGCCTGATTTAGTCGCGGCTGAACAATACCGACTTTATCAAGCGGCTGACAAACCAACAGAAAAAATCGCAGCTCAAATGTTGGGAACCACAATTGCGGGTCGCCCTGCGATTATCCCGCCATTTATGCCGGGCAAACGCATGGTTGTGACATATCTGTCAAACCTGCATATCTACACCCAACGCAATACGCGTCAGCGTAAAGCGGAGTTTGTAGAAGACCGTAAGCAGTATGAAAACAAATATCTGCGTAATGAAGGATATGCGCTGGAATATCCAGAGTTATATGCCGCTTATGATGAAAGCGCGGTCACAATTGGTGAAATTACTGAACCTGCTGAAAAGGTCGGTGAATAAACCATGCTATCACCTGCTCAACGTCATCGGGCTAGCGTTGAACTACGCCAAAAGTTAGAACAGCAACAGGCCGTCACTATCGCAGATGGTGCCAGTATGCACTTACAGGCGAGAGCGATTGAGCAGGATGTCAAAAGACTGCGTGAGCAACCGACAACAGCTGACCGCGTGGAAATGAAAAAGCGGGAGTTACTCCCCGCTTATCTTCCCACCGCTGAACGCTATTTGTCCGAGGGGGAGGTCTACCGAAACCCAATTTTTGCTTACTGCACCGTTTGGCTATTTGATGTTGGGGATTTCGACAAGGGATTGGATTGGGCAGATATTGCCATTGAGCAAGGACAGCTCACCCCAGACAATTTCCGCAGTAATTTTCCGGCCTTTGTTGCTGACACTATCTTAGCGTGGGCAACATTGGAAAATGAAGCGGGAAACAGTATTGAGCCTTATTTTTCAAGAACCTTTAAAAATGTCACTGAAAAGTGGCGAGTTCACGAAAAAATCAGGGCTAAATACTACAAATTTGCTGCATTGAATTTGCTAAGAAGCAATATCAATCAGGATGCGAAAGCCAGCGCCATTGATTGTGTTGATACATTGGAGCAAGCCGCATCCTATATGGAAAAAGCACGACAGCTTAATCCGAAAGTGGGTGTTGATACGCATTTAAAACGGATCGCTATGCGCATTCGAGCATTAACAGCCGAATAAAAACGACTACCGCAAGCCAATCGGGCGTGGTGGAGATGATGCAATTTATTGCTTTCAGTCTTGGAAGCCAGTCTGCCCGATTTTTAAGGATAAAAAATGAAAACATGGATGATAGGCGTATTTGGTGCGCTGGTATTTTCAATGAGTTTAATTGTGGGTAATACATTTGATATTGAAATATTAGCAAATGTTGGGTTTTCACTCGCATGGGTATGTATTGCTTTTTATTACATTATTTCCGGTTCGTTATTTTTAGCTCTATTTGCTTTTACATTTGGTGACGCAGAAGATAAAGAAAGAATTAAAGAATATGTTTTAATGCTTAATACAGATAATTCAAAAACGAGAACCATTTTCTATTTAATAAATAATGTATTAGCAATTGTATTATTGTTTTTATCAGGGTTCATTATTACAGCTGTAAGCCTAGCTGTAATGTGTGTTGTATCGCGATATCTAATTAAAGTTGCGGTAAGGAAAATATCATGTTCAATGGTAACGATTTAAATTATCAATCAGTTGAAATAACGAATGATGGTTTCTGGCCTGATATTAATTTAGCTGACTTTCAAAGACAGCGCCAAATACCACCGGATTTAAATCATGAGTTATTAACGGATGCGTTATTAGCCAGTGTTGCTGAAATTAATTTATCGCTCGAATCACTGAAAAAACAATTGTTGCCTAAAGGGTATAACACTGCAAATGATGCTCCGGGAGCAAAAGCCAATGGGCAAAACGCATTGTGTGCACAATATAAAAAGGCGCTCTATGCACGGGCTAAAGCGGATTTGATAGGCGAAATAACATCAATTGTCAGCCGTGCGGCAAATCCGAAGCAAGAAAACCCTGAAACAAAGAATAATTTACTCGCAGAAGCCGCATTTGTGATCCGCAATATGAAAGGCTTAAAACGTGTCACGGTGGCGATGATATGAATAAATTAAAAAGCCTAACTGATTTTTTAAAAGCCAATTTACCGCCACGCGTCTGCGATGTTGAATTTAAAAGCGAAATGGACGAAATACAGTTTATCCGCGCGCATCGGGATTTAGGCTTAGACCAATATCAAATGATGATACGACAAAGTGAAGCTGTCATTTCATGGGGGCGTTTTCCTTATCGACTGATTCATCCTGATTATATCCCTTTGCTAATTGATGCGTGGGCATGTGAACAAGATAACGAGTTAGGCAATAGCAATATCGAACAAGAACCGCCATCTATGATTGTTGAAGTTGATGACGAAACAGCCGTTGTCATTGTGTCAATTTCACTCGCTGAGCCCGTTGTGATGAAAGAAGACATAAACGGGATTGTTCCTTTTGATGGTAAACGTTGGTCACTGGCAGATACCGAATTTGGATACGCAGAACACGCTGAAATTTATAGTGACGTGAAAAATGATAATTAAAGGCCAATTGAGCAAAGAGCAGTTTGCAGAAATGCAAAAAGCTTTAAAAAACCTTGAATTACCAGAAAAGAAAAAACAACGTTTTTTATGGCGCATGGCGAAACATGGCGTAATTGCATCAGCAAAACGAAATGTTAAAAACCAACAGTCGCCTGATGGCGAAGCTTGGGAAAAAAGGCAGAGTAAGTATAAGAAAAAAATGCTTCGTAATATGCCTAAGTTATTACATATCAGGGAAATGCCAGAAAAAGAAGCCGTTAGAATTTATTTACAAGGTGGTCATTATCGTAATGGTAAAAAACCTGTTCCTGCTGGTGTAGTTGGTTATGCACAGCAAAATGGAATGAGCGTGAGCCGAAGAAAAAGAGACTCAGAGCAAGAAAATAAATCAAAACCGACGGATAAAGATAGAAGAGCAACTATCAAACAAGCTAAAAAATTACGGGAGCTTGGTTATCAGGAAACCAAAGGAAAACGAATTAAAAAACCATCGGTTAAAGATATCACAACAAATATGTCTTTTATAAAAGCAGGTGGAATAATTCGAACGTTAAGTAAAAAAACAGCCAAAACATTTTGGACTATTGAAGTACCTTCACGTGTTTTCCTCGGCATGAGCGATAGCGATTTTAAAAAGGCACTCGCAAGGCAGTTACAAGGGATTGGATTTGGCGCTGATGTTAAAGCGCAGGATATTAAATAAAAGGACTTAACTATGTGGCCTAACATTCAGGTTAATCAAGTCAATCAGTTACAAGGCGAAACCAAAGAAATTGAGCGTGTTTTGCTGTTTGTGGGCAAAGGGAAGAGCCATATTGGTGAAACCTTACCTGTTAATACTCAAACTGATTTAGATACATTATTGGGGGTAGAAAATAGCCCTTTAAAGTCGAATATCAAGGCAGCAATGGCGAATGCTGGGCAGAATTGGTTTGGTTATGTTCACGTCTTGCCCGAGAGCGCAGCCGAAACCGATTTTGTTGATGCGGTAATGAAAGCGCAATCTGTTGCCAGTGTTGAGGGCTATGTCTATATCGGTGATGCCACCAAAACAACAATTAAAGCTGCGCAAACACTCCGCGCCAATTTAATGGCGAAGTTTGGGCGCTGGACATGGGCAATTCTTTCTGTCGCAGGGTTACAAGCGAAAGAAACATGGCAGCTAGCATTAACCCGCCTTGGTGAACTCCAAAAAGGCGAAGCGGTTGAATCTATTCAATTAGTGCCCACGTTTTGGGGAAATGAAGCGGGAGTATTGGCGGGTCGTTTATGTAATCGTGCGGTTACCATTGCCGATAGCCCGGCTCGGGTAAAAACAGGCGCTCTGCTTGATTTAGGCAACGTTGATAAACCCAAAGACGATAGCGGTGTGGAAATTGACTTAGCCACCTTGCAAGCGTTGGAAAAACTCCGTTATAGCGTGCCAATGTGGTACCCCGACTATGACGGCATGTATTGGTCAGATGGTCGAACCTTAGATGTTGAGGGCGGCGATTTTCAAGCAATTGAAAACCTGCGTATTGTTGATAAAGTCGCGCGTCGCGTTCGCTTACAAGCTATTGCAAAAATTGCAGACCGTAGCTTAAACAGTACACCAAACAGCATTGAAACCCACAAATCGTATTTTGCTCGCACTATGCGTGAAATGTCACGTAGTGCAGAAATCAACGGTGTCACGTTCCCCGGTGAATGTAAACCGCCACAAGACAATGACGTCGTGATTGTGTGGAAAACCAAAAATACCGTTGAAATTTATATCACAGTAAGAACGTATGAATGTCCGAAAGGAATTACGGTCAGTATCTTACTGGATGCTAGCTTGGAGAGCGCATAATGAGCCAACGTTTATCTGGTCAATCCTTTGACTTTAATATTGATGGTGACTTAATTCACGTCGAAAAAGTGAGCCTATCCATTACTGATAATACCGCAGCCGCGCAAACCAAAGGTATGCCCGACGGTTTTGTCGCGGGTGATGTGAGCGCAGAGGGTGAAATCGAAATTAGTACAAAATATTTTGAGATTATCGTCGCAAAAGCGCGGGCGGCAGGCTCATGGCGTGGGATTAAGCCAATGGATTTCCTTTGGTACGCCAAGGCAGGCAATGAAGAAATGAAAGTCGAATCATTCGGCAATAAATTGATTTTGACTGATATTTTAGATACCGATCCCAAAGGTGGCGCACTCACTACTCACAAAATTAAATATCTGGTTACGAGTCCTGATTTTGTGCGTATTAAAGGCATTCCTTATTTGGAATCTGAGTTAACTCAAACCCTTATCGGATAATAGGGATAATTTGTTCATGGAAGAACACGAAAAAACATTTATTACAATGGTTATTATCGGGGCGCTAATTAGCATTGGTCAAATGCTAACAGGGGCTGAACCTATCACCATCAAGTTATTTGTGAGTCGGGTAATTTTAGGGGCGGCAACCTCTGTCGCTGCCGCTGCACTTTTAATTTGGATCCCCGACCTTTCACCGCTTGCCCTTGTTGGATGTGCCTCCGCATTAGGGATTGCCGGATATCAAGCGGTTGAAATGTGGATTAGAAAACGTGGAAGCGCACTGTTAAAAGGGAAATTTAAGCAATGAGCAAATTACCACCAAGAGGCATTCGTAACAATAACCCCGGTAATATTCGCCACGGTGATAAATGGCGAGGTTTACACCCTGAGCAAACAGATAAATCATTTTGCCGATTTATCGCACCGGAATGGGGGTATCGGGCGCTGTTTATTTTAATGCGTACCTATGAGCGAAAACACAAAATTTGCTCTATTCGTGAAATTATTAACCGCTATGCACCACCAGTGGAAAATAACACTGAGGGCTATATTCAGCGTGTCGCAAAAGAGTTAGGGGTTAGTCCTGATGATTGCTTATCTGTTATGCAAAAAGACGTTTTGTTTGCTTTAGCGGATGCCATTACTCGTGTCGAAAATGCGGGGCAGCAACCTTGGGGCATTGCAGAGTTCGAAAAAGGATATGCATTAATATGACAAAACAACTCGCGCTGATAATTGCTTTATTGGCCTGTGCCTTTGGCGCGGGTTGGAAAGTCAACGGCTTATATCACGATAGCATTGAGCTAACCGCAAGTAGGACAGCAGCAAAAATCAAAGGGGATATTGAAAAGATATCGAGTGAGTCCGGTCAAAAGCTGGAAGAACAATTGGAGGGGATTGCCAATGCTGCCCCCAGAGAAATACGCACTGAAATTATTAAGCCTGTGTTTACTAACGTTTGTGTTAGTGATGAGTTTGTCAGCATGTACAACCAAACCGCAGAAAACATCGAGCGTGAGCTATCAGGAAAACCTGTTAAAAAAATGCTCGACGGACATTCCGAGACTCGCGGGAACAACAGGCCGTGATATCTCAGAGCCATTAGAAAAAATGGCTATTTTATACGGTCAATGTGCCGCACGGCACAACCAATTAACGGACGAAATCAGAAAGAGAAAGGAATTATCTCATGACTAAAAAAATTATTACGTTAACTATCAATGAAAAAGACGTTAGCTTTGAGCCAAATATCACGGCTTATAACGGCATGATTAACGATATGTCGATGGACAATAAAGTTGCTCCGCTCACCACTTATTTAAAACGTATTGTCACCGCAGAAAGCAAAGAATATTTAGACGAATTACTGAGCTTTCCGGGGGCTGCCGCACAGCTTGCCGAAGCAGTAAACAAAGAATACGCGCCAAAGCTGGAAATTAGCGTAAAAAACTAAAAAACCGTGTTCGTGCAATTGAGCGTAATGAGTTAGAGCAATTCATTGCGCTCAGAAAACACTATTTACCTCATGAGCCGGACACGGAAGAAAATATCGCTACTGCAATCTGGTTAGATAACCGTCACTGGGAAAATACGCAAATTGCAGTCGCAAACGGAATTGTATTAGCGTTTAAAGGTGACTCATGAGCGAGTTAGATTTTACTCTCAGCCTTATCGACAATATCACAAAGCCTATTCGACAAGTGCAATCGGCTGTCTCTAATTTTGCTAGAGACAGCCAAGTCGCCTTTGGTAAAATTGCTGTAGGCGGTGCAGGTCTTGCCGGGGCGTTCTGGTCTATTAAAAGCATCCTTGACCCTGCCATTGAAATGAATGACGCCATGATGAGTGCATCATTACAGGGTATTGATGATGGCATCATGTCTAAAGTGTCTAAAGACGCCCTGAAATTCGCATCCCAATACGGAAAATCATCCATTGATTTTGTCAATTCCACTACGGCAATCAGCAAAGCCATTAACAATGTCACGCAGCAAGATTTGCCACAATTAACCCGTATTACTAATACGACAGCCGCGGCATTAAAAACCACATCAACCGAAGCCACCGAATACATGGGGCAAATGTTTAACCAGTTTGAGAGCCAAGCAAATGCCGTTGGGCATGTTAAGTTTGCCGAAGATTTAGCAGGTAAGGCCGTGTATATGTCAAAAGCGTTTGGCGTATCGATGGCTGAAATAACAGGTTTGATGGAGGGTGCAAAAAATGCAGGTACGCAGTTTGGCGTCGGGATTGATGAGCAGCTTGCTGTATTGGGTGAACTGCAAAGAACGCTAGGCGGTGAGTCGTCGGGAGCGTATGAAGCATTCCTCAAAACAGCGTCCGATAGCGGTAAAAAACTCGGCCTGTCATTCGTCAGTGTGTCAGGTCAGATGTTATCCATGCCTGAAATGCTGGATAAATTGCAGGCCAAATACGGCAAGAGCATTGAGGGCAATTTAAAAGCCCAAAAAGAAATTGAAGCCGCCTTTGGTGACTCTGCCGTCGTGGTCAAACAGCTTTATGGCAATGTTGATATTTTGCGTAAAAATATTGGCTTCTTGGGCGCCAGTGATGGAATGAAGCGCACCACGGAACAAGCCGCAAAATTAGCCAATCCGTGGGAACGGCTTATGTCTATTTGGCAATCTATCCGTATCGCCATTGGTATGACGTTATTACCTGTCATTACCCCATTAATCGATAAACTCGCGGAGGGCGGTCAAACCCTTGTACGTTGGTTTACTTTATTCCCTAATATCGCGCGATGGGTCGGTTATATCACGATGGGAACACTCGGATTTGCTGCTGCAGGTGCTGCCGCCAATATCGTGATGGGCATTTCCAAATTTATCATGACAGGGCTAAGTATCATCATGGGCGTATTTAGTGGCGTGCTAAAAATTGGCACCGCTGCTATTTGGTTATATAGCGTTGCAGTAAAGGCGTGGAGTGCATCACTGAAATATCTGCGTGGGGTATTAATGGCAGTATCGCTGCAATCAAAAATTGCGGGTGTCAGCTTTTCATTTATGAGCTGGCCTATCTTATTGGTAATTGGCGCCATCGCGCTTTTAGCTTATGGCATTTATAAACTTATTCAACATTGGGATGATGTTAAAGCAGCAGTGATGAACACCACCGCATTTAAAGTGGTAGCAATTGCCGTGCGTGCCGTCGGGCTTGTTGCTATGCAAGCATGGGAATGGATGTCACAAAAGTGGCAAGAGTTTACAGCCTATTTTGCCGATACATGGGCATTCAAGGCGCTCATGATTGTGATTGATACTTTGAAATCTGCATTTATTCAAACGTGGCAGGCAATTACGGATGGGTGGAATGCGGTTTGCAATTTCTTTAGTGACTCACCGATTGATAAAACATTTGAAGCAATGGGAAATAGTATTAAAGCTATTTTTTCAAAGGTTTGGCAATCAATTACTGATTCTTTCCGTAGTGTCTACAACACCATTGTAGAAACACTAAATTACCTGCCGGGCGTCAATATTGAAACCAAAACAACGGGAACCGTTGACGGCTCACCCGCCCCAGCAGGCGCGGCAGGTTTATTAGTCGGTGGGCAACTTAGCGGTGTAGAGAAAGGCGGCATTAGTCGGCAAATCAGCAATAACCGAACCCAATCGATTGATAACAGCAAGCGATACGATACAGTAAATATCAATGTGACAAACGGAATGTCACCAACGGATTTGGCGGAATGGACTGCGCTTGATAATGGATAATTTACTCTACATTGATTTATTAATTACAAACCGAGATTTGACATTAAACTCCGGCAATGAGCCGGAGTTATGTAATAACCGTCAATCAATCACCCAAGATGTGGCTCACCGTATTATTGAAAGCGGCCTTGCCACCCAATTAGTGGCAGAGCGTAGCCCAACATTACGCGCGGACATTCGCACGCAAATGGAAATCTTGGTTGAAAGTGACGACCGATTGGTACCGGGTACGGTTGTGATTGATGAAGAAAATACAAAGCGGCTTTGGGTAACTGCAGACACTTATGATTTTGGCCGTATCAGTTTAGGGGTGAATTATGAACAGTAAAAACATTCCTGAAATTGATTATGAACAGGTCTTGCGTGACAGCGGAATGCCTGTCTCAGAAGAAGAAATTAGCGATAAATTTGCAGAAATTGTTCACGATGAGGGCTTTGTCACTAATACTTCGGACATGTCCCCATTTTGGCGCTTAATTAATACCATCGTAACAAAGCCTGTTCGTTGGCTTACGGAAGCATTAATTAATGTCACCTTGAAAAATATGTATTTAGCAACCGCATCAGGCCAATGGCTAGATATGTTTGCATGGGGCGTCAATTTAACGCGCAAGCCTGCCACCGAAGCAAAAGGCGTCATCCGTTTTTATCGTACCGCAGGTGCGGGAACAGTCACCATTCCTGCTGGAACCATAGTGCAAACAGAGCGTATCAACGGAATTATTTACAGTATGAAAACCGTTGAAACTAAAGCGATAAATACCGATAGTGCATTAGTGCCGGTTATCGCTGAAAATGCCGGAGGGGCTTACAATCTTGCTCCTGGTTATTTTCGTATTTTACCCGTGGCGATTGCAGGGATTGAGCGCGTTCAAAGTGAAGAAAATTGGTTATTAGTTCCGGGTGCGAATGCAGAAAGTGACAATGATTTGCGCGACCGCTGCCGCAATCAATACAACTTAGTCGGTCAATATCACACTGATGCTGTTTATCGCGGCATGATAGCGAATGTTGTCGGCTTGAGTATTGACCGTATTTTCTTTTTGCATGATGCACCACGCGGAGCGGGAACCGCTAACGCTTATTTACTCTTAGACAGTGGCGTCGCCAGTCAGCCATTTATCGACAAGGTGAATGATTATATTAATGCACAAGGTCACCACGGGCACGGTGATGATATGCAGTGCTTTCCTATGCCGGAAACACAGCACGCATTAAAAATCACGTTATTTGTGCAAAGCGTGGAAAACCTCACCACTGAGGAACTGCAAAAACTCAAACAAGATACGGGCGATTTGGTGCGTTGTGCGTTTCGTGAAAACACCAATTATGATGTCAAAAAAACATGGCCATATTCGCGCTTTTCATTCTCAAATTTAGGTCGTGAGTTACATAAACAGTTTTCCGTCTTGGATTCTATTGTGTTTAGCATTCCCGACATTGTCAGTGATTTAAGCGTCCCACGCCTAAAATCGCTCACGATAGAGGTACAAAATGCCCGAGTTTAAAGCGCGATTAAAGCGATTGCAGTTGCCATCATGGATGAACCTTGGTGAGCTCGCCACATTATTGCGTGCAGCAAAGCGGTTTTGGGAAATTATTTATAGCTGGTTAACGTGGCCTTTAGCGCAACTAGACCCCGACACATGCACTGAGCCATTATTAAACTTGTTGGCCTATCAGCGCGATATCCACCGCTTTAATAATGAACCGTTGGATTTATACCGCAAGCGCGTGAAATATGCGTTTATTAATGCCAAAGACTCCGGCAGTGTCGCGGGGTTTATTGAGATATTTAAACGCCTTGGCGTCGGCTACGTCGAAATTAACGAGCGACAGCCGGATATTGACTGGGACGTCATTATTTTACGTGTCAGCGACGGTCAAATCGCCAATAACCCGGATTTGTTATTACAAATCATTAGGCAGTATGGGCGAACATGTAGGCGCTATCGCTTTGAAGTCATGGCGGTGCATGAGTTAGGAATGCGAGTGGGCTTTGTTGAAGCCGATTATATTTGCTATTACGCCACGCTCCCAAATCAGCCGTTATTTATTCGAATTGGACAAATTACCGCGTCAAGTGAAACCTTTGGCGCATCATTAATGTAAAGGACTACATTCATGGCATCAGTTATTACAGTTGCTTTCGAAATATGGAAAGCCCAAGAAGCGGCAAGCGGTAAAGCCGTGTTGTTGGATGAATTCGTGTTCGCCAATGTGCCGAATTTAGACCCAGCCAAACCGATTGACCGCAACGAAAAATTACCCCCTGCAAATCAAATTGTTCACCGTCAAGCGGTCAATAAAGCAGGTTTAGCCAGCGAAAATGCCGTGGCCTATAGCGTCACATTGGGTGCAGAAGTCGGTAACTTTGATTTCAACTGGATAGGCTTATTAAATAAAGCATCCGGCACGGTTGCAATGATTACCCACGCCCCTATCCAAAAGAAACTTAAAACCCAAAATGGGCAGCAAGGAAACGTGTTAACCCGCTCATTTATCTTGGAATTCCAAGGCGCAGCCGAAGAAACCCAAATCAAAACCAGTGCGGAAACGTGGCAAATTGATTTTACTGCGCGTTTGTCGGGCATTGATGAAATGCAGCGCCTGATTAACGTTGATAGCTATGGCGCGGCTGCATTCTTTAATGATGGTTTTGAAGTTATCCGCAGTGGTGAACAATACACGGTTAAAAAAGGTTTAGGCTATGTAGGCGGTTTGCGTGGTGAACTGACACAAAACCAGATTTTAAATGGCCTACGCAATACTAAGGTTTACGCTGATTTTTCTTATCAGGGAAACATTGTTAGTCAATGGAACACTGTTGTTAAAATTACCGCTGCCGCAACACTGACTAATTATGTTGATACCGCTGGATTTACCCATCAAGTGTTCGCCATTGCCAGCATTGATGCATCAGGGAACGTAAAAGATTTGCGCTCAATGGGGGCGTTAAGTAGTCAAGAAATCAGCGCATTAGAAACTCGTTTAAAATTAGATTTAAGTAAAAAAATTGATAAAGCCAATATTTCAGGCGTTCTAGGCAATGATAATGACAAAGTTCCTAGCTTAAATTTGCTTGCGACTGAATTAGGCAAAAAACAACCAGCCGGAAATTATGCCCCTGCGGGTGACTATGCAACCAATACAGCGTTAAATAATGGCCTTGATAAGAAGTTTGATAAAACAGGTGGTGCGATTAACGGTGGAATTTCAGCAACGGGAGCAATTCAAACATCTGGCGGACAAGTGACGGTGCATACAGCTGGAGGGACAGGTGCGCAGCTAGATAGCCGTGGTGATATTGCAAGAATAAGATCGAGAAATAAAACAGGGAAATGGTTCGATCATGTAATTCCAGAAGTAGACGGGACGTTAATGCAAATTGGTGATTTAGGTCTCGGCGGTTTTGGTGTCGGAATTCCGGGGGGTGATTATGAAAAAATCGATAAGTCAGGTTTTTATTCAGGCGTAGGTGGAGGGGCTCATGTTAACGCACCACCACAAACCGTTAGCGGAAACCCTCTTTATGGTGCATTACTGGCGGCAGTTAGCTCAGTCAATGAAGCATTTTTTATTACTGCACACAATAAAGAGGTCACCTATCGAATTAAAACAGGTGGCGTGTGGGGAAGTTATTTCAGTGCATTGACAACAGCAAATACTCAAGCTGACCATAACGGTAATGTAAAAATCCTCGGTTATCTTGAGCGCAGTGATTACCCTGTGGGATGTCCAATTCCATGGCCGCAATCAAGTGCCCCTGCGGGATATTTAATCTGCAATGGTCAAGTATTTAATAAAACCACTTATCCATTGCTTGCTAAAGCCTATCCATCGGGAATATTACCCGATTTACGGGGCGAATTTCTTCGTGGACTTGATGCAGGAAGAAATATTGATGTTAATCGTTCAGTTAATAGCTTTCAAGATGGGCAGGTTGGTGAAATCACTTGTATTGCTACTGCATCAGATAACGATCTAATGATTCACAGTTCTTCATCTAAATACCTATCAAGAGGTGACATTGGAACTAATGTAAATAGCATTACATTCAATGTAGGTAAAGAAAATCGAGTTCGCAACATTGCATTTTTATATATAGTGAGAGCAGCATAATGAAAAACTATAATTTAGAGATTGAACAAGCCGAAATTGGCGACAATGGTTTAGCAACAAAAGCAGGTTGGATTAAAGTTTATATAGCAGACCCACACACGCGTGAATATTTAAAAGCGAGCATGGAGAGTATTTATTTTGATGTAAGCGTGTCGGCTGGTGCTTATATTGATGCGCCAGAATTACCGACAAAATCCGGTTTCGCGGTGGTGCGTAGTGAGGATGGCTCTAAATGGGAAATCGTGACAGATAACCGAGGTAAAACGGCTTACAGCACAGAAACCCGTCAACCGATGGAAATTGATTTTATTGGTGAGCTACCAAACAATTTAACATTGTTAGTACCAAAAACTGAGTTCGATGTGTGGAACGGTAAAAAATGGGTAACAGATACTGATGCGCAAAAAGCGATGCTAGTCGAACAAGCAGAGAGGGAAAAAACTCAGCGTTTAGAAGAGGCAGAGCAAAATATCTTAATGCTTGAGCGCAAAGTGCGCTTAGGAATGGCAACCGATGAAGAAATTGAGCTACTTAGACAGTGGGAAGTTTACAGCGTCAGAGTCTCTGATATTGACACCTCAAACGCACCGGATATCGAATGGCCAGTGAAACCATAATCCACCCAACGTGGCGTAAATCATTGATGAAAATGTCCCCGACTATGTCGGGGTTAACTTGTTCGATGGTGCCTGCTCACCCATTTATTTACGGACTTGGGCAAAAAACAGATACAGGCTGCTATTTAAGCCCAACCAACGCCATTAATCATATTGCAAAGAAATTGGCAGGTGCGGGTGAAACTGACATTGTTGTCATGATGGTCTGCGCTAAATCGCAGGTCGAATTTATGTCATTGTTGCAATTGTTTTCGTCTGTATTTCCACTGCCTGTTTTTTCTCAGGTAGAACGCATGGCAAAAACAGCGGCTAATCTGCAAGTCACTAAAATGCAATTGCCCGGCAAGCAGTTTGGCGGCTTACCTAAGCCGCAGGCACTATCAACATCAACAAGTCGAGCAACAATTAATGCTCAATTGATAGAACAGGCCAAAAATAGCGCAGGCAGTGCAAGCGGTATCGATGCCATGAAATCTGCTATGTCCGGCTTTAAATCAGCAAGAGAGAACGCACTTAAAGAGATTGGCAATAAACTCACGGATTTATTAGGAAAATCCGTGATTATTTGGAGTTTTACGGGCAAAGGTACAGGTGATTATTTAACGGAACGGCTACAAAAAGATATCCCTGAGCCAGATGCCATTTTTACATTGGCTACACTGTTCGCAGGAAGCGAACTTGCACCACTAAAGGGAATGCTTCATGATCCAACAAAATCAATCAACAGCACAGAACCCGACCATCACGCTCGCCCTTGATGGTGAAGCTATTCCGCTGAAAAACATCAAAGTTAATTCGTCCATTCAATTTCAAGATAAAGACCAATCCGGTCAAACGTCCAGCACATCCGTAGCGGAGCAAGGTATTAAACCTCAAGAGCTGCGTATAACGGGCGTGATTAATTTTATTGATGAAAAAATCCTCACGCGCCTATTTACATTAGCGAGAGCCACCGAAAACGGAAAGCTAAAACGTTATCGGGTGGCAAACCACACCGCTAAAGCGATTAATTTTCGCATTGGTACTTTTACCAACAATATTGATGCCAGTGAAATTGACGGGCAGATGGCGTGGCAAGTCACATTCACGTTGCGAGAGCATTTATCTGTTTCTGAGAAAAAAGACGCCAGAGCCGCAGCCCAAGTCAAAGCGAAAAAGCAGACGGGCAACCCGAAAGCACCGACAGCAGGCTCACAAGAAGAAAAAGACGAATTAAGCTGGCTTGAGAGAGAAGTATTGAAGCCTATTAATGATTGGGGGAACCCATGAAACCCATTAGCCGCTGCTATTTATCCAATGATGAAGTCCATATTGTGGACGCTAAAATCATGCTCGAACTATCAGCGTGTGGTCGTGGGTTTCTGACGGTTGAGACAGAAAATGATTACACAGGTAAATTAGTTCGCTTTGATACGGGTTACACAGATTCACTGTATCGATATTTCACTGGATATGTTGAGCGGTCACAACCTGCCGATAATGGCTTTCAAAAATTATTTGTTCGTGAGCTCGTTGGCCTGTTTGATAAAATGTGGCCATGTTCATTCCAGCACCCCACATTAAAAACCATCACCGACTACTTACAGGAAAATAGCGGACTAACCTTTATTTTGCCCGATGCGAAATATATCAATACACCTATTCCTCATTTCACCCATAACGGCACCGGATATCAACTACTAACCAATTTAGGGGCAGTTTTTAGTATCACTGATTATGTCTGGTACCAAATGCCAGATGGTAAAGTTTTTGTCGGCAGTTGGGTGGATTCGATGTTTAAAGCCGATAACTACGAAATACCTGCTGAATTTTCAAAGAATCAATCTGCAGGTAACAGCGCCACTTACCCATTAATCCCCGCGTTACGTGCCGGAACCGTGGTAAATAATCAGCGGGTTAATAAAATTCAGCTTGAAAATGACGATATTACGCTCTACTGGACAGCCGCAAATCCATTGACAGGGAAAGCAGAAAATAAGAGCCCAATTCAAAAACAAATTGATAAGGCTTACCCCGAATTATCAGCAGGTTTGCATTTACCAAAATTCGCGCGAATTGAATCACCAAGCGAGTCAGTTAGTGCCGGTGATATTTCTGACCCATTCAGACCGAAATATGCCGTTGACGTGCAATTGCTAGATAGTGACGGTAACGAATCAGCCGCACCAACTTACAAGGCGGTACCTTTACCACTCCC
Source organism: Providencia hangzhouensis (assembly GCF_029193595.2). Lineage (NCBI taxonomy): Bacteria > Pseudomonadati > Pseudomonadota > Gammaproteobacteria > Enterobacterales > Morganellaceae > Providencia > Providencia hangzhouensis. Next base: position 1,634,051 of record NZ_CP135052.1, read on the forward strand.
AATGGCAGGCGGTGAAAGCGGTATGTTTCAATTTCCACCCGAGGGAACATTAGTCGAAATCGCTTTTGAAGGTGGCAGGCCAGATAAACCCTTTATCCGGCAAACGCTCAGTCAAAATAATACCCTACCGGACATACAACCAGGGGAGCAATTGCAGCAACAACGCAAAGAAGTTTTTCAGCGTGTAACCCAAGATGGTAGTTGGAACCGTGAAACTGACCAAAGCATTAATGAAGCGTCAATGTTACGCATTATCAAAGCGGACAAAGAACAGCGCGAACTTGTCGCAAGGGAAACCACAGTACAGGCCAGCGACACATTAACCGTTTTAGGTACACGAAAATTACTAGCAGGCGCAATACAGCAATTATCTGAGGGTGACTACTCAATCGCCACATCATCAAATTATGTCGCCAGTATTGAAAAAGACATGACCCTTGATGTTGGGCAAAACTCAACTATCACCGTGGGACAAAAGCTGATAGAGAAAGTTGGACAAATAAAACAAAGTATCGCAGGCGCACAGCAACAAATTATAGCGCCTGTTATTTGGATAGGTAGCCAGCAAATCAACGTCGCACAATTGATGATAGACACACTTGATGTAGTGAAAGAATTAGCAGAATTGACAGCCGCGCACACTCACAGCAATACAGGTGCGCCATTAAACGCGCAAGATATCAAAGGCACTGGCACCAAGTCAGACACCTTGAATAAAAAGTACTCACCTGTTATTGGTAAGTAAAACTAGAATTAGATAGAATCACTGCAACAAGGATTATTGAGAGGTTGTCATGGGATTTACAAACCTGAAAGAATTAGTACCGCATCTAAGTTTAAGCAAAGATGAGGACAATAGGTTGTTTGCAGCTCAACGGGTTGAAATTATTGAAGTTACAGAAAGCCACACGAAAATAAGGTGGAAGTTTATTCTTGAAAATGGAATGGATATAAATTTTCAAGAAAGCATTAGAGATATAACAAACAGTGAGTTATTGGAAAATATAAAAAATTATATTAGAAAAACGCTTACGGAAGAAAATCGCAATCATCAGAATGACGATTTAAAGCAGCAAGCGGGAATATTACTCATAGGCGGGTCGTGGGATGGCGAGTATTATGAGGCTCCAGTTGATGATGGTGGATACCCTATTTGTCACGTATGCATGCCACCACGCACGCCCATGCCCGCAACTGTTGTAACAGGCTACGTAGAGCCAGAAAGACTAACACTTGAAACTTATAAGTTGAAAGTTATTGAAACGCAAACTAAAAATACACGATATGAATATCATTATCTTTATACGAATTAACATATAAAAATATTATCATTAGCCCACATCATGTGGGCTTTTTTATACCTGCAATAAAACAACTCCAGAGCCATTCCAAGCGATTCAATTCATAAACAACTCAGCGCAACAAACAAAGTGGATCACATCATCTGCGCAGTGCTGAGGAATCACAGCGCCCACGAAATAAAAGTTTTCACCACGTAAAACGCACTACACCGCACCCGCCTGCACAATTTGGATCTAAAAATTATTTCAGTTTTAAAATTCTACAAACCATACCGGAAAGCCGCGCCAATACTAGGGACTTGCCGAAAATCTCAAACTGAAATGTGTGAAAAGAATTTCAATAGATTTCAGTTTTTAGATCACGAAATGGATCGCGCCAAAAATGCAACATAATGAAATATATAAGTATTTTTTATTTTACGTGAGTTTGATTGGATCACGATATCAACCATGTAATTTCAGAAAGCCAGCAATCATGCGGCTTGAGAGGAATTGAAAAACTGAAATGAACTGGAAAATTATTTGGGGAAATTAGCGTGACATACCTTAGACAAAATAAATCACGCTGTGACATGTCACGAAATTATTGTAAGCGGCCTTGAGTTACTTTTGCATTAGCAACTGATTCACTATCAATATTAACAATGCAGTGATAGGTCATAGGAACCTTTGCATTAAATCCATTTGTGAATTTAAGTTCATCACCAACAAGAGTCATTTGATTATTCTTTTCATCAAGCAAGTACCGTGAAAACATAGGTGTCATTATTCCATCAGTCCACTCGTAATCGTACTTTGAAAGTTTTTGAATATTGGTTTTACAACTTACAATTAAATCCGCATTTTTCATCATAGAGTTTGCGATGCACTCTCCATCATTCTTGGCACATGCAACAGGGTTTGTATTTGTTGTTTTATTCTCAGAATCACTACTAGCGAAGTAATAAACAATACCTGCAAAAATGACTAGGGCAACAAGACAGCCACCTGCTTTTTGTTTTGCTGTTACTCCGGGTTCTTTCACACCACAATGCGGACATTGTTTTGCTTTGTCTGATACTTCCTTTTTGCATTCTTTACATTTTACTAAAGCCATATCACCCTCGTTAATAAATATTGAGTGTCCATCTTCATTTAGAGTGGTGGACGCAAAGTGGACATTAGATAAGACAAAGGGGCTGCGTTTTCACGCAACCCCTTGATTTAATTGGTGGAGCTGGCGGGAGTTGAACCCGCGTCCGAAATTTCTACATCCTCGGTACTACATGCTTAGTCTAGTCTTTGAATTCATTTGCCAGCTGCGGACAGACACGCCACCAACAAACTATCCTGATTAAGTTTAACGCTTCAACCCCAGGCAAGGCATCCACGCGATCTCTTTTGGGTTTGACCTCTCTTGATCCCCGTCCTAAGAGCGGAGGCTAGGGAGAGAGGGCTCTAAGCAGGTTATTAAGCTGCTAAAGCGTAGTTTTCGTCGTTTGCGACTATTTTTTTGCGGCTTTTTACGAGGCCAACCGCCCCTCGGCATGCACCTTGGGTTTCGCAAATCCCGTCGAATCCAGAATCAGCCCCAAGTTGTTGAGCGCAGTATAACAGAAAAATACTCTATAAAGCTAGAGGTTAGCGGTTAGAATGTTTCATTATACGTGCTTTATCGAGTTGCCATTCACGTTCTTTAATATCAGAACGCTTATCGTGAGATTTTTTACCTCTGGCAACGCCGATTTTAACTTTACACCATGCATTTTTCCAGTAGAGAGAAAGTGCAATAACGGTATAACCTTCACGGTTAACTTTACCGTAAAGTGTATCTAATTCACGTTGATTTAAAAGTAATTTACGGCTACGAGTTGGGTCGCACACAACATGCGATGATGCAACAGTCAGCGGTGTGAAGTTTGCACCGAATAAATAAGCTTCGCCGTCCCTTAAAAGAACGTAGCTATCTCCAATGTTGGCTTTGCCCGCACGGAGTGATTTGACTTCCCAGCCTTGTAGGGATAGACCCGCCTCGAACTCCTCTTCGATAGAATATTCGTGGCGAGCACGCTTGTTCATAGCAATTGTTGCTGAACCGGGTTTATATGGTTTTTTCTTTGTCATAGTGCAATCATTATACTGTAAGCTGAGTTGAAAGAAATCTTTCTAAGCTGATATTTTTTTGATTGTGCAAATCTTGCCCTATGTGGGTTTTGTTTTTTGTTTAACCAATCAAAGATGGTATTATACGCTCAGTTTTTGGGGATAGGAATTGATATGCCACAGATTAGTCGCTCTGCGTTGGTCCCTTTTAGCGCAGAACAAATGTATAAACTCGTTAATGACGTTATTTCATATCCGAGCTTTTTGCCGGGGTGTGTGGGTAGCCGAATTATTAGTCATAGTTCTGAAGAAATGACCGCTTCTGTTGAAGTGTCAAAAGCAGGCATTAGCAAAACTTTTGTCACAAAAAATGTGCTAGAGGATAACAAGTGCATTCATATGCAACTTGTGGAAGGGCCATTTAGTAAATTAGCTGGTGGTTGGAAATTTATTCCTTTAAGCCCTGATGCTTGTAAAATCGAGTTTCACCTTGATTTTGAATTTACAAATAAATTGATAGAACTTGCATTTGGCAAAATTTTTAAGGAATTAGCTAATAATATGGTTCAAGCCTTCACTTTAAGAGCAAAGGATGTATACAGTGTCTGAGCTGAATATTGAAGTGACATATGCGCTTCCTGAAAAGCAATTTTTGCTATCAGTAAAAGTGAAAGAGGGGGCGACAATAGAAGAAGCAATACTAGCTTCTGGTATTTTAGCTCTTAGAGATGATATTGATCTTAAAAAAAATAAGATTGGTATTTATAGTCGCCCTGCTAAATTGACAGATTTAGTGCAAGATGGGGATCGTGTTGAGATTTATCGACCTTTGATTGCAGACCCAAAAGAATTACGTCGCAAACGAGCGGAAAAGTCTAAAGAAGTTAAAAATAAGTAAACCGATTATACGTAGCGAACCGAGCAAAGCTCGGTTTTTGTCTTTAAATTTATTTATACAAGTTGAGTCTAAATAAATTTTTAATAAAGATACTCATAATAACAACCCGCCTGAATAAGTCCTTCATAAAACAGGTTGTTACTATCACACTAGGTGGTTCTTAGTGTTTGTGGTTAGTCAGCTGTTTTAGTTTCTGATGCTTTTGTTTCAGCAGCTTCCATTGATTCCTGCGCGGCAAGATTTTTCTCGTTTTTGATGTCAGTAAGAATACCATTGCGATCAAAAATCAGAGTCAAAGTTTCTTGCTGAACTGGGTCATGCCCAAGTTCTTGACGGAAAACATAATACCAAGTCTGAGTACCAAACGGGTCAGATAACATTGGCGTGCCCAAAGTATAAGCGACCTGTTGCTGTGTCATTCCTTTTTGGATCTTAGCAACATCTTTCGCTGTGAGGTAATTACCTTGGTTAATGTCTGGGTGATAGACAAGACGTTCCATCATTGAACAGCCCGTAGACATTAATGCGAGTGATAGTGCGGCAGCAGTTAACAATTTATAACGCATGGATATCTCATTCCTTTTGGAGTCAGAACATCAATGATAATCGACATTGATACAATTTAAAACCTTCCTTATCGACTCTAAGACCACATGAGCGTAAAAAAGTTGTCAAAAATTATGCTGCAAGTAACTCTTTTGCGTTGGCTAGTGTATTTTTGGTGACTTCTGAACCTGCTAAAAGGCGCGCAAGCTCTTGTAATCTAGATTTTTTATCTAATAGCTGCATATGAGTTTCAGTTTCAACGCCATTAGTTTCTTTGCTTACATAAAAATGATGATGTCCACAACCTGCAACTTGAGGTAAATGCGTTACACACATGACTTGAGTTGATTCACCTAACTCACGTAATAACTTACCAACAATAGCAGCTGTTGGTCCGCTAATACCCACATCGACCTCATCAAAAATTAACGCTGGAGTATCCATTTTCTTAGCGGTAATAACTTGAATAGCTAGTGCGATACGCGATAGTTCACCACCTGAAGCAACTTTAGCGAGCGCCTGATGTGGCTGACCTGGGTTCGTTGTAACATTGAATTCTATCTTACATGCACCATCAACCTGCAATTGTTCTGGTATAAATTTCACATCAATAGTAAACAGACCATGAGGCATTGAAAGTTGATGCATACTGTTGGTAATTAGTGTGCTTAACTCTTGGGCATAATGCAGTCGCACATGGTGTAAACGCTCTGCACAAGCTAATGCTTTTTGATGATCGATAGTAACTTGCTCGTTTAAAGTTTCACAATCTTCATTTTGATTAGCAATTTGTTCTTGCTCAGTCAATAACTGTTGAAATAGTTCAGGTAGTGCCTCGGGGCTAACATGATGTTTTCGAGCTAAGCTAATTTGTTTAGAGATACGTTGCTCAAGTTCAAATAAACGGTTGGGATCAAGTTCGTATTGATCGCAATAATGTTTTATTTCATCACTGACTTCACTGACTTGTATTGATGCTTCTTCAAGCATATCGAGAAGTTCTGAAAATTTCGGATTGAGAGCAACGAGATCAGTCAATTCATTTTTTGCCATATTTAATAAACTAATGACGTTCGCATCATCATTTTCAGATAGTATGTGCGTGGTTGTTTGACCAATAGACAAAAATTGCCCATGATTAGCGAGTTGTTTATATTCTTGGTCTATCTCTTCAAATTCCCCTTGAACAGGAAGGAATTCGTTTAGCTCTTTTAGATGATATTCCAGCAACTGTTGTCGAGATTCACGCTCTTGTATCTCTTTTTGAAATACGGCTAATTGTTGGCAGGAGTCGTGCCATGTTTTCCATGCTTTTTTCATTTGAGCAAGTAGTTCTTGCTGGTTTGAATAGGCATCAAGCAGGGACTTTTGATGAGTGTTATCTAGCAAGAGTTGGTGCGCGTGCTGGCCATGAATTTGGATCAGTAATGTACCGAGTTCTCTAAGTTGTGATAAAGGTACAGAAACGCCGTTAATAAAACCTCGGGAACGGCCGTCAGGAGAGATAGTCCGACGTAATAAGCACTCATTTTGGTTATCAAGTTGGTGCTCAATAAGCCAATTAGCAGCCATCTCAGCATCAACTAAGGAAAAACGGGCACAAAGATCAGCACGCAGTGCACCAGGGCGTACCATATTGGCTTCCCCCCGATTACCTAAACATAGGCCAAGAGCATCAATAGCAATGGACTTACCCGCACCTGTTTCACCGGTTATGGCTGTCATACCATTACGGAAATCAATTTCTAATTCACGTACGATTGCAAAATTATTGATTGTTAGTTGGGTAAGCATCTGCGCTCTCCTGTAAAAATACACACCTGTGTTTTAATACAGTGTATGACTGTTTTTTTATACAGTAAAGAGGCAGAATGAAAAAATTAAAAAGTTTTTTTAGCCCAGCCTAATTTTGAACTTAACGTATTGAAATAATTGTAATCTTGTGGATGAACTAAATTAAGATTTTTATTACTACGTTTAACAATAACTTCCTCTCCATCCTGAATAGGGAGCATAATTTGGCTGTCACAGCTGACTTCATAATCAATATTTGTTCGTAAAAACCTCAACCGAATACTGCTGTCGCTGCTAATCACTAGTGGTCTGGAGGATAAGGTATGTGGAAACATTGGAACTAATACAATAGCATCCAAGTTCGGGGTTAAAATAGGGCCACCTGCGGAAAGAGAATAAGCTGTAGAACCTGTTGGTGTGGCGATAATCAAACCATCAGAACGTTGAGAAAAGGCAAATTTTTCATCAATGTAAACCTCGAATTCGATCATATGCGCAACTTTGCCTGGGTGCAGAACAATCTCATTAATTGCGGTGCTTTTACGTGCTTTTTGGTTAGCTTTAATGACTTGTGCTTCTAGTAAAAAACGTCTTTCTTCGCGGTATTTTCCTTCAAGAACACTTGAAAGTTGTTGCAATGCATTATCAGGGTCTAAATCAGTAAGAAAACCGAGATTACCACGATTTACACCGATCACTTTATTATTATACCGGGATAAAATACGAGCAGCGCCAAGCATATTGCCATCCCCGCCAACGACGACAACTAAATCAGCCTGTTGGCCTATTTCAGTTAATGTACCAGTGTTGGCATTATCTAATTTTAAATCTTTAGCAACTTGTTTATCGATAATGGCATGATAATTTTTTGAAATTAACCAATGGTATATTAATTCATGAGTTGCCAATGCTTCAGGATGCCTAGGGTGCCCGACAATGCCTATCGTTTTAAAATGTGGTAGTGCTGTATTATTGTCCTTTCGCATACTTTTTTGGCCTCTGATTGTATGACTTCCCTTGAATCCCTGTATTAGATCCCCATAATACTCTCATATATGGGATTAATGCTAAATACGCGGAGATATTCATGAGTAGTAAAGACCAAAACATGCATGATGAGCAAGCTTTTGAACAAAATGAATCACAAAAAGTTCAAGCTGAGCAAGAAGCCAGCGTTCAACAAGCTGATGAGTTACAAGCAGACGAACAAGCGTTAGCCGCGCGTATTGCTGAGCTTGAGCAACAGTTAGAAGCTTCACAAAAAACTGAACGTGAAGCGATGTTACGTGCACACGCCGAAATTGAAAATATTCGTCGTAGGACTGAGCAAGATATCGAAAAGGCACATAAATTTGCACTGGAAAAATTCTCAAATGAATTATTGCCAGTGATTGATAACTTGGAACGTGCAATAGAAGCTGCTGATCACGAAAGTGAAGAGTCTAAAGCGATGTTAGAAGGTTTAAATTTAACGTTAAAAACCTTTTTAGATGCAGTGGCTAAGTTCGGTATTGAGCCTGTCAGTGAAGTGAATGTGCCATTCAACCCTGAAGTTCACCAAGCGATGACGATGATTGAGTCACCTGATCACCAAGCTAATCATGTGATTGATGTGATGCAAAAAGGGTACACGTTAAATAACCGTTTACTCAGACCTGCAATGGTTATTGTGTCTAAATAATCGATGAAATGGGATACGTGAGTATCCCATTTTTTCTTGTCCGCAATTTGAAATTATTCGCTAATTACAGGTGTCCAATCTATAGGTTTTTTGCCTTGCTGAGCTAAAATTTCATTTGTTTGTGAAAAATGCCCACAACCTAAAAACCCGCGATGAGCAGAAAGTGGGGAGGGATGTGGGGCTTTCAGAACATGATGGCGTTTAGTATCAATAATTTTACCTTTTTTCTGGGCATGAGAGCCCCAGAGTAAAAAGATCACGCCCTCGGTATTTTCATTAATTGCTTCAATAACTTTATCTGTAAATGTTTCCCAACCTAAATGTGCATGGGAATGGGCATTGCCTTGCTCGACGGTGAGGACGGTGTTAAGGAGTAAAACACCTTGTTGAGCCCAACTGAGCAAGTACCCATGATTAGGCCTTTGAAAGTCACTAATATCTTTTTCTAGCTCTTTATACATATTGACTAATGATGGTGGTGGCTTAATTCCTGGGAGTACGGAAAAAGAGAGGCCGTGAGCTTGCCCTGGCCCATGGTAAGGGTCTTGCCCAAGGATAACAACTTTAATATCAGAAAGCTCGGTATACCTAAATGCATTAAAAACGTCGTCTTGAGCAGGATAGATAATTTTACCATTTTTGCGTTGTTCTGCTACATAAGCCAACGTTTCTTTGAAATAAGGTTTTGATTTTTCAGGGCCAATGACATCGTGCCACGTAATGGAGTTTGACATGAAATATTCCATAACAATGAATTTAAGAAGGAACAATTATATGAACCAGTTGATAGCTATAAGCTTACTGGTTCATGAGGGAGAGATAAAGCCCTGATATTGAGTATTAATCTTTAAAAAAAATTGAAAATATATAAAAATAGTTAAAAAAGTGAATTATGAATTTTGATTTAAATCATAATGTTGGGTTGGTTGAATTAGTTACTAAGCGGAATAATTGATAAATATCAAAGAAAATAGGGGATCTAGCTGGTATAAAATACCTATATACATTGGTTAGACCAAATATCCAATTACAAGTTTTCATAAGATTGATGGTTAATGTAGCTTCGATTTATTAAGCAAATCGAATGCAATCTAGCTCGAACGTGGAGGTCGACATGATTACAGGTATTCAAATTACTAAAACTGATAATGCAGCATTGATGAATTCGTTTTGGTTACTGGATGACGAAAAAAATGAAGCTCGTTGTGTTTGTGCGAAAGCCGATTATAACGAAGGGCAAATCGTTGCTAAAGACGAATTAGGTGCTTTTGAGTATCGTGAAGTTCCTTTAGAAATGAAACCAACTGTACGTGTTGAAGGTGGTCAGCACTTAAATGTTAACGTATTAAGTCGTGAAACATTAGAAGATGCAGTTAAAAACCCAGAAAAATATCCACAATTAACAATCCGTGTTTCTGGTTATGCAGTGCGTTTTAATTCATTAACGCCTGAACAACAACGTGATGTTATTACTCGTACTTTCACTGAAAGCTTGTAATAAATATTAAATGTAATTACATCTAGTAATGCATAATAAATTCTAAAGCCATTGTTACCAATGGCTTTTTATTTGTTCCTAATAAAGTTGATTATTTCCCACCTTGGTTATTTGTATTTCAATATTCTTCCAACAAATACACTTGTTAGGGAGAATTCATGTCACTACCAACACTACAAACATTATCAAAAAAAGATGAATATATTTTTGTTAGAGAAAACTTAAATATTTATTTGCAGCACCAACATCAAGAAATTAAACCTTGTATAACAGATTTATGGTCTAAAGAGATATTAAGAGAAGACTTCTTAGGAGGTCATGCACAACAAAATGACTATATTTTGGCTCTATTAGCACAAGGTGCTTATCATAAAAATTGGAGGAATATTCAGGGTGTTGAAAGATTAAGTAATAAAGAGATTTTTGATCTCGGAATTAATGCGGAACTATTAAACGACGAGCAAACAGGTTTTCAAGCTAATATCTGTCGATTTAATGATTTATATATTCTTTGTTTTGCGGGTACTAACGATATTATCGATTTTTACAGTAATATTCGTCAAGGCCTTGGTTTTTATGAGTCTCAATATTTTCAAGCTGTTGGTTTGATGAATGTTTTATTCAATGCAGTTAATGGAAACACAATTTGTACAGGGCACTCATTAGGTGGAGGATTGGCATCAATAGCGGCGTTAGCGAGTCAATCACCCTGTATCGCATTCAGTCCTGCAGGGCTGGCAAAAAATACTATTAATAATATTGGGATTGATTATCACGTTGCTGAAAAAATGGCACAAGAAGGGTTGATACGTTATTACACGGTGCAATATGATTGGCTCGATGGATTACAAAACTCTTTACCGATCCCTTCTGCGTTGGGAAATTGTATTAAAATGGCTTATAGCGAACATAGCTCTTGGAAAAATTGGTTACCCACCCGTTTATTAACAAGAAGTTTTATTGCTCATTCAATGCTTAAAATTATTAGGGTTATGTGCAAACATAAGCCATGGAATAATTGGAATGCAATCACAGGTGAATATAATAAGGTACAAGAAATACCACTAGAAATATTTCCAACTAAAGAAGAAAAACAGGAAATGAGTTGGCAGGAATGTTGTGAAAGTGCTATCAAAAAAGGAAATATAACGGAGTTTTCAGCACTTTTATCATTAGACCACAAACCTTGTGACATTAGTTTATTGGCACAACAATCAGTCAGAACAGTTAATGGGCAATTTATGGCAGCCCTAATGGAATCTCAATATGGTCAAACAATTAAAATGTTTCAATCCAGAGGCCAAAAAAGTATTTTGCATTTAGCTGCGCAAAATGGCCGTCTTATACAATCGCAACTTTTATTAAAAAATGGATTAACAGTGAATATTAAGGATAGTTTGGGGAACACACCTTTACATGATGCGTTAAATAGCCATGCACTTGATGTTGCTACATTACTATTGGAAAATGGAGCCGATTGGCGAATTAAAAATAATAAAGGCTTAGATTGTAAGGATATACTTGGTAGCCATATTATTAAGTATGATTTGCTAACTCATGAAGGCAAACAAATGCGAGATAAAGTTTTTCAAATGATGGGCTAAATAAAAAACGGGCCTAAACCCGTTTTTAGTGACTAGCTTTTATCGCTAGCTGTTGGTATAGAAGGGCTAGCAGGAGTACGACGTTTACCAATATTTTTCTTATCGCGATGGCGTACTTTTTCTTTTTTCTTAGCTTGTTCTTCTTTTTTCTTTTCTTTACGCTTAGCAAGCACTTTCTTCGACGGTTTTGGCTTATTTAGCATCGCTTCTGAAGGGGCTTTAGTTGTTGGACGTAAAGAATCAACCACACGAATTTTGATAGGTTCTTCAATATAACGAGTAATTTTACCCAATAATGGGAAGTCATGCGCTTCGACTAAGGAAATTGCGGTTCCTTTACGTCCAGCTCGGCCGGTACGGCCAATACGGTGCAAATACACATCTGCAGTTCTAGGTAAGTCAAAGTTAAAAACATGGCTAACGTTTTCGATATCTAAGCCACGGGAAGCAACATCTGTTGCAACGAGTACTTTAACTTGGCCATCAACTAGGCGACGTACCGCTTCATTACGCTTAGCCTGCGGCATTTCACCTTCAAGATAACAAGGTTCGATACCCGCTTCACGTAACCATTGGACTAATTCGCGCAAACGCTCACGCTTACGCACAAAGACGATAGCTTTGGTGACTTCATCTTGTTTTAACAAATGGCACAGTAATGCCGTTTTATGCTCTAGTGTGTCAGCACGGTAATGAAATTGCTGAATTTTTTTACGTTCACGGCGTGAAGGGTCGGCGTCAATTTCAATTGGGTCTTCTAATAAGCGCTCAGCAAAGTCACGAATAGCTTCGCCTTCAAGAGTTGCAGAAAACAGCATGGTCTGCTTGCGCCAGCGCGTTTCGCCTGCAATTGTTTCTATGTCATTGGCAAAACCCATGTCGAGCATGCGGTCAGCTTCGTCGAGGATCAAAATCTCAACTGCTCGGCAGTCAAAGTTTTCTTCTTTAATATATTGGAGTAGACGGCCTGTTGTTGCGACGACAATGTCTTGATTTTCGCTGAAAACTTCAGCGTGATTCATATAAGCAACACCACCCGTGATTGTTGCAATATCGAGGTGATTATGGGCACATAATTCTTTTGCTTGGTCAGCAACCTGCATGGCTAATTCACGAGTTGGCGTGACAACTAGAACGCGAGGTGGCCCTGATTTCTTTCTAGGGAAATCAAGTAAATGTTGGATCGCAGGTAGTAAAAACGCGGCGGTTTTACCTGTACCTGTCGGGGCTGAACCTAATACATCGCGGCCATCCATTGCAGCAGGAATAGCTGCCGCTTGAATCGCGGTTGGACGTTGATAGCCTTTATCTGAAAGCGCATCAATTAGGCTTTCATCAAGTTCAAGTTCAGTAAAAGTGGATGCAGTCATGATATACCTCTATTTGGGGCGCTGATTATAAACAGGTTAGCAAAATTGTTCACCTGAAAAAATCAGCTTTGCTCAAGTGTAACTGTTTTCACTGTGGACAGGGAGCGATATATCAATGTATGTGAGTGAAATATAGAGAAGATAAATAATTGAAGGAGGAAAGAGCTTTTCCTCCTTCATGCTTATCTAACTTAGCTAAGTATATTAATTAACCATGTATGATAAGGAATACCAACTAAGTCAATGAGCACGGCACCACTGAGTGGCACAATCATGAAAGCTTTCATTGACACTTGTTTGTAACGTTCACAAACAGAGGACATATTCGCCATTGCATTTGGCGTCGCACCTAAGCCGTGCCCCATTAGGCCTGCACACATTACTGCGGCATCGTAGTTTTTGCCTAATAAGCGGAAAATGACAAAGACAACTAATAGAATTAAAATAATCACTTGCGCCAATAGAATGGTGAATAATGGCAAAGCAACAGCTTTTAGCTCCCATATTTTCAATGACATCATCGCCATAGTCAAAAATAGGCCAAGCGAAACTTCAGAGATAAGGTCAACCGACTTTTGGTTAATACGGAATAATTCTACTTGGTCATTAATATTGCGAATAACAATCGCAATGATCATTGCTCCAACATAGCTCGGCAAAGAAAACCCGGTTGCTTTGGTAAATTGCGCTGAAGCGAATTGACCAATAACCATAATTCCAAGAACAAGTGCTAGCATTTTTAAAAAGGCGTGAGCATCGATGGATTCAATTTTTCCAGCAATGGTTTCAGGAACTTGAACTCGCTCAACATTTTCATCAGCTTTAATCTGCACGTTAAATTTCTTAATTAAGAACGTTGCAATCGGACCACCAAGTAAACTTCCTGTAATTAGGCCGAATGTTGCTGCGGCAATTGCGGCAACCGTTGCGGATTGCACGCCAAGGCCCTCAGCCATGCCACCAAAGGCTGCTGCACCACCATGTCCCCCAGTAAGAGAAACGCCACCAGCCATGATACCAATAACGGGATCAACACCGAGTAAATGAGCAAGGCCTGCACCAAAGGTGTCTTGGAAAATAACCACAAACCAGCAGATAAACAGGTAGATAAAGAGTAACCGACCACCACTTTTTAAAATACGGAAGCTGCCGTCAATACCAATAGTGGTAAAGAAAGCGACCATTAAGAAGGTTTGTAAACTGGTATCAAAATTGATTTCGGCCAGATTAAATGATTTGAGCCCCCAAATAATCAAACTAACCAGAAAGCCGCCAATGACGGGAGAAGGGATACAAAAGCGCTGTAGCCATTCGATACGTTTCTTTAAGTGGATCCCCATGAGTAAGCAGATCACCGTTAGGAAGAGGGTGGAGAGTGTGTCGAGGTGTAGAATCATATTTTTCCCTTTTTAACTGTTGTCTTTCACGCTACAGCGTTGTTGGCCGCGCTCCGTTACCCTAGTCACATACTTTTGTATGCTCCTAGGGATAACGTCACTTGCCGCCTAGCTGTAACGCGAAATTCAATAGTTAAAAACCATTAAGTTATTGTGTTACGGCTAGTTTGATAATCAACTTCAAAGCTATTTTTATTGTGGTGTTTGAAAATTAATAATCTTAACAGCGTGAGAAACAGTGTATTTATCAGTCGAGTTGTTGTGTTGTTTTATTAGAATAAATATTGGTATATCAAATAAGCCGCGAGTTTGGCGGTATGGTTGTCAATATCAAATTCAGGATTACATTCTGCGATATCAAAAACCGCAATTTTTTGGCTGCTCTTGATAATGGCAAACAATTCATCAAAAATTTCAGTAGAAATGCCTTTTGGCGCTGGTGCACTAACGCCCGGCGCAATAGCAGCAGAAAAGACATCTAAATCAACGGTGACATATAAATATTCTACTTCGTCAATAAATTTTTTAATTTTTTCAATCGCTTGAGGCAGCTTGGAATAAGCGAGTTCTTTATCGCGGATATATTGGCAACCTAGCGTATCTGCGGTATCGAATAATATTTTTGTATTGCCATGATCTGCGATGCCTAAACATAAATATTTGAAAGAGCGTTGGTGTTGCTGGCACAACATGGCTGATTGTAAAAATGGAGTGCCAGAAGTGGCGACAGGGGCTTCACGCAAATCAAAATGTGCATCAAAGTTAATAATACCAATCGTTTTACCCGCTTGATGTTGTTCAACGTAGTCAAACAGGCCCTGGAAGCTCGCAAATGCAACTTCATGACCGCCGCCAAGGACAATCGGTTTTTGGTTATCTGCGAGGAGGGCGATAAGTTGGTCGGATAAACGGCGCTGTGCTGCTTCTAAATTGCCATCATCACAGCGAATTGTACCGACATCTTTGATTGCAAGTGGTTGATGAATAGGCAAACCTGCCAGTTGATGACGAATTGCATCAGGGCCTGCTTTTGCACCTTGGCGGCCTTTATTGCGTCGGACGCCCTCATCAGAAGCAAAACCAATTAATGCAAACTTGGCAGGTGTGTGTTTATTAATGACTTGGTGGATGCGCAAATGTTCTTGCGTTTCACCATCTGTGCGCCCTTGCCATTGGAAAGGTTGTGTCATAGTTACTCCAAGTTAATTAATTTAGTGATGTTATGCGCTGTTTGGCAGGTGTGCGTGATAAATTCATCCACGCGATGTGTAGAACGAAATTCAGGTGCCATAACTGAAACGACAGCTAACACATCATTACCTTTGAAAATCGGTGCAGAAACACCCAGTACGCCTTCATCGATTTCACTCACAGACATGCCGTAACCTTGTTTGCGTATCTGTTGTAAATCTTGTTGTAGCTTTATTTTTTGTTGTTCAGTGGTTAACTGCTTTGTATGAGCTTCAAGTACTTGGTTTTGATAGAGTTCATGACGAAAAGCTAACAATGTTTTCGCACTTGCTCCTTTAACTAAAGTATTGCCCCGGCCAATAATAAAAGAGCAGCGCAGCGCTTGTTCACTCTCAATCATGTCGACACAAATGGTCTCTCGTAAATTTGAGGTGATAATCGCCACGGTTTCTTGGGTTTTTTTCGCTAAAGTTTGCAGCTCTTGTTTAGACGCGCTCATCAATAAACTGTGGTGATAGTATTTTTCTTGATTTTTGATACTCTGCGAGCCAACACAGTATGTTCCATATTGTTTTGCGTGAGATACAAATTCCCAATCTATAAGAATTGTTAGTAAACGATAGACGGTTGATAATGGGATCTCTAACGCTGATGAGATAGACTGTGGCGTCACTGGAGATGCGCAAGTTGTGATGTAAGACAAGATGTCTAAGGTTCTATTTATACTGTTCATGGCATCTCCTTTTTTTCGAACTTATCAGTAAATTTTTTTCGTCTCAAATATAATTCTCATATTATGAGAATTATATTGTAGCAAATAGGTTAAATTATGACTTTTATTTGCTTAGTATGAGAATGTTCGAACAAGTATTAGTCAATTAGAGTGTTTGCATGTGTAAGCAAAAAAAGAATTACCGTAAAGGCGGTTTTACGTTTAAACAGTTTTTTGTGGCTCATGACCGATGTGCGATGAAAGTGGGGACGGATGGTGTGCTATTGGGGGCTTGGGCTCCTGTAGGCGGTGTTCAATCTGTATTGGATATAGGTAGCGGTAGTGGATTAATAGCATTGATGCTAGCACAAAGAAATGCAATGTTATGTGTTGATGCCGTCGAGTTAGATAATGACGCGGCAGTGCAAGCACAAGAAAATTTTATTGAATCACCATGGGCGGATCGTTTACATGTCATCAATCAAGACATTGTGAGTTACAGCCAGCTGTCATCGGTTCAATATGATTTGATTGTTAGTAACCCACCTTACTTTGAACCTGCGGTTGCGTGTCGGGATGAAAAACGAGACCAAGCGAGATATACCGCGACATTAACTCATGATGTATTACTCGAAAGTGCAAAATCCTGTCTTACATCTCATGGACTATTTTGTTTAGTGCTGCCCTATGAAGTTGGTGAAAAAATACAGAAGATGGCTGAGAATTCAGGTTGGTTTACCGCTTTTCGCGTCAATGTTAGTGATAAACCTACAACGGTCTACCATCGCATGCTATTGGGCATTCAACTGCAAGAGATACAAACACAAGTGACATCGCTGGCACTCAAAGATGAAAAGGGTGAGTATACCGATGAATTTTGTAAACTAATTCAGCCATTTTATGTGAAATATTAAAGCCGGCTCAAAGGCCGGCCCTAGCTCACGTTATTCAGGTTTTAAAATAGTGGGGCCTGAATTAGGAAGTGGTTCTGGGTAATCCAAGGTGTAATGTAATCCACGGCTTTCTTTGCGTTCTAATGCACAACGAACCATTAATTCAGCGACTTGAACTAGGTTACGTAATTCAAGTAAGTTATTTGAAATGCGGAAATTTGCATAGTAGTCGTGAATTTCTTGCTGCAATAGATGGATGCGACGCAGTGCGCGCTCAAGCCGTTTTGTAGTTCTCACAATTCCCATGTAATCCCACATAAATAAGCGTAATTCATGCCAGTTATGTTGAATAACAACCTGTTCATCTGAGTTATGTACTCGGCTTTCATCCCATTCAGATAAATAGGGGATTTCGTCGATCTGTTTAATCGTTTTATTAATATTTTCTGCCGCCGCCCAACCATATACCAAGCATTCTAATAGAGAATTGGATGCCATACGGTTTGCACCATGTAAGCCAGTGTAGCTCACTTCGCCAATTGCATAGAGATTCGTGATATCAGTCATACCCGTTTCATCGACAATTACACCACCGCATGTGTAATGGGCCGCTGGGACGATAGGGATGGGCTCTTGAGTGAGGTCTAACCCTAAAGTCATCAATTTCGCATAAATAGTCGGGAAATGGTTTTTAACGAAATCGCTAGGCTTATGGCTAATGTCCAAATACATGCAATCAGCACCAAGGCGTTTCATTTCATGGTCAATAGCTCGTGCAACAACATCGCGAGGAGCAAGTTCACCGCGATCGTCGTGATCTGGCATAAATCGGCTACCATCAGGACGCTTGAGGTAAGCCCCCTCACCACGTAATGCTTCAGTTAATAAGAAATTGCGTGCTTGTGGGTGAAATAAACACGTTGGGTGGAATTGATTAAATTCAAGGTTAGCAACACGGCAGCCAGCCCGCCACGCCATTGCGATACCATCACCAGAAGAAATATCTGGATTCGTGGTATATTGATAAACTTTAGCCGCGCCGCCCGTTGCTAGAACAATCGTTTTCGCTCGAATGGTTTCAACTTGCTCTTTTTGGCGGTTCCATACGTAAGCGCCTAAAATTCGTGGCGATTCAGCCTCATTAGAAAGGATAAGGTCGACGGCATTATAGCGTTCTTTAATATGAATGTTTGGGTGGGCAAAAGCGAGGTCAACTAACGTGGTTTCAACTTCTTTTCCTGTGGCATCAGCATGATGGAGGATCCGCCGATGGCTATGGCCACCTTCACGGGTTAAATGATACTGTGTTTCACCGCTTTCGGTAATTTCAGTATCGAATAAAACACCTTGGTCGATAAGCCATTGCACGCAATGTTTCGCATTGGAGGCAATAAACTCAACAGCTTCTTTCTGGCAGATACCTGCACCAGCAATTAGCGTATCTTCTACATGGGATTCGATGCTGTCAGTGTCATCAAAAACGGCGGCAATACCACCTTGTGCGTAATATGATGCCCCTTCGCTGAGGCTGCTTTTACTGAGAATGGTCACTTGATGAAAAGGGGCGAGCCGTAAGGCAGCTGAAAGTCCTGCGACACCACTCCCAATGATTAAAATATCAGTGTAATGCTGTGTGGATTCGTTCATAAGTGTTTGCATGTATATAATAGTATGTATTGAGTTTTTTATGTTAGCCTATCGAGTGTCCTATTGCTATTAGTGGATGGTTGTTAAGGCACAGTATATTGACCTAGCGCTATTTACGTATTCAAATGCTTTTAGTGTGATAGCTATCGCAATCGCGCCTAAAATCTGTATGCTGTCTTATAGGCCTGAAAGAATATTATAGGCAGTTGTTTTAATGAGGATCTTTAAGATCGTCTCAGTAATTTTTTTATCGGTTTTGTAAATTTTTGACTATTTTTTTAGATTAAATTGAACTTCAACGAGTTCTACTACTCAAAGTAGTGCTTGCTTTAGGAAGGGAGAACATGATCAAGTTAACATATTATCGGCCTGAATTCGGGAGATACTTCCTGGAATGAGCGAGCAACTGACCGACCAGATTTTGGTTGAAAAGGTACAAAAAGGCGATCAACAAGCTTTCAACTTATTGGTGATAAAATATCAGCATAAAGTCGCAAGCTTAGTATCCCGCTATGTACCGCAAGCAGATGTGCCTGACGTTGCGCAGGAGTCATTTATAAAAGCTTATCGCGCCATTGGTTCGTTTCGTGGTGACAGCGCATTTTATACTTGGCTTTATCGGATTGCGGTAAATACAGCTAAAAATTATTTAGTTGCCCAAGATAGACGCCCACCTGCGTCGGACTTGGAAGCGAGTGATGCAGAAAACTTTGAAACCGCTGGTGCCTTAAAAGAAATTTCGAACCCAGAGAACTTAATGTTGTCTGATGAATTAAAGAAAGTTGTTTTCCGGACCATCGAATCGCTGCCAGAAGATCTTAGAATGGCAATTACTCTCCGCGAGTTAGATGGTTTGAGCTATGAAGAAATCGCAGAAATAATGGATTGCCCTGTTGGCACCGTACGTTCTCGTATTTTTAGGGCAAGGGAAGCGATTGATAATAAAGTTCAGCCTCTGATTCAACAGTATTAGTCTGTTAAATCAGTCAATTAAATATAATTGTGATGCAATTAACTGAAGGTAATTGGGCATGCAAAGAGAGAAACTTTCCGCAATGATGGATGGCGAAGTACTAGACTTAGAACTGGTCAACGCTATTTCACGTGATTCAACGTTAAAACAACGTTGGGAGAGCTATCATCTTATTCGTGATACTCTGCGTAACGATACTAATGAAGTCATGCACTTCGATATTGCAAGTAAAGTTGCGGCAGCATTAGAGAATGAAGCTGTGCGTATTAATCCTCAGGTAGTTGTCGAATCGCAGCCAGAGCCTGCGACTTGGGGGGCTTTCCCATTCTGGGGTAAAATTCGTCCTTGGGCGAGCCAGCTGACTCAAATTGGTGTTGCAGCTTGTGTGTCTTTGGCGGTTATTGTTGGGGTTCAACAATACAACCAAAGTAATGCCGTTGACTCACCGGTTGATGAGCCAATGTTTAATACTATTCCTGTTGGTAGCGGGGCGCCAGTTAGCTTAAATATCTCAGATAACCAATTATTTGGTAATGAGCAGCAAATTCAACAAGTTGAGCAACAAAATCAACGTATTAATGCGATGCTGCAACAGTATGAAATTGAAAGACGCTCGATGCTTAACCAGCAATATCAAGAGTCTGTAAAACCTGCGTCTTCAGCAGGAGTTAAATTGCAATAATGAACAAATGGTTATCCGTCATCTGCCTGACGGGCAGCCTGATTATTTCTAATCAAGCTTCGGCATCTGAACTAGATGCCGATGTTCTTTTTAAAGAAATGGGAAATGCTGCCCAGAACCTCTCTTACGAAATGTCTTATATGACATTCAGTCCGCAATCAATAACACCTGTACGTTACCGTCATGCCATCATTAATGGTGAACCTGTTTCACAAATGATCCAAATGGATTCATCGCGTCGTGAAATTGTTCAAAAAGGCAATAGCATCAGTTACTTTGAACCTGGTTTTGATGCATTCAGCTTAAATGGTAAATATATAGTTGATAATTTACCATCAGTAGTTTTTGCCAATTATCAACAGATTAAACCTTATTATAATTTTATTGATGCAGGGCGGACCCACATTGGCGATAGGCCAGCATTAGTAATTCGCATAATATCGAAAGACAATTCTCGGTTTAACTATGTAGTATTGATCGATGAAGAAACGAAATTGCCATTACGTATCGACCTTCTCGATAATAATAGCCAAACATTAGAACAATTTCGTGTGATCTCGACGGTGCTAGATAGCCAAACAGTTAAGGATTCATTACTTGCGTTAAGTAAGGTGAATATGCCGCCATTATTGATTTCCCCTAAAAATGGAAATCCTTCCTTTAAGTGGCAAGTTGGCATGTTACCACCTGGTTTTGAAGAAATATCCCGTTCTTCGCGAAAATTAGCTGAAGATGACGTGGTAGAAACCGCAATGTTTAGTGATGGTTTATTTACCTTTTCTGTAAATGTGACAAAATCGACTAAAGGCCCGTTACTCGATCAACCGCTTCAAAATGGGCGTCGAACTATTTACACAATGACGCAAAAGCAAAATGTCATCACTATCATTGGTGAATTACCATTAGCAACAGCACAAGTGGTAGCAGGTAGTATTCAGTTTCGGGAGTAAATTATGGTAAAAGAGTGGGCAACAGTAGTCCGTTGGCAAAACGGTAGGGCTTTATTGCGCTATGGTTCTTCATCCGGCTGTGGTAGTTGCGGTGCTCGTAAAACCTGTGGTTCTTATGCTTTAAGCAAAATTGGGCCAAATACGGAACATGAATTAGAAATCGCAATTGAACAACCACTAGTTGAAGGGCAGAAAATTGAAGTGGGCATCCCTGAGGGGAGCTTAATTCGCTCAGCGCTGTTAGTTTACTTAACACCCATTTTGGGGTTGTTTATTTTTGCAGGCTTAGCGCAGGCGTTTGATTTTGAGCAGTTCTGGATAGCGATTTCAGGTGTAATTGGTGGTATTATTGGTTTTTATGTCGCGCGTAGGCTAGCGTCAAATTTGCGCGATGATGAAGCTTTTCAACCTGTTGTTTTACAGATAGGGTTGCCTCCGAGCGAGCTTTCAGTACAAATTAATTGTTAAATTTCAATATGTTGAGTTAGAAGGTTAATTTGATATTATCAATAGAAAGGGGAACATATGTTTCCCTTTTTTGTGGATTAGAATTAATTAACATACAAATAGTATTATGGCTAATAAAGTCATTAACATATTTTGTCTGTTTTGAGTTAGAAATTACAATAGATTGATTATGGCTATAAGCGTGGTTGATGTGGTTTGTATTAATGATGAATTATGACGACTAACCTATTAACCTGATGCAGGTTTACAGTTGTTTTACATTGAATCTTTGTGTTAGCGGGTTCTTATATGTAAAATGCTGCTAATTAACAATCTTGTGATAATCATAGCATTTTAGTTTTGTCGCGATACTTGCACAAAACTGATTTTGTAAGGCAATTTAAAAGAAGATATTACCTTGAAAATCAATAATATAAGAAACTTTTCCATCATTGCTCATATCGACCATGGTAAGTCGACCTTGTCAGATCGCATTATTCAAATTTGTGGTGGCTTAACCGACCGCGAAATGGCGGCACAAGTTTTAGACTCGATGGACTTAGAGCGTGAGCGTGGGATCACTATTAAAGCACAGAGCGTGACGCTTGATTATAAAGCGTCAGATGGTGAAACTTACCAATTAAACTTCATTGACACCCCGGGTCACGTAGACTTCTCTTATGAAGTATCTCGTTCATTAGCAGCCTGTGAAGGTGCTTTGCTGGTGGTTGATGCAGGGCAAGGCGTTGAAGCTCAAACCTTGGCAAACTGTTATACCGCTATCGAAATGGATTTAGAAGTGGTTCCGGTTTTAAATAAAATTGATTTACCCGCTGCAGATCCTGAGCGTGTTGCTGATGAAATAGAAGATATTGTTGGCCTTGACGCGCATGATGCAGTTCGCTGCTCTGCAAAAACAGGTATTGGTGTTCAAGATGTGATTGAACGCCTTGTTAAAGAGATCCCACCTCCGATTGGGGATGCGGATGCGCCTTTGCAAGCACTTATTATTGACTCGTGGTTTGATAACTATTTAGGCGTTGTTTCATTGATCCGTATTAAAAACGGAACATTGAGAAAAGGCGATAAAATTAAAGTG
This sequence comes from Providencia hangzhouensis, assembly GCF_029193595.2. Classification (NCBI taxonomy): domain Bacteria; kingdom Pseudomonadati; phylum Pseudomonadota; class Gammaproteobacteria; order Enterobacterales; family Morganellaceae; genus Providencia; species Providencia hangzhouensis. Next base: position 1,656,816 of record NZ_CP135052.1, read on the forward strand.
ATGAGCACCGGGCAAGTATATAATGCAGATCGCCTCGGTATTTTCACACCTAAGCAAATCGACCGTGATGTTTTGAGTTGCGGTGAAGTGGGCTGGTTAGTTTGTGCAATTAAAGACATCACTGGTGCCCCAGTTGGGGATACGCTAACAGGGGCTCGTAATCCAGCAGATAAAGCATTACCTGGTTTTAAAAAGGTTAAACCACAGGTTTACGCTGGTTTATTCCCAGTCAGTTCTGATGACTATGAATCATTCCGTGATGCACTAGGTAAGTTAAGTCTAAATGACGCGTCTTTATTTTATGAGCCAGAAACTTCTACTGCGCTAGGTTTCGGTTTCCGTTGTGGTTTCCTTGGCTTACTGCACATGGAAATCATTCAAGAACGTTTAGAACGTGAATATGACCTTGATTTGATTACCACTGCGCCAACTGTAGTGTATGAAGTGCAGCAGACCAATGGTGATATCGTGTATGTCGATAGCCCATCTAAGCTACCGGCATTGAACAATATTGAAGAATTACGCGAACCAATCGCAGAGTGTCATATGCTGATGCCTAAAGAATATTTAGGTAACGTTATTACACTTTGTATTGAGAAACGTGGCGTTCAGACCAATATGGTCTATCATGGTAATCAAGTATCGTTGACTTATGAAATCCCAATGGCAGAAGTGGTATTGGATTTCTTCGACCGCTTAAAATCAACGTCTCGTGGGTATGCATCTTTAGATTATGCATTTAAACGTTTCCAAGCATCAGACATGGTGCGTGTTGATGTTCTTATCAACAATGAGCGTGTAGATGCTTTGGCCTTGATCACTCACCGTGCGAATTCTCAATATCGCGGCCGTGAACTGGTTGAAAAAATGAAAGAGTTGATCCCGCGTCAGCAGTTCGATATTGCGATTCAAGCTGCGATCGGTAACCACATTATTGCTCGTTCTACAGTTAAACAACTGCGTAAAAACGTACTTGCTAAGTGTTATGGCGGTGACGTTAGCCGTAAGAAAAAACTGTTACAGAAGCAAAAGGATGGTAAGAAACGCATGAAGCAAGTTGGTAACGTTGAGCTACCACAAGAAGCGTTCCTTGCTATATTGCATGTTGGTAAAGACTAAGTTTACAAGGAGTCTCAATGGCTAACACCTTTGCCTTGATCCTAACACTGGCAACATTAATCACTGGGATTATATGGTGTTTAGACAAGTTTAAATTTGCACCTGCGCGTAAAGCAAAACTTAAGCAGTTACAGGATGCAACAAATGGCGCAGTGAGTGAGGCGGATGTGGCAAATGCTGTCCGCCGTCCATCATGGCTTGAAACAGGGTCGTCTATTTTCCCTGTGTTAGCGATTGTACTGATTGTGCGTTCATTTATTTATGAGCCATTTCAAATACCTTCAGGGTCAATGATGCCAACGTTGTTAGTTGGCGATTTTATGTTGGTTGAGAAATTTGCTTATGGTTTGAAAGATCCAATCACACAAACGACATTAATCGAAACAGGTAAACCGAAACGTGGTGATATCGCAGTTTTTAAATACCCTAAAGATCCTAATGTTGATTTTGTAAAACGAGTTATTGGAATGCCGGGTGATAAAATTATTTATAACCCAGATGCAAAAGAACTCACAATTTACCCTAATTGTGCAGATAACAAATGTACAGAGACCTTACCTATTGTTTATGGTCCTCTGGCGCCGAGTGAATGGACAATGTTCCTTGATATCGGTTCTGTTGTTGATAACCAAAAGGGCAATTATGAAATTCCATTAGACCAACCTCTACCAAGAAATGCATTGCGTCAATACGAACGTAGTGAAAAATTGGATACGGTTGAGCATCAAATTTTGATTATTCGTCAAGCAATTACGGAAGCAAAATATTTGCAACCAGGTATGCCAAAGAATGAATGGATTGTTCCTGAAAAGCACTATTTTATGATGGGTGACAACAGGGATAATAGCTCTGACAGCCGTATGTGGGGCTTTGTGCCGGAAGAGAATTTAGTTGGTCGCGCGGTATTTATTTGGTTAAGTCTTGATAAGCAAGAAAATGAATGGCCGACAGGTATTCGCTTTAGTCGAATTGGTCCACTATAATTTGGTTAGTGGGTCTAACTAAATGTTACAAATACGGGTTTTCGTTTGAAAACCCGTATTATCCGAAGCATTATTGTTTTACCCAGTGTACAATATAGATTAATTAATATTATTGGCTCCCCAATTATTAACTCTCCCATTTTAACTTATTGTAACTAATGGATTTTTATAATTAGTTTCACTGAGCTGCAAAAAATGCGGGAGGATTCGGAGTCAGTGCAAACGCAACAGTTTTGTAAAATGGTGCATTTTACAGGTCTGTTGCGTGTGCTTTTTTATCAAATAAAAATGGTTGGGCGCACATGAACCCCTCTTTAATAGAAAGATTACAACGTAAGCTTGGTTATCAATTCAAACAGAACGAGTTATTAATCCAAGCATTGACACATAGAAGTGCAAGCAGCAAACATAATGAACGCCTAGAATTTTTAGGTGACTCGATTTTGAGTTTTGTGATTGCAAATGACTTATACCACCGTTTTCCAAAGGTAGACGAGGGGGATATGAGTCGTATGCGAGCAACGCTTGTACGCGGAAATACATTAGCAGAAATCGCACGCGAATTTGAACTCGGTGAATGTTTACGTTTAGGACCGGGGGAATTAAAAAGTGGTGGTTTTCGTCGCGAATCTATCCTTGCTGATACTGTTGAAGCACTGATCGGTGGTATTTTTTTAGATAGTGATATCCAAACGATCGAAAGAATTATTTTAGATTGGTATCAAAGTAGACTGGTTGAGATCAGTCCGGGTGATAAGCAAAAAGACCCGAAAACAAGGTTACAAGAATATCTGCAAGGACGCCATTTACCACTACCTAATTATTTGGTTGTTCAGGTTAAAGGTGAAGCTCACGATCAAGAATTTACGATCCACTGCCAAGTCAGTGGTATTGACCAACCGATTAATGGCGTTGGCTCAAGCCGTCGTAAAGCGGAGCAAGCAGCAGCAGAGCAAGCATTGAAAATTTTGGAGCTTGAATGAGTGAATTACAATCCCACTGTGGTTTTGTTGCCATAGTTGGACGGCCAAATGTCGGTAAATCGACATTATTGAATCAATTACTGGGGCAAAAAGTTTCGATTACTTCGAGAAAGCCACAGACGACTCGCCATCGTATTATGGGGATCCACACAGAAGATAATTACCAAATTATTTATGTTGATACCCCAGGACTTCATATTGAAGAAAAACGTGCAATTAACCGTTTAATGAATCGCGCTGCATCCAGTTCAATTGGTGATGTTGAATTAGTTATTTTTGTTGTTGAAGGAACTAATTGGACCGCTGATGATGAAATGGTACTGACTAAGTTATCTAGCTTGCGTTGCCCTGTTATATTGGCAATTAACAAAATTGATAATGTGACTGATAAAACGATACTGTTGCCACATATCAGTATGATCAGTCAGAAAATGAATTTTTTAGATGTTGTTCCTATCAGTGCAGAAAAAGGTACTGGTGTGGATACAATTGCTAAAATTGTTAAACAACATATACCTGAAGCTATTCATCATTTTCCTGAAGACTATATTACTGACCGTTCTCAACGTTTTATGGCATCTGAGATTATCCGTGAAAAGCTCATGCGTTTCTTGGGTGATGAACTGCCATATTCGGTAACCGTCGAAATTGAACAATTTAAGGTAACAGAAGCGGGTATTTACCATATCAATGGCTTAATTCTTGTTGAGCGTGAAGGCCAAAAGAAAATGGTTATTGGTAACAAAGGGAGCAAACTGAAAACCATTGGTACCGAAGCGCGTATCGATATGGAAAGAATGTTTGATAACAAGGTACACCTTGAGCTTTGGGTTAAGGTTAAATCTGGCTGGGCTGATGACGAAAGAGCATTACGTAGCCTGGGTTATGTTGACGACCTAAAATAGTAGGTGGCAAAGTGAGTGGTTGGCAGCGTGCGTTTGTACTCCATTCAAGGCCTTACAGTGAAACGAGTTTATTGCTCGATTTTTTTACTGAAGGCGAAGGAAAAATACGCTTACTTGCAAAAGGCGCTCGCCGTAATCGTTCACCATTAAGGGGCTGTTTACAGCCCTTCACACCGTTGCTAATCCGTTGGGGGGGCAAAGGTGAAATCAAAACCTTAATTAATGCCGACCCTGTGTCTTTGGCTCTCCCTTTAACGGGAACCGTTCTATATAGTGGTTTATACCTTAATGAATTAACCGCACGTGTATTAGAATTTGGTACACCATATTCCTCACTATTTTTTGATTACCTCTCATGCTTACAGATCCTTGCCGCAAGTGAACACACCCCTGAATTTGCATTGCGTCGGTTTGAATTGGCTCTGCTTTCTTACCTTGGTTATGGTGTTGATTTTTTACATTGTGCTGGCAGCGGAGAGCCCGTTTCTGACACAATGACTTATCGGTATAGAGAAGAAAAAGGGTTTATTGGTAGCTTGGTTGTTGACCAGCTTAGTTTTACGGGTAAACAACTTAAGGCATTGGCGAGTCGAGAATTTCCTGACGCAGATACGCTCAAAGCAGCAAAACGTTTTACCCGACTTGCTTTAAAACCATATTTAGGCGGTAAACCTTTAAAAAGCAGAGAATTATTTCGACAGTTTACTTACTCGCCAGTTACACATAACAAACAGAGCTAAAATTGTTTTTCATTTTATTTTTTATCTAGTTTGTTACACCTCGATTACTACAATATATCCTTTTCTCATGTGTCTTTTTAGCGGAACTGGCTCTTTCAGACAATACATTTATTTCACTGGTACAAAATCTTACGAAGCGCTTCGCAAAAATAAAATACAAATACTGAAACAGGATATACAGATTGGAATTTGCTTCGAATGGTGAGAGATTTATTCCCTCAAAGGAGAAAATTACAGTAGGATAGGAGGTAGATGAGTTTGTTAGTGTTTATTAATGGGGAATAAAAAATGGCAGAGCTTTTGTTAGGCGTAAATATCGACCATATTGCAACGGTTAGAAATGCAAGAGGAACTCAATATCCAGACCCTGTACAAGCTGCATTTGTTGCGGAGCAAGCAGGCGCTGATGGCATTACAGTGCATTTACGCGAAGATCGACGCCATATTACAGATAGAGATATCACTCTGTTGAATGAAACTATTCAAACACGTATGAATCTTGAAATGGCGGTAACCGATGAAATGGTTGAAATTGCGTGCCGCATCAAACCTACTTTCTGCTGTTTAGTGCCAGAAAAGCGTGAAGAGGTAACCACTGAAGGTGGTTTAGATGTTGCGGGCCAAAAACAGAAAGTGGCTGATGCTGTAAAACGTCTGACTGAGGCGGGCATTCTCGTTTCATTATTTATTGATGCGGATCATCAGCAAATTGATGCAGCACAAGAGTGTGGAGCACCATTTATTGAAATTCACACAGGGGCTTATGCTGATGCTAAATCAGAACAAGAGCAAGAGTTAGAATTTCGCCGTATTCGTGATGGTGCCGTATATGCGGCGAGTAAAGGCATTAAAGTTAATGCGGGTCATGGTTTGACATACCATAACGTTCAACGTATTGCACAGTTACCTGAAATTTATGAGCTTAATATTGGCCATGCAATTATTGGTCGTGCTTTGTTTAGTGGGTTAGCTCAAGCGGTTACTGACATGAAAAAAATCTTATTAGAAGCACGTAAATAATGGCCATTGTTGGATTAGGAACGGATATTGTTGAGATTGCTCGAATTGAGTCGGTGCTTGAACGAACCGGTGATAGCCTGGCGAAAAGAATTCTAACTGAGAATGAATTAGCCCAATATCAACAGCAATCAAAGCCAGCTCGTTTTTTAGCAAAACGCTTTGCAGTTAAAGAAGCGGCAGCAAAAGCATTAGGAACAGGGATCCGTAATGGTTTAGCCTTTAACCAATTTGAAGTAACCAATGATAAATTGGGAAAACCATTATTAAGTTTAACTGGGGAGGCATTGGAGCTGGCGAATCGGTTAAAAGTTACGCATTACCATGTTTCTATTACCGATGAACGTCACTATGCATCTGCTACAGTTATCATAGAAAGTATTTCTTGAATCAATGTAATACCGAGCTGCCAGTAAAAATCACTGGCAGCATTTAAGGATAACTAGGTAAATAATTGGATATAAGTGAAGTTAAACCTAAATTTTATCGGCGTGATGAATTGCAACAAACTTATCCCAAAGCTGTTCTTCAGTTTCGATATGTTGAGGATCTGTGATGATTGTATTAGTAATTGGGCAAACGGACTGGCAAGTAGGTTTGTCGTAATGGCCTACACATTCAGTACATAGTGTTGAGTCAATTTCGTAAATTTCGTCACCCATAAATATTGCATCATTTGGGCATTCGGGTTCACACATATCGCAATTGATACAGCGTTTTGTAATTAATAAAGACATATCAGTGATTTACATTGTATTAAGTTAAAAACTAGTAACTTATACCTTGCACCTATTCGTTACTTTCGTTTGGTTCTTATATTTTTATGCCATGTATTTTACCTGCAAAGCCTGAAAAAAGTAACAACAAATCATAGTGTAGATGTTTTACATCATTTAAATGATAAATTTGTATTTTTAGCGTTCAATTTTTTGCTATACCAGAATATTGGTATCCTTTTCTGTTATTGTATTCACATCTGGATCGTTATTTTCTATTTTTAAATAATCAGTAAACTAGAATGTAATAATAAAGTGAATTAAGATAAGAATGTAAATATACCTATGCTAAATAATCGAAACTAGGGTGAAAGATAAGATTATTTATTTAAATAGACCTAATGTTAATAGTGTGGTGAAGTTTTAATGTTGATGATCTTATACCGCTTTTCTTTCTTTATTAAAATATGATTTTAAAGTTGATTATTTAAATAAGGGGCAAATTAATACCCCTTGTGACTAATTTAAGGTGTCATAAAATATACGTAATATAAGGAAGGTATTATATGATGCTATAGCTATGGGTTTTCCAGCTTTTATCTTTTTCAGCTTGACTGAATATATGGATAAGGCCATTGGCGATAAATAGAGTTGCCGATTGAATTGTACTTCCAACAGTAAATTCATCAACATAGAGTAGTTTTATGCCAGCTTTATCGTCAATTTCATATAATTCGACGATTTTCTCGCTTAAATTATATCCATATAAGTATTGTTTATTATCTACTGTATCATAAAATGCTTGAATATTACCAAGGTAGGATCTTAATTTGCCTTTTTGCGCAGGAGCATTTGGTTCAATTTTACCATTATCAGCCATAGCATAGACAACGTAAGTTTTATCTTTTGAGTGGCCTAAAAAATAATTACGTTTTGCGGCATTGAATGTCATTGTTGTTGGATAAAACTCTTCAAATGAACCGTCTTGTACCAATCTTCTAATGATAGCCATATATTTATTCCTTTTACTATTAATAATGAATAATAATTTGATTGCCTAGTTATCATAAATAAATAAGTTAGATTTAAAATAATCTTTATTATTAGTTCATTTCATATATCTAATAAATAGAATAAATATTCACAAAGATTGAAAGTTGTGATAAAAATAATAAAAAAGATAAAGGGTTGAAAATATGTTCGAAAATCTTGGTGTTCTTAACTTTTGGACTTACCTAGCTGGGCTTGTTTTAATCATTATCGTGCCAGGGCCTAATTCATTATATGTATTAAAAACAAGTAGTTCGAGTGGGACTCGGTTTGGTTATCGTGCTGCTCTAGGGGTATTTACTGGGGATGGGATATTAATTTTCCTGTCATTTATTGGTGTAGCTTCGGTAATCAAAGCTTCTCCAACATTATTTATGATAGTGCGTTACTTAGGGGCTGCTTATTTACTATATTTAGGTTGTAAGATTTTATATAGCACATTTATGCATAAGAATTCGAATCAAGACGGCACTGACACTATTTCAATTAAAACAGAAAACCATTTTACTCGTGCCTTAGTGCTGAGCTTAACAAACCCGAAAGCAATTCTATTTTATATTTCTTTCTTTATACAATTTGTTGATTTTAATTACTCTCATGCATGGGTGCCTTATCTTGTACTCGCGACGATCTTAGAATTAGTCAGTTTTTTATACTTAAGCTTATTGATTTTTAGTGGTTACTTGATAGCTCGTTTTTTACGTGAAAAGCAGCTCCTTGCAAAACTTGGAAATTGTACGGTAGGCGCTTTCTTTATGGGTTTTGCAGCTAAATTAGCGATTTTTAGCAATTAAAATTAGGTTGTTATTATAAAGGCAAAAGCATTTTAATTGCGGTCATTCTAACATTTAAGGATAATCACGTGTAAACGCATTGGTTAGAGGTAAGAGTGACACAAATAGAAATTGATGAGTATTGGATGCAACAAGCCATTGAACTTGCGCTAAAAGCACAAGATCTTGGCGAAATTCCTGTCGGTGCGGTCTTAGTGAAAGATAACCATTTGGTTGCCTCGGGGTGGAATCGTTCTATTATTGACCACAATCCGACTGCACATGCTGAGATTATGGCTTTGCAACAAGCAGGGCAAGAGCTATCAAATTATCGGTTATTAGATACCACCTTATATGTCACGTTAGAGCCTTGTATTATGTGTGCAGGTGCAATGATCCACAGCCGTATTAGCCGTGTAGTTTATGGTGCTAAGGACTTTAAAACTGGAGCTTGTGGTTCTTACCTAGATATCATGGGGCAAGCAGGGTTAAATCATTATGTGGATGTTACTGGTGGTGTTCTAGAACAGCAATGTTCTTCAATGCTGAGTGCTTTTTTTAAGCTGCGTAGAGCCCAAAAAAAAGAACAAAAGCGCTAATATGGTTAATTTTAGCGCTCCCATTTTATTTCAGCATGATTTATAACGGTTTCTCAGGTGCTTTTAGTGGTGTGATGGGCGTTTTATCATCGGTTTCATCGGTATTTTGCGATGGATGTAGTGAAAGCAAATACTTTCCTAATGGTAGTCTTTTTTCTTCAAGTGTTTTAGGTGGTTGCGTTGCAGAACTCATTTTACCTAAATGCGTAGTACTCACTTTTTCAGGAATAGGGGACTGATTTTGAATCGTTTGAGACTCAGCTGCTGTCAGGTTTTCTGGTGAAATTAAATAAATAAGTGATTTTTGTGCAATATCAAGTGCATGCTGTTTTCTTTCTTGGCTTTGTAAGTAACCAACTAAACTTTGATGATAACGACGAATATTCTCAACGTAACGATAAGCTTCGTGGCCACGTGCATAACCATAAGTGAGCTGTGAGTAATATTTTTTCTGTGTCAATAAAGGTAAGCGAGCTTTCACATCTAACCACCGGTTAGGGTCTCCGCCTAACATTTCAGTTAATTTACGTACATCCTGCATATGCCCATACCCCATATTATAGGCAGAAAGGGCGAACCAGATGCGGTCATCTTCTTCGATGGTTTCAGGTAAACGTTCCATAATATAAGCAAGATAAGCGGCACCACCCTTAATACTTTCTTCCGGGTCTAACCTGTCAGCAATACCCATTGTTGTTGCCGTTGGCTTGGTTAACATCATTAGCCCACGTACACCTGTAGGCGAAGTCGCTAAAGGGTCCCAATGGGACTCTTGCCATGCGATAGCTGCTAATAATTTCCAGTCAATCACCTGAGCATATTTTTCAAACAGCGGTTGATACTCGGGAAGTTTATTATCAATTGCCTTTATAAATGCCATTGTGTCGAAATAATCGAAGGATTCTACATGGCTAAAATATTTTTCATTAAGGCGTGCGAGTAATTCGGTTTCATGACTGAGATTGAAGAAGTCAAGTAACGCAGCGTCTAAACTGTTTTCTTTGCTACGTCGCATGTACCAAGTGATAGCATGTTCATCCAATAAATCAAAAGCCACGGCAATTTGAGGGTGAATACGTTGTTGTAGTGCAACCGCAATAGAGTCTTCTAACGTGTAGTCAACCTCGCCATCAGCAACCATTTCAAGGATTTGACTGGTATTGTATTTTGAAGTTTCTTCCCACTTTAGGTCTGGGTATTCTTTGGACAATTCTTTAAGTGTACTTGCATGAGCTGTGCCAGCGGTAACTAATAATTTACCATTAATTTCATTGAAATTTTTGGGACGGTTTGTTCCTTTGCGATATACAAGTTGTTGAGTCACATTAAGATAGCTTGGACCGGTTTTCGTTTTGGCTAAACGGTCTTTGTTATACAGCAGGCCCGCTACCGCGATATCTGCATCACCATTTTCAAGGTCATCGAATATTTGCTCGAATGTTGGGCGGATGGTTATCTTGAGTTTAACTCCTAGGTATGAGGCAAAGCCTTGAGCCAGCTCGTAGTCAAACCCACGCAGCTGTTTTTGCTCATCAATATAGATAAGTGGCGAGCTAACGGCACTAATACGTAATTCACCTTGAGAAATAATTTTATTAATTTGTGAATTTTGTGTATTGGGCCAACGGACGTTAAAACCGATGACCATAGTAGCCAGTAGCGCGATGACCACGACAATTAAATAGTTAACTTTTAAGTTATTCAAATAATAGTTTCTCGTGCATTGACTGGTGCTGTATGTCCATAAAAGAGTATGGCTAAGTAATGGTTATAATTCCAGTAGTCGGCTATTTTGCTCAACATTTAGGAAGGGTGCAACCTATATTATCGTATTTAGCACAGAATAATATTTAACTAATCGCTTTATTTTTAATCACGCAAACGGTTTCGTATTGATGAACATTGCTCTATAATGTGTTCCGGTTTCCCTGCTTTCATGTTCAGGGCTGGCGTTTAAAAGAGAGAAATTAAGACGATGGAAATTTTGCGTGGTTCACCTGCTCTATCAGCATTTCGTATTACCCGCCTTTTGGCACTGTTTGTAGAAAAACAGCTTCCTGTCACGGATATCTATGCTGAGTATATGCACTTTGCTGAAGTTTCGGCGCCGTTGAGTGATAGTGAGCAAGGCAAACTGAGCAGTTTGTTAAAGTACGGCCCTTCTCTGGCAGAGCACGACCCATTCGGTAAGCTTATTTTAGTGACTCCTCGTCCGGGAACTATTTCTCCATGGTCTTCAAAAGCAACAGATATTGCACACAACTGTGGTCTTAATCAAGTCAAGCGTATTGAACGCGGAGTTGCTTATTATGTCCAAGGTGATGCACTGACCCAAGAGCAGTGGCATGAAGTGATCGCTATTTTGCACGATCGCATGATGGAAAGCATTTTCTCTTCTTTTGAACAAGCGAGCGCATTATTTGTGCAGCACCAGCCAGCACCAATGAAATCTATTGATGTGATTGCGGGTGGTCGTATTGCATTGGAAACAGCAAACCGGGAAATGGGACTGGCATTAGCTGATGACGAAATTGATTACCTGTTAGAGGCCTTTGTCGGGTTAAAACGTAATCCAACGGATGTTGAGCTCTACATGTTTGCTCAAGCAAACTCAGAACATTGTCGCCACAAAATCTTTAATGCAGATTGGGTGATCGATGGCGAAGAACAGCCTAAATCGCTGTTTAAAATGATTAAAAATACATTTGAAAAAACACCTGACCACGTTTTATCGGCATATAAAGATAACGCAGCCGTGATGGAAGGCTCGCCTGTTGGTCGTTTCTTCCCTGAGCCTGAAGGGCGCACTTACCGCTACCACCAAGAAGACGCTCATATCTTAATGAAAGTGGAAACCCATAACCACCCAACAGCGATTTCGCCTTGGCCAGGCGCAGCAACAGGCTCTGGTGGTGAAATTCGTGATGAAGGCGCAACAGGTCGCGGCGCGAAGCCAAAAGCAGGTTTAGTCGGTTTTTCGGTTTCTAACCTACGTATTCCTGGTTTTGAACAGCCTTGGGAAGAAGATTTCGGTAAACCAGAGCGCATTGTGACCGCTTTGGATATTATGATGGAAGGGCCATTAGGCGGTGCGGCATTTAATAATGAATTTGGTCGCCCTGCGTTATTAGGCTATTTCCGTACTTATGAAGAAAAGGTCAATAGCCACAATGGGGAAGAGTTACGTGGTTATCATAAGCCGATTATGTTAGCGGGGGGCATAGGAAATATCCGTGCAGACCACGTACAAAAAGGCGAAATTACGGTCGGTGCAAAACTCATTGTGCTCGGTGGCCCTTCAATGAATATCGGGTTAGGTGGTGGAGCTGCGTCATCAATGGCATCGGGCCAATCAGATGCAGACCTAGATTTTGCTTCGGTACAGCGCGATAACGCAGAGATGGAACGCCGTTGCCAAGAAGTCATCGATAGCTGCTGGCAACTTGGTGATGATAACCCAATTTTATTTATCCATGACGTAGGCGCAGGCGGTTTGTCGAACGCAATGCCAGAATTGGTCAGTGATGGTGGCCGTGGTGGGCGCTTTGAGTTACGTAAGATTCTCAATGATGAGCCAGGAATGAGCCCATTGGAGGTCTGGTGTAACGAATCTCAAGAACGTTATGTAATGGCCGTTTCACCAGAGCAGCTTCCTGTGTTCACCGCAATTTGTGAGCGCGAACGTGCGCCGTTTGCAGTGATTGGGGAAGCCACTGAAGAACGTCATTTGACATTAAATGATGAACATTTTGCTAACCAACCGATTGATATGCCACTGGATGTTTTATTAGGCAAAACGCCAAAAATGTTGCGTGATGTAAAAACATTAAAGGCGGAACCGGATTCATTAGACAGAACAGCGATTAATTTAAATGAAGCGGTGAAACGTGTCTTGCATTTACCAGCCGTAGCTGAAAAAACATTCTTAATTACCATTGGCGACCGAACCGTTACAGGCATGGTTGCTCGTGATCAGATGGTTGGCCCATGGCAAATTCCTGTCGCTAACTGTGCGGTAACGACTGCAAGTTTAGATAGCTACTATGGGGAATCCATGTCTATTGGTGAAAGAACGCCAGTAGCATTGGTGGATTTCGCTGCATCAGCACGCATGGCCGTGGGTGAAGCATTAACCAATATTGCATGTTCATATGTGCAAGATTTAAAACGCGTTAAATTGTCTGCAAACTGGATGGCAGCGGCAGGGCATCCAGGGGAAGACGCAGGTTTATATGAAGCGGTTAAAGCGGTAGGGGAAGAGCTTTGTCCTGCGCTAGGCCTAACCATCCCTGTTGGTAAAGATTCCATGTCAATGAAAACCCGTTGGCAGCAGGATGGTGAAGAGCGTGAAATGACGTCGCCACTTTCCTTAGTGATTAGTGCATTTGGCCGTGTTGAAGATGTCCGCTTAACAGTGACACCTGAACTAAAAACAGGTCATGATAATGCCTTGTTATTAATTGACCTCGGGCAAGGCCATAACGCGCTGGGCGGTTCTGCACTCGCACAGGTATATCGTCAGTTAGGCAATAAAGCCCCTGATGTACGTAGCCCTGAAGTATTGCTTGGCTTCTTTAATACCATTCAGAAGTTATTATCCGAGCAAAAATTATTAGCCTATCATGACCGCTCAGATGGCGGCTTATTCGTCACTTTAGTGGAAATGGCTTTTGCGGGTCATTGCGGTATTAATGTTGATATTAGCTCTTTTGATGAAGACACGCTCGCAGCATTATTCAACGAAGAGTTAGGCGCTGTCATTCAAATTAATGAAGCCGATAGAGCGTATGTGGCAGAATGTTTTGCACAAGCAGGGCTTGCAGGCTGTGTTCATTATTTAGGTTCTGCAATACAAGATGATGCCGTGATCATCAATAGCCGAGATACGGTTGTTTACCGCGAGTCTCGCAGTTTATTGCGCCAATGGTGGGCTGAAACGACTTGGCAAATGCAGCGCTTGCGCGATAACGAAGTGTGTGCCGACGAAGAACATACAATGAAACAGGATAATCAAGACCCAGGTTTGAATGTGAAATTGACTTATGACATTGAAGAAGACATTGCTGCGCCATTTATTTTGTCAGGTGTACGTCCTAAAGTAGCTGTTTTACGTGAACAAGGTGTGAACTCACATGTGGAAATGGCGGCAGCCTTTGACCGTGCTGGTTTCGATGCAATTGATGTGCATATGAGTGATTTACTCGCAGGTAACTTGTCTTTGGAACAATTCCAAGCATTAGTGGCTTGTGGCGGTTTCTCTTATGGTGACGTATTAGGTGCGGGTGAAGGTTGGGCAAAATCTATTTTATTCAACAATAAAGTCCGTGATGAATTTGAGACATTCTTTAACCGTGCTGATACTTTATCTCTGGGGGTATGTAATGGTTGCCAGATGATGTCGAACTTACATACGCTTATCCCAGGTGCTGAATTCTGGCCCCGTTTTGTACGTAACCGTTCTGAACGTTTTGAAGCACGCTTTAGCTTAGTTGAAATAGCAAAAAGCCCATCACTGTTACTGCAAGATATGACAGGTTCTCGTATGCCGATAGCGGTTTCTCATGGGGAAGGGCAAGTGGAAACCCGTGCAGCCGCACATTTACAGCAATTAGAAGATAATGGGCTGGTGGCAATGCGCTTCGTGAATAACTACGGTCAGGTAACTGAGCAATATCCAGCTAACCCGAATGGGTCAGTTAATGGTATTACGTCGGTGACCTCGAAAGATGGCCGAGCAACGATCATGATGCCGCACCCTGAGCGTGTTTTCCGCACTGTGAGTAATTCATGGCACCCTGAAAATTGGGGAGAAGATAGCCCGTGGATGCGCATTTTCCGTAACGCACGTAAGCAATTAGGTTAATAAATCACAAGTTCGATAGATTGTTGAAAAGGCCAGCTATTTTGCTGGCCTGAATTTTAATCGAGTGAGTTTTAAACGGAAAGGTCGGTTTTTGAGTCAGAATTATTCCTAATTACTATTTCCAAAAACGATCAATTTGTTCCCTTAATGCTTCCGCCGTTTTTTTGCCTTTTTCGCCAACTAATGCACGGCCAGCAATAAAGGCTTTTGCATTGATACCATTAAATAAATGCAGGTCTTCTGGAACTATCCCGCCTGTAATTGAGAGTTCTAGTCCTAAATCAGACAGTTTGCGCATTTTTTCGATATCTTCATTGGTCCAGCCAATACCAGCGAGTTCTGCATCACGGGAACGATGGTAAATAGCTTGCGAAATGCCAAGTTCAACCCAATTTTTAGCATCGTCAAAAGTCCAATTACCATAGATTTCAATTTGGATTTCACGATTAAACTCATCGGCAACTTTTTTACAGGCAGCTATAGTGGCAATATGTGCCGCCGCTGATACTGTGATCCAATCTGCTCCCGCTTCAAATGCCATTTTCGATAAAATGGCTCCACCATCCGTGGTTTTCATATCGCAAACTAGAATGTGATTGGGATATTTTTGACGTAAAGTCGCGACCGCATTCATGCCTTCTGCAAAAGCTAAGATTGTGCCCACTTCAATAATATCAACGAAAGTGTGTACATTTTCAGCCACTTCGAGTGCAGCCGGTAAGTTGGTTTGGTCTAGAGCTATTTGGATCAAAGGCTTTGTCATTGTGATTGTCCTAAAATATTTTCATGTATGAGACGCGCAAGGCCATCACCATTGTTATCGGTAGCACAAACGAAATCCGCATGGGACTTCACGGTGTCATCAGCATTTTTCATTGCAACTCCTAAGCCTGCTAGCTTAATCATGGAGATATCGTTGTGATTATCACCAACAGCAATAACTTGCTTCGAGTCATAACCCAGAGAATGAAGATACTCAGCTAAACGCGTTCCTTTGTTATTGCCTTTAGCAGCAAAATCGAAACGGTTTGACCATGATTTTTCTGCATTAAAAGTTTGTTTTATCCAAGGTGAGTTTAAGAAGCGCTCTAATGTAGCCGGTTCACCTTCGACGACAAATTTCCAAATATAGTCAGCGTGCTGGACTTGTTCTTCAAATGAATCAATGCGATAAATTTTTGGCGGATGGGCCATGGTTGGGTCGTTAGCCCATTGCTCCATCGCGCTCATGTAATCGATGGGATCGATTTTTGAATACACCATGGCATCGGTGATATACATCACCATTTTCAGTTTGTCCTGTTGCGCCAGTTCAATAAAAGTGAGCGCGTTCTCTTTGGTGAGAGCATTGTGTGTGAGAACTTTTTCATTTTGGTAATCATAAATATAAGTACCATTGCAACAAATAATTGGCGTGGTTAAACCAAGCTCATCATAATAGGGGCGAGCTGCGGTATGATGGCGACCCGTGACTATCATGACATGGCATTGTTTTGCTGCTTTGTGAATGGCTTGTTTGACGGCTGGGTGGATAGTGTGTTCTTGAGTTAAAACTGTGCCATCTAAATCAAGCGCTAATACGTTATACATAGTTGATTACCTCTATTGCTAATTAATGATTCTTTTTTATTATCATTAAATTAGCATAATGCTTGGTCAATAACCTGATAAACATCATCAATGGTGCGGCAGCGACGTAATTTATCAAGATCGACACCGGTTTCACTGTTTTCATCATCGAGAACGCGAGTCACTTCCATCAAGCCTTCCATATGTTCATCTGATGAGCTACCCGCTAAGGTGATCAGCACATCAACGGGTTCATCCTCGCCATCAAAAATAATGGGTTTGTCTAGAGTGACTAAAGCAAAGGCTGTTTTTAGTACACCATCTTCAGGTCTTGCATGGGGAAGGGCCAAATTAGGCGCGATACAAATATAAGGCCCAAGTTTTTCGACGCTGCTGATGATTGCCTCATGATAACTGGGTTTTATCGCCCCCGAAGCGATGAGCAGGTCTGTACCTATCTTAATAGCATCACGCCAGTTATCAGCGGATGCTTTTAGCTGTATCGAATTATTGTCGATTAGTGATTGTTTAAATCCCATCATTGCCTTCCTATTTTTCAACGTTAAGGGAGTAGATACCGTTATGAGCGATATCTATTCCTATGACTTAGGCTATTTATTTCCGATAAAATTAGTATGTATGATATCGAGTAGTTCATCACCGAATGAGTTAGGGTTGAGCATATTTTGTACGCCAAGCACAAATTTCCCATCACCGGGGTCCATTTCTGAGCTTAAATGCTTAGAGGAAACGATAATATCAGTGGCTGTTAATTTTGATTTATAGTCAGATACGGCGCAGGAGTCCATGATGTGTGGGATCCCTTTTTTCTCAAGATACTGGCCAATTTTCATTTTCATCATCATTGACGAGCCTTGTCCATTACCGCAAACTGCTAAGATACGTACAGGTTTAGCGCCGCTATTTTCAAGTGGGGCTGCTTCAGCTTTCTCATTGACCTCACTTTCAGCTTCGGTTGGACTTTGTGCGTCTTCTTCAGCGCGTAATTTTTTTGCGGCAAAGTACATATAGACAAAGGAGAGGGCGACAACCACAAAGAAGAACATTTTAGAGAAAGACAAACCTTGCATAATGACAGGGAAAGCTAATGCCCAGTCGGCCATTCCCATCCAACCGCTAAATTCAGTACCTTGTCGATTGATAAGATCAATGGCCCAAGCGGAACCTAATATCTCGATAACGCCCATGACAAAACAGACTTTCATAACCGCTTTCCAGCCGCCAAAATGGTTTGCAAAGATACCAATAGTGGCGTTAGAGAAAAACATTGGGATAAAACCAGGAATAATCATAATTGGCGAGTTAAATGCCAACATACCCAGAACGGCAACAAATTGCCCAATTGCCCCCCACATAAAGCCAAATACCATCGCATTAGGTGAGAAAGCGTAGATTGCTGCACAATCGATAGCGAGTACAGCGTTGGGAATGACACGTTCGGAGATCCCTTTAAAGGCCTCAGAAAGCTCGGCAACAAACATTCGCACACCCGTTACAATGATTTGGATAGCAACGGCAAATTTTAAACCTGTTTCAATAATATAAATGGTCCAGTGGGTGGTCCCTGCCATGGTTTGCAGATTAGGTATACCAAAGGAAATTAAGATCACACCAAAGAATAAGGTCATCACAATGGCAGTAGCGGAAATACTGTCATGGAAGATATGCAGCCATTTGGGCAGTTTTAAATTATCAACACTGTCTTTTCTATCCCCCAATTTCGGGGAAACTTTGGTTGCTATCCATGAGGCAAACTGCTGCTGGTGGCCGATAGAAAAACCGGCACCGCCAGTGACTTCTTGCGTTGGCTTAAACATAATATTGGAAGAAATTCCCCAATACAGCGCCATTAATACTGCAGAATACAAAATGGTTTCCCACATGCTTGAGCCGAGCACAAAATAGAAAACAGCGATTAGGCCTGCTTGTTGAAACATAATATGCCCTGTCAACATAATGGTACGAATACCCGTGACGCGGCGAAAAAGGACTAAAACAATATTAATTGCGAGAGCTAATAAAACGGTATAGCCCACCCAAGAATAGTTATCACCCATGGCTTCCATTGTCGCCATCATTGACGTATATGGGTCAATAACTGAGCCCGTAAGTCCATGGTATTCAGACATTTTTTCTATTACGGGTTTAAAACTGGAAACTAAAGTACTGGCTCCAACGCCAACTAGCATAAAACCAACAATCGTTTTGATTGTCCCTTTGAGGATTGTCGTGCCATCGCGCTTTAATAGCCAATAACCAATAAATGTGACTAAGCCTAATAATAGAGGCGCTTTTGTCATTACTTGGCTGTAAAAAATATAGAAAGCGTCGTATAAAAAATCCATATTTTTACCTCTAATCAAATTGTATTTGTAATTTATCTGGGTCAGAGATGATTCATATTGATCGTATCTGGTGTTATTGCGATATAATCATTTAAAGGGGTTAAACAATCCCGCAAAAATCAAATGTGATCATATATAATCACGAATTGCTCTTTTATGATTGTTTGCATTTGTCTGTTTTTTTACCAGTAAAAAAATAAATAAATGGCGACTTGATCACGTAAAATTTAAAATATCCATATATATCAATGTGATATTTTTACTTGAATCAAATATTGTTTTTTTGCATAAGCAAAGGTTGACAATATTAGATGAGATAAATAGAATCAAAACTAATCACTAGTAATCATTTTGAGTCATATGTCATCATGGTCGTGATTATTAACTAATAAGGCGATGATTATGAATGAAGTGCAAAGACACAATGAAATATTGTCGTTATTGGAAACGCATCGAGTGATCAATGTTTCTCATATAACCGAACAATTTAGTGTGTCTCCTGCAACTGCTCGTCGTGATATTTCAAAGTTAGATGGGCAAGGTAAATTGAGAAAAGTCCGTAATGGCGCAGAACGTATTGAAAATAAAAAGCGTAAGTGGACACCGTTAAACATCAATAGTACTGAGCACTATGAAGAAAAGTCTGAAATCGCAATTAAAGCGGCAGAACTTTGTCTTCCGGGAGAAAGCGCTGTAATTAACTGTGGTTCAACCGCGTTTATGTTAGGGCAGCAGTTGTGCGGTAAAAACGTGCAAATTGTGACGAATTATTTTCCATTAGCGAGTTATTTGATTGACCAAGACCATGATGACGTCATTTTAATCGGTGGGCAGTATAACAAAGCACAAAACATTTTTTTGAATCCTGCTTTGAACACGTTAATGGGCTATGCCGGTAACTGGATGTTTACTTCAGGTAAAGGATTAACGGAAGCTGGCTTATACAAAGCGGATATGTTAACTGCGGTAGCAGAGCAGCAAATGCTTGATCAAATTGATAAATTAGTCGTTGTTGTAGACAGTTCCAAAGTGGGTCATCGAACGGGAATGTTATTTTGCCCAGCTAATAAGATAGATGTTCTTATCACTGGAAGAAATGCCAATGCTGAGGTTATCAAAGCGATTGCCGAGCAGGGCACGCGAGTGATACTGGTTTAATTCCGTCGAATACCTGATTTTTTAATATAGACAAATTCAGCTGCCATGCCTTAATTTCTCGATTAAGGCATCAGGCTCCCTACATCTAAAATTCTAGAAAAGGTATTGTTACTATGAGCAAAGTAAATGAAATCACACGTGAATCTTGGATTTTAAGTACGTTTCCTGAGTGGGGAACGTGGCTAAATGAAGAAATTGAAAAAACGGTTGTTGAACCCAATACCTTTTCAATGTGGTGGCTGGGGTGCACAGGTATTTGGTTAAAGAGTGAGGGAAATACCAATGTTTGTATCGATTTTTGGTGTGGAACAGGGAAAAAAACGCAAAAAAATCCACTCATGAATAAGCAACACCAAATGATGCGTATGGGCGGTGTTGAAGCGCTACAACCAAACTTACGTACTGCGATTTTCCCTTTAGATCCGTTTGCGATTAAAGAAGTTGATGCGATTTTAGCCTCTCATGACCATGCTGACCATATCGATGTCAATGTCGCTGCTGCGGTAATGCAAAACTGTGGTGACCACGTTAAATTTATTGGCCCTCAAGCTTGTGTGGATTTATGGATAAAATGGGGAGTACCAACCGAACGTTGCATTGTTGCCAAAGTCGGCGATGTACTGGAAGTGGGGGATATGAAAATCCGTGTGTTAGACTCATTTGACCGCACGGCACTAGTGACATTGCCACAGGGTGTTTCTTCTTATGATAAGCAAATTTTAGATGGTATGGATTCACGTGCAGTGAATTACCTGATTGAAACAACAGGTGGCTCTATTTATCATTCAGGCGATTCACATTATTCAAACTATTATGCGGCTCACGGTAACCGTTATCAGATTGATGTGGCATTGCTTTCCTATGGAGAGAACCCACGTGGTGTGACCGATAAAATGACGTCATCCGATATTTTACGTGCGGCAGAGTCATTAGATTGCGAGCGGGTTATTCCATTCCACCATGATATTTGGGCTAACTTCCAAAATGATCCGCGGGAAATTGAAGTCTTGTGGAATATGAAAAAAGAGCGTTTGCAATATAAATTTGCCCCGTTCTTCTGGCAAGTGGGTGGGAAATATACTTATCCAACAGATAAAAACCGCATGCATTATCAACATTTCCGCGGCTTTAGTGATATTTTCAAAAATGAACCTGAATTGCCATATAAAGCGTTTTTATAATTAATCCTGCTATTAAAAGCAGCGTTTAAGGAAACTTAGACGCTGTTTTTTTATTTTATTTAAAAAATATATATATTCAAATAATATGTATTGCCAATATATTTATTATCTATGTGGCATTATTTTTTATTAATCTACTGACGTTGACTGTCTTAATTTAATATTTTCTAATGTTAGTGCTATCAATGTAGATAACTTATCTGATTCAATAAAAATAATTTCTGCTGATTTAATTTCAGTTGTTAATGATGTTAAATTTAAAAACTTTTTAGAAAACCTAACAGGAAGTAAAGTAAATATTATATAAAACATGTACTTAAGCAAGTTTGATAAAGATGATTTTCTAACTACACATTGTGACTCCGATGATGGGATAGGTATTGTAATTAACCTAACAAAGGAATGGGAAGCAAATTATGGAGGATTAACGATGATTTTAGATAAGGATAAAAAGACAATTTTAGATACTTTTATCCCGTCATATTTAAATATTTTAATTTTTGATACAAAAAAAAGAAAAATCCCACATTTCGTTTCCACAGTGACATCTAATAGAACAAGTAAAAGAATGGCATTAGTTGTGAGGTATAATGAAGCAAATTAAAGTACTTCTTTGTGCTATTTTAATATCATTCATATGGGGGAGTGCATTTCCTATATCAAAACTAGCGATTGACCAAGTAGGTGTTTGGGCTTTTAGAATCTACTCCCTAATTATTTCAGTTATTTTTTTGTGCTTTGTTTTTTTCTTTTTTAGTCGGTGTCGGTTTAATTTTCGAGAGTTTGTAAACAGTATCCCACTTGGTTTTTTAAATGTTTTTTTAGTTCCTATATTAAATAGTTTGGCGTTAAAGTATACAGAAGCGGTAAAGGCATCTGTACTTGTTTATACAATGCCAGTAATGGCAACAGTTGTATTGGGTGTAATAAATAAACATATTGAAACTCGGTCAGTATTTGTATCTTTGTTATGCATTAGTGGTATTTTTATCTTTATATCACCAGTTGGTATAAGTATTGGTGAAATGATAATTTTATTAAGTGCATTTATGTGGGCGCTAGGAACTATTTTATCTGAAAAAATTACCATGAAAATAAACCTAACTTCAAAAGTATTTTATCAAAATATAGTATCATTTATTTTTCTTATTTTATTAATTCCATTTTTAAATGTTGATTTAAACATATTGAGTAATATACATTCTGAATTTTTTATGAGTGTATATATACCAATTATCTATATGGGGATAGCTAATGGCGTGATTGTTTATGTTCTTTGGTATTATATGATAGGGTATGGTGGCGCAAAGCTTTCATCATACTCAATTCTTATTTCACCAATCATTAGTGTGATGATTTCATCCTATCTTTTAGATGAGACAATGACAATTTCGATGATAATCGGTATGTTATTTATTTTGTTAAGTATGTTAATTGTACTTTCAGAAAAAAATAAAAATTGATATTGAAGTCACCGATAATATGCTTTTAGTGATTATTTTCTTATGGGGCACATTCCCCCTCCGCCCTTATGGGTGAAGGGAGAATGTGCTATTCACAATGCTAAGTTTCCCTTGTTACCTAATGACATTTTGTATTATTCAAAGAGTGAGATATTACTCAAGAATAAACATGCCGTATGGGTGGATCTGCAAATACAGGTTTTCCCCGACAGAGGGTTGTAATTGAGTGGCATTAATTTGCAGCAACATTGATTGACCATGCCAATCAACAGTGACTTCATATTGAGGCCCCATATAAGCAACATGAGTCACTGTACAGCGTTGGCTGTCTTCACCTTGTAAACTCAGCGTGATAGCTTCGGGACGAACCCCCACAGTTACCGCGGTTTTATCAGTAACAAACTGTTCTGGGCGTGGTAAGCGATAATTGAAAATATCCACGGAATCCGCACTGAGTGTCGCAGGGAAAATATTGGCATCCCCCATAAAGCTGGCCATAAATTTTGACGCTGGCTGGCGGTAGAGCTCTTGCGGTGAGCCGAGTTGCATGATTTTCCCTTTATTCATGACCAACACCATATCCGAAACCGCAAAGGCCTCGCTTTGGTCATGGGTAACATACAAAGAGGTGATATTAAACTGCTGCTGTAACTCACGGATTTTTTCACGCATGCTACGACGTAAATTTGCATCCAAGTTACTTAATGGCTCATCGAACAACAGCACTTTTGGCTTAAGGATCAATGCGCGAGCTAAGGCCACACGCTGTTGTTGGCCACCTGATATTTGGTCAACGAAACGGTCAGCAAAACCAGCTAAATCAACTAATTCTAATGCCTCGTCAACTCGTTTTTTTATTTCGGCTTTGGGTAATCCTAACATTTTTAAGCCATAACCCACGTTGTCCCCCAAGGACATATGCGGGAACAGGGCGTAAGATTGGAAAACCATACAGATATCGCGTTGTTGAATGGAACGGTCTGTCACATCTTCACCGTCAATAAACATGCGGCCTTCAGTCGGTTTTTCTAAGCCAGCCACTAAACGCAATACGGTGGTTTTACCGCAGCCTGATGGGCCGAGTAGGGTCACCATGCTACCTTGAGGGATTGAAAGACTTAAATCATCGATGACGGTATTGTTGCCAAAGCGTTTAGTCACATTTTTTAGTTCAACAAAATGATGTTGTGTCATGTCAGTTACTCCATGATTACTGTGCATTTTTGGCTTTGGAACGTGAAACACGGGCTTCGCCAATCAAATAGTCAAATAAGAAAATAATTGCCAACATTACGACAATCAGGATTGAGCCATAGGCAATGGCAACGCCATATTCACCGTCTTCAACACGGTTCAAAATATAAGCCGTTGCGACGCGAGTATCTGGAGTAACCAAGAATACAATCGCACTGACAGTGGTGATCGCACGGACAAAGCTATAAATCAGCGCCGATAAAATGGCTGGGCGCAACAAGGGTAACAGGATAAAGAAGATGGTACGCATTGAACCCGCTCGTAAGCTGAGTGACGCTTCATCCAATGATTTATCAATTTGCCCTAAACCTGCAATACCAGCACGGATACCCACAGGGACGTTACGCATGGTCATTGAAATAATTACGATGGCAGCCGTTCCCGTTAAATAAAACGGTGAATCGTTAAAGGCTAAAATGTATGACACACCTGCCACGGTACCTGGAACAGCAAAACACAACATCGTCGTGAATTCGATGGTCTTTTTACCACGGAAGTCTTGGCGAACTACGATATAGGCAATTAGTAAACCAAGGATCGCGGTAATAGGTGCCGCAATACCTGCATACAGAAGCGTATCTAACAGTGACGGCCATGCACCATCACTCATACCCTGACCAAATAATTTAATAAAATTATCTAAGGTTAAGGTGTAATCAACACCCCAGTTCACGGTAAAGCTACCGTAGAAAATGCTACCGTATAACAATATGTTAAATGCAACCCAAATAGCTAAGAAGGCTGTTACAGTGGCAATTAACGATGTTGGTAACGGCTGAACATCACCACGGTAAGATTTCCCGGACACAGTGACATAGGAGCGTTTGCCTATCCACATATACTGAACGCAGAAGACTAAAAGTGAGAACACTAGTAGTGACGCACCCAAGGTACTGGCGGCTTGATAATCTAACTGCGACCCAGTGATATAGAAGTAAATTTGCGTCGCGAGTACGTCGAAGTTACCACCTAAAACTAATGGGTTACTAAAGTCAGCCAATGATTGCACTATGACGATTAAAAATGCGTTTGCCAAAGCAGGTTTCAGTAATGGCATAAATACATTAAAGAAAGTTTGGTAACGGTTGGCACGCAATGTATAAGACGCTTCTTCTAAAGATGGGTGAATGGTTTTAATCGCACCATCTAAAATCATGAATGACATCGGGGTGAATGCTAGCACTTGCGCTAACCAAATTCCCGTAAAGCCATATAGCCAGTTGGTATTTTCAAGGCCCATATAAGTAGCAAGGAATTCGGTAATATACCCTGAACGCCCCATCATCAATGTGACCCCTAGACCGACGACAAATGGGGGAGTGACGATAGGCAAAATAGAAAAAACACGGCCAATGATGGCGGAGCGTTTAGCAATACGCGTCGTATAAATGGCTAAAATTAAACCAAAGAAAGTACAGCCAGCCCCTACTGCTAACGATAAAAATACAGAGTTAATAATAACTTGGACAATATGCGATTGTGTCAAAATTGCCACAAAGGCGAATGGCGCAAAGTCTCCATTTCCATCAGTGAACATTGGGATAAAAATAGCGACACTTGGGAACACAATAAACAGGGTTATTAAAGCAACAACGGTGATCAGTGAGCCAATAACAAACTGGTCTCCACCGAGCCACTCAAGGCGGGTTAACGCCAATGTCATCACCATTCCCAAGGCGATAAATAGCACAATAGCTGAGTAACCTAACCCTTTTCCTTCAAAGTAGGAGGTTAAGATCACCACGGCGGCGGTGATAACAGCCACGCCAATATCGACGTAATGCCGTGTTTTATGATAACGATCCGCTGGTGTTAACGGGCGAATAAATAAAATAGAAGGTAATAAATACCAAAGCCAACTAATGTTTAGGCTACTCCAACCGTAAGCCGCTATGATCTCGTCTTGTGTTGAATCAAGTACGCCATAGTCTAGGCTCCAAGAAGGTAGTAACGCGAAACCTAGCCATGCAATCAGCAACCAAAAGAATATGCTATCCTTTTTGGTTGGGGTCGATAAGGTTAGGGTTTGAGACATAGTTCCCCCTAAGCTCGTCATATTTTGCGCTGTCACGGTATTGGCTTCACTCCGTTACCCTAGTCACATACTTATGTATGCTCCTAGGGATAACGTCACTTGCCGCCTAGTGACAACACTCATAATTTGAAGCTTAATTAAATTAATTTTTTATTTTAGTTAAGTAAGTGCTCAGTGCGGCGAGTTAACGCCGCACTTAATGCTATTTGCTCATTTTGACTTCAGTAACCCATTTATTGATAAGGTTTTTACGGACGTCAGCATCACCGTATTTATCCATATCGTAATTAATTAGGTTCAAATCATTGAGTTTTAATGAAATAGGCGAGGATTCTGCCGTTGTGTTGGTTAAGATTTGGTAAGATTTCCCTTCTTTCCAGCTCAGCTCTTGAGCTTCTTTCGATAAGACGAAATCAACGAATAATTTGGCGTTGTCCATATTACGCGCGTTTTTCAGGATACTGATCCCGCCGATTTCATAGCCTGTTCCTTCACAAGGAGCGATGAGTTCTAACGGCGCACCGTTTTCCACTTCTAATGAATAATCATGCAAGAAGCCAATACCAATTGCCGACTCACCACGAGCCGCATTACGTGCTGGAGCAATACCTGACTTGGTATATTGTGATATGTTAGCATTTAATTTTTTTAGATAATCAAAGGCTTGCTCATTTCCCCATAATTGGTCGAAAGTGGCTAATGCAGTATAAGCAGTTCCTGAACTTTGTGGGTCTGCGATTTGAATTTCGCCTTTATACTCAGGTTTTGTTAAATCTTTCCAGCAAGTTGGGATCGGCAAACCTTTTTCTTTTAAGCGGTCTTTATTGACACCGAAGCCTAAAATACCGATGTAAACTGCGGAAGAATAATTACCTTTACGTTTTGCTGGGTCTTGGAACTGCGGCATAATTTCAGACAGATTTGGCGACTTGTATGGCTCAAGTAAATCCATTTCTCCTGCTTGTGAATGAGGGTCTAATGTACCGCCATACCACACGTCAGCTTGTGGGTTACGTTTTTCAGCCTCAATTTTGGCTAAAGTACTACCAGAACCGTTACGTACAAAGGTGGTTTTGACATCGTATTTTTTCGCAAAAGCTTGCGTTTCAGTTTCGCACATGGCGTTAGTGGCGCTACAGTAAACAACCAAACGGCCCGCAGCATTTGCAGTGGTAGAAATAGCCGCTAGTGATAAACCAGCAGCGATAAGCGTAGAGAGAGTTTTCAGTTTCATTTTCAGTCCTTTATTCAGGTTTTATTATCAGAGGGTGAAACAGTGCCTGCTAAATGCTCTCGCTTGCTGACATTGGCAATCAATAGAGGCATTAGCAGTAATCCCATCAAAGCCGCAGCACTGGCCAGTAAAGAAAACATCCCTGACCAACCATAATGTGCAATGACTTGAGAGAGTGGCCATCCCGCAATTGCCGCCCCTAAATAGGCGTACAATCCAAGATAGCCCGTTACCGCCCCAGCTGCTTTTTTATGACAATATTCTGTTGCAGCTAAGCCGATTAACATTTGCGGTCCAAACACAAAAAATCCGATAGCAAAGAAACATACAGCCAATAAAGCGTAGTGATGAATTGGTGTTAACCATAAGGCGCTAACTGAGACACAAAGCCCCAAAGAAAACAGTAGGATCATTGGCGCTCGTTGGCCGCGAAATAGGATATCAGAGCCCCAGCCAGAGCAGAGAGCACCTAATAATCCCCCCAATTCAAATAACGATAATGTTGCATTTGCACTGAGTAAATTAGTGCCATGTTTCTCTGTTAACCATAAATTCCCCCAATCGTTTATCGCCATGCGAATGAGATAAACCAAAATATAGGAGAAACCCAGTAACCAAATCATACGGTTAAAAATAATGGCATCTTTTAAAATCGTTAACATCGGCATGGGAGGGGACAAACGCTCTTGGCGTAACTCCAACACATCTTGTCGCCATTGCCCCACGCTTGGAAGCTGTTCTTCTTGTGGTGTGCCACGTAATTGGCGGCACAGCCATAACCCAATGATGACTCCAATAACGCCAGGGACAATTAATGCCATTTGCCAGCTGTACTGGGTTGCCAATAATGCCGTTAGCAGAGGCAGTAACATTCCCCCTAGGTTGATGGAAATATTCCACAGCCCCCACCAAAATCCACGCTCATTGCGTGAATACCAGTGCGTTAGAATGCGTGCGCAAGGTGGCCAGCCCCAGCCTTGAAAAAAGCCATTTAGTGTCCACACGATTAATAACGCCGGAAACGATAAGCAATAGGCAAAAATAATATTTAGCAGCCCTGTCATCACTAAGCCGACACCCATAAACCAACGGTATCCGGTGATATCGTGGAAAATTCCCGATAAAAACTTAGAAATACCGTAGGTTAAATAAAATGCAGTCGCTATCCAGCCAATATCGCTTTTATCGAGAAACAGCTCGTTTTGCATGACAGGCATCACGAAGTTAAAACTCTTTCGCGTAAGGTAAAAAGTGGCATAACCAATAATCATTGATAGCATTAAGCGGCGACGCCAAAAACGATACGTGTTATCCAGACTCAAGGTGTCTTTACCTGTCATAGGGCGGTTTCTCTTGTTAGGCAAAATGTAATCAAGTTTTTAACAAAAAGGATGAGAGAAGGTATTAGGGGGCTAGGAATTATTCCTAGTTTTGCGATGTTTTATCTCAAAATGTGGGCAAGTTAACACTTATTTGTGTTCCGTTTTGTGTGGTCAATGTCCAGTCACCACCTAAGGCTCGAACTCGCTCCTCAATACCGCGTAAACCAAAGCCACTCGTGCGTTTGCTAAATGGAATGCCAACGCCATTGTCATCAACAACTAGCTGGATCGAGTCACCTATTTGCTTAAGAGATATGTGAATTTGTGTGGCTTTTGCATGTTTACTGATATTGTTAAGTAATTCTTGGACGAGGCGATAAAGTGTAAATAAAACCGTTTCATTGATCGGCGTTTCTTGTAAGCCATAATGAAAGTGACATTGAATATTATTCTGTGGAAAAGAAAATTCAGTAATTAAGTGCTTAAGTGCATTTTCAAGGGACATTTCATCCAATACGGGAGGGCGCAATTGGCGTAATAATTGCCGCGTAGATTGGTGAATTTGCTGAGCTAGTTCATTTATTTGACTTGCTGCTTGGTGGCTGATGTCGTCAGACGCTGTTTTTTTCACTAGCATTGACTGAATTTGGATGGCAGTAATATTTTGCCCAATTTCATCATGCAACTCGCGAGCAATCGCTTTTTTGATATCTTCCTCGGTATGAACGAGTTGTAACATTAAGTCGCGTCGCGCTTTTAGCTCTTGCTCTAAGCGTTGTCGGTAGCGTTGTAGGTTACTTGCCAGTTGTTTTTGTCGGCTAATTGCTATCCCAAGCCCAATGCCAATTAAGGCTTGGGAACTGAGAAACATTTCTAGCTCTTCTAAATCAACAAAGGCACCGTGAAATTGCCGTGCAAAAGTAATAATTAAACTGCCTAATAATGCAGAAAGTACGCCGCCCTGCCAACCATAGCGATAAGCCATAAAAACATTAGGAATAAAGACGAGTAGGACAATTAACCGCTCAATTTCGGGGGCAAAAAAGACTTGGGCACTCAACCCAACGACACAGAATAGAAAACACCAAACTATTAAAGAGGTTCGTAATTGTTTATCTGGCGTTCCATAATCAAGGAGCATTTGGTAGTGCTGCTCGTGGAGATATTCATAAATAAGGTAAACAAAAGGAGAGAGTAGTATTCCTCCGGTGAATGTTGTTAGGAATAATTGGCTAATGGAATAAGATGATAACCCACTGAATAATAAAGCATGTAATACACTATTTGCGGCGACACCTGCGAGTAATAATAGTAATCGTTGCCAATATAACGTATAGCGCCACCAAATGTTTTGAATGACGAAGGCAACACCGAGACTCAATAATGGAGATAACAGTAAAACAGGTTGGAAGAGCAGTTGCTCTGATGATAACCAAAAATTTAATATCCCTTCGCTGAGTAGTAGTGTTGGCCAGTAACGTCGCCACAGGATAATCATCAATGCTAGGCGCAAGCCTTGCGGAAGAAATAAAGTTGCTTGAAAACTGTTTTGACTTAAATAAAAGCCGATGATCCACAACCCAATCCATAACAGAGAATAGGTAAAAAATAGAAAGATGGACTGCAGTGTTAAACGTAAGCTTTTATTCATGCCGAAATTACCTTGATATTAGGTTATGCTCTAACGCGTAATGAACAAGGTCGATGGTATTTTCGCATTGTAATTTGCCTAATATATTTGCACGATGCACATGCACAGTTTTATGGCTTAATTCAAGTTGCTCTGCGATCACTTTTACACTCAAGCCAGCAACTAATAAATCAAACACTTCCCGTTCCCGAGGCGTGAGTTCTTGTAGACTTTGCTGCGGTTGGGGTGAGTGGCGTAACGCTCTCATGGCATCGGCACATAGGTAGCAGCCTCCTTGGTGCACTGAGCGAACCGCTTGCACTAATTCTTCAGGGCCACAGCGTTTAGTTAAATACGCACTGGCTCCAGCATCTAAAGCACTTTGCACAAAAGCGGGGGTATCATAAATACTCAAGATAATGGTGCGAAAATCCGGCTTTTTTTGGCGCAACCGTGATAAAAGTTGCAGGCCGTTCTCATCTGGCATTGAAATATCCATGATGGCAACATCAATATCTAAATTAAGCAAATTAGGCCAAGCTTCTTGAGCATTAGCATATTGCCCGATAACCGAAATATCAGGTTCAAGTGTTAATAGTTGTGCGAAGCCAGAACGCACAACGATATGGTCATCAACTAACGCGATTTTTATCATATTTTTATCAATTTGATGAGTAGGGTATTGGCAAATCTTATAGCAAGACGAACAGGGATAAGCTACTAACATAATTTAAAATTCTGATATTCATCAGGTATTTTCTTTAATTATCCTGCTTTAGTGCTTTGATTGTATAAAGCAGGATAGCGGACGTTAAATGGGGTATGCTTCAATAATGGAAATATGACATTGTGTTGAAATAATTTGTTTTAATTGTAAGTTTGCTTGATTTAGCAGTGAATTGAACTCAGTTTCTGTGCGTTCATGGCCTTCATCAAATAAAACCATCTGTACTAAATCCATATTTTTACTGAAGTGGGGGTGATTGTCGTTGGTAACAATATTTTCAATGATTAGTAACTTAGAGTTAGGACTCATCGACTTTCTAATTGTTTTAAGTATCTTTATTGCAACAGTATCTGACCAATTATGAGTAATATACTTGAGTAAATAAATATCAGCTTCAGGGCAGGCTTCAAGAAATGAGCCAGCTTGGATGCTCCAACGGGTGGGGTCATCTAGTTGATTAAGAATATGTTTTTCTAATACTTGGGCTTTATCAAATAATATGCCTTTTAATGTTAAATTTGCTTTCATAACCTCTAAAAGTAACCCACCACAGCCGCCGCCAATGTCTGCAACGAGAGCGTTATCTGGGAAACTATAACTTTCTACGACAAATGCATTTTCTAATTTACTTACAGACGAAATGCCTTCGTGGAAATTATCACTATCAGTAATTCGTTCATCCCAATATTCATAAAAACTCATTCCAAACATGCTGTTAAACAAATGGGGTTCAAACGCGCTGCGGTGTAACTCGCCTGCGGGTAACCAGAACGAAGGGTCAGTAAACATCAATACCGCTTGCCGTAATGAAAACGTATTCTTTTCAGATAAATATTGTGCGGCGGGTGTGAGGTCAAATTTGTTATCAGGGGTTAGCTTAAAAATATCTTTAGTGGCTAATAATCGTAATAATCGAGTGAGTTCTCGGGGATTTGCTCCCGTTTCTTTGGCGAGTTCTTCAGCTGTTTTGGAACCTGATTGTAATGCTTCTGCAATACGCAGTTTCACCGCGGCACGTAGTGCAGCTTGGTATAAATAGCCAATAGATTGCTCTAAAATATGTAAAGCTGGTTGAAGATCCTGCATAGGTAATGAGGGCATTTTATTCATAAATACACCTTAAACGAGAAAGTAACAATAAAATATAATGATTGGTAAAGTATCTCTGCTGTTTTTATTATAGATGGATTTAACCAAAGTCAAATATATCAATTACATATTGTTGTCTTGCTCTCTATCTTAATTAGTGCCTTACGGTAAATCATTAATTATTCTAATTTAATTTATATTAAGTGTATATTTAATGTGTGATTAAACGACAGTGTCTTAAATAAGAGACAAACACACTATAGCCGTGTCTCCAAAAGGCGACATTTATCTTATTGATATTTAAGGTATTTGAAAATGAGCTAATCGGGTGTCATAAATTAGCGACACTTAAGAAAAAACAGTAAGCGGGTACGGTGTATTAAAAAGTAGCTAAAGTGGGATTAAAAATAAATTTTGTTTTTAATCATGTAGATATAAAATTTATTGAAAAGTTGGCACGGCTTGTGCATAATAATATTCAGTTGCTCATTCAACTTCTTATGTAGGTCCAAAATTAGTTGGGTACATACCACATAAACCAAGAATGACGCCAAAGTAAGGTGCCTACCGTCCAACAGCATAGATATTCGCCTTCGGGCCTTATCAAACACAGGGCGACACGTGGAGTGAGGCACCACCTATATGATTATCTTTAATGTAAAGACATAATCATATAAAAAGCATTATAGAAGTTGTTATCGCTGGCGGGGTGAAGGTCAATACTTCATCCCGCCTTCCTGTTTTATGCCCGTCATACTTCGAACCGCAGCGTTGTTACCTGCGTTCAGCTACTCTAGTCACATACTTTTGTATGTTTCATAGAGATATCTTCTCTTGCCGCCCTATGCCCGTCATACTTCGAACCGCAGCGTTGTTACCTGCGTTCAGCCACTCTAGTCACATACTTTTGTATGCTCCTAGAGATATCTTCACTTGGCGCCTAGCTGCAATCCGAATTATTTAGGGCATAGCTTAGTGTTTTATTTTTAAAGAAAAAACTAAAGAAAAGACGAAAGAATTCATTTAGTAAGACCTATCGATTCTTTTATGCTTTCGTTTATGCGAAAAAGGAACATCCGGAGCGTTGAACATACCTATCTGAAAATTATCATTTTTTACCAATTAACTTGGCACGTTCATTGCTTTTTGATTGTTACACTTAGTCTGATTTTAACGCTATGGGACACAGAATTTGGATTGTGCTTTTCGCATTACAGGGAGTTCTGCTACCATTGCAATACGTTTAATGGGTATGAGATGAATGTATTGAGTAAATGGCGTTTTTTCCCTCGCTCCTTGCGTCAACTAGTTGTGATGGCATTCTGGCTTGTATTACTTCCTTTATTAGTATTAGCCTATCAGGCATATCAAAGCCTAGAGCAACTGAGTAACCAAGCTGCCAATATCAATAAAACCACGTTGCTTGACGCACGGCGTAGTGAAGTGATGAGTAGCCTCGCCTTAGAAATGGAACGGAGCTATCGTCAATATTGTGTTTTGCAAGATGCTACATTGCATACTCAATATCAGAAACAGTTTGCAGACTACCAGCAAATGTTTGAACGTCAGCGAACGATCTTACCTACCTCGACAGACACTTCTGCATTGACTAAGACTTTGGATGTACTTAAAACGGTTGCGTGTGAAAACAATGAACCGACAGAAAAAATCACACGGGCTTTAGAACAATTTTCTGCCGAAAATGCCTCATTAGTGCAAGAAACTCGTGATGTGATTTTTAGCCGTGGGGAACAGCTGCAAAAAGCGATTGCGAATAAAGGCCAACTATTTGGTTGGCAAAGCTTAATTTTATTCTTATTAAGCGCATTGCTAGTGGCATTATTCACTCGGATGATTATTGGCCCAGTTAAAGCTATCGAACGAATGATTAACCGTCTCGGTACTGGGCGTACAATTGCGAATAATATTGAACGCTTTAAAGGCCCTAGGGAGCTACGGACAATCGCACAGCGGATTATTTGGTTAAGTGAACGACTCGCATGGCTTGAATCACAGCGCCACGAATTTCTACGCCATATTTCAC
Source organism: Providencia hangzhouensis (assembly GCF_029193595.2). Taxonomy (NCBI): domain Bacteria; kingdom Pseudomonadati; phylum Pseudomonadota; class Gammaproteobacteria; order Enterobacterales; family Morganellaceae; genus Providencia; species Providencia hangzhouensis. The sequence continues at coordinate 1,690,636 of NZ_CP135052.1, forward strand.
ATGAATTAAAAACACCTCTTGCAAGCATGCGTGAAGGAACAGAATTACTCGCTGATGAGGTGGCAGGGCCATTAACGGTGTCTCAAAAAGAAGTTGTAGAAATTCTTGATCACAGCAGTAAGCATCTTCAGCAACTTATTGAGCAATTACTTGATTATAATCGTAAGCTTGTCGATGACCCGCCAGAAGCACAAATTGTTGATTTACAAAAACTCATTGAAGATATTGTTAAAGCACATAATTTACCGGCACGGGCTAAAAATATTAAAACAGAAGTGCGTTTAAAAGTGGACAGCTGTTTAGCCGAACCCTCACTTTTAGGACGAGTTATTGATAATATCTACTCCAATGCGGTGCACTATGGTGGCGAATCAGGTAATATTTGGATCTCTAGTCGCCAAACAGGTAATAAGCTTCTGATTGAAGTTGCGAATACGGGGACGCCAATTCCTGAGTCTGAGCAAAGTATGATTTTTGAGCCGTTCTATCAAGGTTCACTACAAAGAAAAGGTGCTGTCAAAGGAAGTGGGCTAGGGCTGAGTATTGCGCAAGATTGTATTAAACAAATGGGGGGAGAACTTTCTCTCGTTCCCAACAAATCAGCAGATGTCTGTTTTAGAATTGAACTGCCTCTAACCGCAGAGAATGAATAATGGTAAATCGGTCTACAGGTGTTTGGGCGGTACTTTACCGTAACGCATCGTTAAGTAAATATAACCAAAGAGTACCTTATGTGATGAGACGTACAGGGCTCAATTTTGGGGCGGTTTTATTTTCCCTAATTTTAAGTGGATGTGTAGTAAAAAATGGTCAGTCACCACTCGAAACTCTGGCGCAAGTTGTTGTGCCTGAAGTTAAAGTCACAGACTACCGTTATACATCATGTGAATCTATTTGGAACAATGACCAGCCAACTGCACGGGAAAATGCATTATTTTGGTTACGAATGATGGACTGCGCAGATCGCACGGAAACCAGTCAAGCACGTGAAGATGCAGGTAAAATAGACGTAACAAATTGGTCGAGTGCATTTCAACAAAATATTTTGTTGAATTCTGCTGACCCGTCTATTGCAGAGCGCCGTAAAATGCTTGATAGCATAAATACGTACAGTTTGAATTTTCCCACAGGGGTACGTCCATTATTACAATTATGGCGTGAGCAACAAGTACAAATTATCAATCTGTCAGATGCAGGGGTTCGTTATAAACGCCTACAGCAAGAAATGGATACAAAACTCGACCGTCTAAAGGAAGATAATGCTAAATTGGCTTTTGAACTGAATACGACCTCCCGTAAGCTTGAAAATTTAACGGATATTGAACGCCAGCTTTCTTCTCGTAAGAAAAGCACCAACGAAACCGAAAAAGATGTAGAGAATGGGGTTGAAGGAGATAAGCCTATTTCCTCAGAAGAGCCAAAGCCTGATAGCAGCGCATCTTCTCCAGTAGAGCAAAATTCATCGGAGAATGAACAAAAATGACGAATCGTAAGTCAGCAAATTTATTGCTAGTTGACGATGACCCGAGCCTTCTTAAACTGTTAGGCATGCGCTTGAGTAGTGAAGGTTTTAAAGTCACTACAGCAGAAAGCGGCCCTGAAGCACTAAAAATCTTACAAAAAGAAAAATTAGATTTAGTGATCAGCGATTTACGCATGGATGAAATGGATGGTATGGCGCTTTTCGATGAGATACAAAAAGCCCATCCAAACATGCCAGTTATCATACTCACTGCTCATGGTTCTATCCCTGATGCCGTCGCGGCAACACAACGAGGCGTATTTAGTTTTTTAACTAAGCCAGTAGATAAAGACGCATTATATAAAGCAATCGATGAAGCTCTCGCGCTCTCTTCGACACCGATTAGCGATGAGGAGTGGAGCGCTGGTATAGTCACGCGTAGCCCCTTAATGATTCGGCTATTAGAACAAGCGCATATGGTGGCACAATCTGATGTTAGCGTGCTAATTAATGGGCAAAGTGGTACAGGTAAAGAAGTTTTAGCTCAGGCTATTCATAAAGCCAGCCCTAGGGCACGTAAGCCGTTTATTGCCATTAACTGCGGTGCATTACCTGAACAATTATTAGAGTCTGAATTATTTGGTCATGCTAAAGGGGCTTTTACCGGCGCAGTAAGTAACCGCGAAGGGTTATTCTTTGCAGCCAGCGGTGGTACGTTATTTTTAGATGAGATTGGCGATATGCCAATGCCATTGCAGGTTAAATTATTGCGAGTATTGCAAGAACGCAAAGTTCGCCCTTTAGGTAGTAACCGCGATTTAGATATTGACGTGCGAATTCTCTCCGCAACTCACCGTAATTTGCCTAAAGCGATGGAAAAAAATGAGTTTCGTGAGGACCTCTACTATCGCTTAAATGTGGTTAATCTGCGTATTCCTGCGTTAAATGAACGTTCTGAAGATATTCCATTATTAGCAAATCATCTATTGCGTGAATCTGCATCACGGCATAAACCTTTCGTGCGTAGTTTTTCCAGTGACGCCATGAAGTGCTTAATAACAGCGAGTTGGCCGGGCAATGTTCGTCAATTAGTTAATGTTATTGAACAATGTGTTGCATTAACAACGTCTCCTGTTATCAGTGAAGCACTCGTCAGCCAAGCACTTCAAGGTGAAAATACGGCCTTGCCGACATTTGTTGAAGCTCGTAATCAATTTGAATTGAATTATTTACGTAAGTTATTACAAATGACAAAAGGGAATGTCACCCAAGCTGCCCGAATGGCAGGGCGAAACCGCACAGAATTTTACAAATTACTTGGTCGACACGATTTAGAAGCCAATGATTTTAAAGAATAAATAAGAATTATTTACCACATGGTTGTTATCGATTACATTATGTGGAATAAGGCAATTCATATTCACGCTCCGGGAGAAAAAACACCTTATGAGCCGTAAGCTTAATATTTCACTAGCACAACTTAATTGGTTAGTCGGTGACATCGAAGGCAACTGCGATCGCATGTTGCAAGTTGTGAGTGAACAAGCACCAAACACAGATATTGTCATGTTTTCAGAGCTGTCTTTGACAGGGTACCCACCAGAGGATTTAATTTTCCGAGCTGATTTTGAGGACCGCTGTTTAGTACAACTCGACCGTTTGCAAAAAGCCAGCCAAGAAACGGCAATTATTGTTGGTCATCCATGGTATGAAGGGGATGATATCTATAATGCATTGTCTTTTTTCTATCAAGGCAAATTGCATGCACGTTATTTTAAACAAGAATTACCAAATTACGGCGTGTTTGATGAGCCTCGTTATTTCACCGCAGATGAAAAAACCTGTGTTGTTGAATTTAAAGGTTACCAGCTCGGCTTATTGATTTGCGAAGATATTTGGTATGACGAACCGGTTGATGCAGTAAAAGGAGCTGGCGCTGAAATATTACTGACAATCAATGCATCTCCTTATGATATTAATAAAGAACATATTCGAACTGATTTATTAGTCGATCATTGTAAACGCACTCATATGCCAATTGTGTATCTCAATCAAGTTGGCGGGCAAGACGAATTGGTGTTTGATGGTGGCTCAAAAATCATTGCAAACAAAGGCAAGCAAACCTTTAAATTGGAAGAATTTAAAGAGCAGGTTATCACAGTGCAATTTGATGAACTTGCATTGGTGAGCGAAGGTAGCGTATTTATTGAGAATGACCCTGTGGCGCAGGTATACCAAGCTTTAGTCATGTCTACTCGCGACTACATCAATAAAAATGGTTTTAATGGGGCTATTTTAGGGCTATCAGGCGGGATTGATTCAGGGTTAACAGTGGCTATTGCCGTTGATGCAATAGGGAAAGAGCACGTGCAAGCAGTCATGATGCCATTCCGCTATACTTCTGAGATGAGCATCCACGACGCTAAAGAACAAGCTGATTTGCTTGGTGTTGAATTCGATATCGTATCTATCGAACCGATGTTTGATGCTTTTATGGCACAGTTAACGCCTATGTTTGAAGGAACCGCGGTTGATACAACTGAGGAAAACTTACAAGCGCGTTGCCGAGCCGTTATTTTAATGGCGATGTCAAATAAACGTCGTCGCTTAGTTTTGACTACCAGTAATAAAAGTGAGTCAGCGGTTGGCTACTCGACATTGTATGGTGATATGGCGGGTGGTTTTGACGTGTTAAAAGATGTGCCTAAAACCCTTGTCTTTGAGTTGGCTAAATACCGTAATACTATCTCTCCAGCAATCCCACAACGCGTGATTGATAGGCCGCCATCAGCAGAGCTTGCGCCAGGGCAATTAGATCAAGACAGTTTGCCACCTTATGATGTGTTAGATGCATTATTAGAAGGCTATGTGGAAAAAGACTTGTCAGTTAATGACCTAATCAAACTTGGTTTTGATAAAGACGTGGTGCGCAAAGTTGTGCGCCTTGTTGATATTAATGAATATAAACGTCGTCAGGCGCCTGTTGGGCCACGTATTACGATGCGCAATTTTGGCAAAGACCGTCGTTATCCGATCACCTCAGGTTTTGGCCGTAAAAACTGGTCATAACAGGAATTATTTATGAAAAAAATTGATGCAATTATAAAGCCATTCAAACTTGATGATGTTCGTGAAGCGCTGGCAGAAGTGGGTATTACTGGAATGACAGTGACTGAAGTGAAAGGTTTTGGACGTCAAAAAGGGCATACTGAACTTTACCGTGGCGCAGAGTATATGGTTGATTTTTTACCTAAGGTAAAAATTGAAATTGTAGTACCTGATGACATCGTTGAAAACTGCGTCGAAACCATTATGCAAACTGCACAAACTGGCAAAATTGGTGATGGAAAAATCTTTGTTTATGATGTCGCTCGAGTGATCCGTATTCGAACCGGTGAGCAAGACGAAGAAGCAATTTAATAAATTAAGTTTGTATGAAAATGCGGTAACGGAAAATACACAGGAATGGGATTAGAATTGTGTATTTATTATGCGAGCCCGTTACCGCTAAATTAGAAAACTACGAATATTTAACTAGTTAACCCATTTTCTTCAGTTAATATGTTTCATAGAATGCTCTTCTAAACAGAAGAGCATTTTTTGTGAATTAATTGAGGGGTAATACCTTGTGTGGTCCAAAACATTCATAGTGAATAGCACTGGTATCGACACCCATTGCAATTAGCTGCTTACCTACGTGCTGCATAAACCCAACAGGGCCACAGAAATAGAATTGCATATTCGGTTGCTCAATCCATTCACGTACCAATTCTAAATTCATTAAACCTTCATATTGGTAATCAAACCCGAGACGATCTTCCTCTCTTGGTTGATTAAACCAAATCGCGGATTGGCTGGTTTGCTGTTTTGCTAATAGTTGTTGAATTTCGTGCCTAAAGGCATGAACGGCACCATTTTCAGCGGCATGGAACCAATTAACTTGTGCGTTGTGACCTTGTTCTGTTAGATGATTTAACATGCTCAGCATTGGAGTTAAACCAACGCCTGCAGAGATCAAGGTAACAGGTGTCTGGCCATCAACATCAATAAAGAAATCACCACATGGAGGGGCGAGCAGTACACTATCACCTTCATTTAATTGTTGATGTAAGAAATTAGAAACGGAGCCTTGTTCTTCACGTTTTACCGCAATACGGTAGCTACGGCCATTAGGTGCAGTGGTCAGAGAGTATTGGCGGATTTCTTGGTTTTCAAACCCCTGGTTGTTGACATAAATAGTGATATATTGGCCTGGGCGGTAATCAGCGACAGGTTGCCCATCGACAGGAACAAATTCAAAACTTGTAATCACATCACTTTGTGGTTGTTTTTGCGCTAATTTAAACTCACGTAAGCCTTCCCAACCCCCATTTTTATCCGCATTTTCTTGGTAAATTGCAGCTTCTCTACCAATAAAAATATCGGCTAAAACACCGTAAGCTCTTCCCCATGCATCAAGAACCTCTTGGCCTGGGTTGAGGAGTTCATCAATAGCCGCGAGTAAGTTTTCCCCGACGATTGGATAGTGCTCAGGTTTAATATTTAAGCTTACATGTTTTTGGGCGATTTTTTCGACAGCTGAAATAAGAGCCTCAGGAGTTTCAATATGCACAGCATATGCGCAGATAGCGTTGAAAAGGGCTTCTCGTTGGTCCCCATTCACTTGGTGAGTCATGTTGAAAATATCTTTTAATTCAGGATGCTGTTTAAACATCCGATCATAAAAATGCGCGGTCAGTTTTGGCCCTGTTTCAGCAATGGCAGGAATGGTTGATTTAACAATGGCAATGGTTTGGCTATCTAGCATACAGGTGCTCCTGAATTATTTTCATGTTCTCATTATAGTTATGGCAAAGGGCAAATTTTTGCGATCTAAAAATATTCCTTTGTAGATTAGTTAGATAAATTTATTTCATCTCAGCTAATCCCTATTTTTTGCGAACGATGAAGGTGATTTATAAAGATGTATTTTAAATACAACTTATAATATTTACGTGTTTATGTAAAGACTCAAATCGGAAAAATAGGGTGGATTTAGGCACATAATGAGAAGGGAATAGCAAATCTGGATGTTTGTCCGTTAAAAATTAAAATTTGAGCTATTTTATAATGAAGCCTTCAGAAGCAAATGAAGTGAAAAAAATTAATGCAATCGTTTGCGTATATTTTTTCTTTAGGGCTATCTCAAGAGAGAAAAAGAGTTTACACTGTGTGTCATTGCGATGAATCGATTTTCAACCTATTGAATTGCTGAGGCAGGAGAAGCGAATGTTAAAGCGTGAAATGAATATTGCTGACTACGATCCGAAATTATGGGAAGCAATGGAGCAAGAAGTACAACGTCAAGAAGAACACATTGAATTAATTGCTTCTGAAAACTATACCAGTCCACGAGTCATGCAGGCTCAAGGTTCTCAGCTAACCAATAAATATGCAGAAGGCTACCCAGGCAAACGCTACTATGGCGGTTGTGAGTATGTTGACGTGGTAGAGCAATTAGCGATTGACCGTGCGAAAGAACTATTTGGTGCTGACTATGCGAACGTGCAGCCGCACTCAGGTTCACAAGCTAACGCTGCAGTTTACATGGCGTTATTACAGCCTGGTGATACCGTTCTGGGAATGAACCTAGCACATGGTGGTCACTTAACTCACGGTTCACCAGTTAACTTCTCAGGTAAACTGTACAACATCGTGCCTTACGGTATTGATGAAAGCGGTAAAATTGACTACGACGATATCAAAGCGCAAGCGGAAAAACACAAACCAAAAATGATTATCGGTGGTTTCTCTGCGTACTCAGGTGTCGTTGATTGGGCAAAAATGCGTGAAATCGCAGATGGTATTGGCGCTTACCTGTTTGTTGATATGGCTCACGTTGCAGGTTTGATTGCTGCGGGTGTTTATCCAAACCCAGTTCCTCATGCACACGTTGTGACAACAACAACGCATAAAACTTTAGCGGGTCCACGTGGTGGGTTAATTTTAGCTAAAGGTGGTGACGAAGAGTTGTACAAAAAAATCAACTCAGCGGTATTCCCTGGATCTCAAGGTGGCCCTTTAATGCATGTTATTGCAGGTAAAGCGGTTGCTCTGAAAGAAGCGATGGAACCTGAATTCAAAGTTTATCAACAGCAAGTTGCTAAGAATGCGAAGGCAATGGTCGATGTTTTCCAAAAACGTGGCTACAAAGTGGTATCTGGCGGAACTGAAAACCACTTATTCTTAGTTGATTTGGTTGATAAAGACATCACAGGTAAAGATGCCGATGCTGCACTTGGCCGTGCGAATATCACTGTTAACAAAAACAGTGTACCGAACGACCCTAAGAGCCCATTTGTAACGTCTGGTGTACGTATTGGTTCTCCTGCGATTACGCGTCGTGGCTTCAAAGAAGCAGAAGCGGGTGAGCTAGCTGGCTGGATGTGTGATATTCTAGACAACCTCAATGACGAAGCGACCATTGAGAGCGTGAAGCAAAAAGTATTAGCAATTTGCAAAAAATACCCAGTTTACGCATAACATAACGTATTATTAATTACTGAAACCCGCTTCTACATGTATGTATGAGCGGGTTTTTTGCATTGAAAAAACGGAGGAGTGATGGTCATTCCATCAACGCGTTGGCTAGCTATTGATTATTTTACCTACTTTTTTGCCTACAGTATTTTCTTGCCATTTTGGTCAGTTTGGTTACAAGGTGAGGGAATTGATGCAGAAATGATTGGTGTTTTGTTAGGGGTAGGGCTAGCAGCCCGTTTCCTTGGTGCGATGTTTATTACTCCTTTAGTTAAAGAGCCCTCGAAACTTATTACTGCTCTACGCTTACTCGCAGGACTTTCACTTATTTTTTCTGTCGGTTTTGCTCTGGGTTCTCACTGGGCATGGCTGTTGTTTGTAATGATTGGGTTTAACTTATTTTTTGCACCAATGGTTCCACTGGGCGATTCACTGGCGGGGACATGGCAAAAACAATTTACCTTTGACTACGGCAAAATTCGCGTTTGGGGTTCGATAGCTTTTATTATTGGTTCCTCACTGATGGGGTATTTAGCCGGTGTTTGGGGAAATAAAGCCATCATGGTGGCCTTGATAGTAAGCTGTCTAGCATTATTACTTGGCGCAATGCTGAAACCAGCAATCATGCCAATGGGGGTAGCGAAAGCGGATGGTGGTAATAAGGTTACGTTTAAACAATTGATTGCGGATAAAAACGTCGTTAGGTTTCTTATCTGTGTTACGTTACTGCAAGGGACTCATGCGGCTTATTATGGTTTTGCTTCCCTATTTTGGAAAGAAGCCGGCTATTCAGATTTAGTTATCGGTAATTTATGGTCGCTCGGTGTGGTTGCTGAAGTCATTGTATTTATGTTAAGCCACCGTTTATTTAGGCGTTGGAGCGCTCGAAATTTACTGTTGTTATCTGCCTTTTGTGGAATTATTCGTTGGGGCTTGATGGGAGCGTTTACTGCATTACCGGTATTAATCGTGGTACAAATTCTTCACAGTGGTACTTTTACGATTTGCCACCTAGCCGCAATGCGCTTTATTAGTGCAAGAAAAGAAAATGAAATTATCCCATTACAAGGTGTTTACTCCGCACTCGCAACTGGCGGTGGGTTAGCCGTACTGACTATTATTGTCGGATACATTTATGAGCGAGTGCCTGCTCATCATGGTGTGGTGTTTTACTTAATGGCTCTTCTCGCTGTCCCTGCCGTGTTTATCCGCCCTAAAGTGGTGGCTCAATCTTAATATTCACCTGCCAAGTTATAGAAGCGGTTAAGCCTATTTTATAGCTTGGTTTGGTATTGAATTTGTTTTCCAGTATCGTCAATGTAAATCATTGTTATATTTTCTCCGTGATTAATATCAGCGGTTGAAAAGTAAGTTTGTGATGAAAATGGCTCTACCATCGAGCTTTTTGCAATAGAACGACTTTTATTATTAGCCAGATAGATATTGGCAATATTTAAAAAATAAGGGGTCGGGTTGTTGACGACAATACCGTCTTTAGCTAAATGAAATTGGATGTTTTTGATGACATTGTTTGGCTTTTCTGTGAGGTTTGTAGGGCGATAAAAAACTTTAATTCGTGTTTGAATGGCAAACTGTAGCATATTGGCACTATTTATTTGCTTTGGCTTTGGCGCAATATCTAATACATTTAAATAAAATACAGACTCTTTATTCGTAGGGAGTTTGTCACCAATAAAACGTATTTGTAATTGAACTCCGTCATTTGCTGCGATTTTAGTGACGGGGGGCGTTACAATAAATGGTGCGTTCGTCGTTTCTGGTGTCGAGTCCGGATTACCTTCATCCACCCAGCTTTGAGTTAATGTGGCTTGTTCACTGTAATTAGTAAGTTGAATTCTGACGGATTTTTTATCACTAGGGAAAATAATTCGTGTTCCTTGCAAAACAAGACTTGCACTTGTTTGGAAGCTAAAAAATAGTAATGTAGCGAACCCTGTAATTTTAATGAATTCCACCATGGTATTTTCCTTGTTAATTATATGACATCACAACTGTTGCCGTACTTGAGACTTGCCCTTGAGTGACACTATTGGTGTTGTATGCATAGTAATAAGCACCTAAATTTACTGAAAAAGAAGGGGAGATTGGATTTCCCTTGAGGACAGTAAAAATATTTGTCGCTCCATTTTTAGCTGCCACGCTATCTGAAAGCACTAACGGTGTATTGAGATTACTTGCGCTAACTAATCGGAAGCCAACGCCTTTAGCGCCTTGGCTAATGGTATTATTCAATGTTGCTTTATCATTTGAGAGCAAATTGCTACTGGATAAAAAAATAGATACATCACGAGAAGCATTACCTCCTGCTAAAAAGTCTTGGCAAGTAAAATTAAGTGTGAATGGCGTGTAGCCCGCTCTGGTTGCAGTTTTCACTGCATTGATGCTTACTGGGGGTAGCGAAACGACTAAACCTTGGTTAACAAAATTACAGGTAGTGAGGATTGGATTATAAGTTAAGGTAATTGGTTGTAAGTAGATATCATCAGCACTGGTTGGCCATTGCAGCGTTAACAGAAAAGTGACTAATTTAGATACAATATCTAATAGCCACTGTAAAATTCCCAAGCTGGAAGCATCAGAGGCGAGTACGATAGGGGTAACTGTGGCGGTGCTTCCTGATACTTCGACATAGTTGGTTCCGGGTTTAGTCGCAAGCAAATTAAATTGAACGGTAAAATTTGTATCGAGTTCACTACCTTGATGTACACCTTCCGTAAGGCCGATAACCCTATCTTTTTCTAATGCAGTGACTGTAATTGAGACAAACTGCTTTCCACCATTAAAACCAATAGTGGCGGTTCTACCTTGGAAAGGAGATGCGATACCAATAGAGTTAGGAAAAAGTATCCCTCTTGCAGTACAGGTAAAAGTTCCAGGGTAGATGGTTCTACTATTTTTACTAACTTGAGTCGATGTACTGGTGAGCTCTGTCGATAAATCAAAAGCAAGAGCGGGAGCCGTCACGGTAGAAGTTTGTCTACAATGTGCTGAGGAAAACTGGCTGTAAGCCAATATACTGGAAAACATCAGTGCTAAAGTGATTTTTTTCATCATATTTTCCTTTATCGACAGAGGTTTTTGTTCTTATCCATCGTGTTGAGTAGCGGGTCAATAACACATGTCTGTTTCCCTTTAAGCTTTATGTGCAATGCCATCGGTAATTGCTCACTTTTGATATACATCACGCCAGATTGGCCGACATAACCAATACTCTGTTGTTTAGCATCTGTGATTTCTGTTCCAAAAGGTAAGCTATCGCCACTAGCAAGAGCGCCACGGATGATATAAGTTTGTCGAGTATCAGTTTCGAGTTTGATGTAATTTACCGCCCCTTGATATGGACTTACATTTGCCATATTACCGAGCACCTCGGCGCCTGCGGTTTTCTCTGTATCTGTCAAGGTATAGGTATTGGTTCTATAGGGTGTGGAGTTAGCGACTAAAACAACACCTTGTTGATTAGTTAAAGTGGTTTTATCGGCATTGACCATCATGTCACTGGCCATTGGAGCATCAATGATGGTGTAGGTCTGTCCTGTTTCCCCTGAAAAAACAATATGTCCAGGAATAGCAACCAGAGTTCCTTTGGCGCCTAAACCCGTTTGGCGGTAATTATTGGCCTCTGTGTAAGATCCTGAAAGCGTGCTAGAGGGAAGCTGATAGCTGACGTTCCCACCAACTAAGTTATTACCACCGCTTTGGTTCGTTGCAGTTAGCGTATAATTGACTTGGTCATTTTTACCTGCAATACCACTGACACTCAGCGTAGTTTGTTGATAACGAGAGTCGGTGAAATAGCTTCCCATACTAATATTGGCGCGTTTTTCAAATAAAGAAAAAGGAACACTAAAGTTGGCATAAATACGAGTTTCTTCTTCGCTGTCGTAATTGCGAACACGTGAAACAGACACACTATAGGAAATATCGTTATAATTGTTTGCATAACCGGCTTGATATTCACGGCTATTACCGTTTGCATTCCAATAATCACGGTGTGTACCCGATATGAATACCGAACCATAACCATCAGCTAATTGTTGGTTTAAATTCAACGTAAATGTGTTTTTAGCACGTGAACCACGTAAAGCGTCATAATTAGTGAGTGAAAGCTCAGGTGGAATATTATTGCCGAGTTTTTCTGATAACTGGTCTTGATAAGCTTTCCAAGCGCGATAATTATCTTGGGAATAAATGGCATCAATAAAGCTATAGTAACCACTAGTGGAATAACGATATGACGCCAAGGTTAAATTGGTCGATGTTGCATTAATATATTTGTTATAAGTCAGGCGGTAGCTTTGCCCACTGTGATTTCCTGAATCCAATTTAGTATTTGCTTGCGTAATGTCAGCTGAAATGGCCCCAAAACTAAAATTCCAACCACTCCCTATAACGCCAGAATAGTATTTTTCGCTAAATAGCATTCCTGCATAAAGTGTCACTAAATTATTTAATCCATAGTGAAACTCACCTTGAGTAAATTTGGGTTGATAATGGGTATTGTCGATTTTAGTTTGCCCAGCAATAAGGCTGTAATTATAAACGCCCTGTTTGAGCATGTCAGGTACAGCAGAATAGGGCACAGTAAAGGTTTCTTGCCTTCCATTAGCTTCTTGGACAACGACGAATAAGTCACCTCCACCAGCACTAGGCTGCAGGTCATTAAATGCAAACTCACCAGGGGGAACGCTTTCTTGATAAACCAGATTATTATTTTGGTACACGCTGACTAAGGCATTTGTTTGAGCGACACCGCGTATAATAGGTACAAAATTTTGACTTGAATTTGGCAACATACTAGCTTCTGTTGCCAATGCAATCCCTCGAACTCGAATACTATTAAATAGGGCTGCGGGTGTATAAAAATCACCTAATTTCAACCCGGATTTGATTGCACTAAGAGGACGATAAATATAACGGGTATTGTTTTTCCATTTTTGGCTACTATGAGAGCTATGTCGATAGCTGGATTCATCTCTAAATTGCCAAGCGCCTAAATTAACGCCTGAATTTAAGGTAGCAAAAAAATTGTCACTGCTGGTTTTAGAGTTTTTTTTCTCTTTGTAACTATAATAATTTGTATTATAAGAAAAAATAATTGCAGGTTCGCCATAATTCCAGAGACTGGGGTCAACATAGTTAGCTTCGAGTTGTTTCAGAGCGATTTGAGGGACGGTAATATCGAGTCGTAGGTCGTTGATATTGAATTTATATTTTATATTGGCCACTAAATCATCAATAGGAATAAATGGCTGTTGTTTGGTTTGTTCAATCACCTCAGAAGATAAATTCAGGTTTAACTTCTGCACATCATCAGCAGCAAGGCTAATCAGTTTACCATCATTATTGATATCAATTTCAAATTGGCCTTTCCAACTATTATTTACATAAAGCTCGGCTAATTGTTTACCTGATGGAATTTTACTGTCGGTATAGAATCGTGAAATATCTCCTTGTGCAGATTTGCCTACCAATAGGGAAGTCTCAAACTCGTCCGCTATTGAGTTCTTTTGATAACTTTGTAGTCCTATTAAGATTAGGAGGTAGAGATAGTTTTCTTTTTTCACGATGATTTCTTCTATTAAAGTTTAATGTTTTTAGATTTGAAAACACCATAGTCATCCACATACATTAAAATAAGATCGTGGCTTTTCATTGTTCCTTTAATAGGTAATTCTTTTTCAGACATATGGGCAATCATCGCAGAATCAATTAATGAATTATTTTTATCGTCCGATGGTGTGATAGCTGCAATAGTTAAATGGTATTGCGAGTTATTTTTAACTAATATGTTATTATTTTTAATCTGGTAGCTCGCATGATTAATGACTTCATCGGAGGATTCGGTTAGACCAATAGGACGATAAAAAATTTTAATTCGTGAGCGTGTGGCTAGCTGAATTGCATTTTTGCCTTTAGCAGATTCTGGAGTTTTAGGAATATCTAAAACATTTAAGAAAAATACACTTTCAACATTGTCAGAAAGTTTTCCGGGTATTTTTTTTATTTTTAATTGCTGACCTTGTAAACCTTCAATTTTAACAATAGGAGGGGACAAATAAAAAGGCGCTTCAGAATTCTCAGGTGTGGAATTTTCATCACCGTTATCAATCCATGACTGAACAAGAGACGATGTTTTGCTATTATTGGTTAATTGTACAGTAATACTATCAGCGTCAGCAGGATATATAATTCGAGTGCCTGTAATAATAACATTAGAAAATGTTGAGCTCGAAAATAAAATAGTGAGTAATAAAACTAGAGTTTTCATAATAGTATCCATTTAAAGCCAGGCTAATAAAAGCCTGGCTAAGTCATAATTATAAATAGGAAACTGTATATATTACATTTGATTGCAAAAGACCGACTTTGGCAGCAGTTGCATTAGTTTTATAATAACTGGCTATTAAATTGAGTGTAGCGCCTGTCGCGCCACCAGTGTCAGCCCCTGTAAGGTTAGTATCAAAGGCCACATTGAGTGGAATTGCGGTTGTTGGCGTGCTGGTTTTAGATAAACTAAATCCAACATTTTTAGCAACGGAAGCATCATTTTCATTGACGGAAGTATTCACTAAATACAAACCGGAAGGGGAAATATTACTTGATGAATAAAAGTGTAATTTCAGATTACTTACAGGAGTGCTCGCAGGTGCGCAATCAGAGAAAGTTAAAGAAAATTGTTTTTGATTTTTAGAAATAACCGTCGCGGCAGTGGTCCCTGCATCTGTTACGGTTATTGGGTCAAGAACAACAGTCATATCGGCACTATTTCCGCCATTAATTGTACAAGTTGTATCGCTTATTGCTCCAGAAATTGAAATAATTCCTCCAGCACTGTTAGTTATTGCAAGTGCTGAACCTGATATAACAGATAACGAAAGTAAAGACAGAGGTAGTATATATCTAGACATAATTAACCCCATAAGGTCAAAGTAAAATAAAGTGATATAACTTTGATTAACAGCTGAATGTAAATTAGCTGTGTTATTTTATGCTAGATATAAAGTATATTTTTTTCAAATTAAAAATTAAAAAAATATTTAATGAGATTAATGTCTTTTTTATATGCATGAATTTAATATGATATTGTTTTTCTAATTATGTCAGTGTGACTCGTAATAAGTGTAATTTTTTGATGATCAGTAGTTTATCTTTTTGAGTATTTCTTGTTGTGCATGTTATTGTGACAAGGATAAAGATCAATTAACTTAACAATAAACAAAAGTAATATTAATTTGTGAAATTAAATAAAATTTAATTTATAAAAAATTAATTGATAATAAAATGGCAAGTCATAGTTAATGACTTGCCATTGAGATATAATTTTATCTTATAAGCTAGGTAGGAAAGTCGTAAATACAGGCATAAAAGTGACTAAGAGTAATACGATAATTAATGCAAAGAACAGTGGCATGACCTCACGAATAAAGTCTGAAATACGTACACCAGTAATCGATGTGGCAACAAACATTACCGTTCCCATAGGGGGTGTTAAACATCCGATAGCTAAATTAAGGATCATGACAATGCCAAAATGGATAGGGTCAATTCCTAAAAGTTTTACTGTAGGCATTAATAATGGAACAAGGACAATAATTGCTGCATTACCTTCAATAAACATACCTAGAATTAAAAGCACCGCATTGACAATCATTAAGAAGACATATGGATTATCAGAGAAACTGGTCATCATTTTGGCAACATCTTGTGCCACTTGCTCGTTCGTCAATACCCATGCTAACGCAGAACAAGTCATAATAATGAGCATGATGCTTGCTGTTGAACGAGCTGTTTCTAAAAATGAGGCCGCAATGTCTTTTAACTTCATTTCACGATAAAAAAAGGTACCAATTACAATAACGTAAAGTACAGCAATAGCACCAGCTTCTGTCGGTGTAAAAATACCAAAGCGAATTCCGCCAATAATAACGAGGACTAAGAGGAAAGCTGACATTGCTCCTTTACCTGTTTGGTAAACTTCAGCAAATGTAGGCGCTTTGTCTCTAGCAGGTTTGTATCCACGTTTTTTGGCAATAAGATAAATTGTAACCATTAAAGCAACGCAGCACATTAAACCAGGAATGATCGCAGCCATAAACATCTTACCAATAGAGACATCGGCAACAAATCCATAGATGATTAATGCAATACCCGGTGGAATTATAGGTGTTATTAATGATCCTGCAGCAGTGACAGCGGCAGAGAAGCTTTTCCCATAACCTAATTTGGTCATTTCGGGTACTAACATTTTAGATAACATGGCACAGTCAGCAAGGTTAGATGCAGAGAGCCCGCCCATCATTGTACTTAATAATACGTTAGATTGGGCAAGTCCCCCTGGGTAGTGCCCAGACAGTGTGCCAGTAAATTTTAACATTCGGCTAGTGATACCCGTGTAATTCAAAAGGTTACCTAACAGAATGAAAAAAGGAATAGCAAGTAACGTGACATTTTCTCCTGCACCAATAATGCGCTGAACTGCAATAAGAGGAGATATATCACCAGCAGAAAAGAAATAAGTGAGTAATGCAATTAGCACACTTAAAAAAATGGGAACATTAATTAAAAAGCAGAATATTAATACAATACAGGCGATAATTACTGACATGGTTTATCTCCTTTTATTAATTTACTCATGTCTTCCAGTAAATGTTGGATAGAAAATAACACCATGATGGATGCGCCAATGGGAACAGAAAGGTCGATATAGTAATAAGAAACACCAATAATTGGTGTTATTTTATCTTCTGCGATAATCGAGAGTTCATATCCAAGATACCCAAAAATTGATAAAGCAATAATGGCCATAATATGTGTAATGACCGCGATAGCTAATTGTACTTTTTCAGGGAATAAAGAGGTAATAGCATCAATACTGACGTGCATTCTTTTACCCGCAGCGGATGCTGCTCCAATCATAACCAACCATATGTAGCAAATAATTAAAACTTCCTCACTCCACATTAAAGGGTCATTAAGAAGCCAACGCATAAATACAGCAAGAATGGTAATAATGACGATAGCGGCAACGGCAAGCGATGCCACTATATCACTTAATTTCCCCAGAAATTTAAACATAAAAGATCCTTGCGAGAATAATAGTCAACCATTTGTATTGTAAAAATATTGGCGGTGTTAACCGCCAAGTTATAGGGTTAATTATTAATAATATCTTGAGTTTGTTGATATAAATTCGCAGACCACTCAGGGAATTCATTATAGAAAGGCTTAGATTTTTCTTTGAAGAGCGCTCTGTCTACTTCAACAACAGTAACACCTTCACTTTTCATTTTCTCAATGATCTCTTTCTCTTGCTGTAAGACTAAATCTGTTAAGAATTGCCCAGCTTCATTTCCTGATTCAACTAAAGCCTGCTGAATATTTTCAGGTAATTTAGCGTAGGTTTTGCTGCCCATGACTAAGTTGGTTACGTTTTCTACATGGCCAGTTAGAATTAAGAATTTGGCAGCTTCATGGTGTTTTTGCCCATATAGCACTGGAATTGGGTTTTCTGCACCATCAATAATTTTGAGATTAAGTGCAGTATAAACTTCAGCTAAAGGTAATGGTGTTGGTGTGGCTCCCATTGCCTCTAAACCTTTAATTTGAATTTTATTGTTGGGGACGCGAATTTTTAAACCTTTTAGGTCATCTGGGGTTTGGATCATTTTATTGGCTAAGATATGACGTGAACCATATAGCCAATCTTTAGAAACCACATGAAGGCCTTTTTTGTCTAACTGTTGTTCTAAGGAACCATACCAAGGTGAGGCATTTAATTTAAAAATATCTTTATAAGATAGCCCTAAGTACGGCCCAAACATAATACCGTAATCAGGTACATAATCAGAAAAGAAGGCACCATCTGCTAAGGTAATTAATGGACTACCTAACTTCATTTGTTCGATGACATCTTTTTTAGAACCTAATTGTGAGCTTGGGTAAGGAATTAACTCACCTTCACCATTAGTTTTTTCATTGAATTTCTTTGCCCATTCGTGGATAGCTAAGTCAAAAGGCTCTCCGGGGTTATTTTCATAAGCGACTTTTAGCTTATATTTAGCATCGGCGAATGCGGCACCTGTCATGCTGCCCATTAATAGCATTGTGCTGAGTGTTAAGCTAAGAAATGTTTTTCCGTTTAATGTGCTCAGTTTCATAAAGGTATCTCCTGTAGGGGATTTATTGTTTTAAGTATTTAGTTTCTTTTTCTAACCAATGTATTTTTTGCGTAGCATTGCTTCTGTGCCACAATTCAGAATATCTGTGATTTTTTGGCTCACATCATCCTGTAATTGTGGTATTTCGTTGAGGTTTAATCCCCATAAATCAGACATTGCTAGCACATTTTCAGTCAGTTGTTTTACATTTGAGTCATAGAGCTCATTCCAAGCTTTAAAGCGTTCGAGTAAATAATCATCATCATTTAAAGGAATGAGTTGTTCACCCTGTTTTCCTCGATAGAAAACAATAAGTGCAGCAAGTGAAAATGAAATGCAATAAGGAATTTTATTGTATTGCTTAACATAAGAGATTAATTGAGGTAATAAACGAGTTTTAAATTTAGTTAGCGAGTTTAGAGAAATTGAAAGTAACTCATGCTCTATATATGGGTTATTAAAACGGTCAATTACTGCGGAGGCAAAAGCCATGAGCTCCGAAGGGCTTTGAGATAAAACAGGAATAACCTCATTATCAATTAAATCTTTGATGAAAGATAAAAAGATTGGGTTGGTAGTGACATCACGAACAGTTCGAATCCCTGCTAAATAAGCAACGGGAACCATCGCAGTGTGTGCACCATTTAAGATTGCAACTTTACGTTCTTTGTAGGGTTTTATGTCATCTACTACTTTGATATTTAATGGCAATTCATTTAACTTTAGCTTCTGCTCTAGTATTTTTGGCCCTTGAATAACAAATAAATAGAAATATTCAGCAGTGACGAGAAAATCGTCTTTATAGCCTAATTCTTTTTCCAGTTTTTCAATTTCATTTTTCGGGTAGCCAGTAACAATTCTATCGACTAACGTAGAACAAAACGTATTACTGCTATTTAGCCAAGCGATAAAATCCGTGGGAAGTTGCCAGTCTTGTGCATGTTGATTTACAAACTCTTGTAATTTATCGCCATTATAGTCAATTAGCTCACAGGGGATGATGAACAACCCTTTGCTACTATCGCCATTAAAATGTTGAAAGCGGTGAAATAAAAATTGAGTAAGCTTTGCAGGGAAACTACTTGCTGGTGTATCTTCTAAGCGTACGTCGTGCTTATATACGATCCCTGCTTCCGTAGTATTAGAGAAGATCCATTGTAATTCGGGATTTTCTGCACACTTTAAAAATTTATCGTATTCAGAATAAATAAGTATTTCACGGTTAACCGAATTAATAATCCTTATATTAGAAACGCTTTGTTTTTGTTCATTAATTCCCCTGGTGATGGCAGTATAAAGTCCATTTTGTTGATTAATTGAGGGATGAGATGAGTCAATTGGCCTGACAAGCGTAATGCCACTATTGAAATCTGTCTTTTCATTCAGTTGGTCAACCATCCAGTCGATAAAAGCACGTAAAAAATTACCTTCTCCGAATTGTAAAATTCTCTCTGGGTATTGCTTATTAGCCATTGACTGTCTATTTAAGTAATCCATGACCATTCCTCTAGTTATTATGTGTATTAATCATCTGGTGTTGATTCAGACTAGAAGTATTTTTTTCTATGGACTATTAATTGCATCAATTTTGTGGAATGAATGGCTTTTTGATGTTTTTAATGTGTTTTTTATCAGTTAAAAACAGATGAATTATTGATAGATTAAATCTGTTCAATAAATATGTCTTTTAATTAATTGAAATATAGTGATAATTTTATTTTCTATAATTTTTGATAATAATAATTTTATAATTAAGCTGTTTTTTTACTGAAAAATTCAGGTTTTGTTTGATGTGTACCATTATAGACCCAAAGAAATAATTCGTCATTGGCCATCCATTGGCCTTGTAAACTAATGTTATTTATTCATAAGTTTGCTGTATGGAGTTGATCATAGTTCGTTTAGCGGTATCTAAATGATGTCTAAGTTCATTCATCGCGACAATATCATTACGGCTAATTAACGCACTTAAAATGGTCATGTGTTCTTCAATTGCAAGTACATTTCTTTCTTTTAAATCTGATTCATCCCATTGATATTGAAAATGAAATATCACAGTGATGATTTCAAGAGATTGATTAAAAAATGGGTTGTTGGCACCCGATAAAATAAGGCTATGTAGTTCATAATCTAGTTGAGAAAATTCGCGGTAATTGATAGTAACGGTTTCACGCAGTGTTCTATGCTTGAGTAATAGCTCTTTCGCTAAAATCCAACGATGGTCATCTGGTGGTAAATTTAAAAAATGAGTCAATGCATTGGTTTCTAGTAACTCCCTAAACTCAAAAAGTTTTTCTGCGTATTCACGTGAAAACTTCATCATATGCCAATTTCCTCGGTGGGTGTTTTTAATTAACCCATAACGGGAAAACTCCACTAAGAACTCCCGAACAACACTAGAACTTACATGACTTTTTTTTGCTAATTGTAATTCAGTAAAAGTATCTCCGGGCATTAATTCTTTGCGTTTAATCATTTGATAAAACGCTTTTTCGAATAAGACGATTTGTTGATCAGGGAGACTTGATTCAACAGGAAAGAAATCAGTTTTATTGGGATAGCGAATGACATGATATTCATTCCCTTGTTTTTCAATGATTTTCTTTTCTAATAAATATTCGAGGGTATGTCTCACGGTGGTTCGACTGATATTAAACATCTCTGCTAAAGAAGATTGTGAGGGGAAGGGGGATGTTAATAAATTTTTATGTATGGCATCTAAGAATTCATTAATTGACCCATAGCGTATATTTTTACTCCTCACCATTTAAATACTCCTTGAATCTGATTTTTATTCTTTAAAGACCGATTTAAAACCGATTTAAAAACATTTAATCACAAAATTCGGTTGTTAATTATCTAGTCTATGTTTTTTAAATTAAAAAAGACAGATAAATTGATGGAGGGAAATATGAAACAATTGATTTGCCAAGAACCTAAACAATTAGTCTATCAACAAGTTGTTGAACCTACAGTTCAAACTGGGCACGTAAAAATAAAAATTCATGCGGTTGGTATATGTGGAACTGATATTCATGCATGGGGAGGAAACCAGCCATTTTTTCAATATCCACGAGTATTAGGACATGAAATTTCTGGAACTATTTGTGAGGTTGCATCAGATATCACGCAGTGGAAAGTCGGGCAACGTGTTGCGGTGATGCCTTATGTCGCATGTTACGAATGTGGTGCATGCAAGGAAGGAAAAACAAATTGTTGCGAAAAAATTTCAGTTATTGGCGTTCACGAAGACGGGGGTTTTTGTGAATATTTAAATGTTCCAGAGAAAAATGTATTAGCGATTGAAGACACTGTCACAGATATTGATGGCGCCTTGATCGAACCATTTTCAATCAGTGCTCATGCCGTCAGGCGTGCGCAGGTTAAAGCGCAAGATACTGTTTTAGTCGTAGGGGCTGGACCGATAGGGCTTGGCGTTGCTGCAATTGCCAAAGCGGATGGTGCTAACGTATTAGTGGCTGATACCAGTGAGGCACGTCGCCAACATGTTGAAAAGGTCTTAGGCTTAAAAACGTGTGACCCAGCGGCTGAAAATTACTTATCAAGCATTGAAGGCCATTTTTCAGGCATGCTTGCTGAGAAAGTCATTGATGCTACGGGGAATCAACACGCAATGAACACCGCGGTGAATTTAATTCGTCATGGTGGTTTAATTGTATTTGTTGGCCTATTTAAAGGTAATTTATCGTTTCCAGACCCCGATTTCCATAAAAAAGAGACAACAATGATGGGGAGTCGTAATGCAACGCCTGAAGACTTCAATAAAGTTGCAAGATTAATGGCTGAAGGTAAGTTATCTAGTGGGATGATGCTAACACACCAATTTGACTTTGATACCATTGGTGATGTTTATGAAAGTGATGTCATTGATAATCGTGAATTAATTAAAGGTGTTATTTTGTTTTAAATAGCAATTTATTTTAAACAAGCATTTATTTTAAATAACAACAAAAACCCACAATAAGAGTGGGTTTTTGTTTGACGCTAATTTATTTCTAGTCTGAATGAATTAGCGTTTCAATGCTTCCGATAACTCATCTTTCATGACTGACAGTATGTCTCTAACAACACGTGGGCTACCAGCGACTAAGTTACCAGATGCGATATAATTATGGCCGCCAATAAAGTCAGTCATGATACCGCCAGCTTCACGCATGATTAGCTCGCCGCCTAAGAAATCCCATGGTTTTAAGCCGATTTCAAAGAATGCATCAACACGACCAGAAGCAACATAACACAGGTCTAACGCCGCAGAACCCGTACGACGGAAATCAGCGCATTTGTCGAACATTGCGGTCATGATATTCATATATACCGCAGCGTGCTGTTTTTGTTTGAAAGGGAAACCTGTCGCAACGATAGCGCCATCAAGGTCACGCTTTTCATCAATGCGAATACGATAACCGTTAAGCTGAGCGCCTTGTCCACGTACTGCGCTAAATAATTCATTACGCATTGGGTCGTAGACAACAGCAACTTCTGTACGGCCTTTAACGCGTACAGCGATAGAAACAGAAAAATGAGGGAGGCGTTTTGTGAAGTTGGTGGTGCCATCCAGTGGATCGATTACCCATTGAATATCATCATCTTTACCAATTAATTCACCGCTCTCTTCAGTGATAATAGTGTGGTCTGGATATGACTTGCGGATGATTTCAATGATCAGTTGCTCAGATTCTTGGTCAACGTTAGTAACGAAATCGTTAGTGCCTTTCTGAGTGACTTTAATGTTGCTAGGCATTTCATAGTTTTTAGCTATGTGATTACCGGCCTTACGTGCTGCACGTATGGCGATGTTAAGCATCGGATGCATGGGCTTTTTCCACTGGAATGTTAAAGAACGAAAAACTTGAGTGCCGAAGTATATAGATGTTCGTCACAATAAGCAATTTTGTGTTAAGCTATTGCGATAATTTTTTTATGAAACGTATAAACCATGTTAGATAATATCCGTATTGTTCTTGTTGAGACCTCACACACTGGTAATATGGGCTCAACGGCCCGCGCAATGAAAACCATGGGGCTTTCTAATCTTTATCTTGTTAACCCTCTTGTTGAACCAGACTCACACTCTATTGCGCTTTCTGCGGGAGCAAGTGATGTTATTGGTAATGCGACAATCGTTAAAACTCTCGACGAAGCTTTAGAAGGCTGTAAACTAGTGATCGGCACTAGTGCGCGTTCTCGTACTTTATCTTGGCCGATGGTTGAGCCCCGTGAATGTGGCGTTAAATCTGTTGAGCAATCCAAAGAATCGCCGGTTGCGATTGTTTTTGGTCGTGAGCGAGTGGGGTTGACCAACGAAGAATTACAAAAATGTCAGTATCATTTATATATCCCAACGAATCCTGAATACGGTTCTTTGAATTTAGCGATGGCGGTTCAGTTGGTGAGTTATGAGATACGTATGGCGTATCTTTCAATGAATGAAAAAAATACGGTAATTTCCGCCGATGATGAGGTAGAATACCCGCCGTCAGAAGATGTTGAGCGGTTTTATGTCCATCTTGAAAGCGTATTGAATGAATCCGGTTTTATACGTAAAGCCCACCCTGGCTTAATTATGAATAAATTACGCCGTTTATTCACTCGAGCGCATATCGAAACCCAAGAGTTACATATCCTGCGGGGTATTTTAACGTCAATGGAAAAATGGGCGAAAAAGTGAGGCGAAATCCGTGGTAAAAGCAGGTGAATAATACTTGAGTAAATTAGTCAGGTAAATAGTTGACTAAATTACTCAGGAATGTCACAATCTGACCATAATTTACCACGGAGTAATATCTTATGAGACTCACTTCCAAAGGGCGTTACGCAGTAACTGCGATGTTAGATGTCGCGTTACACTCTCAGTCAGGTCCAGTGCCTTTAGCTGACATTTCTGAACGTCAGGGAATTTCCCTCTCTTATCTTGAGCAACTTTTCTCTCGTTTACGCAAAAACGAGTTGGTTTCGAGTGTGCGCGGTCCAGGCGGCGGTTATTTGCTTGGTAGAGACGCAGACCAAATCTTTGTTGCTGAAGTAATCGCTGCGGTAGATGAATCTGTTGACGCCACCCGTTGCCAGGGTAATAAAGAAGGTTGCCAAAATGGCGATCGTTGTTTAACTCACGCATTATGGCGCGATTTAAGCGATAGAATTACAAGTTTCCTTAGCAGCATTAGCCTTGATGAGCTGGTTAAAAACCAAGAAGTCATGGTTGTTGCTGATAGACAAGATAACGAACAGCGTAAAACCATGCCAAATGGGATTACACCTGAATCGATTATCAATATACGTGCTTAAAAATATTAAAAAAATTGCAGTCGGTACATTTTGGTGAGTTGTTAGACGAAGAGCTAATTTCCGCTATTTGTATCTTTAAAAATTAAAGGCAAGTTACCTTGTCCTTTGGAGTAAGTGAGCAATGAAATTACCAATTTATCTTGATTATTCAGCAACAACACCGGTTGACCCGCGTGTGGCTGAAAAAATGATGCAATGTTTAACAATGGATGGGAACTTTGGTAACCCAGCGTCCCGTTCTCATCGTTTCGGCTGGCAAGCGGAAGAAGCGGTAGATATTGCTCGCAATCAAATCGCCGAATTAGTGGGCGCTGACCCGCGTGAAATCGTGTTTACTTCAGGCGCAACTGAGTCTGATAACTTAGCGATTAAAGGCGCTGCTAATTTCTATAAAAAGAAAGGCAACCACATTATTACCTGTAAAACGGAACACAAAGCCGTTTTAGATACCTGCCGCCAATTAGAGCGTGAAGGTTTTGAAGTGACTTACCTGTCACCGCAAAGCAACGGTTTAATTGCTATGCAAGACCTACAAGACGCTATCCGTGAAGACACTATTTTAATTTCTATTATGCATGTTAATAATGAAATTGGTGTAGTGCAGGATATAGAAGCTATTGGTGAATTATGCCGTAGCAAAGGGATTATTTTCCACGTCGATGCAACTCAAAGCGTGGGCAAGTTGCCCATCGACCTGAATGCGTTAAAAGTTGATTTAATGTCGTTCTCTGCGCACAAACTCTATGGCCCAATGGGCATTGGTGCACTGTATGTCCGCCGTAAACCTCGTGTTCGCCTTGAAGCGCAACAGCACGGTGGTGGCCATGAGCGCGGTATGCGTTCTGGGACATTACCTGTACACCAAATCGTTGGTATGGGCGAAGCTTACCGTATTGCCAAAGAAGAAATGGCTGCGGAATCTGAGCGTTTACGCGGTTTACGGTTACGTTTGTGGAACGGTATTAAAGATATCGAAGAAGTTTACCTCAATGGTGATTTAGAACACGGTGCGCCGCACATTCTGAACGTCAGCTTCAACTATGTTGAAGGTGAATCACTGATGATGTCATTAAAAGATTTGGCTGTATCTTCAGGTTCTGCATGTACTTCTGCAAGCCTAGAACCTTCTTATGTACTGCGCGCTTTAGGGATGAATGATGAGCTGGCACATAGCTCAATCCGTTTCTCTTTAGGTCGTTTCACGACAGAAGAAGAAATTGACTATGCAATCAAAATGATTCATGGCGCAATTGGCCACTTACGCGAGCTGTCTCCTTTATGGGAAATGTTTAAAGACGGCGTAGATCTTAACAGCATCGAATGGTCTCACCATTAATCAGACGGTTTCAGGAGTTTAAAAATGGCTTACAGTGAAAAAGTTATCGATCATTATGAAAACCCACGCAACGTTGGTTCGTTTGACAACAGCGACCCAAGCGTCGGTAGCGGTATGGTAGGCGCACCTGCCTGTGGTGACGTCATGAAATTACAGATTAAAGTAAATGATGACGGCATTATTGAAGATGCACGTTTTAAAACTTATGGTTGCGGTTCAGCAATTGCTTCAAGTTCACTCGTGACTGAGTGGATGAAAGGCAAAAGTTTGGACGAAGCAGAGTCAATCAAAAATACAGCCATTGCAGAAGAGTTAGAATTACCACCAGTGAAAATTCACTGTTCAATTCTAGCGGAAGACGCAATTAAAGCTGCTATTGCTGATTACAAAAGCAAACGCCAAAGCAAATAAGTTTTTAATCAGTCTATAGGGCAAGCCATATTAATAAATAACAACAAGTTATCGTCCTATAACTGGAACAATACTCATGCCTTCTAGGCTAAACATCGCTGAGTTTCTTAGCTTAGAAATAGGGTGGGTATAAAATAATTTGAAGGCGGATGCGACTCATGAGTAGCATCTGCCTTGTTTGTTTCTAAAGTGAGGTTTGCAATGTCTATTTCTCTTACAGAAAGTGCTGCGCAGCGTATTCAATCCTTTCTGCAAAATCGTGGAAAAGGCGAGGGCTTGCGTTTAGGTGTAAGAACTTCAGGTTGTTCAGGGATGGCTTATGTTCTTGAATTCGCTGATATAATTAATGAAGAAGACACGGTTTTTGAAGATAAAGGCGTGAAGGTCATCGTCGATGGCAAGAGCATTGTTTATCTTGATGGTACTGAGCTGGATTTCGTTAAAGAAGGCTTAAACGAAGGGTTTAAATTTAATAACCCTAACGTCAATAGTGAATGCGGATGCGGTGAAAGTTTTCACGTATAATGCGTTCAATTAAGCCTAATTTTCGGCCAATCTCACTAATATTAACTTGTTAGTGGCATTGGTAACCGGTTCGAGAAACTGAGCACCTATGGATTACTTTACTCTTTTTGGGTTGACCCCAACTTATGCCATCGATAGCGAACAACTGACGTTACGTTTTCAAGACTTACAGCGTCAATACCATCCTGACCGGTTTGCAACCTGTTCTGAACAGGAAAAAATGCAAGCACTGCAAAAAGCAGCAACCATTAATGCTGCCTATCAAGCCCTTCGTCACCCGCTAAAACGCGCGGAATATATGCTTTCATTACATGGTTTTGATATTAATAACGAACAACATACCATGCATGATACGGCATTTTTAATGGAGCAGCTTGAGCTACGTGAAGAGTTAGACAATATTGAAAACAGTGATGATGCACTTGATTTATTAGCTAAATTTATGCAAAACGTCAAACAAATGCAGCAAGCACGAAGCGCACTGATGGTGACAGAGTTAGATGCCATGCAGTGGGAAAAAGCCGCTGATACCGTACGTAAACTACGTTTTCTCGATAAGCTTCAGCAGCAAGCTGAGCAACTCGAAGAACGGTTACTAGATGAATTTTAAGAGAAAACGATTATGGCGTTACTACAAATCAGCGAACCCGGTATGACAGCAGCTCCGCATCAACGCAAATTGGCTGCTGGCATTGATTTAGGTACCACCCACTCTTTGATTGCGACAGTGCGCAGTGGTGAAGCTGCGGCTTTGCCTGACAATCAAGGGCGTTTTTTATTACCATCGATTGTTAATTATCAGCCTGAAAGCAAACTAGTGGGATGGGATGCTAAGCAACTTGCCGAGCAAGACCCAGTCAATACCATTATTTCAGTGAAACGCATGATGGGGCGTTCATTGGCCGATATTCAAAAACGCTACCCTGACTTACCTTATCAACTAAGTGCCAGTGAAAATGGTTTGCCATTTATTCAAACTGCGGCTGGCCAAGTCGACCCAATCCAAGTGTCTTCTGACATTCTAAGAACATTAGCAAAACGTGCAGAAGAAACCTTAGGTGGTGAAATGGATGGCGTAGTGATTACGGTGCCAGCTTATTTTGATGATGCACAACGCCAAGGTACAAAAGATGCGGCGCGCCTTGCAGGCTTACATGTATTACGTTTACTGAATGAACCGACTGCCGCTGCGATTGCTTACGGGTTGGACTCTGGGCAAGAAGGCGTGATTGCTGTTTATGACCTTGGTGGTGGTACTTTTGATGTTTCTATTTTGCGTTTAAGCCGCGGTGTATTCGAGGTGTTGGCAACGGGCGGCGATACTGCACTTGGGGGCGATGATTTCGACCAAGTACTGGCACAGTGGATTGCTGAGCAAGCAGGCGTTTCATTACAAGGCGATCATCATTTAAATCGTCAACTATTAAATGTGGCAACAGAAACGAAAGTTGCGCTCAGTGACGCAGATGCCGTGGCTATTCAGCTTGCCAATTGGCAAGGGGAAATTCGTCGTGAGCAGTTTGAAACGTTAATTGAAACTTACGTGAAACGTACACTGATGGCTTGTCGTCGTGCATTGAAAGATGCAGGTGTTGAGGCAGAAGAGGTGCTGAACGTTGTTATGGTTGGTGGTTCGACTCGCGTACCCTTAGTACGTCAAAAAGTTGGGGAGTTTTTTGGTAAATCACCACTGACATCCATCGACCCAGATAAAGTGGTGGCAATTGGCGCCGCAATTCAAGCCGATATTTTAGTAGGGAACAAGCCTGACAGCGAAATGTTGTTATTGGACGTGATCCCGTTATCCCTTGGTCTAGAGACCATGGGGGGATTGGTTGAAAAAGTGATCCCGCGCAATACGACGATTCCAGTTGCTCGAGCTCAAGAGTTTACCACATTTAAAGACGGCCAAACGGCAATGAGTGTGCATGTGGTGCAAGGTGAACGTGAAATGGTGGCAGATTGCCGCTCGTTAGCGCGCTTTACCTTACGTGATATTCCAGCAATGGCAGCCGGTGGGGCTCATATTCGCGTCACTTTCCAAGTCGATGCTGATGGGCTGTTGAGTGTCAGTGCTATGGAAAAATCCACTGGTGTAGAAGCCTCGATTCAAGTTAAGCCATCGTATGGGTTAACGGATAACGAAATTTCAAACATGATTAAAGATTCAATGACTAACGCGCAAGATGACTTAAATGCGCGCCGCTTAGCGGAGCAAAAAGTTGAAGCTGCAAGAGTGCTTGAAAGTTTAACGAGCGCATTAGCCCAAGATGGCAATTTACTGACGCCAGAAGAAGAGTCAGAAATTGATAATGCGGTCAATGAGTTAATTAAAGCGGTTGAGGGTACAGACCCAATCGTAATTGAAAATGCCATTAAACAACTGGATAAGCAATCGCAGGAGTTTGCAGCGCGTCGTATGGATACGTCCATTCGCCAAGCGTTGTCAGGCCATTCTGTGGATGAGATATAATTATGCCTAAAATAGTTTTTTTACCTCATAGTGATTTATGTCCAGACGGTGCTGTCGTTGAAGCACAAGAAGGCGAGTCTATTTTAAATGTTGCATTACGCAGCGGTATTGAGCTTGAGCACGCCTGTGAAAAATCCTGTGCTTGTACAACCTGTCATTGCATCGTTCGCGAAGGTTTTGATTCACTAGAAGAAAGTAGTGAACTCGAAGATGACATGTTAGACAAAGCATGGGGGTTAGAACCAGAAAGTCGTTTAAGTTGCCAGGCGTTGGTGACGGATGAGGATTTAGTGGTGGAGATACCACGTTATACTATCAATCACGCCCGCGAACACTAATGCTCGTTATATTTCGCGTTGTAGGGGTGTTGGCTTCTTTCGAGTACTTGGGTCACATACTTTTGTATGCTCCCCAAGATACTCTCAATTGCCGCCTACCTACAACACGAACTATTTAGAGCATTGAATAGTTTGTTATATTTCGCGTTGTAGGGGTGTTGGCTTCTCTCGAGTACTTGGGTCACATACTTTTGTATGCTCCCCAAGATACTCTCAATTGCCGCCTACCTACAACACGAACTATTTAGAGCATTGAATAGTTTGTTATATTTCGCGTTGTAGGGGGGTTGGCTTCTTTCGCTAACCCTAGTCACATACTTTTGTATGCTCCCCAAGATACTCTCAATTGCCGCCTACCTACAACACGAACTATTTAGAGCATTGAATAGTTTGTTATATTTCGCGTTGTAGGGGGGTTGGCTTCTTTCGCTAACCCTAGTCACATACTTTTGTATGCTTTCCAAGCTACTCTCAATCGCTGCCTAGCTACAACGTGAATTATTTAAAAAATCAAAATACATGTTATGCTTCACGCTGTAGCGTTGTTGGCTTCTTTCGTTAACCCTAGTCACATACTTTTGTATGCTCTCCAAAATACTCTCATTTGCCGTCTAGCTACAATGTGAATTATTTAAAAAATAACAGTAAATCGTCCTTAATATTTATTCATATATGTAATAAGAGTGATTTTTTGTATTTTAATATTTTCCTTATTATTTTCTTTTGTTTTTTTTTGAAAGTGAAATGCAACTCTTAATATTTTATTTAATTTTAATAAATTAATTATTTATATGTTATGAAATTCTTTTGTTTTATTTTCTTGATGATTTAAAGTTAGTAATTAAATTATCACTTTGTGCGCTTTATTTTTTATGTTATAGATAATATCGATATTGAGTGGTTATTTTTGGCTTAAAAGATAATGATTTAATGATTTAATGATTTAATGATTTAATGATTTAATGATTTAATGATTTAATGATTTAATGATTTAATGATTATGTAAATGCTAATTAAATAAAGTTAGAGATAAAAAGGAACTTTATCATGAAATGGAAATATCGGTTTGGCGTATCACTTGGCAATATGCTCGAACATTACGATATTGCAGTGTTTGCTGCAATATCCGTTTATCTTATTAAAGAATTAAACAAGCTGAATATAGAAAATGCACCTGAAATTATTTGGGGGATATTCGCCTTGAGATATATATTACGGCCCTTTGGTGGATACGTTATTGGCCGCTTTGCCGATAAATCAGGAAAGAAATCAGCTTTAATTTTAACAAGTATGGTGACGGGTTTTGCAACATTACTAATGGCTTTGTTGCCTATTGAATTATTAGGTAAGTATACGCCGATAATAATACTGATGTTACAATCTGCATTATGTTTTAGTTTTGCTGGAGAATATCCATCATTAATTAATTATCTACTGTATAATTGCCCTGAAAATGAACGTTCAAGAATTTCTGCTTTAACAGCTATAAGTTCATTATTGGGTTTTACAATGGCATTTTTGGTCATTTATATATTAGAAAATACATTGACGATTAAAGAAATGGAAGATATTGGTTGGCGTATTCCTTTATTACTTGGTTTAATAAATATTTTTATCAGTTTTTGGTTTAGGAGTAGGTTACCCGACCAGCCGACTATTGCTATAGAGCAGCGAAAAGTTGAAATGAGAAGGGTTTTAAGTATTTTCATTGTAGCGATACCTGCGACAGTCACCTTTTATACCCAAAATATATCATGGTCTTTAATTCTAGAATATTTACCATTAGGTGAGAACAAAAAATATTACTCTTTGCTATCATCATTATTGTTACTGATTTCTGTATTTGTTTGTTCTTGGATAACGGATAAAGTTAGTTCGCCAGTGAAAGTTTTTAATATTGGAGTTACAGCTCTAATTGTTTTATCTATTCCGCTATATTATATGATGACATTGGGTGAGGTTTGGTTAATTATATTATCTCAAATTATCATGACTATTTATATAGCCATGATTTGGTGTAATTCTGCTGTTATCCTTGTTCAGGCTTCAGGTGGTAAAGTATCAACGTTAGGGGTTGGCTTTAATTCTACGGCTGTAATATTCGGTGGTTTAACTCCATTAGTTATTAATCAGTTACTAGGGTTAGGAATGGTGTATGTAGGAGTATTTTTGTGCTGTTGTGGTTTTGTTTTTTTACTTAATTGGAAGGTTAACAAAATAGCTAATAAGGTGACCTCATGAATATAGAAAGTAATTTTATAGAGAATACATGTAATGAATTAAAAAAAGATTTTATGAGTGTTTTTGATTGGAGTGAAATAGATGTTACTATCAATAAAATAGATGTTAAAAAAAAGTGTGTAAATATCATATCTAATAATTATGAGTGGCAGTTAATAGCTTGGGGCGATGATTTAGATTTACTGGTTAATGAGAGATTGAAATCTAGAATTCAATATTGGGATTCTTATACTAGCCCATTTAAAAAAACGTTGGCAAAGGCCGAAAAAAATAAATTCAAAATAGATATTTGTAATAGATATGGGGATATTTTTGAAATTACAACAATAAATGCTAATAGGCAATT
This sequence comes from Providencia hangzhouensis, assembly GCF_029193595.2. Classification (NCBI taxonomy): domain Bacteria; kingdom Pseudomonadati; phylum Pseudomonadota; class Gammaproteobacteria; order Enterobacterales; family Morganellaceae; genus Providencia; species Providencia hangzhouensis. The sequence goes on from NZ_CP135052.1 coordinate 1,722,774, forward strand.
GACGTTGTCTGATATGATCCAATTTTACAGTTTAAAACCGATTTTAGCAGATTATGCTCATAGAATATGGTCAAAAGCCCCTGAGCTGTTATTACCTCTCAGAGCATGTGTTCCTATGGCTTCGGAGCTAGAAGGTATAAAAAGCAATGAAAGATCTCAGCTATTATCTGAACACAAATATATGCGTTTTGGCCATATTCGTTTTACACGAAAAGAGATGATAACCATACGCCTACTGCTTTCGCACTGTAAGGTAAAAGAAATCAGTTATATTCAAGGTTGTTCAGAAGCCAGTGAAAATAGACGAATTCAAAAGATCAAAGAAAAGTTGGGGTTCCCTTATGTTTCATCAAGCGGCTTGTTTACAGCATTAAAAGAGCAAGGTATTACACTAGCTTGTTTGGAAACACTTATCGATTTACCTCTCACAAACAGTATAATGAAGAATAACTGAAAAAGATCCGTTGGTATGATTCAAAGGGCTATAATTCGAAAAATAGTTGTTCATATAATGAGAGAAAATGATGAGTTTAAAATGGTCAAATAGCCGTGAAATCGGTGAAGCACTGTATGACGCATTTCCAGATGTTGATCCAAAAACGGTGCGCTTTACCGATATGCACCAGTGGATTTGCGATTTAGAAGAATTTGATGATGATCCGCAAAAATCGAACGAGAAAATCCTAGAAGCGATTTTGTTAGTTTGGCTGGATGAATTCGAATAAGTAGGGTTTTCCCCTAAAAACCGAGTGACTGCCAGAAATAGTGCTCGGTTTTTTATTTTATATCAGCACTATAATGATATCCCTATTGGTATTTATCAGTTAAGGTAATGCCATCTGCCGACAGAATAAATGGGCTTTTACTGTCTGCAAAAATAGACAAAGTGAGAAAAACGATGACAAAACAAATTATGCCAGTAATGATTTCTTGTGAGCCTGCTGCACCTTGTTGGGGCGAAGGCGCATTGTTAAGCTCTAGCGATAAAGGGATGACAATCCACCTGAAACATGCAGGTAAATTATGTGCAGTACAAAGCGCTGGCCGTAAATTAGATGGCCAAGGGATCCGCAATGTAGCTTTGACTGGCGAAGGCTGGGATTTAGAAAAAAGCTGGGCATTTTGGCAAGGTTTTCGTGCGCCAAAAGGGGCTAGAACGATTGAATGGCCAGTACTGCCAGAAGCGGATCGCAAAGAGTTAGAAAACCGTATTCGTACCATTGATTGGGTACGTGATGTGATTAACGCACCGGCAGAAGAGTTAGGCCCAGAACAACTCGCACAACGCGCCATCGATTTACTCTGCACTGTCGGCGCACAAGACATTAGCTACCGTATTATTAAAGGTGATGATTTATTAGAACAAGGCTATACCGGTATTCATACGGTTGGTCGTGGTTCAAGTCGTCCACCTGTATTTTTGGCGTTGGATTACAACCCAGGAGCCAACCCAAATGCCCCTGTATTTGCTGCGTTAGTGGGTAAAGGAATTACTTTCGATTCAGGCGGTTATAGTATCAAACCATCATCCTCAATGAATTCAATGAAAGCCGATATGGGTGGTGCAGCAACATTAGCAGGTTCATTGGCATTGGCGATTTCACGTGGCTTACAAAAACGTGTGAAAATGTTCTTGTGCATTGCTGACAATATGGTTAGCGGCAATGCATTCAAATTGGGTGATATTATTCGTTACCGCAATGGTAAATCCGTTGAAATAATGAATACAGATGCTGAGGGTCGTTTAGTCCTAGCCGATGGCCTGATTGATGCGAGTAAAGAAAAACCAACGTTAATTATTGATGCAGCAACCTTGACGGGCGCAGCGAAAACTGCCGTGGGTAATGACTACCATTCTGTATTGAGTTTCGATGACAAGTTAGTTGCTGATTTAATGAGCGCTTCAGACGCTGAGTTTGAACTGTTCTGGCGTTTACCACTGGCAGAGTTCCATCGCCAGCAATTACCGTCTGGTTTTGCGGATTTGAACAATATTGCGGCACCATCGCACACAGCAGGCGCAAGCACCGCTGCGGCATTTTTATCGCATTTTGTCGAAAATTATCGTCAAAATTGGGTGCATATTGACTGCTCAGCGACTTACCGTAAATCTGCAGTTAGCTTATGGGCAGAAGGCGCAACGGGTATAGGTGTAAGAACATTAGCTAACTTATTAATCAGTAAATCAAAGTAGCGAATGTTTGATTGATAACAGGCACGGGAAGGTGACTTTTCGTGCCTATTTTTTTACCTTGACGTATTTGCGAGTATAATAAGCGATTATTTTTAATAGCAGGGGATTGGCAATGTCGCAGCAATCGAATAATAACAGTTCCAACCAAGAAACTGAGATCCAATTTACTGAATTAACAGTGCCGAAAGGTTCATCACTTAAATTAAGTGTGTTAGAAGATCAGCCACAAGCCATTGTTGACGCGCTTACTGAATTTTTTAAACAACACAAAGTGGTCAGACGCGGTTTCATGGTCTCCGCAACAGAGAGCGATACTGCTGAAGAAACGCCTATCTTAATGATAGCGCTGGAGTTTACCACAGGAGCAGAAAATATTGATTCAATTATCCATGAGGCTGGGACGCTTGCTTGTGAGTTTTTAGCCGATGACGAGTCTATTGATTTTTGTGTGGTGAATGAAAATGAACAAGGTGTTAGCCATTTTATTACTCAACACGTTCAGCCTTTTTACCAGCGTCGTCTTGGTAGCTTCTTGCGGGACACAATCCCAGTAAAAAACACCTAATAATTCCATGTATAGAGTGAGGGAAATATTTTTTCTCACTCATAAAATGCATATTGCTCATTGATTAAATATATATTCTGCTTACTATTTAAAAAATATTATTTCATTTCTCTGTTTTTCTCTCCCATCATTTTTTCCGTTTTGTCTGATAGGCGTTTTTATAACATTCTGTTAAATTATTTCGATAATTGAAATAATATCAGCAGTATTTATCTGTGTGTGTTTTTAAACATTTCCAATGTATATAGTGGGTTTTAACCTCCTGTTAAGACCTTAAAAAACAGAATAAATTTTAACTAATTAAAGGGCGGGCGGTAATGAAACAACAATCAAGTTGGGCTTCATTGGCGGGTCTCAAAACCAAAAAGCGTTATTTAGCACTTGCGTTGGCATCGGTAGTGGCATTGGCTGGTTGTGATAATACAGATGAAACAACCAAAAATGAGCCAAATGTTTCAACCACAGCGCCAGAAAATCAAACCAAAACAGCGCCAGTTGCAGAACAGAAAAAAGCAGCACCGAAACTTTCCACTGAAGAAATGATAAAAAAATATGCAGGGAAAGATTTAACTATTTTGGATGCGTCTGAATTACAGCTTGATGGTGCGAGTGCCATGGTGGTGACATTCTCGGTTCCACTACAAGCAAACCAAGACTTTGGCCAGTACATTAACCTCATTGATGTTAAAGCGGGTAAGTTAGATGGCGCTTGGGAACTGTCTGATAACCAAATGGAACTCCGTTTTCGCCATCTTCCGCCATCTAAAGAGTTAAACTTAACCATTAACCCGGGTATTAAAGCGGTTAATGAGCGTACGACGACCGAAAATTTTGAGAAAAAATTGACTACTGCACAAATCATCCCAACCGTTGGTTTTGCAAGTAAAGGCTCTTTATTACCTAGCAAGGTTGCCCAAGGCTTACCTGTGATTGCCTTGAACGTTGATAAGGTCGACGTCAATTTCTTCCGTGTGGATGAAAAGCAATTACCACAATTTTTAGCACAGTGGCAGTATCGTAGTAATTATGAGTATTGGTATTCCGAAGAGTTTCTCGACAAAGTGGAGCTGGCTTATACCGGCCGCTTTGACTTAAATCCAGATAAAAATACCCGCCAAACCATTTTACTGCCGTTGAAAGATATCAAAGAGTTACAGCAAGATGGCGTGTATTTGGCCATCATGCAAAAAGCAGGCAGCTATAGTTATCAATTCCCTGCAACTGTCTTCACATTGAGTGATATTGGTGTATCACTACACAGTTACCAAGACCGTGTCGATATTTTCACTCAATCCTTAGCGAAAGGCTCTGCAATTAAAGGCGTTGAGCTGCGTATTTTGGATGAAAAAGGCCAGTTAGTAACAAAAGGTACGACAGATGGCGATGGCCATGCTCAGCTAGATAAATTAGCGGGTGGAAAATTATTGCTGGCAACCCATGAAGGGCAAACCAGTATGATTGACCTCACTCAGCCAGCGCTTGATTTATCTGAATTCGATATTTCAGGGCCAGAAGGCTACGCAAAACAATTTTTCACCTTCGGTCCTCGCGATTTATATCGCCCAGGTGAATTATTGCTGGTAAATGGTCTATTGCGTGATGGCGATGGTAACCCAGTCAAAACTCAGCCAGTTAAAGTTGATGTATTAAAAACTGATGGGCAAGTGGTTCGTAGTTTTGTTTGGCAACCAGAAGAAAACCAAAATGGCTTATATCAATATCAATTTGAAATTCCTAAAAATGCAGAAACAGGCGGTTGGTCGCTTCGCTTTGATTTAGGTGATGGTTCACCACTGCGTTATTACAAATTTAATGTTGAAGATTTCATGCCAGAACGTATGGCACTGGAAATTGAGGGCAGCGATGTCCCTCGTTTAACAAGTCAATCTGTCGATTTTGATATTCAAGGTCGTTATTTATACGGTGCGCCAGCGGCTGATAACCAGCTACAAGGGCAAATTGTCTTAAAAGCAGCTCGGGAAGCGGTCGCAAAATTACCTGGTTTTGAATTTGGTGCTGTCAATGAAGAAGGTTTACCACGTAAGTTGGACGAGTTTGACTTGACGCTGGACAGCAACGGTGAAACCGTGATTTCAATTCCAAATAGCAATTGGAGTTCAACACGTTCGCCTATTTCGGCTGTTTTACAAGCAAGTTTGCTTGAGGCTGGCGGACGTCCTGTGACGCGCCGTGCCGAGCAAGCCATTTGGCCTGCGGAAAAACTGGTCGGTATTCGCCCATTATTTGCGAAAAAAGAAATTTATGATTACCGCACTGACCGTTATGTAAAACGTCACAATGTGGATGAAAATTCACTCGCAGAATTTGAATTAGTCATGGCTGATGCCGCAGGTAATAAACTGGCAGCAGAAAACTTAACCGTGCGTTTAGTGTATGAGCGTCGTGATTATTACTGGAGTTGGTCTGAAAGTGGTGGTTGGTCTTCAAATTATGACCAAAAAGACCTCGTTATGGCGAATGAAAATATTGCTATTGCTAAAGACGGAACGGCGAAAGTGTCTTTCCCTGTGGATTGGGGGGCATTCCGCCTAGAAGTTGTTAACCCTGAAAATCAGCTAGTGTCGAGCGTCCAGTTTTGGGCAGGGTATTCATGGCAAGATAACACAGGGGGAAGTGGCTCTGTTCGTCCTGACCAAGTGAAACTCAGCCTGAATAAGCCTGCGTACTTACCGGGTGAAAAAGCTAAAGTTCGCATTGAATCTCCTAAAGCCGGTAAAGGGTATATATTGCTCGAATCGAGCAACGGTCCATTGTGGTGGGAAGAAATTGATGTGCCAGAAAAAGGCTTGGACGTTGAAATTCCAGTCAATAAAGAGTGGGCTCGTCATGATTTATACGTTTCTGCTGTCGTAGTTCGCCCGGGGGATGACTCTAAAGAAGCAACAGTAAAACGTGCGGTGGGTGTGTTGCATTTACCAATCGCAGATGAAAACCGTAAGATTGCTTTAGCACTCTCCGCGCCAGATAAAATGCGTCCAAACCAAGACTTAACGGTAAAAATTAAAGCGACAGCACAAGATGGCAAACCGTTACCTGAAAAAGTGAATGTGTTGTTATCTGCGGTTGACACTGGCGTATTGAATATCACAGATTTCAAAACCCCAGACCCGTATGATGCCTTTTTTGGCCGTAAGCGCTATGGCGTTGACCAATATGACGTTTATGGTCATTTAATTGAAGGACAAGGTAAGGTTGCTAACTTGCGCTTTGGTGGTGACAGCGAGGATGCTGCATTAGAGCGTGGTGGTATGAAGCCACTCACTGAAGTGCAAATTATTGCGGAGCAAGCCAAACCTGTCACATTAAATAAAGACGGCGAGGGTGAAATTAGCCTCGCTATCCCTGATTTTAACGGGGAATTACGTGTGATGGCCCAAGCATGGAATGAAAAAGAGTTCGGCCATGCGGATAGCAAAGTGATTGTCGCGGCACCATTAGTGACACAAATGTCGATGCCACGTTTTATGGCTGGTGGTGATAAGTCTTACTTTGCGCTTGATTTGACCAATATGACGGATAATACACAAAATGTGACCGTCAATTTCAAGGCATCAGGAATGGTGAAACTTGATGGTGTCAGCAGCCGTGAGTTGGAGTTACCAAAAGGCAAACGTACCACGATTAATCTACCTGTCAGAGCAGACTACGGCTTCGGTGAAGGTGAAGTGTCAATGACCATTAATGGTGTGAAAATTCAAGGCGAAGCCAATAAAGATTACAGTAATAGTTGGAAAGTCGGGGTTCGTCCGGCACAACCAGCAGAAACTGTTTCTTTTGCAACTGCTATTGAGCCAGGCACCTCATGGGCGTTGCCGACTAACCAAATTGCCGGGTTACAACCCGATACCCTAGAAGGGCAAGTGCTATTAACTAGCCGTCCACCGTTAGATATTTCTCGTTATATTAGAGAGCTATTTGCTTACCCATATGGTTGCTTGGAGCAAACTATCAGCGGGTTATATCCATCATTATTCTCAACTCAAGCTGAGCTGAATAAGATAGGGATTAAAACGCAAACAGATGCGGATCGTCATAAAGCGATTGAAATTGGTATTCCGCATTTGTTAAGTATGCAACGTAATGATGGCGGTTTCTCGTTATGGGATAGAAACGGCCGCGAAGAGTATTGGTTAACTGCATATGCGGCGGATTTCTTGAATAAAGCGAATCAGCGTGGGTTTACGGTTCCGCAAGACGCTATCAGTAACGCAAACACGCGCTTATTGAGCTATTTACAAGATGGTAGCCAAATCAATTATCCTTATACGGAAAATCAGGCAGGTGCGCGTTTCGCAACTCAAGCTTATGCAGGCTTAGTGTTGGCGTCACAGCAAAAAGCACCTTTAGGCGCATTACGTCAACTTTATAACCAAAGAGATCATGCAGCGAGTGGTTTACCGCTCGTTCAGCTTGGTGTTGCGTTGAACTTGATGGGGGATAAATCACGTGGTGAGAGCGCGGTGATTGACGGACTGAAAAAACAACGTAACCGCTACAGCTATGTAGGGGATTACGGTTCGGTGATCCGTGATGACGCGATGATTGTTGCGCTATTAAATGAATATAATTTAATGCCAAAATCCCGTGACCAAAAACTGCAAACTTTATCTAATAACTTGACTTCTCAACGTTATTTCTCAACACAAGAGAGCAATGCGTTGTATTTAGCGGGTCGTTTCTACTTAAATGAAAGTGAAGCGCCATGGAAAGCAACGATTAATGGCCAAGAACCTCCGATGGTTTCAGATAAACCCGTGAGTGAGTTCTTGAGTAAAGCACAATTAGAAACAGGTTATAGCATCGAAAACACGGGAACCAATACGCTATACACACGCCTAAACGTGGTGGGTTATCCACAACATTCGCCGAAGCCAAGTTCGAATGTGCTGGGTATCACTCGTAGTTACTATGATATGAAAGGTAACCGCATTTCGTTAGATAGGCTAAGAAGCGGTGAAATGGTGGTGGTTAAACTGGAAATTCAAGCATCCCAAAGCGTACCAGATGCGCTAGTGGTTGACTTACTACCAGCGGGCTTAGAACTGGAAAACCAAAATTTAGCGAACAGTAGCGCTAATTTGAGTGAGTCTGCGCCGAACCTGCAAGAACTGATTGATGATATGCAGCAATCACAAATTCGCCATATGGAATACCGTGATGACCGTTTTGTGGCTGCCGTTGAAGTTCAGCAGTATCGCCCAACGACATTAGTCTACTTAGCACGTGCAGTGACACCGGGTGTATATAGCATTCCAGTACCACAAGTTGAATCAATGTATGTCCCTGATTGGCGCGCGACGGGCTATTCTGATGGCCAATTAGAAATCGTTCGTTAATCACCGCTAAACTGAGCCCTTATATATTGATATATAAAGTATAAGGGCTCTTTTAATTTATTTTCGGTACTCCCATCAATGAAAAAATGGTTACGCCGCACAGGCATTGCACTGGTTCTGTTGGTCATTATTTTGCCACTGGCTTTTCTAGCGGCTGATAAAATATGGCCGTTGCCGATTAAGCAAATTGAAATGGCTCGAACTGTGGTTGCTGCGGATGGCACACCATTGTGGCGCTTTGCAGACAAAGAAGGTATTTGGCGCTTTCCGGTTACACTCGATGAGGTTTCTCCTGATTTTATTGAAGCGTTATTAACGTATGAAGACCGCCATTTTTATCGCCATCCGGGGGTAAACCCGTTTTCACTAGTTAGGGCTGCGGGGCAGTTTGTGAGTTCAGGGCGTATTGTGTCGGGCGGTAGTACCATTTCGATGCAAGTTGCACGGTTAATTGATCCCCATGAAAGAACATTGGGCGGTAAGCTGAAACAGCTTTGGCGTACGGCTCAGCTTGAGTATCATTACTCAAAAGATGAAATTTTAGAAATGTATTTAAACCGCGCTCCGTATGGTGGAACCATTGAAGGTATTGGAGCCGCTAGCTGGGTATATTTGAATAAGTCACCAGCAAAATTGACGGCGAGTGAAGCGGCTCTCTTTGCTGTTCTACCTCAAGCTCCTAGCCGTTTAAGGCCAGACCGTTATCCACAAAGGGCACAAGCCGCTCGTGATAAGGTGTTAGACAGGTTAGAGGAATACCAAGTTTGGAGCCCTGAAAAAGTTGCCGATATTAAACAAGAACAAATTTGGCTAGCACCGCGGAAGAATCCGCATTCTGCTCCTTTGCTTGCAAGGCGTGTGACTAAAAATACGCAAGACCCCATCATTGAAACCACTATCGACGCCAGTTTGCAAAGGCAACTGGAAGACATGGCAATGAATTGGAAAAACCAACTACCAAAACAAACTTCACTGGGGATTTTGGTGGTTGATCATACGGATATGGCAGTAAAAGCTTATATTGGCTCAATTGATTTCCAAGATGATAGCCGTTTTGGTCATGTGGACATGATTAGCGCTTGGCGCTCTCCAGGCTCAACGTTAAAACCTTTTTTATATGCATTAGCGATGGATGACGGGCTCATCCATGCGGAGTCGTTATTACAAGATGTACCGAGGCGCTTTAATGATTACCGTCCGGGGAACTTTGACAGTGGTTTTAATGGGCCAGTGAGTGTTAGTGATGCACTCGTTCGTTCATTAAATTTACCCGTGGTTCAGTTATTAGATGTGTATGGTAGTAAACGATTTACGGCTCAACTGCGTAATGTTGGGACTGAGCTGCGCTTTCCGTTAGGGAGTGAACCAAACTTGTCGCTGATTTTAGGCGGCACAGCCACACGGATGGAAGATTTGGTTTCCGCTTACAGCGCATTTGCGAGAAAAGGTAATGTGTCGCCGCTACGTTTTAAACCAACCGATAAAATTCGCGATAGAGCGCTGATGTCACCGGGAGCCGCGTGGATAGTGCGCCGTATTATGGGCGGGGAAGCACGCCCTGTTCCTGAGGCTAATTTATCAGGGCAACTTAATTTAGCATGGAAAACGGGAACCAGTTATGGTTATCGAGATGCGTGGGCGATTGGTGTTAATCCGCGTTATACCATCGGCGTTTGGGTCGGACGACCGGATGCAACGCCTGTTGCAGGGCAGCTAGGCGTTGCCACTGCTATCCCGATTATGAATCAAATCAATGGAATGTTACTGAGCAAAATTTACCTATCTCATGAACCGTTACCGAAAGATGTGAAGCCTGCCAGTGTTAGCCAAGCAGTGATTTGCTGGCCGGGAGGAACGGCATTACTGAAAGATGATAATAATTGCCGCCAAAGGCGCCTAAGTTGGATCTTGGATAATACGATCCCACCCACTTTAATGGCACGAGACCAAGAGTCACTCTTAGGGTTAAGACAAAAAATCTGGGTAAATAACAAAGGGCTACAAGTGGCGGCAGATTGCCCGAATGCACAGGAAAAAGAGGTACATTTATGGCCGATCACGGTGGAGTCATGGTTACCGAGTAGTGAAAAACGGGAAAATCGATTACCTAAAGCAGATTTAGCTTGCCCTCCATTGAAGTTAGAAACGCCGCCATTATTGATTTCCGGTATACGTGATGGTGAAGTATTACAGCGCTTGCCAGGAAAAACCAGTTTAGATTTGCGTTTAGTCACACAGGGTGGGCAGGGGCAGAAATGGTGGTTCTTAAATGGAGAACAGGTGAACACAACAGAGCAAAATGGTTCTATTTTGCTGACACTCGATAAAAGTGGAAACTACCAAATTTCAGTATTGGATTTAAGCGGCCAAGTGACGGCAATGAGTTTTAGAGTGAAGTAATAGATGAAAAACGTGACTTACCCGAAAAAATAGTGTTTTTTGCTATAAAAAGTTTAACAAAATGTTGTTGTGACTGTAGGAAATTGTAATCAGAGCCCCTATAATCATCGCCTTATTTTTCTTTTTCCTAGATATGGTTGCTTTTGAAGTTTAAAAGCCTAACAATAGAATTAGAAATAATATAAAAAACTACAACATGCCTATTTTAAGTTCTTGCATCCTAAGTTACAGGGAAGAATAAAGAATAAAGGCCTAATGAATCGCTAAGAGGTTATTTATGACTGTTCAACGTACATTTTCTATTATTAAACCAAACGCTGTGAAGAAAAACGTTATTGGTGCAATTTACAACCGTTTTGAAAGCGCGGGTTTCACAATCATCGCTGCTAAAATGATGCATTTAACTCGTGAGCAAGCTGAAGGCTTCTACGCTGAACACAAAGGCCGTCCTTTCTTTGAAGGTCTGGTTGAATTCATGACTTCAGGCCCTATCATGCTGCAAGTGTTAGAAGGTGAAAATGCAATCCAACGTCATCGTGACCTGATGGGCGCAACTAACCCAGATAACGCGTTAGCAGGTACTTTACGTGCAGACTACGCAGACAGCTTCACTGAAAACGCAACTCACGGTTCAGACTCTGAAGAATCTGCTGCTCGTGAAATCGCGTATTTCTTCACTGCTGATGAAATCTGCCCACGCTAAGACTTCTTTAACTAATGCATTAGCATTATTGTTATAAAGTTTGTACAATGCGACGCCCTGCTATGATTAGCGGGGCGATTATATTTTTAAGACTGCAAAAATTACGTCGTGCTATACTCATTACTAGCACTGCCGAAAGTGTAACAACGAGGCAATACACCATGTCTGATATGACGACAGATGCACAATGTGCAACTTCTTCTGCTATTTCTGTCACGCCAGAAAAAACGAATCAAAAAACCAATTTACTTGATTTAAACCGCAAGCAAATGCGTGAGTTCTTTGCCCAAATGGGTGAAAAACCGTTCCGTGCGGATCAGGTCATGAAATGGATCTATCATTATTGCTATGATGATTTTGACCAAATGACCGATATTAATAAAGTTCTTAGAGCAAAACTAAAAGAAGTCGCGGAAATCCGTGCACCGGAAGTCGCTGACGAACAGCGCTCATCAGATGGTACCATTAAGTGGGCTATCAAAGTGGGTGACCAACTGGTTGAAACTGTATATATCCCAGAAGCAGATCGTGCAACATTGTGTGTCTCTTCACAGGTTGGTTGTGCGCTGGAGTGTAAATTCTGTTCCACGGCGCAACAAGGCTTCAACCGTAACTTACGTGTTTCGGAAATCATTGGCCAGGTTTGGCGAGCTGCAAAAATTATTGGTTCACTGAAATCCAGTGGACGCCGTCCAATTACCAACGTTGTAATGATGGGAATGGGTGAACCATTACTGAATTTGAATAATGTCGTCCCTGCGATGGAAATTATGTTAGATGACTTCGGTTTTGGTTTATCTAAGCGCCGTGTCACGATTTCCACTTCCGGTGTTGTACCTGCACTGGACAAATTAGGGGATATGATTGATGTCGCGTTAGCGATTTCATTGCATGCGCCAACAGATGATATCCGCGATGATATCGTTCCAATTAATAAAAAATACAATATTGAAACCTTTCTCAACAGTGTGAATCGTTATTTAACGAAATCGAATGCCAATGCAGGACGAGTAACCGTTGAGTATGTGATGTTAGATCACGTGAACGATAGTGTTGAACAAGCTCATCAATTAGCGGAATGTTTAAAAAATACACCGAGCAAAATCAACTTAATTCCATGGAACCCGTTCCCTGGAGCGCCATACGGTAGAAGTTCGAATAGTCGTATTGACCGCTTTTGTAAAGTATTGATGGGATATGGTTTTACTACGATAGTACGCAAAACACGCGGTGATGATATAGATGCAGCTTGTGGGCAACTTGCTGGCGATGTGATCGACAGAACAAAACGAACGTTGAAAAAACGCTTAGCAGGGGAACCTATCAAGGTAAAAACAGTCTGATTTATAAATATGTTTGAATCAGTGAATTAAGTTATGGTTTAGGGCGTTTTAGAGTTAGGCAAAACGCCTTTGTTCACCTACAATAGTAGAAGCAATAAGAAAAATTTAATTGTTGTTTCAACATGATGATAAATTATTGACGAGTAAAGCTGCTCAATGCTTGCTTTATATATTTTTAACTTGGAAATAGTGTTGCCAGCAAATGACTATCGAAAATAATACCGAACAGACTACGACGACAGTAGGACAATTATTGACGCAAGCACGTGAGCGCATGGGGCTAACCCAAGATGTTGTTGCAGAGCGATTATGCCTTAAAATCAGTACGGTAAAAGAGATAGAACAAGATATTGCTCCCGCTGGTGTAGAACCGACGTTTTTACGTGGTTATATTCGCCTTTATGCACGCATGGTAGGTATACCAGAAAGCGAATTAAAAACGTATATGAAAACGGAAGAGCCCGTCACATTAGCCAAAGTTTCTCCTATGCAAAGCTATTCTTTAGGGAAAAAGCGTAAAAAGCGCGAAGGTTGGTTAATGAAACTGACTTGGTTGATTGTGATCGTCCTCATTGCAATGGTTGGTGTATGGTGGTGGCAAGATCATAACGCACAAAAAGATGAATTAGTTTCAATGGCAAATCAAAATGATTTGATTTTGTCTCAGCAAGATAACAGCACAACCCCCGTTGAATTGCCGGCTTCAACAGAGATAGTCTCAACGGATACAGCGCCTGTTACACAGGAAAATACACTTGAATTACAAGGCCAAGAGCCCGTATTAACGGCTGACTCTGTTACAGAGCCAGTTAGAACAATTCCATTACCGAATGCACCACAATCTTCAGTTGCATTAGACAGAACACAAAATACAGAAACGACTGAACCTGTTGCAGTGAGTAGCCAAGCTCTGGTCTTGAATTTTACTGGGCAGTGTTGGTTAGAAATTCGTGATGCGAATAATAAAATTTTATTCAGTGGTACCAAAAATAATGGGGATAAGCTGGAACTTGATGGTCCGCAACCTTATCGTCTGAATATTGGTGCGCCGGCGAATGTGACGGTACAGTTCCAAGGTAACGCTGTTGATTTAAGCCGTTTTATTAAAGCGAAACGTCCAGCAAAATTGAAGTTACCTGAAGCCTAAAAACAAATAGGCAAAAAGAAGCAAACTATATCCGAAAACATCTTTTTTGATAGGCTATGGTTTGCTTTCTTGTGTATAGTTGAGCGTATAAAAATAATCGTTAAAACTATACCACGGTAACAAAGAGTACTATAGGCACAAAAAGTACCACGGTAACAAAGAGCACATGGACGTTCGGAGAATTAAACCAAAATGCATAATGAATCACCGATAAAAAGACGTAAATCCACCCGTATTAATGTAGGTAGCGTACCTGTAGGCGATGGTGCTCCTATCGCTGTCCAGTCAATGACCAATACCCGTACAACTGATGTCGAAGCCACAGTTCGCCAAATAAAATCCCTTGAGCGCGTGGGTGTTGATATCGTGCGTGTTTCTGTTCCTACCATGGATGCTGCTGAAGCATTTAAATTGATTAAACAGCAAGTTAGCGTTCCACTGGTGGCTGATATCCATTTTGACTATCGTATTGCATTAAAAGTCGCAGAGTACGGTGTTGATTGCTTGCGTATTAACCCAGGTAATATTGGTAGTGAAGAAAGAATTCGCCAAGTTGTTGATTGCGCACGCCATTACAATATTCCTATTCGTATTGGGGTCAATGGCGGTTCCCTTGAAAAAGACATTCAAGAGAAGTACGGAGAACCAACACCTGAAGCCTTAGTTGAGTCGGCAATGCGCCATGTGGACATCTTAGATAGGCTGAATTTCGACCAATTCAAAGTCAGTGTAAAAGCTTCTGATGTATTTTTAGCTGTCGGCTCTTACCGTTTATTAGCAAATAAAATTGATCAACCTCTGCATTTAGGTATTACAGAGGCGGGTGGCGCACGTGCAGGCTCCGTAAAATCAGCGATTGGCTTAGGAATGTTACTGTCTGAAGGTATCGGTGATACTCTGCGTATTTCTTTGGCTGCAGACCCTGTTGAAGAAGTTAAAGTCGGTTTTGATATTTTAAAATCACTGCGTATTCGTTCGCGTGGCATTAATTTTATTGCTTGTCCAACCTGCTCACGGCAAGAATTTGATGTGATAGGCACGGTGAATGAGTTAGAACAGCGCTTAGAAGATATCATTACGCCAATGGATGTGTCGATTATTGGTTGTGTGGTCAACGGCCCCGGTGAAGCGGAAGTTTCTACGCTAGGTGTTGCAGGCGCAAAAACCAAGAGTGGTTTCTATGAAGACGGTAAACGTCAAAAAGAGCGCTTTGATAATGACAACATCATCGACCAATTAGAGGCTAAAATTCGAGCAAAAGCAGCGATGATGGATGAAAGCAAGCGGATTGAAGTCAACTTAAAAGATTAATTTTGTGTATTCTAATGCCAAGCGACTCATAGAGTCGTTTGGCGTATTTAGAACAAACGCTATATCAATTATCCGCATTTTTTTCTAAAATCGGTCGCTCACCGTACAAATTAACAGATAAATCCCGATTAGTATCAGTAATTGGTGTTTGTTGATTGAACCAGATGATATTTCGCTCTTATAATCAAACTAATGTAATTCTGAAAATAGAGAAATAAAGTGGGAAAAAATATCCAAGCCATTCGCGGCATGAATGATTACTTGCCAGCTGACACGCGTGTATGGCAGAAAATCGAGGCAACATTAAAAAATATTTTACAGGGTTATGGTTTTAGTGAAATTCGTACCCCGATTGTAGAGCAGACCCCGCTATTTCGCAGAGCGATAGGTGAAGTGACGGATGTCGTTGAAAAAGAAATGTACACTTTCAATGACCGTAACGATGAAAGTCTGACATTACGCCCTGAAAATACCGCAGGTTGTGTACGTGCAGGTATTGAGCATGGTTTGCTGTACAATCAGGAACAGCGTTTGTGGTATTTAGGCCCAATGTTCCGTTATGAGCGCCCACAAAAAGGTCGTTATCGTCAATTTCACCAGTTAGGGGCTGAAGTTTTTGGTCTTGCAGGCCCTGATATCGATGCTGAAGTTATTTTAATGACAGCGCGCTGGTGGAAAGCGTTAGGAATTAGTGAGCATGTAACATTAGAGCTGAACTCGATTGGTTCATTAGAAGCGCGTGCTAATTACCGTGAGGCTTTAGTTGCTTTCTTAGAACAGCATAAAGATAAGCTGGATGAAGACTGCAAACGCCGGATGTACACAAATCCTTTACGTGTTTTGGACTCAAAAAATCAAGAAATTCAGGCTTTATTGAATGATGCACCTGAACTGTTTGATTACCTTGATGTCGAATCACGTGAGCACTTTGATGGCTTATGCAAGTTGTTAGAAGCTGCTGGGGTTCAATACCGCGTAAATCAACGTTTAGTTCGTGGTCTTGACTACTATAACCGTACTGTTTTTGAGTGGGTAACCACGGCGCTGGGTTCACAAGGCACAGTTTGTGCGGGTGGCCGTTATGATGGCCTAGTTGAACAATTAGGCGGTCGCGCAACACCTGCGGTTGGTTTTGCCATGGGTATGGAACGCATGGTGTTATTAGTCCAAGAAGTGAATCCTGAATTTACAGCGGATGCTTCAGTCGCTGACGTTTATCTCGCTTCCTTTGGCGAAAATAGCCAACAAGCAGCGATATTAGTGGCTGAAAAAGTCCGTGATGCACTACCAACACTACGGTTAATGACTAACCACGGTGGTGGTAACTTCAAGAAACAGTTAGCAAGAGCGGACAAACAAGGCGCTAAAATTGCACTGATCTTGGGGGAAGATGAAATTAAAAATAACCAAGTCACAGTGAAAGACTTACGTACTGGCGTACAAGAAACTATTTCGCAGCAACTTATGGCGTCACGCATCGCCGAATTATTAGGTTAAGGAGAGACAAGTGGAAGTCTATACAAACGAAAATGATCAAGTCGATGCGATTAAACGCTTTTTTGCGAATAATGGCGTGGCATTAGTTATTGGTCTCGTCATTGGCGTTGGTGGTGTATTTGGTTGGAACTACTGGCAGTCCCATAAAACCAATGTACTGCAAGAAAGTGCACAAAAATTTGAAACAGTAAACGCCCAATTACGTTCGGGTTCAGATCAGGCTATTGCTGCGGCGCAAAAATTCGCGGCTGAAACTGACGACGTATACAGTGCGATGATGGGTTTAGAGCTTGCGCAAATTGCAGTGGATAAAGGTGATTTAGCTAACGCACAAACTGCATTGACCAATGCATTAACCAAAGCAAAAACTGTGGATATGCAAGATTTAATTAACTTGCGTTTAGCACGAGTACAATTGGCTCAAGGTAATGCTGATGGCGCGATAGCGTCAGTGGCAAATATTAAAAGTAAGTCATGGCAAGCAACGGCACAGGATGTCCGTGGCGATGCCTTACTCCACAAGGGTGATAAAGCAGGCGCAAAAGCCGCTTACACTCAGGGGTTAGAAAGTGAAGGCTCTCAATCTATTAGAGGTATTTTGACTCTGAAGTTGAACAACGTATCTAATTCATAAGAAGAAAGGAAACGACAAACATGCAGTTGCGCAAAACACTTTTAGTTGGCCTAGTCGCTTCAGCTTTACTTGCCGGTTGTTCCAGCGAAACTGATTCTATTATTATGGCGCCACTTCCACAGGTTGAAAATCAATTCACCCCATCAATTGTTTGGGATAAATCTGTTGGAAATGGTGTTGAACAATTTTATTCTGAATTATCACCGGTTTGGGATGGCTCAGCCGTTTATGCAGCAGACCGAAAAGGTTTAGTTAAAGCCTTTGAACTCGACAGTGGTAAAGAACTATGGTCGGTAGATTTATCTAAACGAACGGGTTTTCTTTCTGCTAATTTATCTGCATTATTATCCGGTGGTTTAACTGTTGATGGCGACAAAATCTTTGTGGGTACTGAGCGTGGAACAGTTATCGCTCTTAACAAAGAAGATGGTCAAGTCGCTTGGGATGTCGAAGTTGCAGGTGAAGCCCTTTCTAAACCTGTAGTGAGTAATGACCTTGTTGTTATTCATACCAGTAATGGTCAACTGCAAGCTTTAGACGTCAATAGCGGGGAAATCAAGTGGACTGTTAACATGGATACCCCATCGTTGTCATTACGTGGTGAATCTGCTCCAGCAGTTGCCTTTGGTGCTGCGATTGTGGGGGGGGATAACGGTCGTGTCAGTGCAGTGTTATTGTCTCAAGGCCAATTAATTTGGCAGCAACGCATTTCGCAAGTGACCAGTTCGACAGAAATCGGCCGCTTAAACGATGTCGATATGACACCAATTATTGATGACGGCAAAGTGTATGCGATTGCTTATAATGGCACATTGGCAGCACTGGATATGCGTTCAGGTCAAATCCTATGGAAACGTGAACTGGGCTCAATCAATGATATGGTAATGTCAGGTGAAAACCTGTACCTCGTTGACCAAAGTGACCGCGTATTGTCTGTTCGTAAAAGCGATGGTGTGACGCTGTGGACACAGGAAGACTTACTAAACCGCGGGTTATCTGCACCAGAAATGTATAATGGCTATCTTGTTGTCGGTGACAAAGAAGGTTATCTGCATTGGTTAGACATGAGTACGGGTGGGTTTGTTGCACAAAACAAATTAAACAGCTCTGGTATTCACAGTCGCCCAGTGGTTGCAAGTGATAAACTAATGGTTCAGACAAAAAACGGAACAGTTTACCTGTTAACACGTTAATTTTCTGACAAACCGCCAATTTATCGATAAAATCAACGGTTCCTGAACACAGGAGCCGTTTCGTTTTTTGTTTTCTGAGTTAAAGCCTCAGAATTCCTTTAGTTAATAAAAGTTGTGAGGCATCTAAGAATGATACCCGTCGTAGCGCTGGTAGGGCGTCCAAACGTAGGAAAATCCACGTTATTTAACCGTTTAACCCGTACCCGTGACGCATTAGTAGCGGACTTTCCCGGTCTGACTCGTGATCGCAAATATGGTCGTGCAGAAGTTGAAGGTCACGAATTCATTATTATCGACACGGGTGGTATCGATGGGACTGAGGAAGGTGTAGAAACGCACATGGCCGCACAGTCCTTGCAAGCAATTGAAGAGGCAGATATTGTTCTGTTTATGGTCGATGCAAGAGCAGGGCTAATGCCTGCGGATGAAGGCATTGCCAAACATCTTCGTAGCCGCAAGAAAAAAACTTATTTAGTGGCAAACAAAACAGATGGTATTGATGTCACAACAGCAATCGGGGATTTTTACTCTCTTGGTTTAGGGGAAATTCATCCTATCGCTGCATCACATGGCCGCGGTGTCACTCAGTTAATAGAACAATCGTTAAAGCCTTTTGTTGCTGAAGATGAAGAAGAAGTCGAGCTGACCGAAGAAGAAGAAAATGCGGCATATTGGGCAGAGTTAGAAGCTCAAGGTGAGCTTGATGAAGACGAAGAAGATGACTTCGATCCAACAACATTACCGATTAAATTAGCCATCGTTGGTCGTCCGAATGTCGGTAAATCGACATTAACCAACCGTATATTGGGTGAAGAAAGGGTTGTTGTGTTTGATATGCCAGGCACAACCCGTGACAGCATTTATATTCCAATGGAACGCGATGAGCGTGAATATATTCTAATTGACACGGCTGGTGTGCGTAAACGCGGTAAAGTTACTGAAACAGTCGAAAAATTCTCTGTAATTAAAACATTACAAGCGATTGAAGATGCGAACGTCGTATTATTAGTTATCGATGCACGCGAAGGTATCTCAGACCAAGATTTATCTTTACTTGGTTTTATCCTCAATGCAGGTCGTTCATTAGTTATTGCGGTTAATAAATGGGATGGTATGAAGCCCGAGGACCGCGAGCACGTGAAAGATATGCTTGAACTGCGTCTTGGTTTTGTTGATTTCGCACGCATTCACTTTATTTCTGCATTGCATGGCAGTGGCGTGGGTAACCTATTTGAATCAGTGCAAGAAGCTTATGAATCTGCAACTCGTCGAGTGGGAACGGCATTATTAACGCGCATCATGAAGATGGCAGAAGATGAGCACCAACCGCCGCTTATTCGTGGGCGCCGTGTTAAAATGAAATATGCCCATGCTGGGGGGCATAACCCACCGATTGTTGTGATCCATGGTAACCAAGTCTCTGATTTACCAGACAGCTACAAACGTTATTTAATGAATTACTTCCGTCGTTCATTACAAGTGATGGGAACGCCAATTCGAATTCTGTTTAAAGAGGGTGAAAACCCATATGCAGATAAGAAAAATAAGCTAACGCCAACTCAATTACGTAAGCGCAAGCGTTTAATGCAGCATTTGAAAAAACGTTAGTTAATAAGGCACTAATGTAGGTTTAGTTGACTGTATAAATGCATAAAGCCGTAACAAAACCATTATGTTACGGCTTTTTAATATTATTTAGATTGATACTTTAAGAATAAATATCGCCCTTACGTTATCAAAATATATCATGACGGACAGGGGGAAGAATTAAAGATTGAGGGAAATTATGGACACTCGTTCTTCTACACGTTTAAACAAATATATTAGTGAAAGTGGTATTTGCTCAAGACGTGAAGCTGACCGTTATATTGAGCAGGGTAATGTATTTATTAATGGTAAGCGTGCAGGAATAGGCGACCAAGTTTTTTCTGGTGACGTGGTAAAAGTTAATGGGCAATTAATTGAGCCGCGTAATGAAGAAGATTTAGTGTTAATCGCTCTGAATAAGCCAGTCGGTATTGTCAGTACGACAGAGAGTGGTGAAAAAGATAATATTGTTGATTATGTTAATCACAGTACCCGAATTTTCCCAATTGGCCGCTTAGATAAAGACTCTCAAGGGTTGATTTTCCTCACAAACCATGGGGATTTGGTGAATAAAATTTTACGGGCAGGGAATTCCCATGAAAAAGAATATTTAGTTACTGTCAATAAACCTGTTACAGATGAATTTATCCGTGGAATGGGGGCTGGAGTACCGATTCTTGGCACAATGACTAAAAAATGTAAGGTTAAGAAAGAAGCTCCATTTGTTTTTAGAATTACTCTTGTGCAAGGGTTAAACCGTCAAATTCGTCGCATGTGTGAACACTTTGGTTTTGAAGTCACTAAACTTGAACGCGTTCGCATCATGAATGTTAGGTTGACTGGTATTCCTGTCGGGGAGTGGCGAGACTTAACAGATGATGAATTAATTGAATTATTTGATATGATGGAAAAATCTGAGTCAGATATTAAACCGAAAAAAACACAGAAATCAGTTTCTGCTAATAAAGGTAATACAAAGCAAGCATCGCCAAGTAAACCCAAAGTAAAAACAGAAAACCCGACACGTAAAAAGTTTACACAACCAGGTAGAAAAAAGAAAAAACGTTAACGTGCAGGTTTAATGAATAAGGCTGAATAAAAGAGTTGATTAATGCTCTTTATTATCGGCCTTTGTATTTTACAGAAAAATTAATTTCAAATGGTTTAATGCTATCTAGCGATATATTTTATTACAGGTTTACTATCAGCCCAACATCTAACCAACTCTGTTGTGTTTTTTGCGCAATATTATCATCAAACAGTTTCTTAGCTGCACGGATCGTGGCATCAGCAAATTCGATAAATGTCGCTTTTTTTGTCACTCTATTGTCAGACACTGCTTCCAGCCAAATTTTACCGGCGATATCCCACGTATAGCCACCAAGGCTCTTAGCTAATAAGTAAAAGGCTCTATTTGGAATGCCTGAATTAATATGTACGCCGCCATTATCAACAAAAATAGGTAAATCTTGATATTGAGACATATGGCCAACTTGTGGATCTCTGACCTCATCAGAAAGATAATAAGCGTCGCCTGGATTTATCATCGAACGTAGGGCAGGTGCATTTATTTGGTCAATAAATAAATTTTCCCCAAGTAGCCAATTAGAGGTATTGGCTGTTTCATTATTTAAATATTGTTTGACCATAATCCCAAGTACATCTGCGACAGACTCATTAAGAGCACCAGACTGGAAAGAATATCTAAAATTAGCTTTTGAACTAATAAAACCATGAGCAAGTTCGTGAGCAATTATATCAATGTCGTTATAGAATGGGCCAAAAACGATTCCATCCCCGTCACCAAAGAAAATAGCTTGAGAATTCCAAAATGCGTTAGCGTAGTTTGTTCCATAATGAATAACCGCATTAATATCAGCAGAACAGCCAAAAATTTGGTCAATATTTAATTTTTCCTTGAAAAAGGTACGAATAACACCAATTGAATTAAATACTTGCCCAGCGGGTTTTGATGGTGCTTGAGTGTCTTCTTCGCACATAATTACCGCATAGTCATCATGTGGCATATGACTATCTGGAGAAAGCCCTGAACGTTCACAAATTGGCAGGTCAGAATGCCAGTGATGTTTATGTGGAATAGGGCGCTGAGCATCACGAATAAAACGGTTATAGCGCTTTCCTGTCGTATCTATAGGGCAAGATGAAAGATTATTGCGATGAAATAATGCATCTTCATGTGAATAGGTTCGGCTCATAATATCATTGATATGAGTGAGCGTTGATTTTAAGTCAGTATGACCTGCTTTAGTCACTAAATTGGCTAATAAGCAAGGTGAGAGTAAAGAACGGCCTAAAATTTGATTCATATTATAACTCCATTCAGTTGGGTGAAATGGAATCATAATCTGTTGTGATAATTTTGTAACTAGTTGATATATAAGCTTTAAAATCAATTTCTGTTATTTTATATTAGAAAGGTAGAACGGTTATCTTTCTACCTTAATTTATAAACTAATGTTATTAATTATGGCGAAACCCACTCTTTATTTAGGATTAAAAATTCAGTATAGAGAGCAGCTTCTTGGCTATTAGGTTCAGGATGATAGTCGTATTCCCAGCGGACAAGTGGTGGCATTGACATTAAAATTGATTCTGTTCGGCCTCCACTTTGTAAGCCAAATAATGTACCTCTGTCCCATACCAAATTGAATTCGACATAACGACCACGGCGATATAATTGGAATTGACGCTCTCGTTCACCCCATGAATGATCTTTGCGTTTTTCAACAATCGGCACATAGGCATCTAAAAAGCCATTACCAACGGCTTGAGTGAAGTTAAAACAGGATTCAAAACCCCCTTGGTTAAGGTCATCATAAAATAGCCCACCCACACCACGAGGTTCATTTCTATGCTTCAGGAAAAAGTATTCATCACACCAATTTTTATATTTAGGATAAACATCAGTACCATAAGGGCGGCATAAATCACGAGCAACAGTGTGCCAGTGGATGACATCTTCATGAAAGCCATAAAAAGGGGTTAAATCAAAACCGCCACCAAACCACCAAACAGGCTCGCAACCTTCTTTTTCAGCAATAAAGAAACGGACATTAGCATGGGTTGTCGGAATGTAAGGATTTAGAGGGTGAATGACGAGAGAGACGCCCATTGCTTGATAGCTACGACCAGCAAGTTCAGGGCGATGGGCTGAAGCAGATGCAGGTAATTTTTCTCCTTTAATATGAGAGAAATTAACCCCAGCTTGTTCAAATAATGCCCCTTTGGTTAATACTCGGCTACGACCCCCACCACCTTCAGAGCGTTCCCATGTTTGTTCTAGAAAAGTTTCCTTACCATCTAGCTCAGTGATTTTTTGACAAATAGCCTCTTGCAAGCTTTGCAAATAGGTTTTTACACGTTCAATATCTGGGTAATTCATTGTTTTATAATAGAACCATAGGTAAAAAATAATGGTTAAAGTATACCCTTTTGCTCGAAGAAAGGCATATTGAATATTGATTGTGTGGCAAAAGCAGAGATAATGGCAGAAAGATTAGTTTAAGCAGGCAAATGAGATGGAAATACGAGTCTTTCGACAAAGTGATTATGAAGACGTCCTGACATTATGGGAGCGTTGTTCTCTTAATGAATTTTCAGGGGATCCTGAACTCGATATTGAACGCAAATTACAGTGTGGAGCAGACTTATTTCTAGTGGCTGAAGTTGCCGGGGAAGTCGTTGGCACTATTATGGGGGGATATGATGGCATTCGTGGTACTGCTGTTTACCTTGCCGTTCACCCTGAATACCGTGGCCGTGGTATTGCGAATGCATTAGTGAGTAGACTAGAAAAAAAGCTGATCGCCAGAGGCTGCGGAAGAATCGAGCTGTTAGTGAGTGAAGAATCTGATGCTGCTATCTGTATGTTTGAAAAAATGTTGTATGAAGAAGAACAACCTGAACGTTTAATTTATTCGAAAAAATTAACGCACGAAACGGATTT
This sequence comes from Providencia hangzhouensis, assembly GCF_029193595.2. NCBI lineage: Bacteria > Pseudomonadati > Pseudomonadota > Gammaproteobacteria > Enterobacterales > Morganellaceae > Providencia > Providencia hangzhouensis. The sequence goes on from NZ_CP135052.1 coordinate 1,746,672, forward strand.
TTAAGTTAATTGACTATTTATTTAACTATTCATGGGAATGTTTTGATAAATAGATTGTCACAATATGCATTATGCGACTCATAAAAGAGGATGATATGTCCCAACATGCAAAGTTGAATAGAAATAATGGATTATCGCCGTTGTTGAAGGCTTCTCTACTCTGTGGAACAGTTCTGTTATCAGGGTGTGCGGGTGTGAAATTCTTTTCGCCATCGACTTGGTTTAGCGGCCCACTGGTGGTTTCTAGCTCAGGACTTGGTCAAGTGACTAGTTTTACACCAATGCAAGCGGATATCATTAAGAAACAACTTGATGACCGCTATACATTACGCAGTGGTATGCAAATGGAAAATGGGGATGTGGTCACAATTTTCCAAGGAATGGATGATAATGAAGTAAAATTAGAAATAGTTGGCCCAGAGCACGGCTATGTATCACGAATTATAGTGAGTGACCCCGATATTGCAACTGAATGGGGGCCAACAGTGGGTACTGAATTTAGTGAAATTTATCAAAAAGCATTCGGTATTTGCGGTCTAGGCGAGCGAGTCAATGACGTTCCAACCATTGAATGTAATTCACCGCAATCAAGTAAAGTGGTTTACCGTTTTACAGGTAAATGGCAAGGGCCCGAAGATTTAATGCCTTCAGATGATGACCTGAAAACATGGAAAATCTCGCAAATTATTTGGCATAAATAATCTCATTTCGTTAATAATATCGCCAGGGCTATCTATACTGGCGATATCTTTCCATTAGTGTTTCTTTTTCCTTGTTTTCAAAGAAATTTACCCTTTCTTAAATTTTCTTTCTTATAATAGACCGGAAACCTATATTCCCTTGCGTTAAAACAAGGTGAACATCATAGCGATAAGATAAGATGTTAAAATCGCTTATATAAAAAATAGATTATATAACATATTCATTTTACGAGGTTTACCGTATGTCTCATTCTCAAAGTGGTATTTTGAAAGAACATAGCCGTTTTGGTATTTTTATTGAAGCGCAAGTGCAAGAGGGATCTCTGGATGAAGTTAAGTCTGGATGTAAAAGCTTTGTCGAGGCTTTAACCAAATTACAAGCGCAATATCCAGATGATCGCCTTGGTGCAGTTATCGCGTTTGGCTCTGATATCTGGAAACAGCTCGGTAAGGCAAATACTGCTCCTGAATTGAAACCATTTCGCACTCTGGGTAAAGGGCTTGCTCCCGCCACTCAACGGGATATGTTTATTCATATTCAATCACTGCGCCACGATATTAATTTTTCTTTAGCACAAGCTGCTTTAAAAGCATTTGGTAAATCTATCTCTGTGGTTGAAGAAATTCATGGCTTCCGTTGGGTAGATGACAGAGATTTAAGTGGTTTTATTGATGGAACAGAGAACCCGCAGGGGGAAGAAATTTCAGAGGTTACATTAATTGAAGACGGTGAAGATAAAGGCGGAAGCTATGTTTTAGTCCAACGCTATGAACACGATTTACGAAAATGGGATCGTTTTTCGGAACATGAACAAGAAAAAATGATTGGCCGTACGAAAAAAGATAGCGTTGAATTAGATGAAGATGCGCGCAATGTCACCTCTCATGTCTCACGCGTGGTGATAGAAGAAGAGGGTGAAGAGCTTTCAGTCATGCGTCACAGCTTGCCATATGGTACAGCAAGCGGCAAACATGGCTTATTCTTTATCGCTTATTGTGCAAGGTTACACAATATTGAACAGCAGTTACTCAGCATGTTTGGTGAAAAAGATGGCAAATACGATGATTTGCTGCGTATGACGAAAGCCGTTTCGGGGAGTTATTACTATGCTCCGTCGATTGAGACATTGACGTCTCTTTGATCAATAAGTTGCCGCAAGGATGCGGCGATTGATAATTATTTATGTAATCTATTATTTTCAATGTATTAATCGGTTTTTTTTAATTCTTTACGAGCTGCAGCAGCAATAAAACCACTACGGCTACCATATTCAGGATTAACCTTCACTAAAGCATCAATACGATGTAATAAACGATGCGGCAAGGTGATATTAATACGCTCAGTACGGCCATCGTATTTATCCATATCGACATCCACAAATAACCATATCCCATGCGCATATTCAGGTTGTATTGGGTTCAATAGCGTTTGCTGAGATTTCGATAATGGGATCTCAAAGCCTTTTTCACTCAATAATTCAAAATGAGCATCAATTGCTGATTTTGCTTCTGCGTAAGCCTCTTCTATATTGCTGCCCGCGAATGTACATCCTTCAATATCAGGAAACCAGCCACTTGCGCTGCCATCATTATCAATTTCAATAAAGGCGGTATAAAGCATTAGGTTATCTCCATTAAAGATAGCGCTCATGCGTGAACGCTTTTCTTATTTAATGTTTTAGTTTCGCAGCCTTCAAAATGTGATTTAGTGTGCCTATCTTTAAATCTTTTTGTGGATGCGGAACAGTAATTACAATTGAAAAATGTGGGTGGGAAAACTGATGGTGACTTCCTTTTATTCTTTCAAGTTTCCAACCGTTTTTTTGCAGTATGTTTATCAGTTCCGAACTTTGCACGATCCCTCCATTTCGTTAACTGATATACACATAATACACACTCTGAAGAGTGCTTACAATATTTAAAGTGTGTATTATGTGTATAAAAAAGAGAGAGGGGGAAAATGTTTAAGGTGTCTTTGCTTCGCTAAACTTAAAAATGAAACGCATTCATATCACTAACTAATTAAAAAATCAGTTAATTTTCCTGCTTATGACGTTCATTTCTTTGTTATTCTAATTTGATATATAAAAAGGTGATTGATAGCTACACAGTTATAACCAAAACATATACAGTGGTTCCAATGTCAGTCATTTGGGTTTAGTTACGAATAGGTGTGGAATGAAAAAATCATTTTTGAAAAAAACAGCACTAGCGAGTTTGGCAACGGTATCATTACTCGGAAGCTCACCATTAGTTGCAGCTGAACTGCTTAATAGCTCTTATGATATTGCCCGTGAATTATTTGTGGCGTTGAACCCTTCATTTGAAAAACAATGGAATGAAGCCCACCCTGACGACAAACTCACAATTAAACAATCACACGCCGGCTCATCAAAGCAAGCTCTGGCTATTTTACAAGGGCTGAAAGCGGATGTGGTGACCTATAACCAAGTCACGGACGTGCAAATTTTGCATGACAAAGGGAATTTGATCCCTGCAGACTGGCAAGCTCGCTTACCAAATAATAGCTCGCCTTATTATTCAACAATGGCGTTTTTAGTTCGTAAAGGAAACCCTAAAGGGATTAAAACGTGGGATGATTTAGTCCGTGAAGATGTTAAATTAATCTTCCCGAACCCAAAAACTTCAGGAAATGGCCGTTATACCTACCTTGCGGCATGGGGCGCTTTTAATCAAGAAAATAAAGATGATAAAGCAAAAACCCGTGAGCAAATGAAACAGTTTCTGAAAAATGTAGAAGTATTTGATACCGGTGGGCGTGGCGCGACGACGTCATTTATTGAACGGGGGCTCGGTGACGTCCTTATTAGTTTTGAATCAGAAGTGAATAATATTCGCTCTCAGTATGGTGAATCAGACTACGAAGTTATTGTACCGCCGGTGGATATCTTAGCGGAATTTCCCGTCGCTTGGGTCGATAAAAATGTACAAAAAAATGGTACTGAAGATGTCGCTAAAGCTTACTTAAATTATCTCTATAGCCCACAGGCCCAAGAAATCATCACTCAGTACAATTATCGAGTGAATGACAAAGCGGTGATGAGTGCGAATAAGGATAAATTCCCAGAAACTCAGTTGTTTACGGTTGAATCACAATTTGAGAGCTGGCCAAAAGTAATGGACGTTCATTTTGCCACCGGTGGGGAATTTGACCAATTAATGGCTGAAGGGCGCCGTTAATGAATCGTTCAGGAAAGCGTTTTTTGCCAGGCTTTGGGCTAACGCTAGGTAGCAGCCTTTTTTATACCTGCTTGATTTTGCTATTACCCATGAGCGCTTTGGTGATCCAATTATCGGAAATGACATGGCAGCAATATTGGGCTGTCATTAGTTACCCGCAAGTGGTTGCCGCGTACAAAGTGACGTTACTGTCTGCATTAGTCGCAAGTTTGTTTAATGCGGTGTTTGGCATGTTATTAGCGTGGATTTTAACGCGTTATCGCTTTCCTGGGCGTTTGTTTTTAGATGGTTTAGTAGATTTACCCTTTGCATTACCTACTGCGGTAGCGGGGCTGACATTGGCAACCCTGTTTGCAACCTCGGGCTGGTATGGGCAATATCTGCACCAGTTTGATATTAAAGTCGTCAATACTTGGCTGGGAATTGCGGTTGCGATGGCTTTTACCAGTATTCCGTTTGTTGTGCGTACGGTTCAACCTGTGTTGGAAGAGCTAGGCCCTGAATACGAAGAAGCTGCTCAAACCCTAGGTGCGAGCCGTTGGCAAACTTTTCGTCGAGTGATACTGCCAGAGCTTTCACCGGCCTTATTAGCCGGAACGGTTTTGTCCTTTACACGGAGTTTAGGCGAGTTTGGTGCCATTATATTTATTGCGGGTAATATTGCGTGGCAAACCGAAGTTGTCTCATTAATGATTTTTAGTCAGCTACAGCAATTTGATTACCCGGCAGCCAGTGCTGTGGCCTCAGTTATTTTAGCGGTTTCATTGTTACTTCTATTTAGTGTTAATTTAGTACAAAGCCGCTTTGGTAAACGGTTGGGGGGCAAGTAATGGCGCAAATTACACCAATTCACACTACTAGCCGTACCCAAATTAACTGGGGGAAATGGCTACTAATTGCGATAGGTTTATTGTTTTCGTTTTTACTATTAGTGATTCCAATTGTTTGGATATTTATTACTGCATTTCAAAAAGGGTTAGATGCCGTTTTACTGAATTTGGCAGACCCAGATATGCTACACGCTATTGGTTTAACAGTATTAATTGCTTTAATTACCGTTCCTGTAAATTTAGTTTTTGGCACCATGATGGCGTGGTTAGTGACACGGTTTCAATTTCCTGGTCGCCAATTATTACTCACCTTGGTAGATATCCCGTTTGCGGTTTCACCTGTTGTTGCGGGTTTGCTGTACTTACTTTTTTATGGCTCGAACAGCTGGTTTGGTGGGTGGCTTGAAGGTTTTGATATCCAGCTAATGTTTTCATGGCCAGGTATGGCGTTAGTGACCATTTTTGTAACGTGTCCATTTGTCGTACGTGAGTTAGTGCCCTTGATGTTAAGCCAAGGTAGCCAAGAAGATGAAGCCGCGGTGTTACTGGGAGCGTCAGGATGGAAGATGTTTTGGCGTGTGACATTGCCCAATATCCGCTGGGCATTATTGTATGGCGTGGTTTTAACTAACGCCCGTGCAATCGGTGAATTTGGTGCGGTTTCGGTGGTTTCAGGAGCTATTCGTGGTGAAACATACACCTTGCCATTGCAAGTTGAATTATTGCATCAGGATTATAATACAGTAGGGGCGTTTACGGCCGCAGGGATCTTAGCACTGCTGGCAATTATCACCTTAATACTTAAAAGCGCATTGCAGTGGCATTTAAGTCGCCAGCAATCTGAATCAGGAGTCCATTAATCATGAGTATTGAAATTGAAAAAATCGGTAAGTTATTTGGTAAAACCCAAGTACTCAGCGATATTTCACTGGATATTGCATCGGGTGAAATGGTTGCCTTATTAGGGCCTTCCGGTTCAGGAAAAACAACCTTATTGCGGATTATTGCTGGGCTTGAACAACAAAGTCAGGGGTTATTGCGCTTTCATGGTCACGATGTTAGTAAAATCCATGCGAAAGATAGGCGTGTTGGCTTTGTATTTCAACACTATGCACTATTTCGCCACATGACAGTGTTTGATAATGTGGCATTTGGTTTAACGGTTTTACCCAGAAAGCAGCGCCCATCAGCTCAGGCTATTAAAGATAAAGTAACAAAATTGCTGGAAATGGTTCAACTCGCCCATCTGGCTTCACGTTACCCCGCGCAACTTTCAGGGGGGCAAAAACAGCGAGTGGCACTGGCAAGGGCTTTAGCCGTTGATCCACAAATTTTATTATTAGATGAACCTTTTGGTGCGCTTGACGCACAAGTGCGTATTGAATTACGCCGTTGGTTACGTCAATTACATGATGAATTAAAATTTACCAGTGTTTTTGTGACTCATGACCAAGAAGAAGCCATGGAAGTTGCAGACAGAGTGGTGGTGATGAGCCAAGGTCATATTGAGCAAGTTGGCACACCGAGCGATATTTGGCAGCGCCCAGAAACCCGTTTTGTGCTTGAATTCATGGGGGAAGTGAACCAAATTTCTGCCCACATCAAAGGTTCAACATTAAATATAGATGGCTATGAATTCCCCCTTAACCATACCAGTGTTCAACAAGGTGAAGTCGACGTATTTTTACGTCCCTGGGATATCTCATTACAAGCTGAAGTGGATGAACAGCACCGTTTACCTGTTAGAATTACGGAATCGGGGCCAAGAGGGCATTTTTGGCAATTAACCGTTCAACCATTAGGTTGGGGGAAAGAGCCTTTGTCAGTGATTTGGCAGTCCGAAAAAACGATACCAACGCGAGGTGAACGTTACTTTTTAGGTAGCCAGCAGGCAAAGATCTATCAAGGAGATCAGGCGTTAATTTTCCCACAACTTGCTGAAAGTGCATGAATATAAAACTCAATAACTTATAACACTAATAAATATATTATTGGTGTTATCTTTTCTATTACTTTCTAGGTATATGACCGATGATTAGACTTTATATTAAAAATATTTAGTCTATTTCCCCTTATGATCAAATCCACCATAACCAATTGATATAAAAGATTTATTTATCATATTTTTATATGAAATATAACTGGTAATTCTATAAACTTATTGTAATATAATATATCAATTAGCTATATCAGAAATAGTAATTAAGATAATCTATTTTTCTAATATTAATGTGAAGAGATTTCAATTTTCACATATCAATATTGGGGTAATATCTTATCTCTATTCTTTCTTATTTATATATAAAAATTATAAGGATGGTAAAGTGTCGGCTCTGGAACAATTTATCGGTAATACCCCATTAGTAAAGCTTCAGCGTTTAACACAAGGGATTGAAGCTGAAATTTGGGTGAAACTTGAAGGTAATAACCCCGCAGGTTCAGTGAAAGATCGCGCGGCATTTTCAATGATTAATGAAGCGCAATTACGGGGTGAAATTAAGCCAGGTGATACGCTAATTGAAGCAACTAGTGGAAATACAGGTATCGCGCTTGCGATGATAGCCGCAGTAAAAGGCTACAAACTGAAATTACTCATGCCAGATAACATGAGCAAAGAGCGGCAAGCTTCAATGCAAGCCTATGGTGCAGAACTCATTTTAGTGAGTACGGCTGTTGGTATGGAAGGTGCCCGCGATTTGGCTAAGGAAATGGAACAAAGAGGTGAGGGGAAAGTTTTAGACCAATTTAACAACCCTGATAACCCATTAGCTCATTTTAAAACAACAGGCCCTGAAATATGGCAGCAAACCAATGGTCGCATTACCCATTTTGTATCGAGTATGGGAACCACCGGGACCATTACCGGGGTAAGCCGCTATTTAAAATCCCAGTCAGATGATGTCCATATTGTTGGGTTACAACCTGCGGAAAAAAGCCAAATTCCGGGTATTAGGCGTTGGTCACCAGGTTACTTACCCGGTATTTTTGATGGCTCATTAGTTGATAGTGTACTGGATATAAACCAGCAAGAAGCTGAAGAGACTATGAGAGCTTTAGCTAAAGTTGAAGGCATCTTTTGTGGAGTGAGCTCGGGTGGAGCGGTTGCCGGTGCGTTAAAAGTGGCGAAAGCTAACCCTGGAGCGGTCATTGTGGCAGTAATTTGTGACCGAGGAGACCGTTATTTATCAACAGGTGTATTTAATGAGTGAGATAATTTAATGGCAAGTCTGTGCTCAATAAAAAATCCCCACAAATGAAAAACCATCAGGCAAGGCCTGATGGTTTTAACTAAATATTGGCAGTTAAGTTATTTCTTAATACGCATGATGACAGTTTCACCGACTGTCACTGAGCCTGTCAGTTTGTTTAGTTCTTTGATTTCGTCCATATTAGAAATGACAACTGGCGTTAGAACAGATTTTGCTTTCTCTTCTAACAGCGCTAAATCAAACTCGATGATTAAGTCGCCTTTCTTCACAGTTTGGCCTTCTTCAGCGATGCGTTTAAAGCCTTCACCTTTAAGTTCAACGGTATCAATACCGAAGTGAACAAATAGTTCTATACCATCATCTGATTCAATAGAAAACGCATGGTTAGTTTCAAATATTTTACCAATTGTACCGTCTACAGGGGCAACGATTTTGTTACCCGCGGGTTTAATCGCAATACCATCACCAACAATTTTTTCTGCGAACACAACGTCTGGAACATCTTCAATATTGACAATCTCACCCGATAAAGGTGCGATAATTTCAATACTGCCACTGCTACTTTTGTCTTCCGAAACGAGTGATTTCAGTTTGTCAAACAGACCCATGGACCTTCTCCTAATCGTTTTATATGGGACCGAACTAATGTGCTGTTCTTAGCATAACGTTTTTTCTTGGATAAAGGTATCTACAAGTTTCATCAATTCATCCGCTGTGGGTTGAGCAAGTGCTTGTTCAGCCAAAGCTTGGGTATCAGTAAAGCTCGCATTGCGAATTAACTTTTTGATACGCGGAATTGAAATCGCGCTCATACTAAATTCATCCAGCCCCATGCCAAGTAGCAATAAGGTTGCACGCTCATCTCCAGCTAACTCCCCACACATCCCAGTCCATTTACCTTCAGCGTGTGATGCATCGATCACTTGCTTAATTAAGTTTAGGACAGCAGGTGACATCGGGTTGTAAAGATGAGAAATCAGTTCATTACCACGGTCGACCGCTAAAGTGTATTGAGTGAGATCGTTCGTCCCAATACTAAAGAAATCAACTTCTTTTGCCAAGTGGCGAGCAATAACAGCTGCGGCTGGTGTTTCAACCATCACACCGACTTCAATTGACTCGTCAAAAGCTTTACCTTCTTCACGTAACTGAGCTTTAAGCATTTCTAGCTCTGCTTTTAGTTCACGAACTTCTTCAACGGAAATAACCATTGGGAACATAATACGCAGTTTACCAAATTTAGAGGCTCTTAAAATAGCTCTTAATTGTGAGTGTAAGATTTCTTTGCGATCAAGACAAATACGAATTGCACGCCAGCCGAGAAATGGGTTCTCTTCTTTTGGTAAATTCATATATGGCAGGTCTTTATCACCGCCGATATCCATTGTACGGACAATAACGGCTTGGCTGCCCATTGCTTCTGCAACGGCTTTATAAGCTTGAAACTGTTCTTCTTCGGTAGGAAGAGAGTCTCTATCCATGAATAAAAACTCAGTACGATAGAGCCCAACGCCTTCTGCGCCATTGCGCTCTGCACCAGCGACATCACGTACAGTACCGATATTCGCACAAACTTCAACTTGATGACCATCAAGGGTGATGGCAGGCAAATCTTTTAATTTTGCGAGCTCTTCTTTTTCTTGTAGATATTCATCACGGAAAGCTTTCAGTTTGTCGATTTCGGCTTCAGATGGGTTCAAGTGGATGGTGTTGTTGACACCATCTAATACAATGAAATCGCCATTTTTAATTTTGCTGGTGGCATCACTAGTTCCAACAATGGCAGGTAACTCAAGAGAACGCGCCATAATTGAGGTATGTGATGTACGGCCACCTAAATCAGTAATAAACCCTAATACTTTATCTAAATTTAGCTGTGCGGTTTCTGAAGGGGTTAAATCCGCAGCCACTAAAATAACTTCTTCGCTGATTGCACTTAAATCAACGATAGGAATATTTAAGATGTTTTTTAATAGACGTTTGCCAATATCACGCACGTCAGCGGCGCGTTCTTTAAGATATTCATCATCAAGGGATTCAAGCGCTTGAGCTTGATCTTCAATAACGGAATACGCAGCGGCATCTGCCGTTTTTTTATCGCCTTTGATTAAAGAGACAATTTCTTGTTCCAGCTCTTCATCTTCTAGCAGCATGATATGACCTTCAAAAATCTCAGCTTTTTCGGCTCCAAGATTTTTTTCGGCTTTCTCTTTAATCAAATTGAGTTGTTCGGCTGATTTGTTACGACCCTCAATAAAGCGAGCAATTTCTTTATCAACCTGATCGTCAGCAATTTTTTTTGTGCTAACAACGATAGGATCTTCTTTGAGGATTAAAGCCTGACCAAAAGCAAAACCCGGGGATACTAAAATTCCTGAAATCATAATATTACCTTACTGCTGCTAGTGCTGGGAGTTCTGATGTTGCAGAGACGACAATGAATATAGCCGATTATACAAATGTCCCCGAATGACATCACTCAGGGACATTGAATGAAATCAGTAAATGCTATTTTCGTGCGAAATTATTCTAATTCGCCCATCAGTTTAACTAAATGTTCAACGGCTTCTTTTTCGTCTTCGCCTTCAGCAGAAATTGTCACAACTGTGCCTTGCGTTAGGCCTAAGGTTTGTAATTTAAACAAACTTTTTGCGCTAGCGGATTTGCCGCCAGAAATTAAAGAAATGTCGGAAGAGAATGCTTTTGCTTCTTTTACGAATTGAGCTGCAGGACGAGTATGTAGACCATTTGGTGCCGTAATAGTAACTTCTTGCTGAAACATAGTATTTCCTCAATAACTTTCGTTTTTTTAATTACCCAGCCAATTGTAGATGAAATAGACTAGGTTTGCGTATAAGTTAGATTATTAACTTGAAAAAAGGTTTCCTACTTTGTGCGGTATCAACCCTTTTTCTGTTTTTCTTGCGAACTCGATACTTTTTTCTCGTTGGCAAATTATTTTACTCGCCCTAGAGGTTGGCTAAAAAGTGATTAATTTCGAGGTGCAAAATAATTACTATGTTTAATACTAAACCCCGAATTATAAATCATCTCCATCCGTGCTAAAGTTTGATCTATGCCACAAAAAAAGCACCATTTAGGTACTTTTTTAACGATATTGTAACGAAGTTATGCTACTCAGCCGAGATGTCAGCAAACAGGGCTGTAGACAAATAACGCTCACCTGAAGAAGGTAAAATAACGACGATATTTTTACCTTTATAGGCAGGGTCTGCGGCAATTTTAGTGGCAGCAGCAATAGCAGCGCCTGATGAGATACCCGCAAGAATACCTTCTTTTTCCATCAGCTCACGAGCCGTTTTGATGGCTTCGTCATCGCTGATTTGAATGACCTTATCGAGTAATTTTAAATCTAAGTTACCCGGAATAAAACCAGCGCCGATCCCTTGTATTTTGTGAGGGCCCGGTTTAATTTCTTCGCCCGCTAAAGCTTGGGTAATAACAGGGGATGTTTCTGGTTCAACAGCCACGATAGTCACATCTTTGCCTTTGGTGTTTTTCAGGTATTTTGCAATCCCTGTAATCGTCCCGCCCGTACCAACACCTGCGACTACAACATCGACATTGCCGTCAGTATCTTCCCAAATTTCAGGCCCAGTGGTTTTTTCATGGATTTCAGGGTTTGCTGGGTTATTAAACTGTTGAAGTAATAAGTATTTTTTAGGGTTGCTATTCACTATTTCTTCAGCTTTAGCTATTGCACCTTTCATGCCTTTTGCCCCCTCAGTTAAAACGAGGTTGGCACCTAATGCTTTGAGTAGTTTACGGCGCTCAATACTCATGGTTTCAGGCATGGTTAACGTCAATTTATAACCTCTCGCCGCAGCGACATAGGCTAAAGCGATACCCGTATTTCCACTAGTTGGTTCAACTAATTCTTTGTCTTTGTTTAGGATACCTTTTTTCTCTGCATCCCAAATCATGTTAGCACCAATACGGCACTTAACACTGAAGCTTGGGTTGCGAGATTCCACTTTTGCTAAAATATTGCCATTACCAAAATGTTTTAGGCGAACAAGAGGGGTGTGGCCAATGGTCAACGAGTTATCATCATAAATTTTGCTCATGGGATATCCTTAAAAATCGGTTAGCCAGTAATGTAATCGGTATTAATTAAAAATAATGAGATGGATTCAACATACGTTAAGAACAAATTAATGCAAATATGATTTGAGTATAAGCTTATAACGAAATGTTATTTTAGATCTAATAGTTCTAAGGAATAATTATAGTGTAACAATAATAAGTAAATAAAAGAGCGCAGGCGATAAACCTGCGCAATGATTTAATAGATTAGTAGCGTGCGTAACGCTCACGATACCTGTCGACCCACATCAATGTTGCACCACAAACTGCAACAGGCATGATCACTAAGTTGACAAAAGGCACCATCATTAACAAGCTAATGACGCCACCAAATTGAACGTTTCTCATCCGCTCTTTGGCAAGCGCCTGCTTCATTTCGTTAAAGCCAACACGGTGGTTATCAAACGGGTAATCGCAATATTGGATTGACATCATCCAAGCACCAAATAAAAACCACAGTACGGGGGCGACTGTTTGGCCAATACCGGGTATGAAAAATAGGATTAATAACCCAATAGCGCGAGGTAAGTAGTAACCGATTCGGACAAACTCGCGCTTTATCATACGAGGAACATCTTTTAATAACTCAGCAACACCGGTATCTGGTGATGGTTTACCCGTTAACTCGGCTTCGAGTTTTTCTGATAACCAACCGTTAAAAGGTGCAGCGATAATATTAGCAACCGTACTAAAAAAATAGGTAAATACGAGCAAAATAGAGATAACAGCGATTGGCCAAATAACATAATCGAGCCATTGTAGCCAGTCAGGAACGTAACTCATCACTTGGGCTATCCAGCCGCCAAGCTTTGTATATAACCACCAAAATGCGCCGCCTAAGAATAAAATATTGGCTAATAGGGGCAAAATAACAAAACGTTTAATACCGGGCCGAGTGATTAATCTCCAGCCTTGTGTAAAATAATAAAAACCAGAATGGTCTTTTTGTGTCGAAAATGTCGATTGGGTCATACTTCTTGTTCTCTCCTTTTCGGTTGACCATGTATCATATAGATATGAAATTAGGCTGACTAGCCATTATTCGCTTAAAAAAGCAGCAAATGAAAGCGGAATATTCTCTTTCTTGTAAGAAAATCGTTCTGGGGGTTGCACTTAGAGCAATTGAGAAATAATCTTAAGGAAGTTTCCGCCGTGTTGGCATTATCATTCATCAACTAGAGATAGCAGCGATGCAGGATTTGCGTCTGATATTAGTGGTCGTAGGTGCGATAGCGATTGTCGCTTTATTACTGCATGGTTTATGGACCAGCCGTAAAGAGCGCTCAAAGTTATTTCGCGACAGACCCGTAAAACGTAGAAAAAACGATATGCAGGAGAATTCATCAGAATATGATGATTCTGCATTATTTACTGAAAATCAACCGACTCAGCAGGCGCCTGTTCATCCCGCTGCGACTGAGCCTGTATATCCGGTAAAAAATGAGTCTCCAGTTGAGCCTAATATACAGCCAAAAGCATCGGTTGAACCTGACATTATTATGAACAAGGAGCCTGAGGCTAAATCGCCGGTTCATAATGAGCCTACGATGCATCAACGTACTGAACCCGTTCATGTACCCGAACAACTCACCATTAATATGAGTGAGGAAGTGATTGTTGAGCCAGCCACTGAAACTGTCGCTGAACCACATATTGATTCAACCAAATTGAGAGAAGAGCCTCAGCCGAGCACCTATGAACAAGAGACGCAGCATATTGAGAAGAAAGCTGAGCCGCAGGAAAATTCTGCTACAACAAGTAGCAAGGAGACAGTCCTGGTACTTCACGTAGCCGCTTTGCAAGGGCAGGAACTTCAAGGTGAATTATTACTGCAAAGTATTTTACAAGCCGGTTTCCAATTCGGGGAAATGAAAATATTCCACCGCCATGTGAACCCGTCTGGTACGGGGCCTGTTTTGTTTAGCTTAGCCAACATGGTGAAACCGGGCTCATTCGACCCAGAGACAATGGCTGATTTTACTACCCCAGGGGTTTCCATGTTTATGATGGTCCCGTCTTACGGTGATGCAGGGCAAAACTTCAAATTGATGTTGCAAGCTGCTCAACGTATCGCATCAGATGCGGGAGGGGTTGTTCTTGATGACGAACGCAAAATGCTGACACCTCAAAAAATAGAGGTGTATCATGCTCGAATTAGAAACACATTAAGTTAAATAAACGTTGAACAAAACCCCCATTAATTGGGGGTTTTTTATCTGTATGAGTGAATCATGACTACCAAACAAGAAATAGACGAATTAAAAAAACAGTTACGTCATCATGAATATCAATACCATGTATTAGATGCCCCCGAAATTCCAGACGTAGAATATGACAAGTTAATGCAACGTCTAAAAGAGATAGAGGCACAGCATCCTGAACTTGTCACAAGTGATTCACCGACTCAACGTGTTGGTGCCGCACCATTGGCTGCGTTTGATACCGTACGCCATGAAATTCCTATGCTATCCCTAGATAATGTTTTTGATGAAGAAAGTTACCTTGCGTTTGATAAGCGGGTAAGAGATCGTTTGAAAAATCATCAAGAACTGACTTTTTGTTGTGAGCTCAAGCTCGATGGGTTAGCGGTAAGTTTGTTGTATGAAAATGGTGAATTAGTACAAGCGGCGACTCGTGGTGATGGGACCGTAGGTGAGAATATTACCGCGAATGTACGAACCATACGCGCTATCCCATTGCGTTTAAGGGGAAGCAATATTCCTGATCGCGTTGAGATCCGTGGCGAAGTCTTCATGCCCCAAAAAGGTTTTGAAGCACTAAATGAGCAGGCACGTAAAACGGATGGCAAAGTCTTTGCAAACCCGCGTAATGCGGCTGCGGGTTCGTTACGTCAATTAGACCCACGTATTACCGCTAAAAGGCCACTCACTTTTTATTGTTATGGTGTTGGGCTTGTGGAAGGTGGCTCGTTACCGGACACACATTATGACCGTTTGATGCAATTTAAAGCATGGGGTTTACCGGTTAGTGATTATGTTCAATTACGTGTTGGTCATCAGGCCGTATTAGATTTTTACCATGAAATTGAGCAAGTTCGACCTGACCTTGGCTTTGATATCGATGGGGTAGTCATTAAAGTTAACTCAATCGCGATTCAAGAAGAATTAGGTTTTGTTTCTCGAGCACCTCGCTGGGCGACAGCGTTTAAATTCCCAGCTCAAGAACAAGTCACATTATTAAAAGATGTTGAATTTCAAGTTGGGCGTACAGGTGCTATCACGCCTGTGGCGCGTTTAGAGCCCGTGCAAGTCGCAGGTGTGGTGGTCAGTAATGCGACGTTACACAATGCAGATGAAATTGAACGCCTTGGCGTGCATATCGGTGATACGGTCATTATTCGTCGAGCAGGGGATGTTATTCCACAAATCGTCAGTGTTGTGGTTGACAAGCGACCAACAGATAGCCGTGAAATTGTCTTCCCGACCCATTGCCCTGTATGCGGTTCTGATATCGAACGAGTTGAAGGTGAAGCGGTGGCACGCTGCACCGGTGGGCTTATTTGTGGGGCACAACGCAAAGAAGCACTGAAACATTTTGTCTCACGCCGAGCAATGGATGTGGATGGCATGGGCGATAAAATTATCGACCAGTTAGTCGAAAAAGAGTATGTCAAAACGCCGGCAGATTTGTACCAATTAAGTGCAGGTATTTTAACTGGCCTCGATAGAATGGGGCCGAAGTCGGCACAGAATCTGGTTGATGCACTCAATAAGTCTAAGCAAACAACATTGGCTCGCTTTATTTATGCCCTTGGAATTCGTGAGGTTGGCGAAGCAACGGCGGCAAACTTAGCAGCGCATTACACCACACTTGAGGCTGTGATGGCGGCGGATGAAGAGTCACTAAAAACCGTTCAAGATATTGGTCATGTAGTTGCGAAACATGTGGTCAATTTTTTCCGTGAACCTCATAACCAAGCGGTGATTGAAGATTTACTGACGAAGGCAAATATTCATTGGCCTGAAGTAAAAGTCGTTAATAGTGCAGAAATCGAGAGCCCATTTGCAGGTAAAACAGTGGTGCTAACAGGGTCAATGAGCGTATTGACGCGTGATGAAGCCAAAGACAAGTTAGTGGCTTTAGGTGCAAAAGTCTCAGGAAGCGTCTCGAAGAAAACAGATTTGGTCATTGCAGGTGAGGCCGCTGGTTCTAAATTAGCCAAAGCAAATGAACTTGGCATACGCGTTATTGATGAAAATGAATTGGTTCGTTTGCTGAATATTTAATAGTGAACTATATTCAATTTGACTTAGTTGCCTACGATCTCTGTAGGCAACAATTTTATACGCAGGTTGTTGTAAGTCTTAACTTAAATTCTCAGTAAAATTTCTGTGCAAAAAAAGCGAATGCTAGGAATTGTTATAGTTGAAACGTGATCCCCTTCTTCTTTTTGCAAAATACACCTAGTAAGCTTTCATATTAATGTGACCTCTGTCTCATTTAAATGTTGTCTATTACATAGAATATGCACATAGACTGATTCTTAAATTTGTTGGAGTCGCATATGACCTCGATCCTGCATTTCGTTTTATCTTTAGTAGTAATTGCCGCTCTTGCCATTTTAGCCAGTAGTAACCGTAGAGGAATCCGTCCTCGCTATGTTGTTCAACTACTGGTTATTCAAATTGCATTAGCTTATTTGTTCTTAAAATCGAATATTGGCGAATCTTTTGTTCTTGGTGTGGCAGGGGTATTTACTCACTTGCTAGGCTATGCAGCAGAAGGGACTAAATTTATTTTTGGTGGCATGATTGAAGGGAACTTAGCGTTCTTCTTCTTACAAGTGTTATGCCCAATCATCTTTATTTCTGCGTTGATCGGGATCTTACAGCACGTCAAAATTCTCCCTATCGTGATCCGTATCATCGGTACCGTGTTATCGAAAGTGAATGGTATGGGTAAGTTAGAGTCTTTTAACGCAGTAAGTTCATTGTTACTGGGTCAGTCAGAAAACTTTATTGCGTATAAAGACCAATTGAACCGGATGTCAGACCGCAGAATGTACACCATGGCGGCAACTGCCATGTCAACGGTATCTATGTCTATCGTTGGGGCATACATGACCATGTTAGAGCCGCGTTTTGTGGTCGCTGCATTGGTTCTAAATATGTTTGGTACTTTCGTCGTACTATCACTGATTAACCCGTATCCACCTGAAGGTGAAGAAGATATTCAAATGAGCAACCTGCACGAAGGGCAAAGCTTCTTTGAAATGTTAGGTGAATATATTCTTGCAGGGTTTAAAGTAGCGATTATCGTTTCAGCGATGTTGATTGGTTTTATTGCCCTCATTGCGATGATTAACGGTATTTTCTCAGCTGTATTCGGTATCGACTTCCAAACCATGTTAGGTTACGTATTCTATCCATTTGCATGGATGCTCGGCATTCCTGCCGATGAAGCCTTACAGGTTGGTGGAATTATGGCAGTGAAAATGGTAACGAATGAATTCGTTGCGATGGATGGCTTACAAGCGATTGCTGGTGGGTTATCTGAGCGTTCTGTTGGTATCTTGTCCGTATTCTTAGTTTCTTTCGCTAACTTCTCATCCATCGGTATTATTGCAGGTGCGATTAAAGGTTTAGATGAGAAACAAGGTAATACCGTGGCTCGTTTCGGTTTAAAATTACTGTATGGTTCAACCTTAGTTAGCTTCTTATCCGCAGCGGTTGTTGGGTTAGTTTTGTAATCCACTAAAACATGTTAGATTAAGAAACGGCGTTCAAATGAGCGCCGTTTTTTATGCTTTGATACGAAAGAGAAATAACAATGGAAAAACAAGATCTCATTGATATGGCCAATACGTATATGCCATTTGGTAAATATAAAGGCTGTATATTAATTGATTTACCTGAAGAATATTTATTATGGTTCTATAAGAAAGGAGAGTTCCCTGCTGGACGTTTAGGGCAGTTAATGGAGATGACCCTAGGAATAAAAATAGAAGGCTTAGAAGGGCTGGTAAAGCCACTAAAGTGCAAGTAATACAGGGTTAAGTAGATAGCTTTATATAGTTGGTGAAAAAGTAGAATAATAAATAAATGTGAGATAAATATGATTGGTGGAGCTAAGCGGGATCGAACCGCTGACCTCTTGCATGCCATGCAAGCGCTCTCCCAGCTGAGCTATAGCCCCAATCGAAATGTTTTGTATTGTGCCACCTAACAGGGAATTAGATGGTGGAGCTAAGCGGGATCGAACCGCTGACCTCTTGCATGCCATGCAAGCGCTCTCCCAGCTGAGCTATAGCCCCAAACAAAATCTTTTGGACGGGATGCATCATATTCAAGCTAAGTTAGAGTGTCAATAAAATAATCGGGTTTTAGGTTTAATTGCTGAAATATAGAACATTTTGCAATCAGTTGAGTGGAGAAGGGAGGATGAATCAGAGAATTGGCCCCCAATAAATTGAGGGCCAATAATATTAAATTATTGAGCAGAAGCTTCACGTTCAGCGATAAACGCTAAGGCTTTCTCAATACGAGTGATAGAGCGAGCTTGACCGATAGCGTGAACGGTCACATCAAGGCCTGGAGACTGGCCAGCACCTGTCACAGCAACACGTAAAGGCATACCCACTTTACCCATACCCACTTCTAATTCAGCGGCAGTTGCTTCGATGGCTTGATGAACATTCTCAGCCGTCCAATCAGTGATCGCAGCTAATTTATCTTTTACGACTTCTAAAGGCTGACGAGCAACAGGTCGCAAGTGTTTTTTCGCCGCATCAGCGTCAAATTCTTCGAAATCTTGGTAGAAATAGTGGCAAGATTCCGCCATTTCTTTTAATGTTTTACAACGTTCACCAAGTAATTTGATTAGATCAACTAATTGAGGTCCTGTGCTGGTATCAATATTCTGTTGTTCAATATGCCATGCAAGATAGGTTGCAACTTCTTCTGCTGGTAATGAATTAATATAGTGGTGGTTTAACCATTGCAGTTTTTCAGTATTAAACGCGCTTGCTGACTTGCTGATAGCGTCAAGGCTGAAATACTCTTTCATTTCTTCAACAGTGAAAATCTCTTGGTCGCCATGAGACCAACCTAAACGCACAAGGTAGTTAAGAAGTGCTTGCGGCAAATAACCGTCATCACGATATTGCATAACACTAACCGCACCATGACGTTTTGATAGTTTTTTACCGTCATCACCTAGGATCATCGAAACGTGAGCATACACAGGTACTGGTGCCCCTAATGCTTTTAGAATGTTGATTTGGCGAGGCGTGTTGTTGATATGGTCTTCACCACGAATAACGTGGGTAATTTCCATATCCCAGTCATCAATAACCACACAGAAGTTGTAAGTTGGTGAACCATCAGTACGACGAATAATTAAATCGTCCAGCTCTTGGTTACTAAATTCAATTGGCCCACGAATTTTGTCGTCAAAAATAACGGAACCTTCTTGTGGGTTACGGAAACGAACAACGTGCGGCTCATCAGGTGTATGGTTGTGTGCATGGTCACGGCAGCAGCCATCATAACGAGGCTTTTCATTATTTGCCATTTGCTCTTCACGTAACGCCTCTAAGCGCTCTTTCGAACAATAACAACGATAAGCGGTACCCGCATCTAACATTTGGTCAATGACATCATTATAACGGTCAAAGCGTTTAGTTTGATAGTAAGGACCTTCATCCCAATTTAAATTCAACCAGTTCATACCGTCCATAATGGCGTCGATAGCTTCCTGAGTTGAGCGTTCTAAGTCAGTATCTTCAATACGCAGGACAAATTCGCCCTGATTGTGGCGACTAAATAACCAGGAATACAGAGCGGTACGTGCACCACCAACGTGTAAATAGCCAGTTGGGCTTGGTGCAAAACGGGTTTTGATTTTACTCATCGAGATTGCCTTAATTGCAAAACATGTTTTTGAAGCGCTTATCTGTTTACTGTTTAGAAGACTAAAAACAGGCACAATTAACTTGATGGCGAGTTTGATGTTCTAAGCAGTGAAATGTCTAAGCATTGCTAAAATGTATATCTATTCTATCATCCTACAATGATTCCTCAATCAAGTTATCAGGATAGAAGACAAGAAATTAGTTTGTTTCGCCAAATTTGACATAAATAAATACGCTTTAAAAATAGTTTCTGTTTTTTTCTTAAAAGAATAAAGAGAAAATGATAGGTAATTGATTAAAAAGGCAGCTTTTCTGGTGAATATTGAAACATCTTGATTATTTTTGCAACGAACGAAAAAAATCTATTGAAAAAGCGTTGACTCAGAACTCAGTATCCCTATAATGCACCTCCATCGACGACGGGGCGATTAGCTCAGTTGGTAGAGCACCTCCCTTACAAGGAGGGGGTCAGTGGTTCGAGCCCGCTATCGCCCACCACCGTTGACGATGAAAAATAAATAATTGGGCGATTAGCTCAGTTGGTAGAGCACCTCCCTTACAAGGAGGGGGTCAGTGGTTCGAGCCCGCTATCGCCCACCAATTATTTATTATAATGTAGTATAAGTCATGAAGTGGGCGATTAGCTCAGTTGGTAGAGCACCTCCCTTACAAGGAGGGGGTCAGTGGTTCGAGCCCGCTATCGCCCACCACTTCATCAGTTATTTGCATTAAAACACAATTTAGATGGGTCGTTAGCTCAGTCGGTAGAGCAGTTGACTTTTAATCAATTGGTCGCAGGTTCGAATCCTGCACGACCCACCATCTAAGCAGTAAAAAATCAGATCTTCCAAGATGGGTCGTTAGCTCAGTCGGTAGAGCAGTTGACTTTTAATCAATTGGTCGCAGGTTCGAATCCTGCACGACCCACCATCTCAAGCCATTCCCAAGCAAGTAATCCAATTTAACCGTCACCTAAGTAAACACTCAGTCGTTAAGCCGTACCTCGACAAGCTGGTTGCAGGTTCAGCCCGTAGGGCAAATCCGAAGGATTTCAATCCTGCACGACCCACCATCTCAAGCCATTCCCAAGCAAGTAATCCAATTTAACCGTCACCTAAGTAAACATTCAGTCGTTAAGCCAGACCTCGACAAGCTGGTTGCAGGTTCAGCCCGTAGGGCAAATCCGAAGGATTTCAATCCTGCACGACCCACCATCTCAAGCCATTCCTAAGCAAATAATCCAATTTAACAATCACCTAAGTAAACATTCAGTCGTTAAGCCAGACCTCGACAAGCTGGTTGCAGGTTCAGCCCGTAGGGCAAATCCGAAGGATTTCAATCCTGCACGACCCACCATCTCAAGCCATTCCCAAGCAAGTAATCCAATTTAACCGTCACCTAAGTAAACACTCAGTCGTTAAGCCGTACCTCGACAAGCTGGTTGCAGGTTCAGCCCGTAGGGTAAATCCGAAGGATTTCAATCCTGCACGACCCACCAGCTCAAGCCATTATCAAGCAAATAATCCAAACTAATACTTAGCTCAGTAAACACTTACTCACTAAATAATACACCTATTTTGTAAGTTGCATTTTCTAAGTAATATGATAAGAACTTAGAGAATTATCGGCTACACAGCCCGCCTAATATGTAAAATAATTCAAGATGTACTTTGAAAGCCACTTAGTTTTTATGTCTATATTCCAATATGGCATTAGCAGGATATATTTTAAAATATAATGACGTCATTTAAGCATAAATGAATGGCTAATTACTCTTCCATAGAATGGACGAGTAATTATCATTTTTTATAAATAGCTTTCATTATATCGTAAATATAAAAATCTGTAATTTAGCTATAAATGCTTAAATTGTGTTTATTTTTAAAATTTTGTATTATCCTTCATCCTAAAAAAACAGAAACAAGTGGAATCAAAAACAGACTGTCGATGAAAGTTATTTTTCATAATTTTGTGATATTCATCTAGTAAAATGAATAATAAGCTTTCTTAACGTTATGGTTTTGTTATGTTTGGTACTTGTAGATAATAAATCCATTTCTTGCTACTTTAAAAATTTAGTAATTTACTAATTGTAACAGTTTAACTGGCTTTTTAACGTACTGATATTTTGTCGAATTAGAGAGTTTTAGAGATAAAATTGACTGTTTTTACCATTTTTTACATAAAAGTATCATTTATACTGGGTTTATCACTTTTTATCGAGTTTAATTGTATCAATAACATTAATATTGTTACAGTGTTAAATAATTCTATTTATTTCCTTTATTTTTAGGTTATACATCGGCTATATAGGTCTTTTTTAGATGAATATTCCAAGGGTTTAGGCATATCCTCTGGAATATTACTATGCAGTGATACACACGTTGCGTGTAACTTTGTGATATTAAAGTATTATTTTGATTTTAATACGGAAATGTATAGCGTGAAATACTTTGTTACATAGTTGCAATGTCAATTTAGGACTAGTTGAAACTAATTATAAGGGTAGTATATCATTCTGTTAGATATATGCTGAATCGTCTGTAGCATTATCAATGTTATACACATAAATATAAAAAATAAAATATGTAGATAATTATCTGCTAATTTTTATTTCCTTAAATATAAATTGAAGCGAGAATGTTTATGAACACGAAATATCCTGTCGCTTGTGCAGTTGGACAAAAAATAAAAGCCCTTAGAAGAGCTCAAGGCTTTACTGTTTTTCAGTTAGCTAAAGAGATAGATATAAGTGAACAGCAGCTATTTCGTTACGAGCGTGGTGTGAATCGTATCGATATAGATTGTCTAGTTCGAGTATTAAAAGTTTTAGACGTTAACATGGGTGAGTTTTTTAGTGAAGTCCTGCAAGAGGATACTCAAGTAGATGAGAGCACGGGTAATCAGGGGTTTGAAAGCTCTGCATATACTCTGGTGTAACTAAATATCTATATTGTTTTAGAATGAAACGTAATTCGCTTTAATTCTTAATTGTTTCAATTAGGAACATAAATTAAATATACCTGCTATTTATAGCTTAAAATGACAATAGCTGTTTTTATCTTATGTTTCATTAAAGAACAAATAAAAGCCCGAAAGGGCTTTTATTTTTGTATCCTTAAAATAATTATTACTTAAGATTTTACTCAATATCTAAGAAAAATATTGGGTAAGATATTTATGCTCTGTTAACCTTCCTGCTCTTTGATTGGCTCTAATATTACGGTTACGATACGTGTGCCTATCATCTCTCCAATTCTTAATTGCAGTTGATCTAATTTTATGATGGTATCTTGCAAAGGTTCCGATATAGAAGCGTAAATAAATTGGTTAAGAGTCCTTTCATCACTATTATCAATTTGGATACCATAAGATGAGTAGATCTCATTTAATCGAGTCGTTCCTTTTAGACTTAGCCCTGTATCGGGAAGTTCAATAGGAGTGTGTTCAGAGATGTTTTTTTCTGAAAAAAGGCGTTCAAGAAAAATACGATTTTCAGGTTTAAGAACAACGAATAAATGGTCTTCAGCATGAAAGGTAGTTGAACCCCTTGGAGGTAAAACACTTTTTTCACGCGTAATCATTGCAATGACAGTTTGGTCAGGTAATGCAAGTTGTGATAATCGGCGACCCACTGCAGAGCAATCCTCTCCTAATGTATATTCCACTAAATCTGCGTCTATTTGTTCTACTGCGGTAATATCTAAAGTGGCCGCAGGGATCAATGGAGGTGGCTGCATTAAATTTAATTTACGTGCAACGTAAGGCAAGGTTGAGCCTTGTAAGGTTGCTGAAATTAATACCACAAAGAAAACCACGTCAAAAATTAAATGGGCATTAGGTAGCCCGTAGATAAACGGGAAAATAGCAAGAATAATAGGAACAGAGCCACGTAACCCTACCCAAGAAATTAATGTTATTTCAGGTTTAGGGAAACCAAATAATTTTAGAACAGGTATTACAGCCAATGGCCTCGCGATAAACGTTAAGACCAGAGCAATAATTAAGCCTTCAAGCCAGACTTCAATAAGAGAACTTGGGTTGACAAGTAACCCTAGCATAACGAACATGATAATTTGGCTTAGCCATGCTAATCCATCATGGAACAAAAATGTATTGCGTTGAAAAACAAACCGATGATTACCAATCACAACACCAGTGACAAAAATAGATAAAAACCCACTGCCTTCTAAATTACTGGCGAGACCGAAAGATAGTAGTCCACATGCAGCGACAAGCACAGGATACAAACCAGTAGCTAATAGCTTAATCTTATTGATAATTTTGACTGAAACCCAGCCAACGCTCAAGCCAACAACAGTACCTATTCCCATTTGGCTAAAAAACAGCAGAATTAATTCACTACCTGAAGCTTGTGGGTTCATTAAAAGTTGTAATAAACCAACAGTTAAAAATATGGCCGTAGGGTCATTTGTTGCACTTTCTATTTCTAAAGTGGATTGCAATCGTTCATTTAAATAGATCCCCGCGTTGCGCAGTAAGGAAAAAACGGCGGCGGCATCGGTAGAACCTACTATAGCGCCTAGTAATAGCCCTTCAAGCAGAGGAACGCCGAGAATATAGGCAGCAGCGAGACCTGTCACACCTGCGGTGACAAGAACGCCTAATGTTGCTAGTGTAAAAGATGGTTTCCAAACTAGACGAATTGATTTTACTGATGTTTGTAGACCCCCATCAAATAAAATTAAAGCAAGGGCGAGAGAACCAACGGCATAGGAAACATTCACGTTATCAAATGTAATCTTACCTATCCCGTCTTCGCCTGCTAACATGCCAATAAACAAAAACATGACTAGCATAGGTAAACCGAGCCTAGCAGACAATTTGCTAGAGAAAATTCCCAAAAGAATGAGTATAGAAATCAATAAAATGAGTTGTTCAATAGTTGGCATAATCAGTTTAATCTGTAAGTGAATAAAACGCTGACGATGCATCGTAAAGCGCGCGTAGAAAGCAAAAAATGAAAAAACAGCAAGACGACTAAATATACATAGAGAATAGATTATTTTAGCGAAAAGCTGATAATATCCATTAAAAAGTATATCTACATGATTATAATATAAATAAATTTAAATAATTTGATTATTTATCGCATTTTTTATTATTAAAGTGAGTTAAATCACGTAAAAAAACGATAAATTTGAATAAGTAAGCACCGCAGTTCACTTTATTTTTAATTTTTTAACTAAAGATAATTTTGAAATGAGGGACATAAGCATTGAGGGGGAAAATAGGCACTTATAAAGTAAGGTAAAAGATAGAAGGCCGAATATTCTTTCGACCTTCACCATCTAATTAATGGTAGCGCGCTTTTTTAGCTAAATAGTCACCAATAAATTGCATGCCTTGTACTATAATTACCAATGTAACAACGGTGATAGCCATTGCGACATTATCAAAACGTTGGTAGCCGTAGTTTAGAGCTAAGTCACCAACGCCACCACCACCAACGGCCCCTGCCATCGCGGTTGCACCGACTAAAGTAATACTTGCAGCGGTTAAACTTAAAATTAATGATGACTTTGCTTCTGGTAAAATAAAATGCCAAACAATTTGCCAATTAGTCGCTCCCATAGAATCAGCCGCTTCAATAATACCCGAATGTACACTGAGTAATGAATTTTCAACTAAGCGTGCGGTATAGGGCGCAATAAAAATGACTAATGGCACTATTGCTGCAGTTGTTCCTATTGAAGTTCCCACCATAAAGCGTGTGAGAGGGATCATAGCAACTAATAAGATGATAAAAGGCAGTGAGCGAATAATATTAATAATCGGGTTCACTATACGATAAATACATTTATTTTCCCAAATACCGTCTGGTCTCGTTACAACAAGTACGATACCTAATAAGATCCCAAATATAGAACCTAATACGAGCGCAACGCTAACCATCGTAAAAGTTTCTGACATCGCTAATAAAAACTGTTTAGTTGTTAAAGCGGTTTCGAATAATTGTGTCATAGTGCCCCCTTATTAACTGCAACTCCACGTTGGCGAAGAAAAGAAACGGCATCTTCAATTTTTTCTTTATCACCAATAAATTGGACAAACATACTGCCTAGCACGACACCACTAATTTCTTTCATATTGGCAAACAAAATATTTATTTTGACAATTTCTTTCAGTATTAACTCATTAACAACAGGTTGTTGCGCAGAGGACCCTAAAAATTCAAGACGATAAACATCTTGTTGGTGTTCTAAGTTATGTAGAACGCGTTCTGGAATTTCTTCATTTAACACTGTCCCTACAAATTTTCTGGTTGTGTCTTGATGCGGATTTGCAAAAATATCAAGTACAGTTCCTTCTTCGACAATTTTTCCTGATTCCATAACGGCTACACGGTTACAGATTTCTTCAATGACTTCCATTTCATGAGTTACGAGCAAGATAGTAATATTTTGCTCTTGATTGATTTTTTTTAATAATTGCAAAATTGAGCGAGTTGTTTGTGGGTCAAGGGCTGAAGTGGCTTCATCACATAACAAAATTTGTGGGTTATTGATCAAAGCACGAGCAATACCAACACGCTGCTTTTGCCCACCGGATAGCTGCCCAGGGTATTGGTGTTTTTTATCGCTAAGTTCGACATATTCAAGAATGCTATCAACTCGCCGAGTGATTTCTTGTTTATCGACACCTGAAAGTAATAAGGGCATCGCAATATTTTGAGCAACAGTTTTAGTTTCTAGCAAATTGAAATGCTGGAAAATCATACCAATGCTTTTTTTATGTGAACGAGTTTCTGCAGGAGTATGTTCAGCAATATTTTGGCCATTAATAATAACTGCCCCACTGGTTGGTTTTTCTAATTGATTAACCAAACGAATAAGTGAACTTTTACCAGCCCCGCTATAACCAATAAACCCAAAGATATCACCTTTATTGATATGCAAATTAATGTCTTGCAATGCAACTAAAGACTGCCCATCTTTTTCATAGACTTTTTGAATGTTTTGAAAGGTAATCATAATCTACTCTACACTATCAGCTAATTTCACACGTTCTGAAGGCGGTACAGCGGGTTGCCACTCATCCCCCAATAATTCAGCTTCTTGGCTATTTTTGACTTGCTCAAGGTGTTGTTCTTGATGACTCAAGTACAATTGAGCTGCAATATGGTCAGCCAATCGTTCTGCCCCAATATTCGTTCCAGGGATTAACCCTATGACCGGGCCCATACTAAGCGATGCACTTAAGTTAAAACAATATAACTGATTGATTTTTAATGTGTCTGACTTGTTTTTAGCTTGAAATTCAAAATGATTACCTAAATAAGGGTGTGAAGCTAACTCTGCATTTTCTTCATGAATGGATGGCGTGTATGCATCCCCCCATGTTTTAACTAGCGGAGATAATTGATGAAAAGCGCTGTGTTTGGACCAATTAATCCGATAGCCAGTTGCCAAGATTAAATAATCTAATACGAATTTGTCTGTCGTTGTTGTGACATGCAATTTTTTATTTTTCAATTCAATAAATTTAACTTGGGTATTGAAATTGAAATAAGCATTTTTATGGCGAGAAACTCTCAACGTGCTGCCATGGGGAGCTGGCGTTTTGGCTTTGGCAACATAATCGGTGTAATGCCACTTCTGAGCATCTGTAAAATAGGCATACGCATTGGTAAATCCTGCACTTCCAGCAACTTTTCCTCGATTTACTCGGGGCATGTCGCTAGCACGAATTAAAATTTCAACCGAATTAGCACCATTTTCTAATGCCGTTGCTGAGCTATCCATAGCGCCGGCACTATAACCAACAACACCAATGTCTAAGCCTTTAAAACGACGATAGTCAGTACCTGCATATGAATGTTCCCAATAGGTCGTTGGGATATCATTCATAAAACTAGGGATATTAGCTTCACTAAAAGACTCCATACCCGTCGATAAAATAACATGTTGCGCTTGATAACTGACCGTTCCTTCTGGGGTATCAAAAATTAATTCACGGTAGTTATCGTTTAATTGCACATCCACTAACCGATATTGATTAAGCACATAGGGTTCTGTCATGGTTTTATACCATTGCAAGTATTCTCCCCACTGCAAACGTGGGATTTTATCGAGTTCATCCCATTTTTGAATGCCAAACTGGGCTTTAAACCAAGCCTGAAAAGTTAAAGAGGGGGATGCAAGCGCAGGGCCAACCACATGTTTTGGGGAACGTAGTGTTTCCATTAGTGCAGGGGTTTGCCATGGGCCTTCTTTGCCGGCAGGGGCTTGATCGAAAACAATCGCGTTGATACCGCGTAATTTCAGGGCGAATGCTGCTGTAATACCTGACATACCCGCACCAATGATAGCGACATCAACAACTTGGTTTTCAGGGTTATTTTTTGATAATGACCAAGACGTTATTGGTAAATTTAGATACTGCAAATCTTGTTTTATTTGCGCTTCTAATGCCTCTAAACCCATAATCAGTTCCATTGAATTACTCCTTACCTTCTACTATTTCAAAGGGTTCACCCAGCGATAACATCAAGCGGTTTGCCCATGAAAAGAAGGCCGTCGATTGAACTAAATCGAGTAATTCAAGTTCAGATAAGCCCAAAGTTTGTAGTGTTTTTATTTGTGGTGCTGTGGCTTGGATAGGGGTTGCAGACAAGGATGCGACTAAGTCTGTGATGGCTAACAATCTGTCATCAAAGCCTTCAGCAAGAATTGAACCGGTCGCAGTGGCTAATAGCTTATCGACATCAGTGCGTCGTTCTTTTGCATACTGACTGGCTTTTCTTGCATGAACAGAAGCGCAATAAATGCAGCCATTAACTTTACTCGTTACCGCCGCAGCGAATTCCCGCTCCCAACGAGGTAGCCCTTCAGTGGTGTAAAATACCCCACGGTCAACTAAGGTTCGTAATTCTAAAATTTTGCTTTGATGTGCGAGTAGTAAAAAATATTCAGAGTTTAATTGGCCAAATTTTTTCATAACCTGAGCTTCTTCAACAGACAATGTCTTCGTATCCCTTGCTGAAATCCAAGCTTCCCATCCTAAGTTATCTTGTGTAAAAGCGGTTGGAGAAGAGTTCCCTTTTCGGGTTAATAGTTGATGGTTCCATTTACCAGCCACAACTTTGGACGAATTACTTGTAAGGCTGCTATTATCTGTCAGTAAAAGGATCCCTTCGATTAGCCGAGCTTGATAGGTGACATAAGTTATTAATTGGGCAAGTAAAATGATGTCACTCTCTTGCCAACCTTGTTCAGTTAATGCAGCAATTAATTGGTAATGGGTGTCTTTAGGTGATTGCGTTAAAATTTGCAGATATTCTTTTGCTGTGGAAAGTGGTTGGGTAAGAGGTTCATCAGGAATTGAGTCTATTAATTGCAAATAAAATTCAGCGAGACGGGGACTTCCCGTTATTTTCGCGACTTCATGAGCAAAATAATATTTCACATCATTTGTGAGAAGTGTCGATGGCGTAGAAAAAATAGCTTCAAATACGGCTTGAGTATTTTCAGTCGCGACTGAGCGTTCATGGCGAATTTTAGCTAGATTGGAATCTGGTGTTAAATTAGTTAAATAATTAATTACATCATTATAGGAAATAGTCATAAAGCAACTCACTTTTTTTAAACGTTTTTATCTCCTTCATTACATATCAATCACATCACTAATCGAACGATCTATTTGTTATATATTTATAACCAAAAAGAATTACAAGTGACTCTTATATTACTTTTGTATTAAGTTATAACGATATAGTCTAAGTTGTGCTCTTTAATTATGATTATACTGCCCAAAATATCTTTACAGGGTTGTTACATATGTTAAAACAAAAAATAATAGGTTTATCTTTAATTACTACTGCTTTAGTTGTGTTGGCTGGGTGTGGCGATAATAGTGAAAAAGATAATCCTAATAAAAAACAAATTACAATAGGCTTTGGTGTTGGCAATTATATTGACCAAGTGGATAAAGGTATTGTACCGATTTTAGAAAAAAAAGGTTATACCGTTAATTTACGCCAATTTTCACAGAATAGGCAAATAAACCCTGCTTTTGAAGAAGGCTCTATTGATGCTTCTGTAAATCAAAGCCGTGCCTATATGGAGGCTTATAACAAAAAAAATAATATTAACATGGTGGCATTGACAGACTCACCGAGTGCGCCTCAAAGCCTGCGGTCAAATAAACATAAAACGCTGGATGATGTGAAAGATGGTATGATTGTTGCGTTATCTAATGACCCCGTTAATGCAGAGCGTGGCGCTAGGATCCTGGAAAAGTTAGGTTGGATTACAATTAAGCCTGATGTGAGTACATTAAGTTTTAGTGTTAATGATATCTCCCCAAATGAATATAACTTAGATATTCGAGAAACCGATGCGGCTCAAGGGTTGCGATTATTAGATGATGTTGATTTTGTTGTTGTGAATGGTAACTATGTGGCAAGTGCTGGCCAACGTATTGCTGATGGTTTAGTTGTAGAAAACTCACCGCTAGAGCATCGCGTTATTGTGACTGTCATGCAAAAAGACCTAGATGCTCAGTGGGCAAAAGATTTGAAAGAAGCTTTTGAATCTAAAGAGTATGCAGATTATATTCGTTCTCAGCGTATTTATGATGGTTTTATTGAACCTGACAGCTGGAACAAATACCCTAAATAAAATCCTAGTCTATTTTTTTATTATTAATATTATGTTAACCACTAATTTTTATTAATTAGTGGTTTTTTGCTATAAAAGATAAATATCTTACTGATTTAATATGAAAAAGATTCGTGTTGAATTTGTAGACAACAGGATGTTTTTTCGTTATTTAATAGGTTAGGAAAGGCATTATAAAAATAGTCTGTAGATAATTTTATTTAGAAAATAGAACTGACAGGGGAAAATATGAGCAATGAATTAATTGATGCATTTAATGTAATAAAATCTAAAAAATGGGTTGATTTGACACATAGCTTCGATAAAGACTCACCGCATTTTTTTATGTTTGACTCTGCTGAGTTTAAAACATTATTTGGCTATCCAGAAGGTTTCTTTGCACAGCAATTTACATTTCCAGGACAATATGGCACCCATATTGATGCTCCCTGTCATTTCGTTGAAGGGAAACGTTATTTACATGAGCTTGAATTAAAAGAACTTGTTCTGCCATTGATTGTTATTGACCAGTCTGAAAGGGCAAAAGAAGATCCTAATTTTGCATTTTCTCTTGATGATGTCCTTAATTTTGAAGCGAAATATGGCCGAATTGAATCAGGGAGTTTTGTTGCATTACGTACTGACTGGAGTAAACGTTGGCCATCACAAGAGCTGATGGATAATAAAGATGACGAGGGCAATAACCAAATACCGGGTTGGGGAATGGATGCACTTAAATTTTTATTTGAAGAACGCGGAATAAAAGCGATTGGCCATGAAACATTTGATACTGATGCAGCAAAAGATTTTCGAAAAAATAATGCGTTACTTGGTGAGTATTATGTATTAGAACAGGATACATACCAAGTTGAATTACTGGCTAATTTGGACCAAGTCCCCACTCGTGGTGCTGTAATTTTTAATATTGTTGCTAAACCAAACAATGCTAGTGGTTTTCCTGTTCGTTCTTTTGCAATACTGCCATAGAATTTATAATTATAACCAATCTGCTAATGTAATAGCAGATTGGCTAAAACGACTATAAAGCAAATAAAATCCATGCAGCAGCTAATAACATACACAAGAGTGCTACAACTCCCCCTGATTTAGAAAACTCACCAAAAGAAATTTTCACGCCATATGCCGCTGATTGTTCGACCACAATAATGCCAGCAAGACTACCGAAAACCAGTAAGTTGCTTGAAAAACCAGAACCCAAAACGAGAGCGGCTCCTAACGAATCGGCATTACCTTCAGGTGTTAAGAAGGGAACGAGTAACATGACTGAAGGGTTGTTTCCAACGATAGTACTTAGAACACCAGTAACTAAAAATAGGGCTAATGGATTGTTGAGATCCACACCATAGCTTCGCAAATCAGTTAATAATTGCTGAGGAAGACCTGTGGCGGCAAAAGCGGCATTGACGACAAATAATCCCATGATGAGTAATAAAAGATTGCCATCGACGAGTTTAAGCATATCACTCGAGGCAATGGATCTATTTAATAATAAAAATCCAGCAGCCGTTAACGCTATAAGTTCTTTAGGAATATCTGTCACAATAAAGGTAATGATAACTGCGAAAGTAATAACGCCAGCTTTTGCTGTTTCCCATACATTTAATGTTTCTTGGGTGGTTTTAGGGGGAGTTGATAGCGCATTTTCTTTAGTCAAATACCAACGATTACGATATAACCAAACAAGTACCAACCATGTTAATGGTAAGGAAAGCAGGGCTGGTATTGCAGACGCCTGTAATAAGCCAACAAACGAGATATCGAGTCCTTGCGCTGCGATCATATTCTGTGGGCTACCAATTAATGAGCCCGCCGCTCCGTTATTAGCTGCGAAACAAAAGCCAAGCAAAAAAGGAATTGGGTTTAAACCGCGAGATAAACTAATTGATACTAATAATGGTGTCATAGCGACAACAACAACATCATTCGTG
Source organism: Providencia hangzhouensis (assembly GCF_029193595.2). Taxonomy (NCBI): domain Bacteria; kingdom Pseudomonadati; phylum Pseudomonadota; class Gammaproteobacteria; order Enterobacterales; family Morganellaceae; genus Providencia; species Providencia hangzhouensis. The sequence continues at coordinate 1,779,164 of NZ_CP135052.1, forward strand.
AGCAATGCAGAAAGAAAGCCGCCGACAAGAATTAAAACAGCCAGTAATATTGGTGGGGAAACTTTTAGCATGGCTACCCGGTTTGCGGTCCAGCTATAAAAACCAGAAACAACGAAAGAAGCAGAAACGACCATAAGCCCAAATAACATACCAATAGTTCGGTAATCAATAGCATTCCATGCATGGGGAGGGGTAATACTATCGATAGCCATCATAGCTAAAGCACCAATAACCGCAGCGCCAGTTCTATCAACTTTGAAGCCAGGTAGCTTACCAAAGCCCATCGCAATATAAACCAAAAGAAAAACAATAACGGTTAACGTCATGATGTTCACATTTTAATTAAGAAAATTAGAGGTAATTTATCGGTGAACACCTGACGAAGCAAGGCTAAATAATGTATTGATAATAATGCGTTGCTGTTGATTCTATTTAAGACTATCTCAAAAAGACAGTGGCTATAATGAAATAGAAAATACGTTTAGTAATTTTATTACAAAATTGAGAAATGATCTGTGCGGATGAGAAAATGTTGGCAGTTCACTGGGTAGAAAAAGATAAATAGAAAATAAATCGTGATGGTTGTCACTAATTTAAGATAAATTGAGATTTTTATTTTGTGATTCAAATCACGAAAAAAGGTTTTTTAGTGCAAAAAAAGAGCAATGTAATTTAGTAACACGATTTTTTTGTGATCTTTGTCAATATAAAGATGGGGTAAGTAGGGGGTGGATGGTGATGATGGTCACAAAAAGGCCCGCGTGGTGCGAATCTGATCAAGCTCATGCTAGAGTGAAAGTGTTGAAAAAATCACAGACGTTATTTGGCGATAACGTTACAACTTTATCATTTTCGTACCACGGGGTTCTGTCATGGTAACATCAAATATCAAATTAAAGGTACAGAATTTTGGGCGTTTCCTCAGTAATATGGTTATGCCTAATATCGGTGCCTTTATCGCTTGGGGATTAATAACGGCGTTATTCATCCCAACTGGCTGGTGGCCTAATGAGACATTAGCTCAACTTGTTGGCCCTATGATCACTTATTTATTACCACTATTAATCGGTTATACTGGTGGCCGTTTAGTTGGTGGAGAGCGGGGCGGAATAGTCGGCGCAATAACAACAATGGGGGTAATTGTTGGTGCTGACATGCCAATGTTTATGGGGGCAATGATTGCTGGCCCATTAGGCGGATATGCAATAAAACGTTTTGATTTGTGGATAGAAGGCAAAGTTAAAACAGGTTTTGAAATGTTGGTGAATAATTTTTCCTCCGGCATTATCGGCATGTTATTAGTCATTTTGGCTTATTTAGCTATTGGGCCTCTTGTTGCGGGGCTATCCAAAATATTGGCAGCAGGCGTGAATGTGATGGTGGAGAATAATTTACTTCCACTCACGTCTATTTTTGTTGAGCCCGCCAAGATATTATTTCTAAATAACGCGATTAACCACGGTATTTTCTCACCCTTAGGTATTCAACAAGCGACTGAAACTGGCGCATCTATTTTCTTTCTTATTGAAGCCAACCCTGGACCGGGTTTAGGTGTTTTACTTGCTTACATGTTTTTTGGTAAAGGAAATGCGAAGCAATCTGCACCAGGAGCCGCAATTATTCACTTTTTTGGTGGGATACATGAGATTTATTTCCCCTATGTCTTAATGAACCCTCGGTTAATTCTTGCAGTTATTCTGGGTGGGATGACAGGAGTGTTTGTTATGAACCTTTTTCATGCTGGGTTAGTCTCTCCTGCATCACCGGGTTCAATATTTGCAGTTCTGCTGATGACGCCTAAGTCATCATTGGTCGGTGTGATTTTATCAGTCACCAGTGCGACGTTAGTTTCCTTTATTGTTTCCGCGATTTTATTAAAGAAAACTCGCATAGGTGATGATGATGAGCTCGAAAATGCTACGAAAAAAATGCGTAATATGAAATCGCAATCAAAATCATCGGCAGCAGTAGAAATCAATCAAAATACCTCTGTTAATTTAGCAGAAGTACGCAACATTATTGTAGCTTGTGATGCAGGAATGGGTTCTAGTGCCATGGGAGCAGGGGTATTAGCTAAAAAGGTGCGTGATGCGGGCTTATTAGGAATTTCTGTTACGAACATGGCAATTAACGACCTGCCGGATAACGTTGATATTGTGATAACGCATAAAGATTTAACACAAAGAGCGAAAACATTTGCACCAAATGCAATGCATATATCGTTGACTAATTTCCTAGATAGCCAAACGTATAATGATCTTGTAACAAACTTAATAGCTAAAAAAAATCCTAAAGCAGCAAATGATGGACGACTGATTAAACAAACGATTATTGCAGCAAATGATGAATCCTATGAAATGGAAGATCATGATGATGCGATATTTACATTGAGTGCAAAGCATATTCATTTAAACCTATCTGCACAGAATAAAATGCAAGCCATTCAATTTGCGGGGCAAAAATTAGTTGAGGGTGGCTATGTTGAGCCTGACTATATTGAGGCGATGTTAGCTCGCGAAAAACTGACTTCAACCTATCTAGGTGAATCTATTGCTGTTCCTCATGGCACCATAGAAGCAAAAGATCGAGTATTAAAAACTGGCATTGTTATTTGCCAATATCCTGAAGGCGTACAATTTGGTGAAGAACCTGATGAAATTGCCCGCTTAGTTATTGGTATTGCAGCACAAAATAATGAGCACATTGAAGTTATCACACGAATTACTTCCGCTTTAGATGAAGATGGGGTTATTGAGCGTTTATGTGAAACCCAAGATGTTCAGGAAGTACTCGAAATTTTAGCGTCTCAAAGTGCAGCATGAGGAGAATAATAATGAAAGTCATTCATTTTGGTGCAGGAAATATAGGCCGCGGTTTTATTGGTAAATTATTAGCAGACGCAAATTCACAAGTAACTTTTACTGATGTCAATCAGCCATTAATTGACCAATTAGCACATCAACAATCTTATAATGTTCATGTTGTTGGTCAGGAAAATCGTATTGAGAAAGTCCAACACATTCACGCTGTTAATAGTAATGACCCTAAAACGATAGAGTTTATTGCAACAGCAGATATGCTTACAACAGCAGTCGGGCCACAGGTGCTGGAAAAAATTGCCTCAACGATAGCTAAAGGCATTATTCATAGAAAATCGTTGGGAAATAACCAGCCGCTCAATATTATTGCATGTGAAAATATGGTAAGAGGAACTAGCCAACTAAAGCAACATGTATTGGCTCAATTGCCTGAAGAGTTGCATCAATGGGTTGAGCAGCATATTGGCTTTGTAGACTCCGCAGTTGACCGTATTGTTCCTCCGATGGATGCAGCGAATGATGACCCGCTTGACGTTACTGTCGAATCCTTTAGTGAGTGGATTGTTGACCAGACACAATTTGTTGGTGATATTCCTATTATCAATGGAATGGAATTAACGGATAACCTAATGGCATTTGTTGAACGCAAACTATTTACGTTAAATACAGGCCATGCGATGACAGCGTATTTGGGACAATTATATGGATACCAAACAATTAGTGAGTCAATTGGGGATTTGAGGATCCATACTGTTGTTAAATCGGCTATGCAAGAAAGTGGACAAGTTTTAATTCAACGTTATGGCTTTGATTCACAAATACATAATCAATACATAGATAAAATACTAAGTCGCTTTGCAAACCCATATTTAAAAGATGATGTTAGTCGAGTAGGGCGACAGCCTATGAGAAAGTTAAGTTCTAATGATCGCTTAATTAAGCCGTTGTTAGGCACATTTGAATACCAATTACCAAATGAAAATCTGATCATAGGAATTGCTGCCGCATTGCATTTCAGATGTGAAGCTGATCCTCAAGCAAATGAAATGGCAAAGTTAATTGCTGACAAAGGTATATATCAAGCGGTTGTTGAGCTTTGTGGGTTAGAGCAATATCCCGAGGTTGTTGATAGAATCTGTTCCCAATACCAGTTATTGATATTGAGTAACAAGTGATATTACGGATAATAGATTGATTAATTGAGGTTCAGTCACTTTATGGCTATCTACAGTATGATAGTAAGTAGTATAGCTATAAAGTGATAAAAGAAGCTAATATGGAAAATAAACAAAACATTGAAAATCAGATTCTTGAGCGGTTAAATCAACGGCCGGAAGTAAATTTATTTGTTCAAGAGGTCGTTCTTTTAATTTCACAAGCTATTGATAAATTAATGTTAAAAGTTTTTAGAAAGGATGATTATGCGGTAAAATATGCAGTTGAACCACTTTTAACTGGAAATGGGCCATTAGGAGAGTTATCGGTTCGTTTGAAACTTCTATTTGCATTAGGGGCGATTTCTCGTGAAACCTATGAAGATATAGAATTATTTCTTGCTTTGAATGAATCGTTATCAGCAGAAAATTTAAATATAAATTTTACAGATGATGAAATTTTAGGCAGTATTAAAATGCTTCATTGTATGGAACCTTTACCAGAAATGATGAGATTCAATCAACCAGAGGATCTTGTCGATAACCAATTAATTGAATTGCAAAAACACCGTTTTCAACAAATGATAAAATCATCGTTAGTATTATCTGTAACTGCTTTAATTACCCAAATTATAGAAACCGATGTATTTTAAAATTGTAAACTCAATTCTCTGATATTTTATTGTTTACTTATCAAAGTAAATATGTATGAAATAATGCTTTATTATCCGACTATCAATAGAATATAGAATGAATATTATTGTTGCACATGAAATCACCACTGAAGATAAAGAAGAACTACTTGCAGGGTTACGTAGTTTTAATATCCAATATTTGAATGCAGAACGTTTTAGTGAGTTAGGCGTTTATTTTAAAAATGACTCTGGTGTTATGCTTGGTGGATTACTGGCTTCTGTAAAGGCAAATTGGCTTTGTATCGATTTTTTATGGGTAAGTGAGGACGCCAGAAAAACGGGATTAGGCAGTAAATTGATGTATACCGCTGAACGAGAAGCAATAAAATCAGGGTGTATTCATAGTTTAGTAGATACATTCAGTTTTCAAGCCTTACCCTTTTATGAAAAATTAGGATATGTAAAACAAATGTCCTTGCCTGATTTCCCAGAGACAGGCATGGAAAGGCATTATCTCACTAAAACTGAATTATCATAATCATATTTACTGCATTTAATCTGCTGTAAGTTGACATTGTTGTTATCATTTAAATTTATTTTGTGCGGCTAGCATTTGATACACGAAGAGAAGATATGAAAGTTTGTATTATAGGAACATCTGGAGCAGGGAAGACGACGTTATCTGCCAAGTTATCTGATGAATTTAACACGCCCGTGTATGGTTATGATGAGATTTATTGGGATAAAACTCAGCAGGAATATATCAAAAATCCTCAACCTATTATTAACGCCTTAGTTTCAGCGATAACGTCTAAAACGGAATGGATAGTTGAAGGTGCTTACGATAGGCGTTTAATACCATTTTTTAACGATTGTACGCTGATTATTCGCTTAATTATACCTTATCGTATTTGTGTCTTTAGAATTGTAAAACGATACCTTTCATCGAAATTTACAACAATGGGGCCTAAAGAAACGCTTTTTAATATGATTGAACTGCTACGCTTTGCAAAGCAATTTGATAAGAGACTTGATGATTTCTTTGCTAAAAATCCTTTATTTGCATCTAAAGTCATCATCATAGATAACTCCGAACAATGTATTGATACGATAAAAAAACATTTAGAGCAAATAAAATAAATAGAGTTGGTTTACTACCAAGCACCTGCCTTTATAACTAATCTTTGCGATAATTTTATTTAAGATGATTAAGTTTGGGTTACTACCAACCGAGGCTTATGCGAACACAGCGTTTGTGTCTATGGTACTTCTTATTTTCTTAATGTTTAGATATTGTTTGATTGCTGATCTGAACTTACAAACTTATATAGGTCTAAAACTTAATATAAGTGTAAATATGAGGTATGACATGAGGCTGTTTATAATAGTTTTTGCAGTAATGCTTTCCGCTTGTGCATCTTCTGGGCGTGAGTTAAGTAAAGAAAATCCTAAAGATGACCCTTACGTTGATAGCACATTAAACAGTATTAAAGCTGGTCAGAATATTCAAATAGAGCGGAAAATGCGACGAGGATATTAATCTAGCAATAGAATAATTAATAATAAACTAAGAAGTCTGCCTATGAAGTGCCTTCTACTAATCGTTGGGCAACTAATTACTGGGGGGCATTTCATCGTTATAAATTTTTCTTTTTGGCGATTTAGTATTTTAAAAGCCAAGACATAGGGCCGTTGTTGACATATGAAGATACAAACCTTAGGTATCGGTTAATTCGTATGCTTTTTTTGTGTCTTGCTGTTTCGATTTGGCTTGTATTTCGCTTTATAGGGGGGATTGAGTATGAGTAGTAGACATGACTAGCTTGATGAGGTTTTTGTTTAGGTGGGAATAGCTGGGTTTAGCTTGCTGTGGTGTCCCCTGCAGGAATCGAACCTGCAACTAGCCCTTAGGAGGGGCTCGTTATATCCATTTAACTAAGGGGACTTTTGGAGTCATAATTATGACAGCGAAGGCATTTTACTGTTCAGGTCTAATTGAATCAAGTTGTTACGGGCAAATAATCTAATTTATCTTCCATAAATGTTTTTTTGACTATTTTTTACTCTAAAATAGGGTGATTATCATTTCCATAATTAAGGGAAGCGAGCATTTCTGCTTTGTACTAATTGTTCAATTTTCTTATAATAAGAATATGATTAAATGGCGTATAATTAATCCTTAAGGTAATTAAATAACTCAAAAGGATTAACATAATTCTTTTTTTAGCCTTACTATAAGCAAAACAGTTATTACAGTGGAAAGTACCGTAGTGGAACGGTGCAGGGAATGGAGAAATGTTATGAAGTTTCGCATGACGGGCGTTTTTCTGGCAGGGGTGCTAATTGCAGGTTGTGCAAGTAGCATTGATCCAGAAACACATGAGCGTTCAGACCCCTTAGAAGGGTTCAACCGAGCAATGTTTAATTTCAACTATAACGTCCTCGACCCTTATGTGTTAAGGCCAGTCGCTGTTGCTTGGAATGATTATGTCCCGATGCCTGCCCGTAATGGATTAACCAATTTTTTTGTTAACCTTGAAGAACCTGCAAGTATGTTGAATAGCTTTTTGCGGGGTGAAGTCACTCAAGGTTTCAAACATTTTAACCGCTTTTTCCTTAATACCGTCTTTGGTATGGGGGGACTCATTGATGTTGCATCAATGGCTAATCCTCAGCTAGTTAAAGAAGAACCTAAACGCTTTGGTAATACATTGGGTTATTACGATGTGGGCTATGGCCCCTATGTGGTACTGCCAGGATATGGTAGCGCAACACCGAGGGAACAAGGGGGGGACTTAGTTGATGATTTATATCCAATGCTAAGCTATCTCACATTCTGGATGTCAGCGGGTAAATGGGCACTGGAAGGAATTGAAACTCGAGCAAGGTTATTAGATTCAGATGGATTACTGAAAAACTCTTCAGACCCGTACTTAATGATGCGAGAAGCCTATTTCCAACGTAATGACTTTTTATCAAGTGGTGGTGCGTTAAAAGCAACAGAAAACCCAAATGCAGCAGCGATTGAAGACCAACTTGATTCGATAGATTAGTATATTGAATTGTTTTGGAAGGTTTATCACTCTCTTGTATACGAATGATACTAGAGAGTGATAAATAAAAAGCTAATCATTGTCTCGCTTTCCTCGTTGAGAGATGGTGTCAATTAAGGCTATTACCCCTAATACACCAATAAAACCGACAGTAAACAGTGTTCCCATAAAGCCTCCTAAGTTTTAGTCATTGTTGCCTCTTTTACATGCCTTTCGGCTTTAGCCAATAATAGAATATAGCGTGATTAATACAGTTTGATGAAAAAGCCATACATATTAGTGGATATCATCAGTATAAAATATGCTATTAGGTTGTACTTGCAAATAAGAACATTCAGAGAATGAATGGTAATCTAATGAAATATAAAGCGATTTATCTTAAAAATGCGATAGTGTGTATTTTATAAAGAAATGATGAGGTGAACCCATGTGCTTAACATTTAATTTACATATGATGCGGGTTAGGGTCAAGAAAATTTATGTTAAGTTTTGAAAATTAGTGGGATGAGATAGTTGAAGTTGAAAATAGTATCAGGGAGGGAGCTCCCTGATACTTAAAAATTCAATTAATTAAAATGTATAGTTGAAGTTTACGCCGTATAACCAAGCAGAACCTTCAGATTTGAAGCGAGTTGTTGTGCTTGGGTCACCTTCTTTTAACATTTCATTGATATTAACCTTCTTGCCATGCATATAAGCAATACCCACATCAACAGAAGTGTTTTCATTGAATGCGTAAGTTGAGCCCGCACTTAACCAGTAGCGATCTTGGTCAGGTATAGAAATTGAGCGGTACTCTGCACGAACAGGCGTTTGGTCGTAGGCGATACCGGTACGGAATGTCCAGTTGTCGTCATAGAAATAAGTGGTACCCAAAGCTAAACGCCAAGCATCTTTGAAATGCTCAGGTTTATGGAATAGCTCTTTGCCATCACTTTTTTGATAAGCGGTTAGCTCTTTAAATTCACTCCAGCCAGTATAGGCAACGCTGTAATGTAGAGCCCACTTAGGCGCAACTTTATGATATCCAGAGAATTCCCAGATATCCGGCAAATTAAGGTCCAACGTGCCTTTAACGGTTTCTCCGCCCATTGGATTAAGAGGTTTCAGCAGAGGATGTTTTGGAATGTCATTAGTATATTTGCCATTTTCAAATTTAACTTTAACTTTTGAACGGTATGTGAAGCTTAAGCGGTTGTCTTGGTTGATTTCATATAAAAGACCCGCATTCCAGCCATAGCCCCAATCATCACCTTCTAATTTAGCTGCTGTTGTGCTTGATGTCACACCGAAAGGCGCCAATTGTTTTGCACTTACTCCTAAGTGGCGAGTGATCTCGGCATCAGCATAGACTGCATTAACGCCTAAGCCGAAACTAAAATTATCATTTAACCGATAGGCGCCGCTTAGATTTAAGTTAACCGTTTTTAAATCTGTTTTTCCGCCAACAGGCCCACCAGCATAATTTTTAGGGAAATCGGTGGCTAAACCAAAGTTGGTAGTCATTGATGTACCAACCGCCCATTTATCATTGACAGGAAAGATAAAGTGAGCGTTAGGAACAAGAGCATTTGGTGCGATATTGTTCGAAGTAAATATATCGTTATCACGCCCTTTAATATCAACACTTGGATCAATATAAACAGCACCAATAGAAAGAGAAGGGCGATCAAACAACATCATGGCAGCAGGGTTTCGGCTTCCCTCACTTGCGTTGTCGCCCATCGCACCAGCCCCCGAAAACGCGCGTCCCAGTGCGGATGTAGAATATTCATTAAGCAAAAAACCAGCCGCGCCTGCGTTGGATGATACAATTGCCACTGCTATTGCTAAAGCTGATCTAGAGAACAGGTTTTTCTGGTTCATGACCAAAACCCTCTTATGTTTTATTTTGAATAAAGCGACTTCTATCGCAAGAAGCGCAGAATTGTAGGGTCCCTTGCCGCTATGACAAATCAGACCAGTTACTAGAGTATAGGTCTGACCACCTGATATGTTGCAAGCTTGTTTTGCAGTTATTGTGACTTTGTTTTCAAAAATGCGACACATTTAACAAAATGGCAACATAAACTGACGAATTGGGAGCAATAAGTATACGAATACGGGGTAAGATCAAACTTATGTTTAATTATTAGCGATATATTTTGATACACACTAGTTTTTAGCACTTTTTCAGCGTTATGATAGCAGCTTAACAGTTTGTTTATTTGGAGAGTAAGATGACTGATGCGATTAACCGTTGTAGCGCGGATGAAACCGCAGCCTGCTGCTGTGTAGATGTGGGAACAGTATTGGATAATAAAGACTGTACTGCTTCGTATCAGCATGTTTTTGCTACACAAGGTGAAGCAGAAACCATGTTGAAAACACTCACAGAGAAAGCAAAATCTGTTGAGTCAGACCCTTGTGTAATAACCCATTCTATCAAGTCTGTAGAGGGTGGAGTTGAGCTGACGGCTGAGTTTAGTTTTAGCTGTGAAGCTGAAAGCCTGATTTTTCAATTAGGCCTTCGTTAATCAAACGATTGAATTTACTCTGATTTGCCTTTTATCACTAAAACGATGGTGTGATTAACGTTCAGTGGTAAAAGGCTTCCTTTATCTTTTCACTTTCTTCTATTGCAAATCGCTGTGTTTTTACTCTAAGTTGCGTACCTGCTCGCATTTTTTATTAATACCCATTGATAATTGTGAATTTTATGTTAACAATCATTACAGGTCAGACCTCTTTGTCCGCTTAGTGAGTTAGTTAACTATAATTTTCATTTTTGCTTTTAGCAGGAGCGACCATGAATCAATATCTCCACCATGGTGAAAATACAGATAAAACAAAAGAAAGGATCGCCATTGTCAGTGGTCTACGCTTGCCTTTTGCAAAGCAATCTACGGCATATGCAGGAATTCCAGCCGTCGATTTAGGTAAAGCAGTCGTTGCTGAATTATTAGCCCGCAGTGATTTAGACAAAAACCTTATTGAGCAACTGGTATTTGGGCAAGTAGTACAAATGCCTGAAGCGCCGAATATTGCGCGGGAAATTGTTCTTGGAACAGGTATGAGTGTCTCAACAGATGCCTATAGTGTATCAAGAGCCTGTGCGACAAGTTTTCAAGCAATTGTTAACGTTGCTCAAAGTATGATGGTAGGTGATATTTCTATCGGTATTGCTGGCGGGGCCGATTCATCTTCTGTGCTTCCTATTGGCGTATCAAAAAAATTGGCCGAGACATTATTAGCATTAAGTAAAGCGAAGTCTGTTGGGCAAAAATTATCCCTGTTAACGAAATTACGCCTGAAGGATTTAGCGCCAGTCGCACCAGGCGTTGCGGAATATTCTACAGGGCTGCGTATGGGCGATACCGCAGAGCAAATGGCGAAAAGTTATCAAATTAGCCGAGCCCAGCAAGATGAACTCGCCCATCGTTCGCATATATTAGCGACAAAAGCGTGGGAAAATGGTGCTTTAAATAATGAAGTTATGACTGCGTATATGCCTCCCTTTAAGCAAGCATTTTCCCAAGATAACAATGTACGAACAAACTCAGTATTATCATCTTATGCGAAATTAAAACCTGCCTTTGACCGTAAACACGGTAGTGTTACCGCCGCAAACAGTACTCCGCTGACCGATGGCGCCGCAGCAGTGTTGATGATGACAGAATCTCGTGCGAAATCGTTGGGTTATACACCGTTAGGCTACATTCGAAGCTATGCGTTTTCAGCGATAGACGTATGGGAAGATATGCTATTAGGGCCTTCTTATGCCACACCACTCGCATTAAAACGTGCAGGGCTATCGTTGCAAGACTTATCCCTGATTGATATGCATGAGGCCTTTGCTGCGCAAACGCTCGCTAATTTACACATGTTTGGTAGCCGTAAATTCGCTCAGGAGAAACTGGGAATGGATAACGCAATTGGCGAAGTGGATATGGCTAAATTTAACGTCTTAGGCGGTTCTATCGCTTATGGGCACCCATTTGCGGCTACAGGCGCACGAATGGTGACTCAAACCCTAAATGAATTGCGCAGACGGGGTGGTGGTTTTGGTTTAACAACAGCTTGTGCTGCGGGTGGTTTAGGTGCAGCTATGATCTTAGAGGTGGAATAATGGCTCAAAATTCTGCTACAGAAGTTGCAAGAGAAACAACACAACAGGCTTTTAGCTTAGAAATTTATGGCGAAAACGTGGGGGTGATTTTCATTGATGTTCCCAATGAAAAAGTCAATACATTAAAAGCTGAGTTTGCGGAGCAATTCCTTGCGATTTTACAGCAAGCGCAGTCTACCTCTGGCCTGAAAGGGTTAGTTATTACCTCAGGGAAAAAAGATAATTTTATTGCAGGTGCGGACATTAGCATGATCGCTGGCTGTGAAAATAAAGCCCAAGCCAGTGAGTTGTCAAAAGCAGGCCATGTATTATTTGATAAAATCGATAATTACCCCTTGCCTATTATTGCTGCGATACATGGTGCGTGTTTAGGGGGTGGGCTAGAGCTTGCTTTAGCATGTCATGCACGAGTTTGTTCAAATGATAATAAAACGAAATTAGGCTTACCCGAAGTACAATTGGGATTGTTACCCGGTTCCGGAGGAACGCAGCGTTTACCTAGGTTGATCGGCATTCCACATGCATTGGATTTAATGCTGACAGGTCGTCAGTTAAAAGCCAAACAGGCGCTGAAATTAGGGTTGGTTGATGATGTGGTTCCTGAGTCTATTTTACTCGACGTTGCAGTTAAAATGGTGAAAAAAGGGGGCGTTCAGCGTCCTGCTATTCATTGGCAACAGCGCTTATTAAGCAGCAAATTACTTCGCAATAAAGTGTTCGATAGCGCCAAACAAAAAGCACTCAGCAAAACCAAAGGCCATTACCCAGCCCCTGAAAAAATTATTCATGTTGTGAAAACAGGAATGAATAAAGGGTTGCAAGCCGGTTATGCAGAAGAAGCGAAAGCCTTTGGTGAGCTTGTGATGACACCAGAGTCTGCTGCATTACGTAATTTATTTTTTGCGGTTACTGCGTTAAAAAATGAAACGGGTGCACAAGCAACACCCTTGAAGATTAATCAAGTTGGTGTGCTTGGTGGCGGGTTGATGGGGGGCGGAATTGCTTATGTCACGGCTTTTCAAGGTAAATTACCCGTTCGTATTAAAGATATTTCAGACAAAGGTGTTACCCAAGCCTTGCGCTATAGCTGGGATCTGCTGACTCAGCGAGTTATCAAGCGGCGGTTATTAGCTCGAGAGCGTGCAGCCGTTATGGCTAGAGTATCAGGCACATTAAGTTATCAAGGTCTTGAAAACGCTAATGTTATTATTGAGGCGGTATTTGAAGATTTAGCACTAAAACAAAAAATGGTTGCTGAAGTTGAAAAGATGTCGAAACAACAAGCCATTTTTGCTTCTAATACATCATCTTTACCTATTCACCAAATTGCACAGAATGCGACCCATCCTGAAAAAGTTATTGGCTTACACTATTTTAGTCCAGTGGATAAAATGCCGCTGGTTGAAGTCATCCCTCATCAACACACCGATGAAACAACGATTGCAACTGTTGTTGCTTTGGCAAAACGCCAAGGCAAAACAGCGATTGTTGTAGGGGATGATGCAGGTTTCTATGTAAATCGTATTTTAGCGCCATTCTTATGTGAAGCCGCCCGATGCCTTGTTGAAGGTGAATCAATAGAGCATATTGACCGTGCTTTAGTTGAATTTGGCTTCCCTGTCGGGCCTTTTAATCTATTAGACGAAGTCGGTATTGATGTAGGGACTAAAATTTTACCGATTTTAGTTGAGCGTTTTGGTGAGCGTTTTAAAGCCCCTGATTTACTCGATAAAGTCGTTAAAGATGACCGAAAAGGGAAGAAAAACGGCAAAGGTTTTTATGAATATGGTCATCACACAAATAAGTTGTGGTTTTGGAAAAAAGCCAATAAACGTCAAGTTGATAAAACCATTTATTCACTGATTGGCGTAGTTCCCAACAATACACTAACTAAAGCGGATATTGCACAGCGGTGCGTTATGATGATGCTTAACGAAGCTGCCCGTTGTCTTGATGAAAATATCATTAAAAGTGCGCGTGATGGGGATGTGGGGGCGGTATTTGGTATCGGTTTCCCGCCTTTCTTTGGTGGCCCATTCAGGTATATGGATAGCTTGGGGATTGCAAAAACCGTGGAAACCCTGAATAACCTCGCTGTGAAATATGGTGATAAATTCGAGCCTTGTGAATTGCTATGTAACATGGCAGAAAATAATCAAACCTTTTTTTCTGCAAATGCAGAAGATGAGGTTAACGCAACAAAACTAAGTAACGAACAATAATGGCATAGCAGGGTAGACTATTAGCCGATGGTTGTTTGATTCAATAAAACTAGTCAAGGCCTGATGCCAAATATATTCTTGGTTATCAGGCTTTTTTAAGTAAAGTTCGCATGATTAGAATAAATAATTATATTATCTTTAACTGATTGATAATAAATAGCAAACTTTAGCCCACAACATAGCCAGCTAAAGAAACATACATAAAAATCTACCCAAATCATTTTCTTTGTTGGTCATTTCATGCAGAATCACATTTCACCCCAACTGATGGTTACTTTTACAACAATTATCTTAACAACAAAAGAATAACCACCTTAATAAGGTAGGTTACTCAGATGGTGGATTATGCAAGTTTACATTATGCGTCACGGTGATGCAGCGATACAAGCGCCTAGCGATGCTGAGCGCCCATTGACTCAAAAGGGAAAAGACGACTCAGTATTAATGGCTCAATGGTTACAGAACCAAGGTATTAAGATTGATTCGGTGTTAGTAAGCCCTTATTTAAGAGCCGAACAAACTAGGCAGGTTGTGAGTCAATACCTTGATTTGCCAGCAAAGTCGGAAATTTTAGGGCAATTAACACCTGGAGGGAATGCTGAATTTGTGGCTGATCATATTCGAGACCTTGCTGTGCTAGGTGCAAATGCGATATTAGTTGTATCTCATTTACCGCTGGTTGGTTATTTAGTATCGGAGCTGTGCCCACATAAAGAACCACCTATGTTCACCACATCAACAGTTGCATGCGTAGATATTGATGTGGCTCATCAGAAAAGTCATTTCGAATGGATGTTGAGCCCATCACAATTGCTGTTTGCTAAATAATACAGAACAGTATGAGCGCTTAACGGCGAGCGCTCTCTGCAGTTTCAATAAGTAGTAATAAGGCAGCATTACCACCCCATTCTTTAGGTGCTTGGTGAAAAGCAATAATATCAGGATGTTGGGCAAGCCATAGTGGTGTTTGCTGCTTTAAAACATGCTTGCCATGGCCGTGCATAATGCAGGCACAATAGACATTTTCACGCTTACAGGCCGCAATAAGCGCGCCAATTTCTTGTTTTGCTTCCATTTGTGTTAAGCCATGTAAATCTAAAAATAGCTCGGGAACGTAGTCACCCCGACGAAGTTTCTTTAATTCATAAGGGTTGGCTTCTGGCCTTAAATAACGTGTAGGCCCTTCATTTTCAAGTTGAGGCTGGAATTCATCTGAAAAATAAAAAGAGGCGTCAACCTGTTCTTGCATGACTTTTTTATTTGATGCTTGTGTCACTTTGGCACGTACAGGTGCGTGCAGGACTTGGTCCTGACGGATTTTTTTTGCTCCATTAATGGCTTCTTTGAAAAGACGAATATCTTCATCTTCTAGACCAAATTTTTTTTTCATAATTTTAGTAATGTATTTTTGTGATTAATTTTTCTGGTTGCTAGTGTAACTCATTTTTAATGAATGGTGATAATCGTAGATTGTTCGCGTGAAGTAACATTTTTATAACCTTTTTACAGGTAAGCATTGACAAAAGGGGACTTGCTAGTCTAATTGTATATACATATCTATACTATTTATTAATACAATGATTAAAACTGAATTCAATAACAATAGGAAAAACGATGGTATTCAAAACACACTCACAAGATATCGTTTGGCGTAATGGCCGTATTGCCACTATGGACCCAGAACTATCGGTCCCTTATGGACTTGTTGAACACCATGATTTAGTTGTCCGTGATAATAAAATAGTTGCAATTGTTCCTTCTCGGGAAGTTGAATTAAATGACTGCCAGGTTATTGATGTCAAAGGTAAATTAATAACGCCCGGATTAATTGATTGCCATACACATTTAGTTTTTGGCGGTGACCGTGCTTCTGAATGGGAACAGAGAATGAATGGGGTTTCTTATGAAACCATTAGTTCTCAAGGTGGTGGAATTAATTCTACTGTGCGTGAAACTCGCAAGATGAGCGAGAACGAATTGTTTGAACGAGCTAAACCAAGGCTCGAAGCATTAATTCGAGAAGGCGTGACAAGTATTGAAATGAAATCAGGTTATGGGCTTGACTATGAAAATGAAGAAAAACAATTACAAGTCGCGAAACAGTTATCTGCACAATATCCTATTTCAGTCAGTTCAACCCTGCTTTCCGCTCACACTGTCCCCGTTGAATATAAAGATAGACCTGATGAATACATTGATTTGATTTGCCAAAAAATCATGCCTGAATTATGGGAAAAAGGCCTGTTTGAGGCGGTAGATGTTTTCTGTGAAAGTGTAGGGTTTTCCCTTTCTCAAAGTGAAAAATTATTTTCAGCGGCTCAGAAATTAGGGATCCCAGTGAAAGGGCATGTGGAGCAGTTATCAAACTTAGGTGGGAGCGAGTTGGTTGCTCGTTACAAAGGTTTGTCAGTTGACCATATTGAATATCTAGACCTAGAAGGGATTAAAGCACTTAAAGCGAGTGGAACGGTTGCAGTTTTATTACCGGGAGCATTTTATTTTTTACGGGAAACCAAGTTACCGCCAATTGAGCTGTTGCGGGAACACAATGTTCCTATGGCAGTTTCAACGGATTTTAACCCGGGCACCAGTCCTTTTGCCTCATTACGTATTATTATGAATATGGCGGCCGTCCTATTTAAGCTGACACCGGAGGAGATATGGGCAGGCGTGACACGTAACGCTGCAAAGGCGTTAGGCCGTGAAAATAGCCATGGGCAATTGAAAACGGGCTTTGTTGCTGATTTTGTTGTGTGGAATGCGCAAGAGCCTGTCGAAATGATTTATGAACAAGGGAGTAATCCATTGTTCATTAGAGTGCATGAAGGCAAAATTACCCATCGAAACGGGTGATATATGTGACCCGCAGTTCTAGCTACGAAAATAACAATAATTAATAGTGGTAAATGATGTTGTTTGCCGCAATTTACCCTAAATATTTTCTGTTTTTTGTTTGTTTTTATTAAAATTACATCGTTTAATTATGTGAATGCTTAATAATTAAGCATGATGTTTTTATTCGCGACTGTCAGGATAAAAAATGTCCGATAGCACTAAGGTCGTGTTGTATGCTATCCAATGAATAGCATATTAATACTTAAGATTTTAATCATTAAATTGGAAATGACTGTGACAGCCGATAAAAAGGATAAACAGGGGGCACCGCTCCCACTCTATTTGCAAGTAAAACAATCGATAATTGAAAAGATCCATACGGCAGAGTGGAAGGCAAATGACCGTATTCCATCTGAGTCTGAGCTCGTGACACAGTTTCAATGTAGCCGGATGACCGCTAACCGAGCACTACGTGAATTAACGGCTGAAGGGTTATTGGTTCGCTTGCAAGGTGTGGGAACGTTTGTGGCTGAGCCAAAGGGGCAATCCGCACTATTTGAAATACACAGTATTGAAGCCGAAATACTGGCAAGAAACCATAAATACAGTTGCAGGATCATTAAACTCGAAGAAATACAAGCGTCTCCAGCGCTCGCAAATGAATTAAATATCAGCCCAGATAGCGCCGTGTTTCATTCTATTATTGTACATTTAGAAAATGATGTCCCTGTACAAATTGAAGACAGATATGTCAATGCCTTAGCAGCACCTGACTATTTAAAGCAAAATTTTTCATCGATTACACCGCATGATTATTTGTCTCAAGTCGCTCCTTTAACACAAGGGGAGCATATTGTTGAGGCCGTAGAGGCAGATGAGCGCTCAGCGAGGTTATTGCAAATTACCATAGGTGCATCTTGTTTGTTAATTACAAGGCGTACTTGGTCCCAGTCTTTCACGGTGACAAGTACCAAACTATTGTTTCCTGGTCACCGCTATAAGCTTAAAGGTAGTTTCACGTCATAAGTTATTTCTCCACGTAAAAGTATGGGCGGAATGATATACAACATATTTTCCGCTTATCGTATCGAGTGATTTCCTTTCATACCCATTTCGTGTGAATTTATTGTGAATTAAATGTGATCCAACAAGCATATTTAGAATAAAAAACACACACAAAAATATCAGGTTCATTTTATATCCAATTGTTTTATTTGAATAAAAATATTTTTATATCATATTTTTTTAATCTTTATGTTAAAAGATTGATTGATCGTACATGTATATACAACTATATCTATAAGAACAATAAAAGGTAGCTAATGGACAGATAAAAGAGGGTATATAAGTGACAGCACTGAATAATAAATATCGAAATATCGAAATTAGGGCGCCGCGGGGAAACACATTAAATGCCAAAAGTTGGCTGACAGAAGCCCCATTACGCATGTTAATGAATAACCTTGATCCTGATGTTGCAGAAAATCCTCATGAATTAGTGGTCTATGGCGGTATCGGGCGTGCAGCACGTAATTGGCAATGCTATGACCAAATTGTTGAGTCCTTAAAACAACTCGAGAGTGATGAAACACTGCTGGTTCAGTCAGGTAAGCCCGTCGGTGTTTTCAAAACCCATGCAAATGCTCCACGTGTTTTAATTGCTAACTCAAATATAGTGCCACATTGGGCAAACTGGGAGCATTTCAATGAGTTGGATGCGAAAGGCCTCGCCATGTACGGGCAAATGACGGCAGGTAGCTGGATTTATATCGGTAGCCAAGGCATTGTTCAAGGAACGTATGAAACCTTTGTGGAAGCCGCTCGTCAGCACTTTAATGGTGATTTAACCGGGCGTTGGGTATTGACTGCAGGTTTGGGTGGAATGGGGGGAGCGCAACCTCTTGCTGCAACATTGGCTGGTGCATGCTCATTGAATATTGAGTGCCAGCAAAGCCGTATTGATTTCCGTTTAAGAACTCACTATGTGGATGAACAAGCGGCCGACCTTGATGATGCATTAGCGCGTCTTAAAAAATATACATCGGAAGGAAAAGCCATTTCTATTGCACTGTGTGCCAATGCCGCTGAAATTCTGCCTGAGCTTGTCAAACGTGGTGTAAAACCGGATATGGTGACCGATCAGACAAGTGCTCATGACCCGCTAAATGGTTATTTGCCAATTGGGATGAGCTGGGAAGAGTACCGTGAGCGCAGTGTCCAAGAGCCCCAAGCCACCGCGTTGGCAGCGAAAAAATCCATGGCTGAACATGTTAAAGCCATGTTAGCGTTCAAACAACAAGGCATTCCTACGTTTGATTATGGGAACAATATTCGCCAAATGGCGTTGGAAATGGGCGTAGAGAATGCGTTTGATTTCCCTGGTTTTGTGCCTGCTTATATTCGCCCACTATTTTGCCGCGGTGTTGGCCCATTCCGCTGGGTCGCGTTATCAGGGGATCCTGAAGATATCTATAAAACCGATGCGAAAGTGAAAGAGCTGCTACCGGATGATAAGCATTTACATCGCTGGTTGGATATGGCTCGTGAACGTATTAGCTTCCAAGGCTTGCCAGCACGTATTTGTTGGGTAGGGCTTGGGGACCGCGCTAAATTAGGTTTAGCATTCAATGAGATGGTAAGAAGCGGTGAGGTTTCGGCCCCGATTGTTATTGGTCGTGACCATCTGGATTCAGGTTCAGTGGCCAGCCCAAACCGTGAAACAGAATCCATGAAAGATGGCTCTGATGCCGTTTCAGACTGGCCGTTACTCAATGCGTTATTAAATACAGCCAGTGGTGCGACGTGGGTATCTTTACATCACGGTGGTGGCGTAGGTATGGGCTTCTCTCAGCACTCTGGGGTAGTGATTGTGTGTGATGGAACGGATGAAGCAGCAGAGCGTATTGCCCGAGTGTTGCACAATGACCCGGCAACCGGTGTCATGCGCCATGCCGATGCGGGCTATGACATCGCTATCGCATGTGCGCAGGAAAAAAATCTTAATTTACCAATGATTAAAACACGTTAAGGAGTGCCATGATGACTAAGTTAACCATTCACCCAGGAAAAATGACACTCGAAGACCTCCGCATTGTTTTCCAACAGGCAGTAACAGTGGTACTGGATAAACGCGCTCACGCGGCTATTGAAAAAAGCGTTGCAACGGTCAATAAAATTATTGAAGAAGATAGAACCGCTTACGGTATCAATACAGGTTTTGGTTTGCTTGCCAATACCCGCATTGCAACTAAAGATTTGCAATCATTACAACGCTCTATTGTGATGTCTCATGCTGCGGGTGTTGGCGAGCCGTTAGATGACGACCTCGTGCGTTTAATCATGGTGCTCAAAATTAATAGTTTAGCTCGTGGTTTCTCGGGTATTCGTCTTGAAGTCATTAATGCCTTGATTGCATTAGTGAATGCGCAAGTTTATCCATTTATTCCTGCGAAGGGTTCTGTGGGAGCTTCTGGCGACTTAGCGCCATTAGCACATATGAGCCTAATTCTGTTAGGAGAAGGGAAAGCCCGCTATGAAGGCAAATGGATTTCAGCGAAAAAAGCGTTAGAAAAAGCAGGGTTGACCCCGCTAAAATTGGAAGCTAAAGAAGGCTTAGCCCTATTAAACGGTACGCAAACCTCCACGGCTTTCGCGTTGAAAGGGTTATTTGAAGCAGAAAAATTGCTGTTATCTGGTATTGTTTGTGGTGCGCTTAGTGTTGAAGCCACACTGGGCTCTCGTAAACCGTTCGATGCACGCGTGCAAGAGGTTCGAGGGCAAAAAGGGCAAATTGATGTTGCGGCGATGTTCCGTGATGTTTTATCACCGACCAGTGAGTTGGCGAAGTCCCATGAGAACTGCGTGAAAGTGCAAGACCCTTATTCACTACGTTGTCAGCCACAAGTGATGGGGGCTTGTTTAACCCAAATTCGCCAAGCCGCTGAAGTGATTTTAATTGAATCAAATGCCGTGTCGGATAACCCGCTAGTCTTTACCGATAATGGCGATATTATTTCAGGTGGTAACTTCCATGCAGAGCCTGTTGCTATGGCAGCCGATAATATTGCGCTTGCGTTAGCGGAAATCGGTGCGTTATCTGAACGCCGTATTGCATTATTGATGGATACCCACATGTCACAGTTGCCTCCTTTCTTAGTGAATAATGGGGGGGTTAACTCAGGTTTTATGATAGCTCAAGTCACCGCGGCTGCATTAGCCAGTGAAAACAAAGCATTAGCCCATCCTTCGAGTGTTGATAGCCTGCCGACATCAGCCAACCAAGAAGACCATGTCTCGATGGCGCCTGCCGCGGGTCGTCGTTTATGGGAAATGGCAAAGAATGTCACGGGTATTTTAGCCATTGAATGGCTTTCAGCGTGTCAGGGAATGGATTTCCGCGAAGGTTTGAAATCGAGTGAAACCTTGGAGAAAGCACGTAAAACATTACGTGACCAAGTGGCTTACTATGATAAAGACCGTTATTTTGCCCCTGATATTGAAGCGGCAATTAATTTAATTAACCAATATAAACTGTCCGCGCTTTTTAAGGACGGCACTGTTTTCCCTAACTAGTCTATCAAGCAAATAAAAGGTGGCCGGCAATGTACTGGCCGCCTGAAGTATTTATCTGCACGACAATAAAATAATACGAAGGATAAATCATGCAAAGCACATCACAACTTGCGCGAGGGCTTTCTGCGCGCCACATTCGATTTATGGCTTTAGGTTCTGCGATTGGTACAGGTTTGTTTTATGGTTCAGCGAAAGCAATAGAAACCGCTGGTCCCGCGGTATTACTCGCCTATATTATCGGCGGTGCCGCAGTGTTTATGGTTATGAGAGCGTTGGGTGAAATGGCGGTCCATCGGCCACTTGCTGGGTCGTTCTCACAGTATGCTAGTCATTATTTAGGGCCGAGAGCCGGTTTTTTTGCGGGTTGGACCTATGTTTTTGAAATGCTTATTGTTTGCTTGGCGGACGTGACAGCATTTGGTGTTTATATGAAACTGTGGTTTCCGGAGGTTGCGCAGTGGATCTGGGTGTTGAGCATTATTTTCTTTATTGGTGCAATAAACCTATGCCACGTGAAAACTTTCGGCGAAATGGAGTTTTGGCTTTCAATCATTAAAGTTATTGCGATTATTGCAATGATTGTTGGTGGTGCAGCCATTATGATGTTTGGCTTTGGCCAAGCGGCAGACCATGCGGTTGGGGTATCAAACTTATTTATTCACGATGGGTTTATGCCAAATGGTATTGGTGGGGTGATTGCTTCCTTTGCAGTGGTGATGTTTGCGTTTGGGGGAATTGAAGTTATTGGTATTACCGCGAGTGAAGCGAAAAACCCGGAAACCACTATCCCAAGAGCGATTAATGCCGTGCCAATTCGCATCTTACTGTTTTATGTCCTGACCTTATTTGTCTTAATGTGCATTTACCCGTGGAACCAAATTGGGCAGCAAGGTAGCCCATTTGTGCAAATTTTCGATAGCTTAGGTATTCAATCTGCAGCGAATATCTTAAATATTGTGGTGATCACGGCGGCAATTTCGGCGATTAACAGTGATATATTTGGTGCTGGGCGTATGATGTATGGCATGGCACATGAAGGACAAGCGCCAAAAGCCTTTACCAAGCTGACAAAAAATGGTGTGCCTTGGATGACGGTATTAGTCATGGTTGCGGTGCTGTTAGTCGGAGTGGTATTGAATTATGTCATTCCTGATGATGTGTTTGTAGTGATTGCGTCAATTGCAACATTTGCCACCATTTGGGTATGGTTGATGATTTTGCTGTCACAGTTTGCAATGCGTAAAAAAATGTCACCAGAAGAAATTAGCCAATTAAAATTCCCTGTGCCTATGTGGCCTGTCGCACCTATTCTAGCCATCGCATTTATGGTATTTGTTTTTGGTGTACTGGGGTATTTTGAATCAACACGAATTGCACTCTATGTCGGAATTGTTTGGTTAGTATTACTGGCTATCGCCTATGCACTTTGGGTGAAAAAAACTACGAAAGAGGCGGAAGTCGTGCTGCAAAACGAAAGCTAATATTGTTACTTTCTTACTGAGCTTGTTATTTTTCTCACGCCCTTTAGCTAAAATAAAGGGCGTTTTTACATCACCGCATTCATTAATAAGCGCGATAACCAGACTTTTTGGGCAAATTTTATTATATTAATCTGCTGATTTGTCTTTCACTTCGTGGCAAACTTTAACTATTCATATATTCCCTTTCAAAATACAGGCTGGAGAACCCCTTCTTGGAAAAGATTTTCGTTGATGAAGCCGTTGCAGAACTTCATACCATTCAAGATATTTTGCGTTGGACGATGAGCCGCTTTAATGCGGCTAATGTGTACTATGGCCACGGTACAGATAACCCATGGGATGAGGCGCTACAACTGGTGTTACCAACACTTTACTTGCCTCTAGACCTGCCCGATGAGCTGTTAACATCCCGCTTAACGCCAACAGAGCGTCACCGTATTATTGAGCGTGTTTTACGCCGCATCAATGAGCGTATTCCAGTTGCATACCTGACAAATCGTTCATGGTTCTGTGGTCATGAATTTTATGTTGATGAACGTGTGCTTATCCCTCGCTCGCCAATTGGTGAGTTAATCAATAACCACTTTGTTGGCTTAGTGGCTGATGAACCGCAAACCATTCTTGATTTATGTACCGGAAGTGGTTGTATTGCGATTGCTTGTGCTTATGAGTTCCCTGATGCAGAAGTTGATGCGGTTGATATTTCAAGTGATGTGCTGGCGGTGGCTGAACAAAATATTGCCAATCATGGTTTAGAACACCGTGTGATACCGATTCGTTCTGACTTATTCCGTGATATGCCAGAGGTTAAATATGACCTGATCGTGACGAACCCACCGTATGTTGATGCGGAAGATATGGACGATTTACCCGAAGAGTTTCGTGTCGAGCCTGAATTAGCACTGGCTGCTGGAAGTGATGGTTTGAAACTGGTACGCCGTATTTTAGCGAATGCCCCGCGTTTTCTGACGGAAGAAGGGGTGTTAGTGTGCGAAGTGGGTAACAGTATGGTTCATTTAATTGAACAATACCCTGAAATTCCATTTATTTGGCTGGACTTCGAATACGGCGGTGATGGTGTGTTTATGTTAACACGTGAACAACTTGTTGAGCACCACGCACATTTTGAGCTTTATATCGATGAATCAACAGTTGCGTGATGTTCCAAGATCATGTAATCAATAATAACGACACAACGATATAATAACTAACAACCAAAATTCTTGGTAAAACAAGAATGGCTTAGAATAGGAAACTCCGATGGCAGGAAATTCAATTGGGCAGCTGTTTCGTGTGACCACATTTGGGGAATCACACGGGGTTGCATTAGGTTGCATCGTCGATGGGGTTCCCCCAGGCTTAGCACTAACAGAAGCAGATTTACAAAAAGATTTAGACCGTCGCCGTCCAGGAACATCACGTTATACGACTGCGCGTCGTGAACCTGACCAAGTAAAGATTTTATCGGGTGTATTTAATGGGGTAACAACCGGAACCAGCATCGGTTTATTGATTGAAAATACTGACCAGCGTTCGCAAGATTATGGTGCAATCAAAGACGTGTTTAGGCCGGGCCATGCGGATTACACTTACGAACAAAAATACGGCCAGCGTGATTACCGTGGTGGTGGCCGCTCATCAGCACGTGAAACGGCAATGCGTGTTGCGGCAGGCGCGATTGCGAAAAAATATTTACAAGAAAAGCTCGGTGTGCAAATCCATGGCTGCTTAACGCAAATGGGCTCCGTCGCTTGTGAAATTAAAGACTGGTCAATTGTCGAAGAAAACCCATTTTTCTGTCCAGATCCAAGCAAATTAGAGGCTCTTGACGAATTATTGCGCGGTTTAAAGAAAGAGGGTGATTCGATTGGCGCTAAAATTACTGTCATTGCAGAGCATGTGCCTGCAGGCTTAGGTGAGCCCGTATTTGACCGATTAGATGCCGATCTCGCTCATGCATTAATGAGTATTAATGCAGTGAAAGGGGTGGAAATTGGTGATGGCTTCGGTGTTATTGCACTTAAAGGCAGCGAAAACCGTGATGAAATTACACGAAATGGTTTCACATCAAACCATGCAGGCGGTATTTTAGGCGGTATTAGCAGCAGTCAGCCTATCATTGCACATATTGCGTTAAAGCCGACATCCAGTATTACCGTTTCAGGTAAAACATTAAACCGTGATGGCGAGGAAGTGGAAATGATCACCAAAGGGCGTCATGACCCTTGTGTAGGCATTCGCGCGGTACCGATTGCGGAAGCAATGATGGCGATTGTTCTAATGGACCACTATTTACGTCATCGTGGCCAGTGTGCGGATGTAACGCCAGCAATGGAACCTTTTGAGTAATCGGTTTTACTGTGTTTTATGTAGTGACAACAGAGCGGCCTATAAGGTCGCTTTGTTGATGATGAAGGTTCGGATGAAGCCTCCTAAAAATACCTCATCTAGGTTGTGATATCACCAAACCTGACTGGCGATATATTCACATCAACATCATGATATTTCTTCTCTTTGGATAGTAAAATGGATTGGCTAACTGCCGTTGCACCTGAAGTTTATGCTTTACTCTTCTTTGTTGCGCTGTTTGCAGGGTTTATTGACTCCATCGCGGGTGGTGGTGGGTTATTAACGATCCCAGCCCTGTTATCAGTGGGGATAACACCTGTTGAAGCTTTAGCAACCAATAAGTTGCAAGCGGTTGGCGGTTCGTTTTCTTCAACGCTCTATTTTGTTAGGCGCAAAGCCATAGATTTACGAGCACAACTGTTTCCGTTCATTATGACCATGATTGGTGCCATGCTGGGTGCGATTGTCATTCAAATGATTGATACCGCGTTCTTAAAACAGCTATTACCCATCTTGGTGATTTGTGTCGGCTTATACTTTTTATTGACGCCATCAATTGGTGTACAAGACCGCCAACAGCGTATCAGTATGCCTTTCTTCGGGGTGGCAATTGGGATGACGCTGGGTTTTTATGATGGTGCCTTTGGTCCCGGAACCGGTTCATTTTTGGCATTGGGTTATGTTTTGTTGCTTGGTTATAATCTTGCCAAAGCCACCGCGCATGCGAAGTTACTTAATTTTGCCTCTAATTTTGGCTCTTTAGTGTTCTTTATTATCGGGGGTCATGTTCTTTGGGCCTTAGGTTTTGTTATGCTAATCGGCCAAATGGTTGGCGCTCGTTTAGGTGCGCGTTTGGTCTTAACCAAAGGACAAAAACTGATCAGGCCGATGATCGTGGTGATTTCGTTACTGATGAGTATTAAATTACTCCATGATAGCCATGGTGACGTGATTAAAGCTTGGTTTCTCTCATTATTTTAAGATGATTTAAATTATTCATGAGTACACATAATTATCAGGATCTAATCAATATCTTTGATGAATGTTTTGGTGTGACATATAACACCAAGCTGGTAAAAGGGGATGATGAACCCATTTATTTACCCGCAGATGAGGCAGTACCTTATCACCGGATCGTCTTTGCACACGGCTTTTTCACCAGTGCGCTGCATGAAATCTCACATTGGTGTATTGCTGGGGAAGCAAGACGTCAGCAAGTCGATTACGGCTATTGGTATTGCCCAGATGGGCGAGATGAAAAAACACAGTGTGAGTTTGAAGTGGTGGAAATCAAGCCCCAAGCGTTGGACTGGCTGTTTTGTGTTGCCGTTGGCATTCCATTTAATGTCAGTTGTGACAACTTAGAGGGGGATTTTGAGCCTGATCGTATTGCGTTTATGCGCAAAGTTCATGCACAAGTCATGCTTTATTTAGAAAATGGCATCCCTGAACGGCCATTACGCTTTATTAATGCGTTACAATTGTTTTACAATACGCCACCTCTTTGTGCAGAAGCTTTTCCTTATCCGGAAGATATTTTTGCCTAATGAACACACATTTAAGTAAGGATTAAGCATGCTTGCGGATTTAGAAACACGCATACTAACGAAAATTGATGATATGGTTGAACACGCGAGCGATGATGAACTCTTCGCTGGCGGCTATTTGCGTGGTCACTTAACCCTTGCTGTGGCTGAACTGGAAGAAGAAAACGAAACCAGTTCTGAAGCATTATATCAACGTGTCGAAGTCAGTATTCAAAATGCCATCAAAGCTGGCGAATTGACACCACCAGACCAAGTACTGGTTTTAGATATGTGGAAAAACTTATTAAATAACGCCATTTAATTTGTTGAGTTCTGTATGAAAAGCGGGGAAACCCGCTTTTTTGTTAGCTAAATTTTGTTGCGAGTAAAAATTATGGCGAATATTCGTTTAGCAACCCCCCTTGATGCCAAATATCTTCCTCCGGTGGAAGCCTCCGCAGGCCAGGCATTTACGAGTATCGAAAAATATAAATGGCTTGCTGAAGGTGATGGGCAAACGGAGCAAGACCACCTCGATTTTATTTCTGAGCAATTAGAGTGGGTAGCAGTGAATGATTGTGATGAACCAATTGGTTTTATCAATGCTGAAGATCATCATACTAGCCTGCATATTTGTGAGGTTTCTGTTTGCCAGCAATGGCAAGGACGCGGGCTGGGTAAAAAGCTGATTAAGCAGGTACTTGGTGCTGCTTTGGCACGGAATATCACGGTAGTGACATTGACCACTTGCCGCGATGTGCCTTGGAATGCACCTTATTACCAACGCTTGGGTTTTAAAATTCTTGAAGATAATGAGCTAACCACCGAACTACAGGCTATTTTACAGTCTGAGGTCGATGCAGGGTTTGCTGCTGAAGACCGTTGTGCAATGGCTATCTCATTAACTTAATGCATTAATAAGGGAGTTTAATAGGGCGACCTAATAATAATTTCCTTACCCAAAAACGGTTTGGGTTGAGTTCTGCAAGAGTTTCATCGTCTAGGGGGAGTACTTCCCCAAAAATTTGCGCCGCAAGCAATTCTGCGCAAAGTGGTGCGGTTGATAACCCTCTTGACCCTAATGCACCAAAAATAAATAAATTTGGGTGCACTGGAGCGAGTGCAATAGGCTGTTCTTTGGCAATTTGAGTGGGCAAATTGTGATAGAGTGCCACATGTTGTTCGAAATCAGGCACATTGCCTAATAACGGAAAATGGTCGCGAATAACACAACGAATACCTTGGCGTGAACGTTGCTGAGAAATATCGATATCCTTAGGCCAAGTTACATCGGGTAGGTTATCAACCAGCTTTTGGCGGTTCCCTTGCTGTTCCTCTTCACTATAATCGAAATCAAGTCGTTCACGTTGGTAGCTAGCACCTAAGCAATGTTGTGTACCCGTGGCATCGGCAGGGGTTAAATAGCCTTCAAAGCACAGAACATTTTTCAGTTGTTGTAGGGTGTGATTGGTTGGAATATGGCTGACTTGCCCACGCACAGGCGAAATAGGTAAATTAACGGTTTGAGCAAATTGGCGCAGCTTGTGCCCATTAGCAATAATGACAGTTGAGTGAACACGTGTTAGCTGTTTGTGTTGTGCGGTTTCAATTAATAACTGCCAATCTTGTTCTGTTTGTTTTAATTCAACGACATTATGTTCAAAACAGAAGGTAATACCCTGCTGTTGTAAATATTGTTGTAAACTCTCACAAAGCTGGGCAGGGCACAGCCATCCTCCAGACGCATAATGAATGCCATCATGGTTGACATCAACGCCGCAAATACCACTCAGTTGCTGACGACTTTTACCAATAGCAAAATCAGCTGGCCATTCGGTTCCTAGCATTCCTGCTATCTTGCGAGCCACTTTGTCGTTATAGGCTAATTGGCTCACGCCACACCATTGCCCTTCAAACGAGAGTCCTTGCTTCGCTAATTGATGGTAAAAACGAGAAGCAAAAGGGAAAGCGCTGACAAAAAAACGTTCGAGTGGGTCGTTATTGCCGGTGAGTAAGGGGTAAATAGCCCCTTGGCGATTGCCCGAAGCATTCTGTGCAACTTGTGCATCTTGGCAGTATAAGGTGACTTTAGCACCGCGGTTATGAAGGGCGTAGGCCGCTGTTAAACTGGCAAGCCCACCACCAATGATAGCGACATCAGTTGGGTTATCTGCGCTTTTTCTGGCAAACCAAGGCGTTGGGATATCAATTTCTTTTTCAGCTAAGACCCCAGTTAACATTTCTCGTTTGTTACCAAAGCCTTTGACTTTTTTAAGGGTAAAGCCAGCTTGTTGAAGGCCTCGTTTAACGGAACCTGCCACGGTAAATGTTGCAAAAGTTCCATTGATGCGGGCGAATTTTGCCATATTAGTGAACAGTTGTTCACTCCACATTTCGGGATTTTTTGAGGGAGCGAAACCATCTAAAAACCAAGCATCTATCTTATTGTTTAAATTGTTTTTTAGTAAAGATATTTGCTCATTTACATCACCAAACCATAAATCTAATATCACACTGCCATTTTCTAACATGATCCGCTGGTTACCCGGTAAGGTTTGTGGCCAATTTTCACAAAGGGATTGTGAGAAGCTGCTCAGTTCAGGCCAACATTGGTGGGCTGTCATTAAGTCAGATTGTGTTAATGGGTATTTTTCAAAACTAATAAAATGTAATTGTTGCAATTTTGCGTTTGGATTTTCGGCTTTAAATTGTTTAAAAGATTGCCATAATGCTAAAAAATTCAACCCAGTACCAAACCCGGTTTCGGCAATTACACAGGTTGTGAAAGGGTGCGTCGCGAAGCGCTCAGGAAAATGATTTCCTTGCAAAAACACATGGCGAGCTTCTTCTAAGCCATCTTGGTTAGAAAAATAGATATCTGCAAACTGTTCAGACATGGGGGTGCCTTCGTCATTCCAGCTCAGGCGTGCGGTTTGTACAGCGTTCTTTTTCACGATAAGCCTACATTCTTTATTTAATTCCTAAATTTTACCGCTGATATGGGTGTAAGGCTACCGTCATAAAAAAGTCTTATTGGCGTCATAAAGAAAAAAATACAAATATTTACCCTGATCGGACTTGTTCAGCGTACAAGTGTAAGCTAAAGTGACAACCTGTAATCCCGCAATCATATAATTATAGACATGAGGTAACGAATGAAGCGTGCAGTCATCACTGGTCTAGGTATTGTTTCCAGCCTTGGTAATAACCAGGAAGAAGTACTGGCTTCTCTGAAGGAAGGTCGTTCCGGGATCACTTTCTCAGAAGAATTCAAAGAGGCAGGGCTGCGTAGCCATGTCTGGGGTAATGTTAAAAATTTAGACCCAAAAGATTTAATCGACCGTAAAATTTTCCGTTTTATGAGTGATTGCTCCGCCTATGCTTATTTATCGATGGAACAAGCGATTGCGGATTCAGGTTTAACAGAAGAACAAGTTTCAAATTTACGTACAGGTATCGTTGTTGGCTCTGGTGGTGGTTCTCCACGTAACCAAGTTGCTGGTTCTGACGGTATGCGTGCTAAAGGTTTACGTGGTGTGGGCCCATACATGGTGACTCGTGCAATGGCATCAGGTATTTCTGCTTGTTTAGCAACGCCATTTAAAATCAAAGGTGTGAACTACTCCATCAGTTCTGCTTGTTCAACATCAGCGCACTGTATTGGCCATGCGGTTGAGTTAATTCAATTAGGCAAGCAAGATGTTGTTTTTGCTGGTGGCGGTGAAGAACTGAGCTGGGAAATGACCTGTGAGTTTGACGCAATGGGCGCATTGTCGACTAAATACAATGAGACGCCAGACAAAGCATCAAGAACTTACGATAAAGACCGTGATGGTTTCGTTATTGCAGGCGGCGGCGGTATCGTCGTGGTTGAAGAGTTAGAGCACGCTTTAGCTCGTGGTGCGCATATCTATGCTGAAATTGTTGGCTATGGTGCAACGTCTGACGGTGCAGATATGGTTGCGCCATCAGGTGAAGGTGCTGTACGCTGTATGCAAATGGCAATGCAAGGTGTTGAAAAAATTGATTATATCAATACACACGGTACATCAACACCAGTGGGTGACACCAAAGAGTTAGAAGCGATTCAAGAAGTGTTTGGTAGTAACTCCCCAGCAATTTCTGCAACGAAAGCGATGAGCGGTCACTCATTAGGTGCTGCGGGTGTCCACGAAGCAATTTACAGCTTGCTAATGTTAGAACACGGCTTTATTGCACCAAGCATTAATGTCGAAAATCTAGATGAGAAAGCAGCAGGCCTGAATATCGTGACTAAACCAACGGAGCAAGCGCTGGAAACAGTCATGTCTAACAGTTTCGGTTTTGGTGGAACTAACGCCACATTAGTGATGAGCAAATACAAAGCATAATTTGTATCAGGAAAACTAATTAAATAAGCGAGAACTTCGGTTCTCGTTTTTTTTATATATATGAAATCAATAGGCACACTATCGTTGTTTTATTAAATAATTAATATTTTGAATATGGGAGTATATGGCAAATAAACAAAGTTAATTGATATAGGAAAAATTTATGAGTATTAAAAATTTCTTTTACACAATGAGTAATAGTTCGACAAAGATGCTTGAAGTCTATATTAAAAATAGCTCCGAAGCGAATAAAAAAAATGTATTTAACATGGCTTTTTCTAAGATAAGTAACATATACAACCGATATGGGTGGGATGTTGAAGGAAAAGGTAAAGAGAAAATCACAAAGCAAATTAAAATTTTAAATTATCTAGTGGATATAAATACCGACAAATCGAAAAATAGTGATAGTAGTCATCTATTACACGTCAAATCAGAACATAAACTCGATATGCTTGCAGCCTACTATGACTATTCGAATAAAAAAATAACTGCGGAAAGCATGGTGAAACTTCTTCTTGGTAGTACCTATAATAGAAATATTCATGTTAGTAGCGCAAATATTGATTTCTCAGGCTCAGATTTGTCGAACACAATAGTTGAAACAAGTAATAACATCCCTTTGTTAAGAGCTAATTTTTCTGAGGCCAATGCTGAAAATACGAAAATTAACATCCCAGTTAAAATAGATGTTGATTACAACTTTACGAATACTAATTTAAAAAATGCGACAATAAAACTAGATATCCAGTATGATAATTTGAGTGATACGGTTATGAGTAGCTTATTTGGTAATGATGACTTCCCTTATAAAAGTGTTTTTAGTTCAATATCGACAATTGATAATAAATATATTGGAATTAAACAAGAGGCATTTAATAAGCTTGCGAAAGCTTATGCCGGAAGAAAGGATTATTTTGAAAAAAACAGTCTAATTAAACAAAGTTTTTTGGAGCAATATCGTGATATTAATATGGCATTAGATGGGAATAAACATGATGCCGACTACATGGCTTAACTAATCTCCACCATCACCACCCCCTGAATCAGATGATGAGCAATCTGAACTTGAGTTATCATTAGAACAATAATGGTTGCTTGAGCGGTGATTATTATCACTGGATGAACTGTCATAATAAGGGGGGGGCAGCTTGAACTCGAATTATTTGAATTTACTCGATATGCAGTTTCTTTCACGTTTTTACGCACTTCAAATATTTGGCTTTTCCCTTTTGACCAGCCAATAGTCACAAGCGTCGTATTTTTCTTTACGCTGATATGCAACATTTCCCCACAAAAAATATGCATTTTACCCAATGCTTTTATTTGGATATAACCACTGTCTTTTTCCGTGATAGTGACAGGTTTCTGACTATGGATAGTGTAACAGTCACCATGGACATTAACAGTGCGAGTATATGCTAACGGTTTTGGCTGGATATTAAAAAGGACAAAAAGTAATCTATCGAACATTGTGTTTTATGTTTTAATAAATGAGATGGCTAAGATAATTGATTGAGCTTATTCAATACATCGTCATTATCTGAATCCGTGGTTTTTCTACTGACTAATAAAAAATGCCCCAAAATCACACTGGGGCAAAGTTTTACAGAGATTGTATGAACACTTAATTACGATGAGACAGCGGATTGTTTACGTTTACGAATGCGCTTTATAATTGGCGGCAAAATTAGCACTAATACCGCTAGAATTAATAAACTTTGGGAAATCGTACTGCTCCAAAGAATATCGAAATTACCATTACTGATGGATAATGAACGGCGTAAATTTTGTTCTAACATTTCACCCAGTACAAACCCTAAAATTAATGGTGAAAGTGGGAAGTTCATTTTGCGTAATATAAACCCAAATACGCCTAGCCCCATCATGAGTAACAAATCAAACGTCGTACTATGAACGGCATATACCCCGACAGCAGAAATGCAAGCAATAGCAGGGACTAAAAACCATAACGGAACGGTTAGCATACGCGTGAATAAGCCAATTAACGGAATATTCATGATGAGCAAAACCACGTTAGCAATCAACAGAGCTGCAATTAACCCCCACACAATATCCGGTTGCTCTGTAAACATACCAGGGCCTGGGGTGATATTATAGAGCGTTAGGGCACCCATCATTACTGCTGTTGTTCCCGAGCCTGGAACGCCAAGAGTTAACATAGGAATAAATGACCCACACGCAGAGGCATTATTGGCGGCTTCAGGCGCGGCTACCCCTCGGACATCGCCATTACCGAAATCGCCTTTTTCACCACTGATTTTCTTTTCCGTCATATAAGTGATGGCGCTGGCAATGGTGGCACCAGCTCCTGGTAGAACACCAACAAAGAAACCGATAAAAGAGGAGCGTAAAGCTGGACCTGCACACGCTTTAGCTTCTTTGCGATTGAATAGCATTCTGCCTGTTTTGCGGATCAGCCCTTGGCCTGTCGCGGTACCTTCGAGCATCAATAAAATTTCGCTGACAGAGAACAAACCAATAACCACGACGATAAACTGTACGCCATCTGATAAATGTACGCTATCAAACGTAAAACGATATTCCCCAGAGTTGGCATCCACCCCCACAGTGGCAAGTGATAGACCAATTAATGCAGCCAGTAGTGATTTAATTGGGTTTTGGCTCATCATGCTACCTAAGCAGGCAATGGCAAAAACCATTAAGGCGAAATATTCGGCAGGACCAAAGGCGAGTGACCATTGAGCAAGCAAAGGAGCGAATAGAATTATCCCTACAATTGCAATCGTTGAACCAATAAATGAACTGACCGCGGATATAGAGAGCGCAACGCCACCTTTTCCCTGTTTTGCCATAGGATAACCATCTAGCGTGGTCATGATTGCTGCGGCATCGCCGGGGACATTAAGTAAGATTGATGATATGCGTCCGCCATATTCACAGCCTAAATAAACCGTGGCGAGTAAGATTAATGCAGACTCAGCCGGTAATTTAAGCGCAAAAGCCAACGGCAGTAAAATTGCCACGCCATTGATAGGGCCGAGGCCGGGAAGCATACCCACGATTGTACCAATAAAACAGCCAATTAAGGCGATCAAGATATTTTGAGGAACCAGTGCGACCTCAAAACCTTGCGATAGATACATCCAAGTTTCCATGATTTCGCTCCTTAACTTAGCAGGCTGCCAATAGGCAAGGTTACATCTAGCCATTTATCAAAGGCATAGAACAAAAAGATACCTAAGACCGGGCCCGAAATAATCGCGGCGATAGGTGTCGCACCAAATAGCAGGGCGATACTGATGGTGAGTAAGCTGGTTGCAATCGGGAACCCTAACCATTCAAAAGCCCATGCATAAATAACAAGTGCAACAACTAATAAAACTAAACGACGTAATACATAGGGTTTTGGCCACTCAACGGCTTCTTGCTTGCCAAATAATAAGGCAAGGGCACAAAGCGCCATTAAGGAGAGTATGACAACCGGAAAAGG
This sequence comes from Providencia hangzhouensis, assembly GCF_029193595.2. Taxonomy (NCBI): domain Bacteria; kingdom Pseudomonadati; phylum Pseudomonadota; class Gammaproteobacteria; order Enterobacterales; family Morganellaceae; genus Providencia; species Providencia hangzhouensis. Next base: position 1,813,763 of record NZ_CP135052.1, read on the forward strand.
GCGGGGGCCCAGTGGTTCATAACTGAACTCACTTTGGATCCCCCAACCAATATAAATTCCGATAGCACACAGTATTAGCCAAACTATGGCAAATATGCGTTGGCTCATCGTTTACTCCGTTATTTGGCTAAACCGAAGGCACGGGCTTGTTCACGATATTGCTCGATTTCTTTTTTGACATAGCTATCGAGTTCTTGCCCGGTTAAGTTGTATTCAAATAAACCACGCAGTTCACGTTGTTTTTTGAATTCGTCGGTTTGTTGCAGTTTTTGGAAGGCTTCGACCCATTGGTTATAGTCAGCATCGGAGACTTTCGGCCCCATATAGAAACCACGAATGATTGGCCATACAATGTCATACCCTTGTTCTTTTGCTGTTGGAATATCTGATAAACCATCACCAAGGCGCTTGTCTGAGTAAACAGCAAGGATACGAATTTTACCTTCATTGATATACGGCGTCATTTCACTGATATCCCCTGAAAGGACTTGAATATGGTTGCCCAGTAGTGCAGTTAAGGTTTCACCGCCGCCTTCAAAGGCCACATAACGCATTTTTCGTGGGTCGATATCAATGGCTTTGGCTAATAAGGCCGTTTTCATCCAATCTTGGCTGCCAATAGACCCTCCCGCACCAAATACGATGCTGTTAGGATCTTTTTTGAAGGTATCCATTAAATCTTTCAGGGTTTTATAAGGTGAGTCGGCACGTACGGCTATCATACCGTAGTCGCTTCCCACACTGGCGAGCCAGCGCACGTCATTTTCGTTATAGCGGCCAAATTTACCTTGCGCGAGATTGAGTAAGGAACCTCCTGAGAAAGCAACAATGGTGCCGGGTTCCGCAGGGCGTTGTGCGACAATAGCGTTATAAGCAACGGCACCAATACCGCCTGGCATATAGGTCACTCGCATTGGTTTTTCAATTTCTTTAGTTTCAAGAAGAGACACTTGTACTAATTTACAGGTTAAATCAAAACCGCCTCCAGGTTTGGCGGGGGCAATACATTCTGTACGTTCGGGTAGGGCGTTTGCTTGATTGATGCCAACTAAAAATATTGCTGTTGCTAAGGCCGTCTGGGTGAATTTTTTCATTATTTTTCCTTACTAAGACAATAATTAGAGGTATATATTATTACTGCTTGTTGTGCTGGTATGGCATCATCGCCCGATGAAGCTTTCATTTACCTTTCATTAACAAATATTATTATTTTTATGTGATATATATCAGATTGTTTTGTATTTTTACTTTTTTGTTATGTTAATTTAATGTTAAATTAATCACGTTAATAGTGTTTGTTAGCAATAGTTGTGATGGACACAGTAAAAATGTGCACATTTGCTTTCCATTCATTCAATGGAATGCCAACGTATACTGATAAATAATTATAATGAGTATGCGGAATGAGAATTTTATTGGTTGAAGATCATGACGAGTTGTCATTATGGTTACAGAAGGCCTTATCGTCATCTGGGTTTGCGGTTGATCTTGCTAGTGATGGTGCGATAGCAGACCAGCTATTACAAACTGAACGCTATGAATTAGTCGTGTTAGATGTATCACTTCCGAGAATGAGTGGGCTTGAGGTATTGGCGCAAATGCGCAAACGGCATCAAGAAACCCCCGTCTTGTTACTAACGGCGAATTCCGACGTAGCCGACCGTGTACAAGGGTTAAATGCAGGGGCTGATGACTACCTGACGAAACCTTTTGATATTGCGGAATTAGAAGCACGTCTTCGTGCTTTATTACGGCGTAGCCAAGGGCAAGTTAATGAGTCACAACAGTTTGGTTTACTTAGTTACCATGAGGACGGTTATTTTTTATTAGGCGAAGAGCCGTTAGGCTTAACACCAAGGGAATATGCGGTGTTAAACACCCTATTTCATCGACGAGGTCGACCTGTTTCTAAAATGCAATTATTTGAACAGGTATTTTCGCTGTCAGATGAAGCCAATTTACAAAGTATTGAGTTATATGTTCACCGTGTAAGAAAAAAACTTGCCGGTTCGGATGTTAACATCAATACCTTACGCGGATTGGGATACCGATTAGAGCAGTGTAGTGTATGAAATTAGTCGCTCATCCACGCTCTCTCTTTCATCAGTTACTGCTCTTTTTCGGTATCCCCCTCATTTTGTTGGGGAGTTTTTCGGTTTATACCCACTATTACAGTGCAAAAAATGCTGCAAATTTAGCCTATGATCGAACGTTACTAGCTTCAGCTCGAACAGTTGCAGAACGCTTACAAGTGGTAGATGGGCATCTCTCGGTGAATGTGCCTTATGTGGTGCTCGATAGTTTCGAACTAAATAATAATGACCGAATTTTTTATCAAGTTATCTCTCCTGACGGTGAAACTATCTCTGGTTATGACGACTTACCGCCAATTCCCCCTTATTGGATGCGTTCACAGCACTATACTGCGCTAGTTTATTTTTATGATGCACAGTATAAAGGTTTACCTATTCGTATTGCTGCGTTTTATCAACCGATTAATGAAGGTGGCATCACTGGGATGGTTGAAATTCGTGTTGCGGAAACGGTCTATTCGCGGCAAGATTTCGCTAATCAATTATTAATTTCTGCCTTGATGAGTCAAGGTACCGTGGTACTTTTAACCATGGTGCTTGCCTATATTCTACTGAGTAAGCTGCTGGCACCGTTGAAAAGATTATCTCACTTAATGTTAGGCCGTTCTGCCAATGATTTAACACCCTTGCCAGATTTACTGCCGTGGTCGGATTTATCGCCATTAATTGATGCATTAAACCGTTATATTTCTCGCCTAAAGCGGATGGTTAGACGACAAGAACGCTTTAGTGCAGATGCATCTCATCAGCTTAAAACACCTCTAACCGTTCTTAAAACTCAGGTTTCCGTCGCGATTAATAGTACAGATGAAACTCAACGGCAACAGAGTTTACAAGCCATCAATAAAACCCTCGATAATACGATCATTTTGACTGATAGGCTTTTGCAGCTATCGCGGTTAAAAGCCCATGAAAAAGAATCAATTACGCAGTATCGTGCCATAAATCTAGTGGAAATTGTTCACCAAGCGTGTTTTACTCGGCTATCTCAAGCTGAAAGCCAAAATATTGACTTAGGTTATGAAGGTGCGGAAACGGCATGGATTAAAGGCGAGCCTATCTTATTAGCTGAGATGTGTGCAAATTTAATTGATAATGCGATTAAATACACGCCTGCAAATGGGGTGGTCACCGTTCGAGTGGTCAGCAGTGATGACCATCTTCATTGGGTCTTAGAGGTTGAAGACTCTGGTCCTGGGATCCCAGATGCGAAAATTAACCGTTCTATGGAAGCCTTTACTCGTTTAAATAATGCGTTAGGTAAGGAAGGCGCTGGCCTTGGGCTGGCGCTTGTGAAAGATATTGCTAGCTATCATGGTTCTGAACCTCAATTATTAAAAGGTAAATTACTTAATGGATTATTGGTTAGAATCGCATTTAAAGCTAGCCAAGCGCCGTGGTAAGAAAAACGCCCTTACTAAGGCGTTTCTCTGGTGACAAAGTCTAAACGCAGTAAAAGCTAGATACGTTTAGTTTCACATTGATATTAATATCTGCGATAGCGTGTTATTTGAAGGTTCGTGTTTAAAATCACAGGTTATTGTGTTTTGTTCGAGGCTTGCTATTGAGGATGATAATAATGATTCTGAATCTAACTTATTGTCTTCATTAAGAAATATATTAGCTATAGCTAGCGCTGTGTCATTTTTTACTTCATTAATAAATGTCTCGATTGATTCTATTTTTAAATTTGTGTTGTATATTTCATCAAGCAAAGCCGATATGTCTTGGGAAATCAAATTTGAATCTTTATTTTCTGAGTGCTCTTGAATGTATGTCACTAGATCATTTTTTGCACTAGCAAGTTTTTCTTCTTGTAAATATGTAGTATCAACAGATTCTGATTTCAATTTTTGTATTTTGTTTAATTGTAAGCGTTGATTAGTGATATCTAGCAATGCATCTTTAATCGTTTGACAATAGGTTTCCTCGCTGACATTAGATGTGACAGATTTTAATGGGACATAATTATATACGTTAGAAATAAAGTCATCTCTTACTGCGGTTAGATATTCTTTCTCACGTAAAACCTCAGATATATTGATATTGTTTTCACTTTGTTGTAACTCTTGGTTCGTATTTAGGGTTAAATTTGAAATCATAGTAAACACTCCATGTTAATAATTTTTAAATGTTTCATTACTGTGGTCGTAGTTAATTAATATAACCTACTTAAAATGAGGTGACTAATTTTTATTTGGTATGGAAGTATTGTTGATATCATTTGAAATATTGCTAGCTATCATGGTTCTGAACCTCAATTATTAAAAAGTAAATTACTTAATGGATTATTGGTTAGAATCGCATTTAAAGCCAGCCAAGCGCCATGATAACAGAAACCACCTAATTCAGTAGGTGGTTTCAATAATAGTAAAATACAAATCTAGTGAAAATAAAAATACGTGTTAATCCCGTAATGGGATAAATACAGGTATTGATTTGTTATGCAATGGTTGGTCGTATACATCGCTAATTATTGTGTCTTGTGGAAATTCAGCCATGATAGATGATAATAAGGATTCAAAGTCTTTATTATTTCCATTACCATCAGTGAAATTGACTTCATCAGTTCCCTCGTTAATGCGAGTTTCAATTGACATTATTTTTGATTTTTTATTCATGATTTCAATAATTAATGGTGTTATTTCTGAAGAAATTGATTTTTTGTCTTTATTTTCTGAATGAGTATAAATATATTGAGAAATCTCTTTTTCTGTCTGGACAATTTGTTTTTCTAAAGAATGAATATCATTGATATATTCTAGTATCTCTGAGTGTTCTTTTGAACTGTACATTTTAGTTAAACTCCCTAACTGTTCAGTTAAGTCTAATAATGTATACATTTTTCCTTTAACTGTTTGATAATATGCATCTTCACCAACAGCAGACGAAGTTGATTTTAAAGGGATCTTTATATGAATGTTAGAAATTAAATTATTTAATTCATTTTTTAATAGTTTTTTTTCTACTGCTAGCATATATATGTTATTTTTTTTATCACCAAAGTTATTAGTATAAGAGACTATTTTACTTGGAGGATTAAATTGGTGAAGGTGATTGTTTAATTCTAAATTAACAAACTTTTGGAGTGTTTTTGCTCTAAGGAATTCATCATGAAACTGAGTTGTTAATTCTTCAATGTTATCATGAGTTTTTTTCTCTTGAGCTAATGTCCTATTTTCAATAATATAATTGGCTAAATCTTCTTTTACACTCAATATGTCTTTTTCTAACTGGGAACGATTAATTAAATATGTAGACTGGTCGTAATATAAACCCGCTTCTTTTTTTATTTCTACATTGATACGCGCTTCAAGTTTATTGAATAATTTTTCTAATTCATTATCAATGCCTTTTTGGTATTTATGTTGTCTATCAGGAGTAAGTTCTAATAATTTATCAATCGGGAGTATGTGATTATCCAATGTTTTTTGAGCATTAATTTTTATTTTTTGTAAGTTACTAATTGACTGGTTTAATTCAGTTAATAATTTAAATTCTTTATTGTTTTGGTAGTCGCTCTCCTGATAGTTAAGGTAAAAGTCTTTATCTTGTTCAAAGTGGTTATGAATATCATCTAAGTATTCAAAGTTTTTGATTTTATCAAAACTATCATGTGAATATTGAATTTCTGTATATTGGGTGTTTAATTTTGTTGTGCATTTTATTAACTTATCGACTGTATGATTACTTGTTGAATGCATTATGCTATTGTTATTAAGTGCTTTTAGCAGCTGTTCTATGTTGCTTTTACTTTTCTTGGCATCGGTATATAAATCATTCATATGACCTTCTGCATAGAATGTTTTTTCCATGAGTAAAAACCTATTTTGCACATTTTCAGTCATTTTCTGTGTGTATTGCTGAGACAATTGATGGCTATCGTTTAGATTAGAATTAAACTGATCAAGTTCTGTGCCTATAGCATTTTGAATAATCGGATTCTTGTGATAAGAAATGTTATCAGGTAAGATAAATTTCTCTCTCATATTACTCAGCAGATTTAATAAGTCTGCTTTATATTGCTCAATTAAGTCGAAGGTATTAAGTTTAATAGATGACGAGGTTATAGGTAATGTATAATAATTTTCCATTTTTGTGTGTTTACTATGTAACTTTTGTAATACTTCAAAATTTTTTGTCTGCTTGTCAGCTTGTTCGATAAGATTAAGTTCTAACTCTTGTAATTTGTACCATTCATCAGATTTACCCATCTTAAATATATCTTTTAAATTATCAATTTTAGCTAACAAATTATTAAATATTTTTTTGTTGTGTTCTGATTTTTTGCTTATGTGCTTATATACCCCTTCTAGGTAAACGACATTTATTGATGGTTTCTTTCTAATTGACAAGGTTGCTGAATAGTCTATTTCTTTAAATATGTTTTGGTTTTTTATACTTCCTAATGATGCCCGATTTTTATTAAATGTAGAACTCATAGTAAACACTCCGTGTTAATGGTTATTGAAATTTGCATATATACAGATGCCAATAAAATATAATCTAACAATAAGAAGTAGACTAATTTTTATTTTATATAAAAATGCGATTAGTATAATTTAAATTATTAGCAATGAAATTTTTAGCAATCTCATAAGTGGAGGGAATGATATTGTTTTATTTAGATATAAAAATGATAATTGTAGATAGGTTAAGGCGCTAAAGAAAGTTAGCGCCTTTATAATTCAATTATTGGTTAATTAGACTAAAATCCCACTCTTTTAGTGCGTTGATTGAGTCTTTGTCTTGGTATTTTGCGCCAAGTTCAAGGTAATCATGGGCTTTTTGGATATCGTCTTTACTTTTGGTACCGACCCAGCCGTTATAATACATATAAGCAAGTTTGTATTTTGCCATCGCATGGTGAGTACCTTGTTCGAGGTCTGTCATATCGTAATATTTTGCTGCGCGGACATAATCTTTTGGCACACCTTGGCCAAAATAGAGCATATCCCCGGCTAAATGAGCGGTGTTACTGTCATTCTGTTGTGCGCCTAAATCAAAATAATAAAGCGCTTTCGGAAAGTCTTTTTCTATACCGCGCTCATTATCTTTACGATAAAGATTACCTAAAATATTATAAGCGCGAGGATAGCCATTTTTCCCTGCTAACTCATAATAATAGATCATCTTTTGGGTATCTTCAGGCACTCGTTCACCGCGTGCATAAGCGATACCTAATGAGAAGGCTGACATTTTGTCGCCTGCCTCAGCTTCGATGCGCTGCTTTTCAATTTGCTCGGCGAAACGACCATATTTCTCATAGGCTTTTTCATCGGCAACTTGTTTTTCAATTGCTTGTTTATCTTGGGCTGAAAGTGTATCCATTAGCTCAATAGAACTTGGTTTTTTATCAAGTTGCAATGCGTAGTAATAGGCTTGTTTGGCATCACCTTTTTCTACATATGCTTCATAAATTGCGTCAAGTGCATATGTTGGGTGGTAATATAACGAAATTTTATACCATTCGATGGCTTTGTCGATATTGTTATCAACATTGCAATCGCCTTTTAAATAGGTGGTTCCCATCTCTTCAGAAAGACTTTCTGGGTAATGAATATAGTGTTTGTCGGTATTTTTCTGGAAATTGCTTTTTTCAATCCACTCCTTCAAATATCGGCTTGCTTTATCCATATCTACATTATCGCTATTGCTACAATATTTACCGGGGTAATAGATTTGATAGAGCTTTTTGGTTGCGGCTAAATCGCCTTTATCATAAGCCTGTTGTAAATAAGTTAAGGCTTTAGCGTTATCACTATTTACGTAATAGTAATACAGATTAATTAAAGCTTTGGTACGAGTGTTTTCTTCACTTAGCAGCAGCGCTAAATATTTTTGTTCGTCTTTAGGGCGATTAAGCTCTCTTTTTTTATCTTTAATTCCATCTCGATACAAATCCACCAATGCATCGAAGGCATTATTAGAAACCTTATCATCAGCTGATTTCATACCCTCTTGTAGATATTGAATAGCTAAATCATATTCAGGAGAGCCAGAGAGAATTTTGTTATCATATAAATACGTTCTGGCTAGTTGAACTTTAGAGAACAAATCACCTTTTGCTGCACCTTCAACGTAATTCTGGCGTTTTTCTTGGTTATCCTTAGTAACCGAATCAAGCGGTTGATAAGCGGCTAAATTGCCAGCCTTGATACTTTTCTTATACCAATCTTGCGCCGCGAGATCTCTACCGCGCGAACTATACCAATCCCCGAGTTTAATATAAGCAGAGGTATCGCCTTTTTTGGCAGGAACAACGAGAGTTTCATAGACTTCAATATAATCATCAACCCGTTTTGGATTCGAATGTTTACGTAAATAAACAATGGCCTCATCCCAGTCAGGTTCCATTACCCAAGCGTTTTTTTCTTCATTTAGCACGCCCATATATCGCATCTCACTATAGAGAGCGATTGCGTGGTCATTACCTTCATCACTAGCTTGTTTCAGGTATTTAGCCGCTTCAAGGCGATCTTCTTTGACACCTTGGCCATAGAAATAAGCTCGACCCACTTTGTATTTTGCTGAAGGACTTTCATTGAGCATTTTCATGCCAATGTCATAATCATCCATATATTTGATGAATTCATTGCCCCAGCTTCCTGCTTTAAGGTAATACTCACGTGCTTTTTGTCGATTAGGCTCAACAAGCTGGCTGCCATTTAAATACTGATGTGCCAGTTTACGGGTATAGTCTTTACTGCCAATCGCTGCTAATTGGTCGTAATAACCTAGGATTTTTGCTTTATTTGCATTGAGATATTGATCCTGTTGGTAATAATCAATGAGTTCTTCAAGTGCACTTTCTTGATTGAATTTTGCACTTTTCTCTAAATATTCAAGCCACTTTTTCTGGTCGACTTTTTGCCCATAATTACCATATTTGTAAGCATTGGCGAGCGTACGTAACGCATCAGGGTCATTCTGTTTCGCTTTTAGTTGAATATTGGCAAATGAAGCTTTGGCTTTTTCAATTTCTCTTTTACGTGATTTTAAAAAGCTAAAATCAGGGTCAGAAATCTGATTGTAATAGAAAAGGGCGGTATCATAATTGGCATCTTCGCCGTAGTTACCTTCTTGATATATTTCCCCTAATTCATATAAGCAGCGGTTATTTTTGAGTGCCGCACATTTTTTATATTGAGGAACTAAATCTTTTGCGGTAAGCCCAGTAATTTGCTGGAAGCGAGATTTGTAATACGCCTTATCATTGTGATAAGTAACGCCATCAAGGTTTTGCGCAATATATAAATAAGCAGATGCACTACCCAATTCTGCAGCTTTTAAAATATAATCGTACAATGGTTTTATTTCAGCATCACTTAAGGTATCAATATTAGTTAATTGAGTGAGCTTGTTTATCCCATATAAATAGGTGATATCAGCATCTTTATTAATCAGTGGTTCAATTAATTTCTGAGCCTCAGTATGGTTTTCATATAAAGCCATTTTGACTAATAACGCTTTTGTGTCAGCGCGATTTAAACCTGTTTTTAATAAAATATCTTTAGCGATTTGTAACTGACTTGGAAGTAATTCGGCTTGTGCTTGAGGTGAATGGAGCACATTGACTATCAGGTTAGCTATTTTATTGGTTTCTGTTGGCCGGTATTTTAATAATGCAGCAGCATAATAAACCTGGCTATTATAATTTTGTTTGATTGATTTTTCATATAAATCAAAGGCCTGATCACTATTTTTCTCTGCATCTTCTTTTAGTAAATAGTCAGCATACAAATAAGCTAAGGCGTAATTTTCGCGTTTAATGACATCGTTTTTGAGGATATCGACAATCGTTTTCTCATCGATACGTGCTTTAATATCATAGCGATAATATACTTGAACTAATAAGCGATCGGCCGTTGATGGGTAACCGTTTTCATTAAGGTTGTCGATGAGTAATTTAGCGGCTTTCTGCACATCCTGCTTAGTACCAAAAGCATTAATATAATAACGCGCTAATTGCATCTGAGCATCATAAGTGGGGTCTATGCGATTTGCTTTTTCTAAAGCAGCGAAGGCTTTTTCTGGCGAAAATAATGGGCTACCTTTAGCACTATAAACTTCACTTGCTACCACTAAAGCATCTGCGGAGTTCGGGTATTTTTCCATTAAAATAGGAGTGTATTTGGCGACAATACCACTCAGTTTTTTGTTTGGAAAATCGTAACTGGAGATTGCTCTCTCGTTGATGGTAACAAGTGCGTTTAAGTCGCCAAGATCTGCGGCAGCGGTGAGATATTTTTCAGCTAAAGCGTCATTTCGCTTAACATCGCTAAATGTACGGCCAGAATACACGTTATAGGCTTGATACATCGCGGGAGGGTATTGGCCATCAGCGGCATCAGTTAAATCCTGAATGCGGTCGGTGTCAGCTTTGTAATTTAAATATAATGCCTTAGGGTGTTTAGCTTCCACAAGCGGTCGCAGGTAAACCATCGCACGGTTTTTATTTCTCCGCACGCCATCGCCAGTCATATATTTTTGGTACAAAGCATAGATGGCGTTCTCATCACCACGGCTCGCCCGTTCTTCTAAATTAGTGATGACTTTTTGTTTTTCTTCTTCTGTTTGTGAACCATACAATGATAAAGCCCCTGGCTCTAATTCACTTGCGTCAGAAATGTATTCTAATGCAGAGGAAAAAGAGAGGCGTTCATATTTTTTGGCTAACAGCGGATTTGGTGGTACGCCGTTACCGCCATCTTCATAAATTGATGCGAGTAACATAGCGGGTAAGGGAAAGTCGTTGCTGACAAGTGGTGTTAATATTTCAACGGCTTTTTTACTGTCATTTTCAAAGTCATGAGCGATATAGCCCAAAGCAAATTTTGCCAGTTTTGAACCTTGGTCAGAAGCCAACGTAAAATATTGGCGAGAAAGTTCGATATTTTGTGGAACTTGTTCGTATTTATCAGATAAATAAATACCTCCAACCATTTCTTGTGCTTCTTTGACACCGAGATCAGCCGCTTTAGTTAAAGAAATTAAACCGTTTTCATCAGTAGAAGTGTCTTCTATTAGGTGTTTATAACGAAAAAAGCCAAGGTTATATAATGCATTTTTATTGTTAGCCTCCGCCGCTTTAATTAGCCAGTTTTGGGCTGCCACATCATCGGCTTTTGTGCCAATACCGTCTTTATACATCATGGCTAAGGCAAACGCGGATTGTGAATCTTTCTCTGCGTTTTTTTGGAATTGTTCAAACGCTGCTTGAGATTCACCTTGTTGATATAAGTCATAGCCTAATTGTGAGGGAGAGGATGAGCTGGTGGTATTGACGAAATAAATGCCAATGGCTACAGCAATTATTATCAATACGAAAAGCCCAACTTTTAACGGCTTAGTCATTGTTATTCCTTATTATAGTGGGTACTTGCCACGCTCCATTTAGATTTATCGCGTTATCACGGCTTATTGAGTGGCGTTGATACTCCTAAAGGGGTATTTGATTTTGCTTAAGTCTAATTGGAATTCCAGAAGATTCAATCGGATTATCCTCTATCTGAAAAACGGTAATTCGATAAATCATATCAATGGTGGGCGAATTAAAGGTGATTTGAGAGGGATTTAAAATGTCACAAAGTATTAATGGTAAGGAATATGAAGGGAAATAAACGAAGGGACGGCGAGGATTTCAAACATAGCCCCACAAAGTGGGGCATATGAGTGACGACATTGCATTTATTGCTTTTGTAATTCTATTCTACTGGCAAGAATCTTCTTGAACCACCTTTTTTTCACGGCGGAATAATTCTGTCAGTGGTGTACGTAATTGTTGCGCTAACATTACCCCGAGTAATACCACACCACCACCGATTAAATGGTAGCTTTTAAGTTCTTCACCCAAGGCGAAAATAGCGATAATGGCAGTGAAAACGGGGGCTAAGTTCATAAAAATAGAGGTTGTATTCGCACCAAGGCGCATAACACCTTGGATCCACAATGCCGGAGCAACAATGGAGGCGGCAATCCCCGCAAATACCACTAAACCGATATTTTGGCTGTTCAGAGAGACATCTTCAGCTAGCAAGAAATTAGGGAGTAGCATGATAACGCCAAAGAAAACCTGAACGTACAGCGAGTCCCAGCTAGATAATTGGATTGACCAACGCTTAGTCAGAACACCGTACAGGGCGTATGCAGCGGACGCAACCAACATCATGGCTTCCCCTTGGCCTAAGCCTTGAGAAAATAACGCACTTGGGCTTCCTTGACTCACTAACCATACTAATCCACATAATGAAAGAATTGAGCCTAATATAATCCCCACAGTAGGAATAACGCGTAGCACAAAGATACTAATAATTACTGTTAGTAATGGGATCATTGAATTCATGATTCCCATAAAGGTCGCACTTACACTGTGAGCCGCATAATAAGCTAAACTTTGGTATAGCATCATCCCTAGCGCGCCTAAAATGGCGAGTTGCCACCAATGTTTCATAACCGTTTTAAAGTTTCGAAGCACCGAACGTAATACGAAAGGGGTCATGACTAGAAATGCCAACGCCCAACGGTAAAATGAGATTGCCGCAGGGTCAATGGCAGTGGATGCCGCTTTGTTAACAATGGCATTAATTGACCATAATAAAACCGCAATCAGCGGAAAAAGAAGATTCTTCATTAAAACATTCTCCCATATTGAATGGGCGCTAGTATACATCTGTCCGATTTTTTATATATACTGATAACCAGACAACCGATAACGCTTTTCAGACAGGAACCATGGAAAACTTAAAATCAGACATTTGGCAAATCAGTGAATGTAATATCGTAGAGCCTGAATTGGTGGCTTTTCGGCACGAGCAAACCGCGGCCCTCACTGAGTATAAATCCCATTCACACCCTTTTGGGCAAATGCTGTATGTGGTCTGTGGCATTATGGAAATGGAGGTGGCTGGTCAACATTATCTAGCGCCGCCAGAGTTTTGCATTTGGATCCCAGCGAACATTCCCCATGCTAGCTTTAATAAAGAAAGTGTCAAATTTCGGATCATCGATTTTTCTCATGAATATAACCAAGTGCTTGCCCAGCGGCCTTGTGTGATTAAGCTTAGCCCTATATTTCAATCAATTATGACGGATATGTACCAACGCGGTATTGTTCAGCCTGAAACAGAGCAAGACTTACGTTTGGCTCATGTGCTGATTGACCAATTTCCATTGTCCCCTTGCCAAGATACTTATTTGCCTATTTCAAAAGACAAATTTCTTGCCCCAATCTTATTAGAGTTACAAAGCGACCCAGCCGATAACACGACGTTAGCACAATGGGCAAAACGCTATTATACATCGGAACGCACGTTATCAAGACGCTGCCAGCAAGAATTAGGTATGTCGTTTAGTGAATGGCGTCAACGCTTGCGATACTTACATGCCGTTGCCGGGTTAGAAAAGGGGAAAAGTGTCCATGAAGTCGCATTGGATGTTGGGTATAGCTCGGCATCCGCCTTTATTGCGATGTTCCAGCAGATATCAGGTGTCACACCAGACCGTTTTCGAGCGAAAGAATTTGACGTAGAAGGCAACCTCTCATAGGCATCTGGCTTAAACCGTGGCAAAATATTGTTCCACTTATCTATATAACGACACAATACAAAAAAGTTATTGATTGGGACAACAGCGTGAAAATTTTAGTCGATGAGAATATGCCATATGCTCAAACTTTATTTAGCGAGCTTGGTGAAGTGAAAGCAGTACCGGGACGTCCTATACCAGAACAAGAATTAATTGATGCAGATGCATTAATGGTGCGTTCTATCACTAAGGTTAATGAATCACTGCTTGGTAATACGCCAGTTAAATTCGTTGGAACCGCGACAGCCGGTTTTGACCATATTGATACCGAGTGGTTATCGGCGGCAAATATTGGTTTTTCATCAGCGCCGGGTTGTAATGCGATAGCGGTTATTGAATATGTTATTTCTTCACTATTATTACTAGCGGAACGTGATAACTTTGATTTGCGTGATAAAACAGTAGGGATCATAGGTGTCGGTAATGTCGGAGGGCGTTTAGCTGCAAGGTTATCGGCTTGGGGAGTCAAAACATTACTCTGCGATCCGCCACGTGCAGCCAAGGGGGATGACGAGTCATTCGTTTCTTTTGATGATATCCTTGAGCACGCTGATGTCATTACCTTTCATACTCCGCTGAATATGTCAGGGGAATATAAAACTTTCCATTTAATGGATGAAACGCATTTAGAAAAATTGCGCGATGGTACCATTTTAATTAACGCAAGTCGGGGTGAGGTAGTTGATAATAAAGCCCTATTATCCGTGCTTAACCGCGGAAAAAAACTGAGCGTTATCTTAGATGTGTGGGAGCCAGAGCCTGATTTAGATACGGCACTTTTAGCATTAGTGGATATTGGCACGCCGCATATTGCAGGCTATACGCTAGAAGGTAAAGCCCGAGGAACGACGCAAGTTTATGAAGCTTACTGCCAGTTTCTCGGCAAATCGTCACAAGTTTCTCTTTCATCATTACTGCCTAAGCCAGATATCAATCAATTGACTTTCAATGGTAAATTAACGCAAAACCAGCTCAAAAGGTTAGTACATCTCGTGTATGATGTGCGCCGAGATGATGCAATGTTAAGAGCCGTTGCAGGGGTAAAAGGTGAATTTGATAAGCTGCGCAAAAATTATCAAGAGCGTCGTGAATGGTCATCCCTTGAAATTATTTGTGATGATGAACAAACGGCATCAAAACTCAATGAGCTTGGTTTTACAGCAAGTTTAGTTTGCACAAAATAGATTAGTTAAAATGAACACCTGATTAAATAACACCGATTGGTGTTATTTAATTTTTTTATTTTTTAGAGGAATAGCCATGACTGAAGGTTGGAATATTGCAGTATTAGGCGCAACCGGTGCTGTAGGTGAAGCTATTATTTCACTGTTACAAGAAAGAGAATTCCCAGTCGGCGAATTATATTTACTTGCCAGTGAGCGTAGTGCAGGGGAGAGCGTACGCTTTAATGGTAAAAGTATTCAAGTTGAAAATGTGACCGACTTTGATTGGTCACAGGCACAAATTGCCTTTTTTGCAGCCAATGAAGGTGTCAGCCTACAATATGCCGAATTAGCGGCACAAGAAGGGTGCATTGTCATCGATACGAGTGGCGTATTTGCTCAAGAACCGGATGTGCCACTGGTTGTTCCGAATGTGAATCCGCAAGTCTTAGCCGATTACCGCAACCGTAATATTATTTCATTGGCGGACAGCTCTGTGAGTCAATTATTAACGGCAATTAAACCGCTGGTGGATGCGGCAGGGGTGGGGCGTATTACTTTAACAAATATGTTGTCGGTTTCTAGTTATGGTAAAGCCGCCGTAGACGAGTTGGCAGGGCAAAGTGCGCGTTTATTAAATGGTATCCCTGCGGAAGAAGGCCGTTTTAGTAAGCAATTAGCGTTCAATATGTTGCCATTACTGGCGGATACGGAAGGCAGTGTCGTTCACGAACGTCGTTTGGTTGAGCAAGTGCGTAAGGTGCTGCAAGATGATGGCTTGCCAGTGGCGGTGAGTTTTATTCAATCTCCTGTTTTTTATGGGAATGCGCAAGTCGTTCATTTAGAAACTTTGCGCCCAATGAGTGCAGAAGAAGCGAACGAAGAACTTGAACGTTTTGAAGATATTCAGGTCTCAGAAGAGGGTGATTATCCTACACAGGTGACTGAAGCGTCAGGTAATGACCAATTAAGCATTGGTTGTGTACGTAATGACTATGGCATACCTGAAGTTTTACAATTTTGGTCAGTGGCTGATAACGTGCGTTTCGGTGGGGCACTGATGGCGGTAGAAACAGCAGAAAAACTGGCTCAGGAGCTGTTTTACTAATGTCTGAGCCTACACAGTTGTATCGCATCGCATTAGGTATTGAATACAACGGCAGTCGTTATTTTGGTTGGCAGCGTCAGCAAGAAGTGAAAAGTGTTCAAGGTTGTTTAGAAGAAGCCTTGTCAAAAATTGCAGCGGAGCCAATTAGCGTGTTTTGCGCAGGGCGCACAGATGCAGGCGTTCATGCTACAGGGCAAGTGGTGCATTTCGAAACCTCTGCCATCCGCAAAGAAGCGGCTTGGACTATGGGGGCGAATACGCATTTGCCCCCTGATATTGCTGTCCGCTGGTGTAAACCGGTGGCCGAGGAGTTTCATGCACGTTTTAGTGCAACAGCGCGTCGATATCGCTACGTGATTTTTAATCACCGTTATCGGCCAGCAATTTTATCGAGTGGCGTAACGCACTTTCATTATCCACTCGATGAAAAAAGAATGCATGAAGCGGCACAGGCGCTATTGGGTGAACGTGATTTTACCTCATTCAGAGCAGTCCAGTGTCAGTCAAAGTCGCCATGGCGTAATGTGATGCATGTGAATGTCAGTCGCCACGGTCATTATGTGGTGGTAGACATCAAAGCCAATGCGTTTGTTCACCATATGGTGAGAAATATAGTCGGAAGTCTGTTGGAGATTGGTTGTGGCAATCAAAACATTGATTGGATGGCGCATCTTCTTGAGTTAAAAGACCGTACCAAGGCAGCTGCAACCGCAAAAGCGGAAGGGTTGTATTTAGTGAGTGTCGATTACCCAGAGAAATTTGAGTTACCTCAGAATGTGATGGGGCCGCTTTTTCTGGCAGATGAACTGATGTAAAGCGAATTTTTATTTATCTCATAATTTTTGTAAATAGCATGGATGCTATTATCAATGAGGATTTTATGGAATTTATCACTTTTATTATCGACTTTATTTTACACATCGATGTCCATCTTGCTGAACTGGTCAGAGATTATGGTACATGGGTCTATGGTATCCTATTTCTGATCCTATTTTGTGAAACAGGGTTAGTGGTCACACCATTTTTACCTGGAGATTCGTTATTATTCGTTGCGGGTGCGATTTCGTCATTAGACAGTAATGACCTGAATGTCCATTTAATGGTCGCTTTAATGATTACGGCAGCGATTATTGGTGATGCTGTAAACTACGCAATTGGGCGTATTTTTGGTGAGAAATTATTCAGAAATCCAGACTCGAAGATTTTTCGTCGTGTTTATTTAGATAAAACTCATGCTTTTTATGAAAAACATGGCGGTAAAGCGATTATACTGGCACGCTTTGTGCCGATAGTCAGAACTTTTGCACCATTCGTTGCAGGAATGGGGAAAATGTCTTATCGTCACTTTGCTTTTTATAATGTGACGGGCGCGTTTATTTGGGTATTATTATTCACTTATGCGGGTTATTTCTTTGGTGAATTACCGTTCGTACAAAAGAATTTGAAATTACTGATAGTCGCGATTATCTTTGTTTCAATTCTTCCGGGTGTTGTTGAAATTATTCGTCATCGTCGAATAGCTGCGAAAGAAAAGCGTGCGGCAGCGCAAAAAATCGATAACCACTAAGCGGTTTAGTAAGGTGGTTTAACAAGTTTTTATCTACAGTGAGATATCATTGTGGTTTAATGGCAAAAAATTACATACTGGTGATAACCAGAGTGAATCAGACAAAAAGGTCCATTAATGAGCTGGATTGAAAAAATTTTAAAGAAAGGTAACTTGACCCAATCACACAAAGCCAATATCCCTGAAGGGGTTTGGACCAAATGCGATAGCTGCGGGCAAGTATTATATGGTGCTGAATTAGAGCGTAATTTATCCGTGTGTCCAAAATGTGACCACCATATGCGAATTCACGCACGTCAGCGCTTAGAAACCTTCCTTGATGAAAACTCAACAACGGAATTGGGCAGTGAACTTGAGCCAAAAGATATTCTTAAGTTCAAAGATTCAAAAAAATATAAAGACCGTATTGCTGCTGCGCAAAAAGAAACAGGTGAAAAAGACGCGATCATCGTGATGAAAGGCACGTTGAAAGGTATGCCTGTGGTGGCTGCGGCGTTTGAGTTCGCTTTTATGGGCGGTTCAATGGCCTCTGTTGTTGGCGCGCGTTTCGTGCGTGCAGTGGAGCAAGCTCTGGAAGATAACTGCCCGTTGGTTTGTTTCTCTTCAAGTGGCGGTGCGCGTATGCAAGAAGCGCTGTTATCATTGATGCAGATGGCAAAAACCAGTGCAGCTTTGGCAAAATTGCAAGAACGTGGTTTACCTTACATCTCTGTATTGACCGACCCAACCATGGGTGGGGTGTCTGCAAGTTTAGCGATGTTAGGGGATATTAATGTGGCAGAGCCGAAAGCATTAATTGGTTTCGCAGGGCCACGTGTTATCGAACAAACTGTTCGCGAAAAGTTACCGCAAGGTTTCCAACGCAGTGAATTCTTACTTGAGAAAGGCGCGATTGATATGATAGTTCGCCGCCCTGAGATGCGTGATCGCTTAGCTGAAGTGTTAGCGATGTTAACCAATAAACCAAGCTTTAATGACACGCCTATCATCGTAGCGGAAACGGTTGAAATCGACATTAACGCCGTTGATGAACTTGATGCCCAAGAGCCAAAAAAGGATTCTGAAAAGCATAAAAAAGATGATGAGTAATCTAATCATTCCTAATGCCAAGTCTCCATTGGAGGCTTGGCTTTCTTATCTCACCGACTTACATAGTCAAAATATTGATATGGGGTTGGAGCGAGTCGGTCAAGTTGCTAGGAAAATGAACCTAACGCAACCTGCACCTAAAGTTATCACTGTCACTGGGACCAACGGAAAAGGGACAACTTGCCATACGCTAGAGTCTATTTTTATGGCATCTGGGTTAAAAGTTGGGGTTTACAGTTCACCGCACCTTATTCGTTATACCGAACGCGTTCGTATTCAAGGCCAAGAGCTCCCTGAGTCTGATTTCTGTGAAGTATTTGCCACAATTGAAGCACAACGTGCAGATATTTCGCTCACCTATTTTGAATACGGCACCTTGGCGGCGTTACAATTATTTAAGCAAGCTAAACTCGATATTGTGATTTTAGAAGTCGGTTTAGGCGGTCGGTTAGATGCGACCAATGTCGTTGATGCGGATATTGCGGCGATCACCAGTATTGCCTTAGACCATACAGATTGGTTAGGTGCAGACCGTGAACATATTGGTTATGAAAAAGCCGGTATTTTCCGCAAAGGTCACTATGGAGTGGTCGGTGAACCGGACATGCCAGCTTCAATTGCCCAAGTGGCTGAGCAGCTAGGTACACAGCTATTTCGCCGTGGTACGGATTGGCAATACAGTGAGCAAGCAAATAGCTGGTCATGGAAAAGTTCACAGCGTGAATGGCATGATTTACCGTTACCCAATGTACCTTTAGCGAACGCAGCAACAGCGCTGGGTGTGGTGAGTTGCCTATTGGAAATTGATGCTGATATTGCCCAAAAAGTGACTGAGTCCGCTATTCATCAAGGTTTGAAATCTGCTCAATTACCGGGGCGCTTCCAAATTATTGGTGAAAAACCGTTAATGATATTGGATGTAGCGCATAACCCCCATGCCGCAGGGTACTTAGTCAGTAAATTAGCGGCCTTACCGGAAACTAAAAACCGTCGCATTCTCGCGGTGGTAGGGATGCTAGGCGATAAAGATATCAAAGGGACGCTTGAGTGCTTATCACAACAAGTCACCGACTGGTACCTTGCGCCATTAACTGAGTTTAGGGGAGCAGATGTGGCCCAACTTAGTCAATATTTACCCACAGCTAACCAGTTTGAAAGCGTAGAAAAAGCGTGGCAGCAAGCTTGCGTCGATGCTAATGAGCAAGATGTGATTGTGGTGTGCGGGTCATTTCATACCGTCGCTCACGTTATGATGTTATTGGAAAATCAAGAAGGATAGTGCCGGTGGCTAGTAAATTTCAGAATCGACTTGCTGGCGCCATTGTGCTTGTTGCAGTGGGGGTCATTGTGCTTCCTGCTCTGCTTGATGGCGATAAGAAATACAATGAAAATGAATTTGCGGCCATTCCTATTATCCCTAAACCAGGTGATGAAGAAGACATTGAGGCAATAGCGCCTATTGTAAGTACGACAACAACAGCTTCTTCAGAAGGGGCTTCTGAAGCCATGTTATCAGAAGCGATTACGCAGCAGCAAAACGAACAGGTTGAAACACGGCCATCGACGACAACTCCCGCACCAAGCGTAGTTGAACCCACAAAGCCAGAACCGAAGCCTGAGCCTAAAGTTGAGCCGAAGCCACAACCGAAACCTGAACCTAAGCCCGAGCCGAAATCTCAGCCACAAGGCAAAGCATTTGTGGTGCAAGTCATCGCATTGAACAATGCGAGTAAAGTTGAGGAGATAGTCGCACAGCTCAGGTTGTCTGGTTACCAAGTTTATACTGTTCCTGCAAAACCAGTGAATAATAAACTCACGCGGATTTACGTAGGGCCTGAGGCCTCAAGGCAAAGGCTAGAAGCGGCTTTACCAGAACTGAATAGGATTACGGGAACAAAAGGGATAATTCAAAGCTATAAACCTTAAAATAGAATTTAAATAATCCCTAAAAGGTAAGGGGATTTAGTAACTTACTGCGGCGATTATGATTTTTTCTTTTCGCCGCTATTTTTTTTAATTTGATAGAAAAATGGTTACGCAAACGTTTTCGTTTTCTGTTAGAATGCACTTCGCTGATGTCGCGAGTGCGAATTTTGGAATGGAATATGGTCTGGATAGATTACACAATTATCGCCATTATTGGCTTCTCGGCATTAGTTAGCTTGATCCGTGGGTTTGTACGAGAGGCGCTCTCACTGGTTACATGGGGCTGTGCTTTTTTTGTTGCAAGTACGTTTTATCCTTATTTAGCTGACTATTTTACTCGCTTTGAGGATGTGCTGGTTAGAAATGGCATTGCTATCGCCGCACTGTTTATTGCCACTTTGATTGTTGGCGCAGTCGTAAACTATGTGATTAGCTCATTAGTACAAAAAACGGGGTTGTCAGGCACAGATCGTGTTCTGGGGATCTGCTTCGGTGCGTTGCGTGGTGTATTGATTGTTTCGGCATTGCTGTTTTTTCTCGATACCTTTACACCATTACCTCAAAGTGAGGACTGGCAGCGTTCGGAACTTATTCCGCAGTTCAGTCATATAATCAGGTGGTTTTTTGACTACCTGCAAAATGCGTCAAGTTTCCTACCGGAGAACATTTCTCCGTCTGGCTGATGAGGAAAGACTAAATGTGCGGTATTGTCGGTATCGCCGGTGTTACACCGGTAAACCAATCAATTTATGATGCTCTCACGGTGCTTCAGCATCGTGGGCAAGATGCAGCAGGTATTGCCACTATTGATGGCAAAAACAACATTCGTTTACGCAAAGCAAATGGCCTTGTTAAAGATGTGTTTGAAACACGTCATATGCTGAGATTACAGGGCTGCATGGGGTTAGGGCACGTCCGTTACCCAACGGCAGGTAGCTCAAGTGCTTCCGAGGCGCAACCTTTCTACGTAAACTCACCTTTTGGTATTACACTTGCGCATAATGGTAATCTGACAAACGCTCATGAACTCACTCGGAGTTTATTTGAAACAGCGCGCCGCCATGTTAACACCACTTCTGATTCTGAAATATTACTGAACGTATTAGCCCATGAGCTGGATAGGTTTGATCATTTCCCTCTCGAGCCAGACAATGTTTTCAGTGCTGTGTCCGCGATGCACAAAAAATTACGCGGTGCGTATGCTTGTGTGGCATTAATTATTGGCCATGGCATGTTAGCCTTCCGTGATCCTCACGGTATTCGTCCGTTAGTATTAGGGCGCCGCATTACTGAAAGTGGTGAACATGAATATATGGTCGCTTCTGAAAGTGTTGCGCTTGATACTTTAGGTTTCGAGTTTTTACGCGATGTGGCGCCTGGCGAAGCGGTATATGTGACAGAAAAAGGCCAATTATTTACACGCCAATGTTCTGATAACCCACAATTAACCCCATGTATTTTTGAGTATGTCTATTTTGCTCGCCAAGACTCTTTTATTGATAAAGTGTCTGTGTATAACGCAAGGTTACGTATGGGGCAAAAACTGGGCGCTAAAATTGCTCGCGAATGGGAAGACTTAAACATCGATGTGGTAATTCCTATTCCAGAAACATCGTGTGATATCGCCTTAGAAATCGCGCATATTCTTGATAAACCGTACCGCCAAGGTTTCGTGAAAAACCGCTATGTAGGCCGTACATTTATCATGCCGGGTCAGCAAGAACGTCGTAAATCGGTGCGCCGTAAGCTTAATGCGAACCGTGCGGAGTTTCGTGATAAAAACGTCTTACTTATTGACGACTCCATTGTACGCGGAACAACATCGGAGCAAATTGTTGAGCTTGCGCGTGAAGCCGGAGCAAAAAATGTTTACTTTGCCTCAGCGGCACCCGAAGTGCGTTTCCCAAACGTATATGGCATTGATATGCCAAATGCAAATGAATTGATTGCACACGGGCGCGAAGTGGATGAAATTCGCAAACTTATCGGCGCAGATGGGCTAATTTTCCAAGATTTAACGGATTTAGTCGACGCGGTGCGTGAAGAAAACCCTGAAATTACAGAATTTGAGTGTTCCGTGTTTGATGGCATTTATGTGACCAAAGATATCGACCAAAGTTATTTAGACTACCTAGAAAACTTACGAAAAGACGATGAGTTAAAGTTGAAGGATCAGAGTGAGGTTGAAGACCTAGAGATTTATAACGAAGGCTAAATTTTCGTCAATTTTCGTCATAGTTTGGGCTACAGCGTTGTTGGCTTCACAAATTCGCCCTAGTCACGTAGTTTTCTACGCTCCTAGGGTCTCTTTGCTAGCCGCCTAGCTGTAACCCTAACTATATAGAAAATCCACAGTGATTCTGATTTTTCCCATCTTTAATCTGTAGCCTAAAATATCAAGAAAACTATGACGTCAAATGAAGGCCTAAGTTACAGTTATATCTGATTTAAAATACGTAAAAATCGAGTAAGCTAGAGGGACATTAACTGCCTATTTGGAGCGATATATGGCTGATTTCAACTCCCTCCCTGATGTGATTAAACCTTTCGCAGATAAAATCAAAGCCACTAAAAAACCGCTTGTTGAAATGACGTTAACCCCTATTGAAGACTATGTTTTATGGGATAGTCGTGTTGGGGGAATGCCGTATTTGCCACTAAATGAAAAATACCCGACGAATAGCGAAGGGATGCCACTCAAGTTGCTTGCTCAAATTAATTTTGCACAAATGCCTAAATTAGAAAATTACCCTGAAAAGGGGATTTTACAGTTTTTTATTGGTGGTGATGATTTATATGGGGCTGATTTTGAGCAGCGACAAAAACAAGAAGATTTCCGTATTATTTATTGGGAAGAGGTTATTGAAGATACTCAGCAATTAACCCAAGATTTTTCTGCGGTGATTGCTGCCCATTCTGATGACTACTATACCCCCATAGACCATCAATACAGTATTGAATATACGCCTGCGGAACAGTACATCAGCATCGATGATTTCCAATTTGGCCAGAAAATATTAGGGGTCGACAACCTCTATGATTATGAAGAGCAATTTGAAGGGGAAGATTTTTACGATGAATGGGTTGAGCCCTACAGTGATACGTTTGAATCAGGGGCACACTGCATCGGCGGCTATCCGTTTTTCACTCAAACCGACCCAAGAGAATACGAAGAAGATATTCAACAATATGAATTGCTTCTACAAATAAATACCGATTATGAAATAGGGATCATGTGGGGAGATATGGGAGTCGGTAATTTCTTTATTCACCCAGATGACCTGAAAAAACGTGATTTTAGTCGTGTGGTGTATAATTGGGATTGCGGCTGATCCAGAAATCCTTTTTGCCTTTTAACCTGTAGCGTTGTTGGCTACAGGCTAAAATAATGAGTGAGTTATTAGTCGCCTATTTAATTAATTTTAATGCTTTCTTTGCATCTGCAACCGTGGCGTATTTCGTATATAATGCTCAATTATCGTTTGCTAGGGTGGTTAGGTAGGGAAATGAAGAAACTTATCATTGGGTTAACTGGCGCGAGTGGGGCTATTTATGGTGTCCGCTTGCTTGAAGTGTTGAAACCGCTCAAAGGTGTAGAAACCCATTTGGTGATGAGTGCGGCCGCCCGTCAAACATTAGCACTTGAAACAACTTACACGGTGAAAGACGTTCAACAGTTAGCCGATCATAACTATGACAGTCGTGATATTGCTGCAGCGATTTCTTCCGGTTCGTTCCGTACCGCTGGAATGGTGATCATGCCCTGCACCATGAAAACGTTATCAGGTATTGTTCACAGTTATACTGATACGTTGGTCACTAGGGCGGCGGACGTAGTGCTTAAAGAAGGTAAAAAATTGGTGTTAGGTGTACGCGAAACGCCATTGCACGTCGGCCATTTACGTTTGATGGTGCAAGCGGCGGAGATGGGAGCCGTGATTATGCCTCCCATGCCTGCGTTTTATCACCAGCCTGAAACTATTCAAGATATTATTGACCAAACAGTTAATCGTATCCTTGATCAGTTTGATATCGAACTGGAACAAGACCTATTTCATCGTTGGCAGGGGGCGAAATAACCCTTACTCATCAGTATGTGGAATAAGTAAGTCAGTTAGCGCTTCTTTTAACTCGATATGTTCAAATTGAAAGCCTGCCTCTTCTAACCGTTTGGGGATCGCCTGTTGGCCACCCAATACCAGCGCTGCGGATTCCCCCATGATGGCTTTAATCACAAAAGCGGGCGTTCGTACAAATGAAGGGCGATTAATAACTTCACCTAATGTGGCGGAAAATAGGTCATTATGGACTGGATAAGGTGAGGTCATATTAAAGGGGCCAGAAAGCGTTGGGTTATCTAATAAAAAACAAATTGCACGAACCATATCGTTGATATGTATCCACGGCATGTATTGTTTCCCGTCACCAATTGGCCCACCTGCACCCATTTTAAAAATAGGGAGAATTTTGGCAAGTAAACCGCCATTCGCTGATAACACAAGGCCAGTGCGTAATAAACAAACGCGAGTTTTTTCTGACTGTGCATTAGCGGCTAAAGCTTCCCAATGCTGTGTGAGCTGGTGAGTAAATTCATCATGGGGCTGTTCGTCTTCGGTAACGACCGATTGGCCCTGATTGCCATAATAGCCGACAGCAGAGCCCGATAAAAATACCCGGGGAGGGGTTTCACTGGCTGTGATTAACTCACTAAGCTGCTGAGTTAACTTCCAACGGCTATCACACAGTAACTTTTTTTGTTCCTCTGTCCAGCGCTTATCAGCAATAGGTTCGCCTGCTAGGTTAATGACAGCATCGAAGTCATTTAAGTGGGTTTTACCATTGAGAGACGTCCAGCACTCAACAGCCTTGCAAAACTGGCTATAAACTTTTTGTGGAGAGCGGCTTAATACAGTAACCTGATGCTCAAGAGAAATCAGTTTTTGGATTAGTGGTGTTCCGATTAGCCCGGTGCCGCCTGTTATGAGTATCTTCATCGCCATCCCCGTCATATTTCAAACCGCAGCGTTGTTGCCTACGTTCTGTCACCTTAGTCTTAAGGCTGCCATCTCTTGGCGCCTAGCTGCAATTTGAACTATTTAGGGGATATCCCTGAGATCAGTAACAAACTACAGCGTTATGATTTAACTATAGCATTTGTGAACACAATTTGTATGATTTGCTTAGCCTGCCTTTAAAAAATTCGGTTTCATTATCACTGTAATAAGAAGTGCTTTTTATGATGGCAACCAATCACAAATTCAGCTAGGATCATTTTCATAGGTGCGGATCAATGCAGATTGGTATTGTCAGGCATACAATAAGAATCAGTCTAATGATATAAGCCGTTTTAGCTTAAAAATAAAAGGTTTACAGGATGGAACAACAAACCGAAGTTGTTGAATGGGTCGATATTGTTGATGAAGACAATACTGTGATTGCTCAGGCAACACGTAGCCAAATGCGAGCAGAAAACCTACGTCATCGTGCAACTTACATTGTTGTTCATGATGGAATGGGCAAAATATTGGTTCAACGACGCACAGACATTAAAGATTTTCACCCCGGTTTCCTCGATGCAACAGCTGGAGGAGTGGTTACGCAAGGTGAAAACATTCTTGATTCTGCAAAGCGTGAAGCTGAAGAAGAGCTAGGTATTGCTGGCGTTCCTTTTGCTGAACATGGCCATTTTTACTTTGAAGATGCGCATTGTCGTGTATGGGGTGGTTTGTTTAGCTGTGTGAGCCATGGTCCATTTGCTTTACAAGAATCTGAAGTTGTTGAGGTCAGTTGGTTGACCCCTAAAGAGATCAGCGCACGCTGTGACGAATTTACGCCGGATTCACTTAAAGCGCTTTCTTTATGGTTGACTCGGAATAATGAGTTAGAAAAAACCATCACTTGTGCTGAAAACTCATAGTTGATCAGATTAAAATTGTTAAAGGGCTATTTTATTTAGTCCTTTACTTTATTTCTCCCAAAATCAAATCTCTAGCAAAGTTAATTTCAAGCTAATATATAACGATTAGTTATAACAAACTTGCAAGCTAAACGATGTATTCATTTCTACACTAGATATAATGTGACAGATCTTAACATTTATCGTTTGCGATATGATGCACTGCTTGGTGTATACATGACGCTTCGAGAGAATAAAAATGACAATTGATAAACAAGATGCTTTTTTGAAACAACAACACCTTGATAACGTAACCAATAAAGCCCGTGAGATTATGGAGCGTGAAGGAATTGAAGCGTTAATCGCAACCGTGGGTGATAACTTTTATCACTTAACCGGTTTTGCGAGCTTCTTTATGTACACTTTCAGGCAAACAGGTTCGGCGATTGCGGTTATTTTTCGTGATCCTTCTATTCAATCATTGGTTATTATGAATGAATTTGAAGCGGCAAATTTGTCACTTCAAATGCCTAACGCAAGGATTAAAACATTTCCAATTTGGGTGGATGTTGATGACCCTTACAATCCTGAAAATGGCAAAGTGATGAAGGCAAGGCCAATTAATAGCCCAATAGAAACCATTTTCAATTTACTCAAAGAGGCGTTGTCAGAAGCGGGAGTTTATTGTAAACCGGTTGCAATTGAATTAAACCAAATTACACATACAGGTAAAGTATGGTTGGATAAGGTTATTCCTGAATTAAATTTGGTTGATTCTTCGCCGCTATTTAATGAATTACGCATGATTAAAAGCCCGTGGGAAATTGCTCATCTCAGAAAATCAGCACAAATTACAGAGGCTGGTATTGCTGCTGCGAGTAAATTGATCAAAGTCGGCTGTACTTCAGCGGAATTAACCGCCGCTTTTAAAGCGAAAGTGATGGAATACCCAGAGACAAATTATAGCCGCTTCAATTTAATTTCAGTGGGCAGTGATTTTTCACCGAAAATGATCCCTGATGACCAACCTGCAAAAGAAGGGGATTTAATTAAATTTGACTGTGGCGTTGATGTGGCAGGTTATGGTGCTGATATTGCACGGACATTTGTGGTTGGTAAACCGAATGAAAAAGTCGCTGCTATTTATCAAACTATCTTAAAAGGCCATCAATATATGTTAAGTCGAGTTGCGCCCGGCGTGGCATTAAGTGATGTTTTCAATGAAACAATGGCACTCATTCGTTCTTCGGGTTTGCCCCATTATAACCGTGGGCACTTAGGCCATGGGGACGGGGTGTTCGTTGGGCTGGAAGAAGCCCCTTTTGTGAGCGCTGCGACCACAGAAATATTTCGAGCTGGGATGGTAATGAGCTTAGAAACACCTTATTACGGGATTGGTGTTGGCGGTATTATGATTGAAGATATGCTGCTGATTACTGAAGACGGTGTGGAAATGTTAAGTCATTTGCCTCGTGAATTGATTTCTTTCGGGCAAGTGGAATAAGGGGCGGAATATGAAGTGGTATCATTATTTAGTTATTTTCCCAATCCTAGCGTTAACCGTGGGTATCTATTATGCCAACCAAGTAGAGCCTTTTGTTATGGGCTTGCCATTTTTAATGTTCTGGATTGTCTCATGGGTGATTGTTACAGCCTTAGTTATGTTACTAATCAATATATTAGATAATAAAAATACTAAGGAAACATCATGAGCTCCGCGCTAATTATTATTACTGTTTTCTTCCTGTTTAGTATTTATCTTGCTATTCGTGCGAAGAAAGGAAAAACGATGGACCATGAAGGGTGGTCTGTCGGTGGTCGTAGTTATGGCGCACTGTTAGTTTTCTTGCTGAGTGCGGGGGAAATATATACCACGTTTACCTTCCTTGGCGGGAGTGGCTGGGCTTATGGTAAAGGCCCTGCAATTCTATATACCTTGGCAGTCAATGCTTTTATGGGGATCTTTTTATACTGGGTGCACCCAAGGATATGGCGATTTGCAAAAGATAATGATGTCAGAACGATTTCTGAGTTATTTACCAAAAAGTATCAAAGCCCGGGGTTAGGGTTATTAATTAGCTTAATATCTATTGCTGCAATGGTGCCTTTATTTGTTTTACAGCTTAAAGGATTAGGCATTATTGTTTCTCAAGCGTCTTATGGCGCAATTCCAGCAGATATTGCCATTTGGATTGGAATTATCGCAGTGACGTTATTTGTGATGATTTCAGGTATTCATGGCTCAGCTTGGACATCAGCACTAAAAGATTTAATGATTTTAATTGTGGTGGTTTTTATCGGTATTTATATTCCACTTCATTATTACGGTAGTTTTGGGGACATGTTTAAAGCGATAGATACCGCGATGCCAAGCTTTTTAACATTCTCCGAAACGGGGCTAAATATCCCTTGGTATATTTCCACAATATTCTTATCTGTGGTTGCCTATTTCTGTTGGCCGCATTATATGGCCGCAGTGTTTACCGCAAAAGATGAAAAATCACTGAAACGTAATAGTATTCTGATTCCAGCGTACAGTTTGATTATGCTATTCGCATTTTTCGTTGGTTATGCATCCATATTGCAAATTCCACATCTTGAAGGGGCGGCAGTGGATTTATCGCTGTTTGAGATATCTAAGAGCACCTTCTCACCGATTGTGGTTGGTTTTATTGGTGCGGCAGGGATGTTAACCGCATTAGTACCTGGTTCGATGTTGTTGCTAACCACTTCTAATATGTTAGCGGGAGTTGTGCAAAAAGCGATGGGAGTAAGTGAAGAAAAACGCCAGTCTGGTGTGTATGCTCGCTTTATGGTACCTGTCGTTGCGTTGGTCAGCTTGTATTTTATTTTCCACAGTAATGATACCTTAGTGGCTATTATGTTACTCGGGGTCAATATTGTCGCGCAGTTTTTCCCTGCTTTACTGATGAGCTTTAAACAGCAAAACCCAATGACACCTGCGGGTGCTATTTGTGGAATTTCTGCGGGGGTTTTATTCCTTGCGGTAACCTATATAGAGAAAATTTCTTTAGCACAATTGTTCCCTTGGTTAGGAGAAAGTTTGAGCTTTATGAATATCGGTATTGCTGCATTTATTCTGAATATTATTGTTGCGGTAGTGGTTTCATTATTTACGCGTAAAAGATAGTTAAAAATAATCAGGCAATAAAAAAGCGCTCAGTTGAGCGCTTTTTAGCAGAAAGAGATGAATTAAGCGTTTTCGTTTTGTACTGCTTGGATAGCAGTTAACGCAACGGTATACACGATGTCATCAACTAATGCACCGCGTGACAAGTCATTGACTGGTTTACGCATACCTTGCAGCATTGGACCAATAGAGACTAAGTCAGCAGAACGTTGTACGGCTTTATACGTGGTATTACCGGTATTTAAGTCAGGGAAGATAAATACGGTCGCTTTACCTGCAACTGGTGAATTAGGTGCTTTGGACTTAGCAACATCCGCCATAACAGCCGCGTCATATTGTAATGGACCATCGATAATTAAATCAGGGCGTTTTTCTTGTGCTAAACGCGTTGCTTCACGCACTTTCTCAACA
Source organism: Providencia hangzhouensis (assembly GCF_029193595.2). Taxonomy (NCBI): domain Bacteria; kingdom Pseudomonadati; phylum Pseudomonadota; class Gammaproteobacteria; order Enterobacterales; family Morganellaceae; genus Providencia; species Providencia hangzhouensis. The sequence continues at coordinate 1,843,753 of NZ_CP135052.1, forward strand.
TCACTACCCGCACCTGAATCGCCTGTAGAGTAAGAAATCATCGCAACACGTGGGTCGATACCGAACGCTTTAGCAGAATCCGCAGATTGGATAGCGATTTCAGATAATTGCTCTGCAGTTGGGTCTGGGTTGATAGCGCAGTCACCGTACACAAATACTTGTTCTGGTAATAACATAAAGAACACAGAAGAAACTAATGAGCTACCCGGTGCTGTTTTAATTAATTGCAACGGTGGACGGATAGTATTTGCCGTCGTATGAACAGCACCAGAAACTAGGCCATCCACTTCGCCTTTCTCTAGCATTAATGTGCCTAATACAACGTTATCTTCTAATTGCTCACGAGCAACAACCTCAGTCATTCCTTTGCTCTTACGTAATTCAACGAGGCGAGCAACGTATTCTTCACGTACTTTAACTGGGTCAACAATTTCAATACCAGTACCGAGTTCAATACCTTGTGCAGCAGCAACACGACGAATATCTTCTGGGTTACCTAATAGAACACAAGTTGCAATGCCGCGCTCTGCACAGATAGATGCAGCTTTAACTGTACGCGGTTCGTCGCCTTCAGGAAGAACGATTCGTTTGCCAGCTTTACGTGCTAATTCAGTTAACTGATAACGGAATGCTGGTGGTGATAGGCGGTTAGGGCGCTCTGAGTCAGCAACCAGTGATTCAATCCAATCGCTACTAATATGACGAGCCACATAGTTTTGAATTTTTTCAATACGTTCATGGTCATCAGCTGGGACTTCTAAGCTAAAGCTTTGTAGATTCAGGGATGTTTGCCATGTATTGCTTTTCACCATGAAAACAGGCAGGCCAGTTTCGAAAGCTTGTTCACACAGCTGGCGAATAGGCGCATCGATGTTGTAACCACCAGTGAGTAGAACTGCACCGATTTCAACCCCGTTCATTGCCGCTAGTGAGGCAGAAACTAATACATCAGGGCGATCCGCTGAGGTCACTAATAATGATCCTGGGCGGAAGTGTTCAAGCATGTGCGGAATGCTGCGTGCGCAGAAAGTCACTGATTTAACACGACGAGTTTTGATTTCGCCTTCGTTAACAATCTCTGCACCTAAGTGTTTTGCCATGTCAATTGCACGGGTGGCAATTAAATCAAAGTTCCATGGAATGGATGCCAGCACAGGCAGATTCAGCGCAGAAAGTTGCTTAGTATCGAGGTTAGCCACAGTCGCTTTGGTTGAATCATCAAAGATTTCAGATAGGTCAGGGCGAGTACGACCTTGTTCATCAACAGGTGCATTCACCTTATTGATAATAACGCCGATGATATTTTTATTACGTTGGCCGCCAAATTCGTTACGTACTAACTCTAAACGCTCTTGCATTTGTGTGATTGAACTGTTGCCTGGTGCAGTGACGAAAACAATCTCTGCGCCTAATGTTTTGGCAATTTCATAATTTAATGATTGAGCAAATGAATGTTTACGCGTTGGCACTAAACCTTCAATTAAAATCACTTCCGCATTTTTTGTGTGGTCATGATAGCGAGCGACGATTTCTTCCATTAACACATCTTTTTTGGAAGAGGTCAGTAGCGATTCTACGTATTCCATTGTTAGTGGTTCAACAATGGTGGTAATACTTGAATGAGAGCGCAGGACTTCAGTGGTTTGGTCTTTATTGCCAGAGACGCGTGGCTGTGCGATAGGTTTGAAAACGCTTAATTGAACACCTTTTTGTTCCATTGAGCGAACGACACCTAGGCTAACGCTAGTTAAGCCAACGCTGGTGCCAGTAGGTATTAACATAATTGTACGGGACACGGGAACCTCTTTATTTCGGTTACTCTAATGACAAAACGATACCGCCAGCAGGTTGCTGGCGGTAGAAGTTGCTTATGCGGTTAAACGCGCAGTATCTTGGGCGATAACCAACTCTTCATTGGTTGCGATAACCAGTGCTGGGCGGCTGTTATCGGTAGTGATTAAACCTTCTTTACCGAAGCGCGCCGCTAAGTTACGTTCGTGGTCATATTCGAAACCAAGGATAGCCAGTTTCTTCAAGGTAATTTCACGAACTTGCGCTGAGTTTTCACCAATACCACCCGTGAAGATGATAGCATCAAGGCGGCCTTCCATCAGAGCACTATATGCACCAACGTATTTCGCCAAACGATGGCAGAAAACATCCATTGCGCGAGTTGCGTCTTCTTTAGTGCCGTAGTTATCTTCAACATAGCGGCAGTCACTTGTTACGCCAGTTAAACCTAATAAACCAGACTCTTTGGTCAGCATTTTGTTGATTTGTTCAACGCTCATACCTAAAGAATCATGTAAATGGAAAATAATTGCAGGGTCGATATCACCACTACGTGTTCCCATTACCAGACCTTCTAATGGCGTTAAACCCATTGAAGTGTCAACGCATTTACCGTTAACAATAGCAGTAACAGAACCACCATTGCCTAGGTGGCAAGTGATAACATTTAACTCATCAACAGGTTTGTTGAGTTTTTTCGCAGCTTCACGGGAAACATAGTAATGGCTTGTACCGTGCGCACCATAACGGCGGATACTATGTTCTGAATATAATTCGTATGGCAATGCATACAGATAAGCTTCCTGCGGCATGGTCTGATGGAATGCGGTATCAAAGACAGCGACATTTTTGTTGACCAGATGCGGGAAGGATTTTCTTGCTTCTTCAATACCGATGAGATGAGCAGGGTTATGCAATGGCGCGAATGGAATAGCCGCTTCGATGCCTTCAATCACTTCATCTGTGATTAATACAGAAGAGGTAAATTTCTCACCACCATGAACAATACGGTGACCGATGGAGGTGATTTGCTCTGATAGCTCAGGTTTTTCAGCAAGAATAGTGTTAACAATGAAATCCAATGCTTCGCTATGCGCTGCACCAGCACCTAAAGGCGCTTCTTTCTTAGCACCATCCATTTTCCACTTAATACGGGCTTCCGGGAGGTTAAAGCACTCAGCTAATCCAGATAAAAATTCATCGCCATTAGTTGGGTCGATGATGGCGAATTTCAGTGAGGAGCTACCGCAGTTTAGAACCAGTACCAGCTTACTTGACATGGAAATACCTATCGTTAATTGTTGTTGTGAAGCCTTTTAAAAACATGAAAAGACTCAGATATAAAAATATACCGCTAGAGCCTAGCGTATTTATGACCTGAAACATCATGATTGATATCATGTTAAAGGCGAAAAAAGTTAAAGATCGTGAGATCTTCAGGGGTTGATAACTCAGGCGCTATTCTTTTCTACAGAAGGTTATAAAAGTAAACCTCTGCACCTAGTGTTGAAATAACGACCAACAACCCCAATATATAACTGTTGTCTATCTTCAGTATCGAAGATGGATAAAGCTAAAAAATAACAAATGCAACAGCAATTCTAAATGTGGCAGATTCTACTAAAATTATTTTATATTTTATACGTTTTTTTTAAAAATAGGGACTTTGATTGATTAAAATCATAAGTGACGTATAAAGTAGTGTTATAGCACAGGGTTACGTTGCTATTAGAATAGCTGATATTTAGTAAATTGACTTAACTTAAGGTAAATGTAATGAAATAATTTCGTTACCTTAAATGTGCTATCATTTTACCATGCGTAATTTATAAATTATTGCCTCAGTTTTTAAGAAGTCGATAGGAAACGTTTCATGAGTACATTGCAAAGTACACCGCCCGGTTTTTTTAAGCGCTTTAGATTAGGTAACCGCTATCTGAAGGCTTTTCCTATGGAGAAAAAACTGTCGCCGATATTCCCCGAAATTCGTATTAACAAGGCGGTACGCTTTGGTATTCGCTTTATGCCGCCCATTGCAATTTTTACATTAGCATGGCAAATCGCGTTAGGTGGGCAATTGGGACCTGCCATTGCCACGGCACTTTTTGCCTGTAGTTTGCCAATGCAAGGCTTATGGTGGTTAGGAAAACGTGCGGCGACGCCTTTGCCATCCAGCTTGCTAAGCTGGTTTTATGAGATCCGTGATAAATTTACCGAAGCGGGAATTGCGATGGCACCGGTTGAACACCAACCCGATTATATGGCGTTGGCTGACTTGCTAAAACGTGCATTTAACCAGCTAGATCGTTCCTTTATGGAAGATATCTAAGGGATAATTTCTATTAAAAGGTAGATTTAACAATAAGTAATGCAAAAATAGTGTTTAGATCAATAAAAGCGATGTTTTCACTGTCTATGATTGATGTTGAATGCGAAGATAAGCCATACTTTTTAGTGGGAGAACCCTGATGGAAATGACTAACGCACAACGCTTGATCTTATCTAATCAATATAAAATGATGACCATGCTTGACCCCGATAATGCAGAACGTTATCGCCGACAACAAACCATTATTGAACGTGGTTTCGGTTTACAAATGCGTGAGTTAGACAGAGACTTTGGTCATTTAAGTGAAGATACCTGCCGTACTGTTATTGATATCATGGAAATGTACCATGCGCTGCAAGTCTCTTATAGCAACATGGCTAATAAGGAAGACATTGATGGCCGCCGTGTGCAATTTTTGGGCTTTGATGCGGCAACAGAAGCACGTTATCTGAGCTATGTCCGTTTTATGGTCAACACAGAAGGGCGTTATACCCACTTTGACAGCGGGACGCATGGGTTTAACTCACAAACACCAATGTGGGAAAAATATAATCGTATGTTAGCGATTTGGCATGCATGTCCAAGGCAGTATCATTTATCAGCAGTGGAGATCTCCCAAATTTTAAATGCCTAATGCTCGTCATTCTTCGCGCTGTAGCTTTGTTGACTGCGTTCGGCGACTCGGGTCACATACATTTGTATGTTCCCCGAGATATCTTCTCTAGTCGCCTAGCTACAGCGTGAATATTTAGAGCATATTTGCTTGTCATTAGTAAAGCAGTAACACGTGACACTGATATGCGAGCTATATGAGCAAGTTAAAACACATTAACATTTAGCCTACAGCAACAAGCACACAGCCCCCAGAACATCCACATGCGACTTTATGACCTTCTAGCGCAACAGGGATACCATTAATTTTCATTAAGCTATCACCTTCAACGATAGTCCCTGTTTTTTTACATGAAGGACAATAAACAGAGTCGCCCACACAGGCAACTCCTTGGGTTTGCTTGGCGAGAGAAGAAGCCGTCAACACCGTGCCTCCGGTATTCGTCGTATCATTTTTTAAAATGAGTTTTCTGCCGTTCACAAGACTACGCATTGCGTTTTTTCTCCTGATCAAGCTTTGCTAAAAGCTGTTCAAGCTGATACTTAAAATCACCTGTTTTACGTAAAAAATTAGGGTGCTTTTCTGAAAAAGTTAGCAAATACTAAAAATGTCAAAAAAGTGACCTATAAACCAAATGACAAGTAAAACAGCAACAATGCTAGCTACGCCAGCAGCAGCATACAATAGAAGAGAAATAGCGAGAACACTCCCATTTAGCGCTAACGCTATCCTGCCCGATTTTTTGTTTTCATGGCGAATAAATGAAATAGCAGTCAAAATAATGCCAAACACACTGAGCGTTATACTAATTTGTTTGGATAATTCAATTTTATCTAATAAAAGCTGTCGCTGTTCATTGGCAGGATCTACAGTAGGAGCTTGATACGCTTTTCCTTTAATTGCATCGATTGTCGCTTTTTTTATACTACTTACCTTTTCATGAACAATTTGCTCTAACTTAGGTTTGGATTGGACGTATTCACGCTCAAGGCTTTGATTAACAAGTATTACAAGAATGCTAAAAGCTCCAATGATGATGGCAATTAAACTGAATCGATTATAAACCATAGACATAGTCACTAATATTCCCTATTAAATTATCCCCAATATATCGATTGGTAATTGAACATCAAACAATTGCTATTATTTTTTTATTCGTCTCGATATACTTTAATGGCTCTACTATTTTTTATAAATTTCGTTAAGTGAAAGCTCAGTATAATTATCCTTCTCAGATGCCAAATAACTTTCGTTCTTATACATTAAATTCCATACATAGATATAAAAATCCCGAGCGGTTATACCGTCAGGTAAGTCTAATTGAGGTGCTCCAGTATAGTAGCAATCCTTTAGCTCTTTTTCTGAATAGTATGCTATCGCATACTTAAAACTATCCTTGAAACGAATTTGATACTTTAAAGGCAACATATCAATATACGGCTTAAGTATTTTATCAACAATTAAATCAATACTTGAATGATTATTCAAATTCAGTTTCAATAACGCTTCATCTTCATTCGGGCCACCATCAAGTGGAGCCCAAAATCCAGATATATACCATCTACTAATCTTTATCTTTTTCATTTCATTTTATTCCAAATATGCTATACATTTTTCCTGTTTTTTTATCAAAACCAGCTCTTACTGTTGATGTTTGAAAGTATTCGCCTTCTTTTGTATAGCCTTCCGCAACGATTCTTCCCATGTCAACATCGACACGCCCATTTGTATGAATGTTAGGATCATATAATTCACCCGCTTTTTCTATTGCTTCTAACTGATCTTGTGGATTGATAAAACGTGTTGAATTAGTTGGACTACCTTGTACTCCATCGGGAGTATATCCAGTTTTTGATCTGTATTTTTGTTGTTCTAATGTTGTACCGGAACCATGCCTACGTAAGCCATGTATATTGTCGCTACCATATTCTGCTTCAAAGTCTTGTATTTTCTTCTTATACTCCTTTTCTAGACTTACATAAGCAGATTTTACATCCTTTCTTTCAACCGTCAGAATATAATCCCGAAAATCCACCGGCTCTACATCGTGTCCCGTATGGCGCCAAATAATCCCATCATCCGCAATCGGCAATGTTTCAGGCCGAGTATCAGACTCATGGATAGCAAAACCTTCCGGTTTCTCGACTCTTTGAGGCTGAGGCGAGGGGCCCGCATGAATGATGGGTTCATTTGGAATATCATCAATCCGCGCAGAGATATTAATTATCTCCCCTGATGCCGCTACGCCCATGTAAAGAGTTGTGCCGCCTGCATCAAAACGGTAAATTTCAGCTTGGGTATTGGCATTTGGCAATCCATTTGGGGATTGATATATCGGTAAGCTCAACACTTCTCGCGCTTCAGCTTCGGAAGCCAATTCACCTTTAATCACCGGCACTTGGTCATAGCCACTGTCTCGCTCAGTATGGTACGCAATCAGTTGAGATGCACTTGCCATCGCTGCCGCTGTGGTTCCCGTTGAGGCAAATCCCACTCGAATACGTGTTGGTGCAGTTCCACCTATTTCCGCGATTTCCAGCAAGTCTGGGTGTGTTAAACTATCCCCATCATAGATATTCGGTATCATACCAACCAATACGCGTGCACTGTCAAACCAAGTCGACGAACCGAATCCTTTCGATACCCCTTTGGCTATTGCATAGTCATTTTCAGACTGGAAAGCAAATCGCCTTGAGTCTTGATTGATATCCGGTGGATTAATTGCTTGTTGACCCATAGCGCCACCTGCCGCTGCCCCACCGAATCCGCCTATAGGACTCGGAGGCATAGGCGCTACGAAGGCATTGGCAGTACCAATCCCTAACAAGCTCAAAAATGAGGAAGAACGTTGGCTAGGTTGTTTCGTTGCGGCATCAATACCACAGGTATACGCGTTGTAATCACATAGCCCAAAGTTCGCCAAGTCTTCGACGGTGTCCCCCGCATCCGTATTGCCCTCACCACGCAACACCGATTTGGCAAACACCGGCTCTGCAATGCGTTTAATCGCTATCACACGGCGATGGTCATAGGGGAACAATAGGGGATAGCCCTTATCGCATTGTTGATAGTGGGTAGAACGGCTAATTTGCCCCGCCGTCATGCGGTGGACGGTAGTGGGTACATTGAGGTTAAACGCCCCTGCGCGGTTATTTTCACTCAGGAGATACCCTTGCTCACGGCAATAATCACTCAGTGACTTATCGTTGCCTTGAATCGCTGCCGGAGGCGACAGCGTTGTCAGGGCATCGGCTAAGGGTTGCGGTTCAAGGCTCAGTGTATACGGACGAGCCGTTAAGCCTTCCGCTTTAATCAGGCCTTGTGGGTCACTGCTGCCTTGCATCGTACGGCCTGTGCCTCGCTCGGCGAGCGTATACGGCACGTTGGCTAAGGGTTGTCCTTTATCATCGACCAATTGCAGTTCTAACCAAAATCGGTAGTTTTCACAGATAATGCACGATTCAACCTTCTGACTCATGACGGCTCCGTTGTCGTGGTTAACCAGCCTTGTTGCTGGGCATAGTCCGTAAATTGTGTGGCGGTACGAGTATGAATATCCCCCACGAGTGAGGGATGCAGGTGTAACCAATCCACTAAACGTCGGTGAAGTTGACCTTCCGGTGTGTCGAGTGACAGCGCTATTTCCGCATGGTTTTCCCACAGTTCACACGCCAGGTTTTCCGCTAACAGCTGGATAAATTGGGCGGAGTTTTCCCACGCAGCCTGTAAGTGTTCCCCCATGATAAACGGACGGGCTTGCAGTTCAGGAATGGGTAAAGGGTTATGCCGGGTAGGCGATTCAAAAAAAGCAGGGGCACTGGGTGTCTCCAGCATCACCTCATGAACAGGGGTCATCAGCACAGACCAATCTACCTCACGCATTTTTGGAATAAGCACATTCGCAATGCGCGTATCCATTAAACGCAGCACCACGAGCTCTTCATTCAGCTCCACCAATTGGCGGTTTTGCCAATGCCGTAACTGGTATTGCCAATCCAGCGAGCTGCGATACGCCCAACCCCATGTGTTATCACTGAAGCCTTTACGGTCAAGCAGTTGCCCCAATGGGGCATACGCACTCGGTTTTAATTGCACAAGCCACGGGCTCTGACCGATTAAATGGGCCAGTGAGGTGCCATTGTAAATAGGAAATGCCTGTTCAATCCAATCGTTGGCAAACAATAAGTCTGTCGGGTTTGGGGTGGCTAACGTATTAAGCAGTAAATAGACGGGGTCCATATTGGATGCCGTTAGCCATGTTGTCCAAGGGGTGAGTCTCATTGATTTCCCCCATTCGGTTTAATCACCCAACTACCGGTCGCTTGGGCTTGCATCACACAATAGGGTTTAATCGGATAAGGCGGTGTCGCAAACGGGTCAACGCCATCCGGCAATTGAATGTCTACCGCTTGCCCTGAGCCTCCGGCACTGTCGCCAATCGCCACATTGCCTGACGTAAACACATTGCCCGGTGTCACTCGCACAAAACTGCCGCCCACTTTTAAGGTAATTTCCGTCGCCGCATCAATCACCACTTTCCCTTGGCTGGTGATGTGGGTCTCTTGACCACTTTCACTCACCAGTGCACCGTTAATTTGTTGGTGATAGCTGCCAAGCACCTGTTCAGAGATATCACCTTCTATTTGGGCTTTGTGCGTCCCTTTAATGTGAAGGTGGTCATCCCCTTGAATGTCAGTAAAACGGTGTTGGTCAATACGCTGTTTGACATCCTGTTGAACATGGGTGTGGCTATCATGTTGAATATGCACATTCATGTCACGCTGGGCATGAATATATACTTCTTCTTGTCCTGCTTGGTCTTCGAAACGTAATTCGTTAAAACCTTCCCCTTTATGAGTGCACGTTTTAAAGGTGGTGCGTGTTTTTTGGGTCGGTAAATCTAACGGAGGGGCATTGCGACCGTTGTACATGCATCCCGTAATGACGGGGCGGTCAATGTCGCCATTCAGATAACTGATTAAAACCTGCTGCCCAATATGGGGAATACTCATAAACCCATAGCCATTTCCGCTCCAGCCATGCATTACAGGTACCCAGCAAGACGCACTGTGGTCAGGAATGCCACGCCTGTCCCAATGGAAATAGACCGTAACCGCCCCTTGTGAGTTGGTGTAAATTTCTTCACCCGGTGGCCCGACAACGGTAGCCAGCTCATCCCCATCCGCTGTAGGTTTATAACGATAGGGCGGTCGCCACTCTTGAGTGCTGGGCACAAAGGACAGTTGGTTACTCAATTGAGTGCCTTCACCGCCACTGTTATCAGCAAGAGGTTGCACACCGTGATGGGAGACACTCACCACCTGCCACGTCGTATTCATTCGAGAGCTAGGATGGTTTGATAGGCTAAAGATGCGCCCCGGTGCTAATTCAATGCAATTCGTCGTGGCTGACCCCACTTGCCGCTGGTTTTGTGATTGCTCGTAGCGAATTTGGTTGAAGGGCTGCCCCTCGGCATCTTCTTGAAAGCGACCATAACTTTCAAACACTTCATGTTGTTGATGGACTTCGCCGGTGACTTGGTGGCTCAGTGGGTAAGAAGGGCGGAGTTGGTTGTAATCTTTATCCACACGGATATCGCTGCACAACTGCTCGGCATAGCGCCATGTGGTAGCCGTACTGTCAGTAATGTCGGTCTCTGATTGCGGATTGTAGGTGAGCGATATTCCCGCTTTCATGCCTAAATGGCGGTCACTGTAAAACAGTTGCGGGCCTTCTTCGAACCAGTAATTAATTCCCTCTTCGGCAGCAAGCCGACACCAGAATTCATACAGGGTTTCACGCTTTTGAGTGATGTACTCGCGTTTCAGATGCTCTTCGGGGTGATAAAGCTGTTTATCAAATTTGATATGAGATTCGCTCAATAGCGTCTCAAGAATGTTCGGCACCGTCATATTTTGGAAAATGCGGCTGTCCTGCTTAAGCGTCATTACCCACATTTCAGGGCGTATCACAAAGTGATACCAGGTTTTCACCCCATCCGTGTTGCCTTGCTCTGCCCCGGCTAAAATGCCTTGTACCGTGCGAAGAATTTTTCCATCTCGCTTTACAGTCAACGAAGAGGCCACACCCAGTACCGTTTGAAAATCAATCTCGGGTAACGAGCTGACCGCCTGAATCGACAGTGAAAAGAGCTGGGAAAGCCCTTCTTGCAAATCAAACTGGGTCACTTGAAATGTATTATCAGGGAGTCCACCAATCGTGCAAGTGAATACCAATCCCGTCCCCATTTCGCCATTCATAATACGCTCTAGCAGTTGACCATGGGCTTCTTGCAAGGCTTGGTCTTGTGCATAGGTTCTGCCACCCGCATACCCACCACCGTGAATAAGCGGGTTATTTTCGGGGCTACCGAGTCGTCTATTTTTCTTTGGGTCAGTCCAAGACATGGGAGTTTCCTCTACGGAAGAAAAAGCTAAAAACGCAAACGAGCCTCGAAAGGCTCGCTAAATTTGAACTTACGCTTCGAGCGGCGCACGCCAGTCATCGGCACCGGATGTGCCTGCAACGGTGTGTTCCCAATCGATTTTACGGTAAGACAGAGAGACTTCGATTAACTGCGTGAAATCCGCTTTCGCGGGGTCTTGGCAATGCGGCATTTGGCAATCGATATTCACGATAGTCGCATCCGTTAATGTGGTGGTGAAGAAATGCTCTTGCTTCCCTTCAACTGAGGTGCGGTACCATTTGAGTTCCACTTTCGGCAGCATTTCGCCAGACGCTAATGCGTTATACAGCAGCGGAACCGCTTTGTTTAACGCCACGGTAAAACGGAAGGGTTTATGTGCACGCTGGCCTGAAGGCTGGCCGGATTGTGGGTCTGTCGGTACAGTCACAACGTGAGAAAACTCTTGCACTAACATTTGGTCTTCATGACCTTGTACATAGATGTTACCCACAGAATCCGCCGTAAATGCACCGGCAGTGATGTTACCTTGGGTTTTTCCTTCAATGGAAATATAACATGGAGTTGGCATAGCGATATCCTTTATCCAGAATGACAAATTGGGTTAGGTCAACATAATTATCGATTAATTTCGGTCATCTCAGCCAGTGCGCACGGTAAGATTTGAGTTAAGGATAATAAAAGCTGATGAATGGACTGTAAACCGGAGGGCCAGTTTGTATCTCTCTAGGATAAGTGACTTAGCGTAAACGAGTTGAAATATCGCTATATAACTCCAGGAAAACACCAAAAATGAATCATTATCGAATAATCATCGAGCAAAAAATAGACCAAACTGCGGTAAGCCCAGTAAGTTCTAATGTACATAGAAATAAACTATGTAACCAAATGTTTCAGCTTGCGATATTTTCATAACAACATGATTTAAAATAAATAAAATAGAGAATTTAAGCTACTCTCTACTAGCCGTGAAATTATCAGCCTAATTCAGTGGTGTATTTAACTACCCACCATGAAATTACAAGTGGTTAATATCGACAAATGTACTAACCAACTGTAAATTTTGCATTTTTCGTGTGTGGTACAGGAGCAATATAATGATTTCGTAAAAAAGCAAATACAACAGAAATCACCATGTCGTTCAAAAAACACAAAGATCAACAGCCCTAGCGCATTCAAATTTATGTCTTAGGCTCAATTCTTAACTATTTTTAATATTGAGGTTGCGTATGAGCGCCTATTTAGCGTTAACTAGTGGGCTAGAATCGATTCAACTTTTTATGTTATGTGAATTGCAAAATTAAAGGGGTAGATGTGAAATTAAAGGCAAAAGGGTTTCTATTTGATTTAGACGGTACGTTAGCGGATTCACTCGCAGTCGTTGAACGTTGCTGGTGCACATTTGGTGAGCGTATTGGTAAAAGTGCGGACGAAGTTATTAGCTATATTCATGGTAAACCCGCAATGACCAGTTTGCGCCATTTTTTACCCGAGGCGAGTGATGAAGAAATTATGGAATACTTCCATTGGCTAGAAAAAATGGAAAGCGAAGATGTGGAGGGCGTTGTTGCTCTACCTGGCGCTATTGCTTTGCTGACGCGTTTAAATGAAATTGGCGCACCGTGGGCAATTGTCACCTCTGGTACTGTACCAATTGCTCATGGGCGTCAACAAGCGGCAGGGTTACCAGAGCCTAAACATTGGGTAACATTTGAAAAAGTGTCCAAAGGTAAGCCTGACCCAGAGCCGTTTTTACTTGGTGCCCAAGCACTTTCTTTTCCTGCAAAATCCTGTATTGCCTTTGAAGATGCACAGGCAGGCATCCATTCAGCATTAACAGCCGGTTGCCAAGTGGTGGCAGTCCATGCACCAGAAGGGATGCCTCGTCGTGATGAAATTCAAGTAATTGTGAGTTCATTGGAACAAATTTCCGTTATGGGACCTGACAATAATGGTGATTATGAACTTTTCGTGTCTAATTTGACTTAATGGTGATTTAATCAAAGAAATTCTCCGTAAAACATGCTTAACTAAATAAAATTCTTAGCAATGTTTTTTTCGTCGAAAGGGGATATTTTGAACGGAGAATTGCTGTGGGTCTTAACCCTCCTATTGATTGCGATAGTTCTATTTACCACAAATAAAATTCGCATGGATGTGGTCGCGTTACTTGTCATTGTCGCGTTTGTACTGAGCGATACCTTAACGCTAGAACAAGCTACCGCAGGTTTTGCTGACCCCAACGTCCTGCTAATTGCAGCATTGTTTGTTATTGGTGATGGACTTGTTCGCACAGGGATAGCCTATCAAATGGGAGACTGGCTTGTTCGCGTTGCAGGAAGCAGCGAAAGCAAAATGCTGGTTTTCTTAATGCTCACCGTCGCTGGGTTAGGGGCTTTTATGAGTTCCACAGGAGTGGTGGCTATCTTTATCCCCGTCGTATTAAGCGTTGCATCACGCATGAAAACGTCCCCTAGCCGGTTGATGATGCCATTGGGCTTCGCAGGGCTTATCAGTGGAATGATGACACTGGTGGCCACGCCACCGAATATGGTAGTGAATAGTGAGTTAGTACGAGAGGGGATCAAAGGCTTTCAATTTTTCTCTATTACCCCTATAGGCATTCTCATTTTATTAGCCGGTATTGCCTACATGTGGCTAACAAGGCGTTGGCTAGGCAGTAATGAACCCGACAAACTCCCTGAGCGTTATCGACGTACTTTCCGTGATTTAATTCGTGATTACAAATTGACGGGTAGAGCTCGCCGCCTTGCTATCCGAAAAGGTTCGCCACTCATAGGCCATACGCTTGATGAACTGCATCTTCGCTCCCGTTATGAAGCTAACGTGGTTGGGATAGAGCGTTGGCGTAAATTCCGTCGCGTGATGGTGAGTGCAACGGGGGGAACCGAGCTACGCGAGCGGGATGTTTTATTAGTCGATATATCCGTGAGTGATGACGATTTGCGCCAATTTTGTAGCGAGCAACTTCTTGAACCGATGATTTTACGGGGAGATTATTTTTCAGACCAATCACGTGATGTGGGAATGGCTGAAGTGTCGATGAACCCTGATTCCGAACTATTGGGGAAATCGTTGAGGGACATTAAATTTCGTACTCGTTATGGTTTGAACGTTGTTGGTATTCGTCGAGATGGCAAGGCACTGGATGGAAAGCTAGTTGATGAACCGCTTAGGTTAGGTGATATTTTATTAGTTATTGGTGATTGGAAATTGATCCGAATTTTATCGACTAAGCCGCGTAACTTTATTGTATTGAACCTAGCTGCTGAAGTCGAGGCCGTTGCACCCGCTGCATCTCAGGCTCCTCATGCCTTGTTTTGTTTGGCGCTAATGGTCGCGATGATGGTGACCAATGAAATTCCTAATTTTATTGCAGCACTTATTGCCTGTTTGTTAATGGGGAAATTTCGCTGTATCGATATGGAAAGCGCTTATAAGTCAATTCACTGGCCTAGTATTATCTTAATTGTTGGGATGATGCCTTTTGCGCTAGCATTGCAAGAAACAGGGGGGATTGCGCTTGCTGTCGATGCGTTAATGAAAGTCGCCGGTGGGTTAGGGCCACACGTGATGTTATTGTGCCTGTTTATTTTGTGCGCCACTATTGGCTTATTTATTTCCAATACCGCAACTGCGGTGTTAATGGCGCCGATTGCCATTGCGGCGGCGCGTCAAATGGAGGTTTCACCACTTCCTTTTGCCATGATTGTTGGGATAGCCGCATCCGCTGCCTTTATGACCCCAGTTTCATCACCAGTGAATACCTTAGTTTTAGGGCCTGGTGGGTATAAATTTGCTGATTTCCTAAAAATTGGTGTGCCGTTTACTATTATCGTAATGCTAATTAGTATTTTGGTTGTACCGGTATTATTTCCCTTTAATTAATCTTTGTTATTTATAATTTCAAAATTACCATCAATAACGAATGAAAAGCAAATCGTTATTGATGGTTTTCTATTAAAAAAACGTAAGCGTTAATATTTATTCGTTTTTTCATTTGATAAATGAAATGCTAGCTTATTTCTGACAAATCAATGTGAGGAATATATAATATGAATAAAGAAACTGCTACACCGGAAAGGTATTATTTGGGCTTGGCAACATTTGAAAACTTTTGGGGGGAAGACTTAAGTTCTGTTGTCATTGAGCACTATGTTAATAACCTTAGTAATAGCAGAACGAAAAAATATCCCAGTTCACAAACTTTGTCTAATATTGCCAATAAAGCAGTTATGAAAGATATTTTTGCATTTAAATATGAGATCGGTATTAATGATTCATATGATTACTGGGTAGTTGAAATAACAACTAAAAGTGGCAAAAAATATCGTACAAAATCGAGCTTTTATTGTTCTATTACCTTTGAAGATAAAGGAAAAGTGGTTTTGGGGGTTAATGGGGACTTTAAGCGGCTGTATGTGCATTTCCCGTCATCGTCTGACTGTTCTACGGCATTTAACGAAGTATAATTAATAACTGCTTATGCAGAGTAGGAATATTTATTATTCCTACTAAAAAAATTAATTACTGATTTCATCAAGGGAAAGTTTAAAACCTGGGACAAATTTTTCCATAAAATAATCCATTTCAGGGCTTTTTCTTTCTTCTAATATTTTCTCTAGGCGTTTTTTTGCAAGTTTAAATTCACTATTACCCGCGGAAAGCTCTTCTAAACATTTTAAATAAGCGCACAATGAGTCAGCTTGTTTAACCAATGAATGTTCTTCATCAGTTTGTAAATCTTCAATAATTAGTTCACGGAAGTCATCTTGCAGTTCTTCTGGTAGCATTTCGAGTAATTTTTGTTGGGCGAACTTCTCTATTTTTTTGTATTCATGAGCAATTTGCTGATTATGATATTTAATCGGAGTTGGTAAATCTCCAGTGATAACTTCGCTCGCATCATGGTACATGGCTAACATGGCTATTCGTTCTGCATTAACCTGACCGCCGAATCGACGATTTTTGATGATAGCAAGAGCATGGGCAACCATAGCCACTTGTAAGCTATGTTCCGAAACGTTTTCAGTTCGTACATTGCGCATTAAAGGCCAGCGGTGAATGAGTTTCATTCTAGCAAGGTGGGCGAAAAAGTAGCTCATAAGTCCTCTTCTGTGGTGTCTGCAAACAACTAAAATTATAACGGAAATAATGTGGTAGTGATATATTTTTATTGTTTTTTAATAAGTTACTAGTTCGTAATTATTTATTAATATTTATTTTCATATTAAGATGATCATAATAATATAATCAGGATCTGACTTTAATTTAACTGTTATTTTAATTGTGTTGAATTATAGAATCAAAAAAATATAATGAATGTTCAATTCGGAAATAAAGAGGCAATATGAAATATTTTCCATTTATATTATTGGGCTTTTTCCTGGTGGCAATTTATTTTATTTCTATTATTTGATTATCAGAATAATACAGTCTATTAATGATGACTCGATTTAGAATAAAAAAGCCTCCGGAGTAGGAGGCTTTCACTTTATGTTTGATAAAATTTTTATTGGCGATAACCTTCAAGGAAACGGCCAAATTTATTAATCGCCATTTCAAGGTCATCTGCATAAGGTAATGTGACAATTCTAAAGTGATCGGGTTCAGGCCAGTTAAATGCGGTACCTTGAACTAATAACACTTTCTCTTGTAACAATAGGTCTAAAATCATTTTCTGGTCGTCATAGATATTAAATCGTTTAATATCGATTTTTGGGAACATATACAGAGCACCTTGTGGTTTGACACATGAAACGCCCGGTATTTGGTTGATCAACTCCCATGCACGATTACGTTGCTCATATAAACGACCACCTGGTTGAATAAATTCACTGATACTTTGGTAGCCCCCGAGTGCAGTTTGAATAGCATGCTGCATTGGAACGTTAGCGCACAGGCGCATCGAGGCCAGCATTTCTAAACCTTCAATATAGCTTTTTGCATGTTTTTTCGGGCCGTTTAATACCATCCAACCTTGGCGAAAACCAGCGACGCGATAAGTTTTAGATAAACCATTAAATGTGATGGTTAATAAATCAGGGGCGAGGGCAGCAATAGAGTGATGTACAGCATCATCATAAAGAATTTTATCGTAGATCTCATCAGCATAAATAATAAGATTGTGCTGGCGAGCCAATTCGACAATTTCCATTAACAGATCTTTACTGTAGACCGCACCGGTTGGGTTATTTGGGTTTATGACCACAATACCACGCGTTCTTGGGGTGATTTTTTTGCGAATGTCTTCAATATCAGGCATCCAACCTTGTTGCTCATCACACATATAATGAACGGCTTTCCCACCTGAAAGGGAAACCGCAGCGGTCCATAATGGGTAATCAGGCGCAGGCACTAACATTTCATCACCATTATTAAGCAGCGCTTGCATGGCTTGTACGATTAATTCAGAAACGCCATTACCAATGTAGACATCTTCCACGGTCATTTCATGAATACCGCGAGCTTGGTAATGCTGCACAATCGCTTTACGGGCAGAATATAAGCCTTTTGAATCACAATAACCCTGAGAACTAGGCAGATTACGCAAGACATCAACTAGGATTTCATCTGGGGCTTCAAAACCAAATGGGGCCGGGTTACCAATATTGAGTTTGAGGACTTTGTTGCCTTCTTCTTCTAGGCGTTTAGCTTCTTTTAAGACGGGCCCACGAATGTCATAGCAAACATTATCGAGCTTACTGGATTTAGTTAGATTATTCATAGTTTTCTCATTACCCTAAGGGTTACATTGGTCGAGCCGGCGTTATTCCTTTACTCTACTCCTCCCTCAGAAGCTTTTGAAGATGCAAGGTTATTTTTGGTGTAAAAGGTTGGTTTACGCTTAAATGTAATGTTTGGTATCTTATTATATAGTTTAAGTTAGTTGTATATTCCTAAAATATAGCATTGTCTGGATTATAATTTTAACATTTATTGATGTTTTGGAGTATAAAAAGTAAAAAAGCAGAAAAACAGAGGAAAAAGGAAAATTTGTATCAAAATGTAATATTAAGCATTGAATCATTAAAATAGACATGATTTTTTTGCTGTAATAGCCTTTTTTTATAATAATTAGTGTGATTTTGTTAGTAATATTGATTGTTTCGAGTCATTTTTATTAACAAAAAGTGTTACTTAAAATTGTAACTAATTGATATATATAACTATAGGTAAATAGTGAAACGAATTTTATAATGTGCTTACATTAAAATAATTGTGATTACATTAAATATGTTACTATTTAAGCGTGTTCTAGAAAGCGCTTTGTTAGTTTGTTTTTTAGGAAAACATCCCCTTTTTATTAAAATTATTTGATTTTTGGAAGTATGCTATTTGCACACGTGCTCTATCAATTATAAATGATGAGCAGGGTGGAAAAGTAAAATAATTAGAAGTTATTGCAGATCTATGGATTAGAAATGCACTCGCTTAGTAGTCGCTATAAACTCGCTGATTCTCATGGAGGAGAGCAGAAACACCAGGTAACATAAAATTATATAAGAGAATGAACGATGATAAATTCCAATCGTCCCATCATGAACCTAGATCTTGATTTGCTACGTACTTTCGTTGCTGTCGCAGATCTTAATACATTTGCAGCTGCAGCTGCAGCCGTTTGTCGAACACAATCTGCTGTGAGCCAGCAAATGCAACGTTTAGAACAATTAGTCGGTCGTGAGCTTTTTGCTCGTCATGGACGAAATAAACTGCTTACCGCACATGGATTGCAATTACTTGGCTACGCAAGGCAAATATTGCGCGCCAATGACGATGCAACGGCATCATTAACTTATAATGACGCTGATGGTGAATTGCGCATCGGTGCATCTGATGACACCGTCGATATCCTATTACCTTTCTTGCTTAATCGTATCGCGTCTGTCTATCCAAGAATTGCAATTGAAGTACGCATTAAACGAGCTCAGTTTATTGAGTCAATGCTTGATAACCATGAGATAGATCTTGCATTAACAACGGCAAGAATTAGCCACCATCCTAAAACGGCTTTAAGAACCGTGCCTGTTTTGTGGCATAGCGCACCCGATTTTCAATTGCGTCCGAATGAGCCGATCCCATTAGTTGTTATGGATGAAACTAACCCATATCGTAAACTTTGTACTAGTGCCCTTGATGATGCAGGTTTGTCATGGCATGTTGCTTATGAAGCGGCTTCTCTGCCTGCTGTTCGTGCAGCAGTTAATGCGGAAGTAGGGGTAACTGCAAGGCCAATGGAAATGCAAAATGCAGATTTACGTATTTTGAATGAAGCTGATGGGTTACCACGTTTACCTGATATTCAGTATTGGTTATATAAAAACGCAGACGAACAAAAAGATTTTGTTCTGACGGTATTCGGTGCGATTGAAAACAAAAAAATTCCTTATGTGGCAGCCTCAGCAAGTGAGTTGATGGATAGCAACGAGGAAAGTAATTAAGTTAATCGATTCATCTGGTTGCTTTAATCGCAATATCTAATCGATTTATTGTACTGGCGGTAATTCCAATTATCTTGGGATTGCCGTTTTTTTATATCATTTTTGTTAGTTTATTACTGAATCACTTGTTTGTGATCAATGTGTTATTGGCTGTGTACAAATAAAATCAATGTGTTAATCGCAATCTAAAGAAGGCTCGTGTGGCGACTGAGATAGCTATTTTTGGTTAAATGGTTAACGCACGGGTAGGTTAAGTTGTTAGATAACAGTTTAACGGATTCGTTGGTAATAACTGAAACGATTATTTCATGCAGTGGAACTCAATTTTCAATATTGGGAAACGGTATCGAGAAATTTGTTTTTATGCATGTTTAAATAATGTCCAGTGATATCCTTAGTAGGATATCGAGTTCAAATTTATCGATTTTTTATTAATTTCCGCTCATAAAAAAAGCAAATAACCACTTAATAAGTATGGTTAAATAAGAAAGACCATGAAATAATTGTGATGTAGCTGGCATAACCTGAATTTCATTGTTTGGTTAACAATTTGTTATGTTATTAACAATGTTTTTTTATTGAATAGATAAAATAGCGCTGTAATGTCAGTTAGTTACTTGAAGTAATGCGTTAAAAAGAGTTACAAAGACTTAAAGTTAAATTGAATGCTATGTAAACAAATTGAGTACTTTTTCAATAAAAGTGTGCGTTAGATCAAATAAAAAGAGCAATTTTTCATCTGTTAAGACAGGTTTTTCCTGAGATAATGGTGTAGTAAAAACGAATAATCAGTTAAACTAGTTTGCGTGTTTACTTGAGTATCATTACACTGACACGTTTTAGCAGATTATGAGTACTTTTTGTTGTTCTGTTGTTTTCGAAGTGTGAAGTTTTTGTAACAAATACGGGTTATTTTACTTAGTTTAAGTGAAATAAATTGTAATGAGAGAGGACAAACCAAACGCAGTCAACAGGCTGATTTAAGTTTGGTGATATTTTAGTTTGTGATCAATTTTGGTCTTTCTTCTCGATTAACTGGGCAATTGTGGTGCAATACTGCCGTGATGTAAAAAAGAGCAGCTAACACACCATAAGTAATGAGTAAGCAACGAGTATGTCTACATCAATCCTAGCGTTAGCCCATAACTGGGCGTTTGCGATATTCCTTATCGGCACTATCGGTCTTTGTGCTTTCATGTTGGTCGCAGGTCACTTTCTAGGTAGCCGCGCCAAAGCCAGAACAAAACATGTTCCTTATGAGTCAGGTATCGACTCGGTCGGTAGTGCACGTCTCCGCATGTCTGCTAAGTTTTACTTAGTTGCCATGTTTTTCGTTATCTTCGATGTTGAAGCCATGTTCTTATTTGCATGGTCAGTCGCCATCCGCGAAGCCGGTTGGGTAGGTTTCATCGAAGCCGCGATCTTTATTTTGGTATTGTTGGCGGGACTGTTTTACCTCGTCCGCGTTGGGGCATTGGATTGGACTCCAGTCCGTTCCCGCGGAAAAGTAAAGCATCCTAGTGAAGTTATTAAAATCAGCAATCGTCATCCGCAGTAAAAAGCGAGGCATTATACAATGGATTATACGCTCACCCGCATAGATCCGAACGGTGAGAACGACCGTTACCCACTGCAAACTCAGGAAATCGTTACCGATCCACTGGAGCAGCAAGTTGAAAACAGTGTTTACATGGGAAAACTTTCTCATGCACTTCACGATGTGGTTAATTGGGGGCGCAAAAACTCTCTATGGCCATATAACTTTGGTCTTTCATGTTGCTATGTAGAAATGGTGACTTCGTTCACGGCTGTTCATGACGTTGCCCGCTTTGGTGCAGAAGTACTGCGTGCTTCACCTCGTCAAGCCGATTTCATGGTAGTAGCAGGTACTTGTTTCACAAAAATGGCACCTGTTATTCAACGTCTGTATGACCAAATGCTTGAACCAAAATGGGTTATTTCCATGGGTTCATGTGCCAACTCTGGTGGTATGTATGACATTTACTCTGTTGTACAAGGCGTCGATAAATTTATTCCTGTGGATGTGTATATCCCAGGTTGCCCACCGCGTCCAGAAGCCTATATGCAGGCTCTGCTTCTGTTGCAAGAATCTATCGGTAAAGAGCGTCGACCGCTGTCTTGGGTTGTTGGAGACCAAGGGGTTTACCGTGCCAATATGCAATCAGAAAGAGAAAGAAAGCACGGTGAACGTATTGCAGTGACAAACCTGCGTACACCAGACGAAATTTAAGGCTTAAAGCCATACAGCGTAACAGAGCAATGTTGTTGCGAAATAATAAACCTGATCAAGCGTTATGGTGAAGAATGATGACAGATCAGATAGCGCAAGCGAGTAGTAACCAGCCAGGATGGCAGACACAGGATCACTTAAACGACCCTGTGCTTCTGGAACTGCGCAATCAATTTGGGCCGGATGCCTTTTCTGTTCAAGCAACTCGCACTGGTATGCCAGTGCTTTGGGTGCGTCGTGAACAGTTACTGGAAGTGGTCGATTTCCTAAAGAAATTACCAAAACCGTATGTCATGTTATTTGACTTACATGGGGTAGATGAACGTCAACGAATTCACCGTCAAGGTCTGCCAGAAGCAGACTTTAGTGTTTTCTACCACCTCATCTCTATCGATCGTAACCGCGATATCATGTTAAAAGTCGCTCTTAATGAGAAAGACTTAAACGTGCCGTCTATTGTTTCCCTGTTCCCGAATGCGAATTGGCATGAGCGTGAAGTGTGGGATATGTTCGGTATAACGTTCCAAGGTCACCCAAATTTACGTCGCCTTTTAATGTCACCAAGCTGGGAAGGTCACCCACTGCGTAAGGATTATCCTGCGCGTGCGACTGAGTTTGACCCTTTTGTTCTGACTAAGCAGAAACAAGATCTGGAAATGGAAGCCTTGACTTTCAAACCAGAAGAGTGGGGCATGGCACGTGGAAATGAAAACGAAGATTTCATGTTCCTAAACTTGGGGCCAAACCACCCATCCTCACACGGTGCGTTTCGTATCGTATTACAACTGGATGGTGAAGAAATTATTGACTGCGTACCTGACATTGGCTACCACCACCGTGGTGCTGAAAAAATGGGTGAACGCCAGTCATGGCATAGCTACATTCCTTACACTGACCGTATCGAGTACCTCGGCGGTTGTGTGAATGAAATGCCATATGTGTTGGCCGTTGAAAAACTGGCTGGCATTGAAGTGCCGGATCGCGTGAAAACCATTCGTGTCATGCTGTCTGAGTTATTCCGCATTAACAGCCACTTACTGTACATCAGTACCTATATCCAAGACGTTGGTGCGATGACCCCTGTCTTCTTTGCGTTTACCGACCGTCAAAAAGTCTACAACGTGATTGAAGCGATTACCGGTTTCCGTATGCACCCTGCATGGTTCCGTATCGGTGGTGTTGCGCACGACTTACCGCGTGGTTGGGAAAAACTGCTGCGTGAGTTATTAGACTGGTTGCCAAAACGTTTAGAGTCTTATGTGACTTCTGCACTGAAAAACTCCATCTTAAAAGGTCGCTCTATTGGGACAGCAATGTACTCTAAAGAAGAGGCGCTGGCATGGGGTGTAACAGGGGCTGGATTACGTGCAACAGGCGTTGATTTTGACGTGCGTAAATGGCGTCCATATTCAGGTTATGAAAACTTTGAGTTCGATATTCCTATCGCTCACAACGGTGACTGTTATGACCGTGTGATGATCAAAGTAGAAGAGATGCGCCAGAGTATTCGTATTCTTGAGCAATGCTATAAGAATATGCCAGAAGGTCCTTTCAAAGCTGACCATCCATTGACAACTCCGCCACCAAAAGAGCGCACGTTGCAGCATATCGAAACCCTGATCAACCACTTCTTACAAGTGTCTTGGGGGCCGGTGATGCCAGCAAATGAGTCATTCCAGATGGTTGAAGCGACGAAAGGTATCAACAGCTACTACTTAACCAGTGATGGCAGCACAATGAGCTACCGTACGCGTATTCGTACGCCAAGCTACGCTCACTTGCAGCAAATTCCTGCCGTGATCAGAGGTAGTTTAGTTTCAGACTTAATCGTCTATCTGGGTAGTATCGATTTTGTAATGTCGGATGTGGATCGCTAACCATGCATAATGAACATAACGAAAATGAGAAGCACAACGAGCTCAATGTCGTGAATGTGTTTGAACCGCAAGTCAATCATGGCTTTGTCTTAACAGAGAAAGAGCGTGAAGAGATTGAAGGTGAGAAACACCATTACGAAGACGCACGTGCTGCCTCAATTGAAGCACTGAAAATTGTGCAAAAAAACCGCGGTTGGGTTGAAGATGGTGCGATCCATGCTATCGCTGACGTCTTAGGCATCCCAGCCAGTGATGTTGAAGGGGTGGCGACATTCTATAGCCAAATCTTCCGCCAACCAGTGGGTCGCCACATTATTCGCTATTGCGACAGTGTTGTTTGCCATATTACAGGTTATCAGGGCTTAGAAGCTGAAATCATTAAACAGCTTAATATTCGCCCTGGTCAAACAACAGCTGATGGCCGCTTTACATTGCTGCCGACCTGTTGCCTAGGTAACTGTGACAAGGGTCCAACGATGATGATCGATGATGACACTCACAGCTACGTGCAGCCTGAAAATATTCAAAAATTACTGGAGCAGTATCCATGACAAATTCTGTTAATCCAGTGATCCGTACTGCTGAAACTCATCCTCTAACATGGCGTTTGCGTGATGACAATCAGCCTGTTTGGTTAGATGAGTATCGCAGTAAAAACGGATACAAAGGTCTTGAGCGCGCGCTCAAAGGCATGGCACCGGATGAAGTTGTGAATCTCGTAAAAGACGCTGGCCTGAAAGGGCGAGGTGGAGCGGGCTTCTCAACGGGTCTGAAATGGAGCCTGATGCCAAAAGACGAAAACATGAAACTGCGTTACTTTTTATGTAATGCGGATGAAATGGAACCGGGCACCTATAAAGACCGTTTATTGATGGAGCAACTCCCTCACTTGTTAGTTGAAGGGATGATCACGGGCGCTTATGCACTTAAGGCCTACCGTGGTTATATCTTCTTACGGGGTGAGTATGTTGAAGCCGCGCAAAACCTACGCCGTGCCATCGAAGAAGCGAAAGCGGCGGGTTTATTAGGAAAAAATATCCTCGGTTCGGGTTTCGATTTTGAACTGTTTGTCCACACCGGCGCTGGGCGTTATATCTGCGGTGAAGAAACCGCACTGATTAACTCTTTAGAAGGCCGCCGTGCTAACCCACGTTCTAAACCACCATTCCCTGCAACATCAGGTGCTTGGGGTAAGCCAACTTGCGTTAATAACGTCGAAACCATTTGTAACGTGCCTGCCATTTTAGAGCACGGAGACCAATGGTATATCGATTTAAGCGCCGGTAAGAGTAAAGACGCGGGTACTAAATTAATGGGCTTCTCTGGCCGTGTGAAAAACCCGGGTCTGTGGGAATTGCCATTTGGTACAACGGCACGTGAAGTTTTGGAAGATTACGCAGGTGGTATGCGTGATGGACTGAAATTAAAAGCATGGCAGCCGGGTGGAGCAGGGACAGACTTCCTAACCAACGACCACCTCGACTTACCAATGGATTTCGAAAATATTGCCAAAGCAGGAAGCCGTCTTGGTACTGCATTGGCGATGGCGGTTGATCATGAAATCAACATGGTTTCTTTAGTGCGTAACTTAGAAACCTTCTTTGCTCGTGAATCCTGTGGTTGGTGTACGCCGTGCCGTGATGGTTTGCCATGGAGTGTGAAAATTTTACAAGCGCTGGAAAAAGGAGAAGGGCAGCCGGGGGATATTGAAACCCTAGAGCAGCTGTGCCGTTTCTTAGGACCGGGTAAAACTTTCTGCGCTCACGCACCGGGTGCGGTCGAACCGCTACAAAGTGCCATCAAATATTTCCGTGATGAATTCGAAGCGGGTATTTCGCAAAAAGATCTGCGTAACATTGTGCAGATTGCGGGTATCCAACCCAACCTGCTGAAGCAGCGTTGGTAATTATTTAGCGATTGAGCAACCGCTAAAGAGATTTTTCACGAAGAACGTATTTTTGATTAACGCCTGCTTTATGCGGGCCTTTGGGAAGCATGCTGACTATGGCTACAATATATGTAGACGGCAAAGAATATGACGTAAACGGGTCTGAAAACCTGTTACAAGCCTGTCTTTCTCTCGGGCTAGATATTCCTTATTTTTGCTGGCATCCGGCGCTGGGAAGCGTTGGCGCTTGCCGCCAGTGTGCGGTTAAGCAGTATCAGAACGCAGATGACACACGCGGTCGCCTAGTAATGTCTTGTATGACACCCGCAACGGAAGGTACCTACATCTCAATTGATGATGAAGAAGCCAAACAATTCCGTGAAAGTGTCGTGGAATGGCTGATGACCAACCACCCTCATGACTGCCCAGTCTGTGAGGAAGGGGGGAACTGTCACCTACAAGATATGACGGTAATGACCGGTCATAACATGCGTAAATATCGTTTTACGAAACGGACTCACATTAACCAAGACCTTGGTCCATTTATTAGTCATGAAATGAACCGTTGTATTGCGTGTTATCGCTGTGTTCGTTACTACAAAGATTACGCAGATGGCACGGATTTAGGGGTTTATGGGGCACATAACTATGTGTATTTCGGTCGTACTGAAGACGGTACGCTGGAAAGTGAGTTCTCCGGTAACTTAGTTGAAGTTTGTCCAACCGGGGTATTCACCGATAAAACCCACTCTGAGCGCTATAACCGTAAATGGGATATGCAGTTTGCACCCGGTATCTGCCAACAGTGCAGTATCGGTTGTAACACTAGCCCTGGTGAGCGTTATGGTGAAATCCGTCGCATCGAAAACCGTTATAACGGCTCGGTAAACCACTATTTCCTGTGTGACCGTGGTCGCTTTGGTTATGGTTACGTCAACCGTAAAGACCGTCCTCGCCAAGCCGTACTCAATAAAAATGGCGTTAAGAACGTGATTTCGGCTATCGAAGCGATGCAAAGTGGTGCGCAAATTATCAATCAAGCGAAAAAAGTGATTGGTATCGGTTCTCCACGCGCTAGCGTTGAAAGCAACTATGCATTACGCGCATTAGTTGGAGCAGAAAACTTCTATTCCGGTATTTCTGCGGGAGAGCAGCGTCGTTTAGCATTAATGCAAAATATTCTGCAAAACGGCGGTATCTATACGCCAACACTGCGTGAAGTAGAAGGCTATGATGCGGTACTGGTACTGGGTGAAGATTTAACTCAGACAGGTGCACGTATGGCGTTATCTGTACGCCAAGCGGTGAAAGGTAAAGCTCGTGAGATGGCGGCAGCGCAAAAAGTGGCTGACTGGCAAATCGCGGCAATCATGAATATTGGTCAACACGCAAAATATCCGCTGTTTATTACCAATGTTGATGACACTCGTTTAGACGATGTGGCTGCCTTCAATTACCGTGCTCCAGTGGCTGACCAAGCGCGCTTCGGTTTTGCTATCGCCAATATGATTAATGGCGAAGCCCCTGCGGTGAATGATTTACCCGCAGACTTAAAAGCCAAAGTGGAAACCATTGCTCAGGCCTTAGCGGGTGCGAAAAAACCATTAATTATCAGTGGTAGCCATAGTGCCAGCGAGGCAATGATCCAAGCGGCCGCTAACGTGGCATTTGCACTGAAAGCGAAAGGCGCGAACGTTGGGTTATCTTACTTAGCGTCTCATGCAAATAGTTTCGGTCTGGCAATGATGAATGCACAGCCATTAGACAGCGCTTTAGCTCGCATAGAAGCGAACGAAGCGGATGTGGCTATTGTTATCGAAAACGACCTGTACCGTCACAGCAGCGTGGATGCAGTCAATAGCGCATTAGCGAAATTGAGCCACTTGATTGTAGCGGATCATCAGCAAACCGACATCATGGATAAAGCAACATTAGTTCTGCCAGCAGCAAGTTTTGCTGAAGCAGACGGTACGTTGATTAACCAAGAAGGTCGTGCACAGCGTTTCTTCCAAGTCTTCGACCCAACGTATTACGATAAAGCTATCGTGATGAACGAAAGCTGGCGCTGGATGCATTCACTACAAACTGAAGCGCAAGAGCGTGATGCGGATTGGTCTCAACTTGATCACGTTATCGCTGATTGTGTTGCCGCAATGCCACAATTCTCAGGTATGGTTGATGCCGCACCAAAAGCGTCTTTCCGTATTCGTGGTCAAAAACTGGCGCGTGAACCACATCGTTACAGTGGCCGTACAGCGATGCTAGCAAATCAATCTGTCCATGAACCTCGTCAACCGCAAGATATTGACTCTCCATTTGCTTTCTCAATGGAAGGGAACAACAGCCCAACCGCACCGCGCCAGCAAATTCCATTTGCATGGGCACCAGGTTGGAACTCACCGCAAGCATGGAATAAATTCCAAGCCGAAGTGGGGGGGCACCTGTTATTTGGTGACCCGGGTATCCGTTTGTTCAATTCAACAGAGAGCAAATTGGCTTACTTCACTGAAATTCCAGCGGCTTATCAAGCTAGCGAAGCGCAGTGGGTCGTCGCACCTTATTACCACCTGTTTGGCAGTGATGAAATGTCACAGCGTTCAGAGGTGATCCAAGAGCGTATGCCTGAGCCTTATATCATGCTGAACACGCAAGATGCTGCGGCACTGGGGCTGTCAGCGGGTGCTAAAGCTGAGTTTAGCCATGCAGGTCAAGCGTTTAACTTGACTGTTCGCCTCAGTAATCACCTGTCTACCGGTCAAATTGGCTTACCGCTAGGAATGCCAGGTATCGCACCGTCAATGGCTGGCGTGTCAGTCAATAATCTGCGGAGGGGAGCATGATGGATTGGATTTCTCCTGAAGTGATGGAAGTATTAATTTCCATCCTTAAATCTGTCGTCATTTTATTGGTTGTTGTGACTTGTGGGGCATACATGAGTCTGGGAGAGCGCCGTATTCTCGGTCTGTTCCAGAACCGTTATGGTCCAAACCGCGTTGGCCCGTTTGGGATGGGCCAGTTAATCGCCGACATGTTCAAAATGCTGTTTAAAGAAGACTGGATCCCACAGTTCGCGGATAAGAAAATCTTTACGCTAGCACCAGTTATCGCATTTTGTTCATTGTTCCTTGCATTTGCTATCGTCCCTGTTAGCCCAACATGGCACGTTGCAGACCTGAATATTGGGATTTTATTCTTCCTAATGATGGCGGGTCTGGCGGTCTACGCGGTGTTATTCGCAGGTTGGTCAAGTAATAACAAATACTCATTATTAGGTGCGATGCGTGCGTCAGCACAAACCGTGAGTTACGAAGTATTCTTAGGCCTTTCTTTAATGGGTGTGGTTGCACAAGCAGGTTCATTCAACCTGATTGATATTGTGAACTCCCAAGAAGGCATGTGGAATATTATTCCTCAATTCTTTGGTTTTGTGACTTTTGCGATAGCGGGCGTTGCGGTATGTCACCGTCACCCGTTTGACCAACCAGAAGCAGAACAAGAGATTGCGGATGGTTACCACGTTGAATACTCAGGGATGAAGTTCGGTCTGTTCTTCGTTGGTGAGTATATCGGTATCGTAACGGTTTCTGCACTGATTGTGACGCTGTTCTTTGGTGGCTGGCATGGTCCATTCCTGCCGTCATTCTTGTGGTTTGCTATCAAAACTGGCTTTTTCATGATGATGTTTATCTTGATCCGTGCCTCTTTACCGCGTCCACGTTATGACCAAGTGATGTCTTTCGGTTGGAAAATTTGCCTGCCGCTGACACTGCTTAATCTGCTGGGTACTGCAGCAGTGATTTTATACAACGCTCAGTAAGGGGTGATTGAACCATGACATTGAAAGAGTTATTGGTCGGTTTCGCCACCCAAGTACGTAGTATTTGGATGGTCGGCCTACATGCGTTCGATAAACGCGAAACGCAAATGTATCCAGAAGAGCCGGTTTATCTGCCACCCCGTTACCGTGGTCGTATCGTGTTGACGCGCGATCCAGACGGTGAAGAGCGTTGTGTTGCATGTAACTTGTGTGCGGTAGCTTGCCCTGTGGGTTGTATCTCACTGCAAAAAGCTGAACACGAAGATGGCCGCTGGTACCCTGAATTTTTCCGCGTTAACTTTTCGCGCTGTATTTTCTGTGGTCTGTGTGAAGAGGCTTGCCCTACCACGGCAATCCAATTAACACCTGATTTTGAAATGGCCGATTGGAGACGTCAGGATCTGGTTTACGAGAAAAATGACCTGTTGATTTCAGGTCCGGGTAAATATCCTGATTATAACTTTTACCGTAAATCAGGTATGGCGATTGCAGGTAAAGACAAAGGTGAAGCGGATAACGAAGCGAAACCTATCAACGTCAAAGACCTGTTGCCATAAGGAGCGATATTCATGGAATTTACATTTTATATCGCCGGTCTAGTTGCCATTTTAGCAACTTTAAGGGTGATAACGAATACAAATCCGGTGCATGCACTGTTGTATCTGGTTGTTTCTCTGCTGGCTCTGTCAATGGTGTTTTTCTCCCTCGGCGCGTATTTTGCTGGAGCGTTGGAAATCATCGTTTATGCAGGTGCCATCATGGTCCTGTTCGTGTTCGTCGTGATGATGCTCAACCTAGGACGTTCTGTTCAAGAACAAGAGCGCGCTTGGTTGACGCCGAAAAACTGGATTGGTCCTGCTGTGTTATCCGCAGTTTTATTGGCTATCTTAGTTTACGGCATCACCTCATTGTCATATCAAGAAGGCATTGAGGGCACCATCATTGGGGCGAAAGAAGTGGGTATTAGCTTGTTCGGGCCTTACGTTCTGGCTGTCGAATTGGCGTCACTGTTACTACTAGCTGGTTTAGTTGTCGCATTCCACGTTGGACGTGACCGTAAAGAAAACGGTGCTGATCTTGTCAGTATCGCGAAGGCGGAGGAGCAAAAATGATACCTCTAGAACATGGTCTGATTTTAGCGGCGATTTTATTTGTGATGGGGCTTAGCTGCCTTGTTATTCGCCGCAATCTGCTTTTCATGCTGATCGGACTGGAAATCATGATTAACTCAACTGCACTGGCATTTGTGGTTGCAGGGAGTTTTTGGGGGCAGCCAGACGGCCAAATTATGTATATATTGGCAATTACATTGGCTGCAGCGGAGGCGAGTATTGGATTGGCGTTGTTACTGCAACTCCATCGTCATCGTCAGAACCTGAATATTGATAAAGTCAGTGAGATGCGCGGATGAACCTACTCTATTTAACTATTCTGTTGCCTTTACTGGGGTCGGTGTTGTTAGCCTTCTCCCGTGGACGCTGGTCAGAAAACGTTTCGGCCATTATTGGTGCGGGGTCGGTCGGCTTAGCGGCCATCGTCGCATTCTATGCTGGCAATGAATTTTTAGCTCAAGACGCTGGTAGCGTGTTCATCCAACCTCTGTGGACTTGGATGTCTGTCGGTACCTTTAATATCCCATTCACCCTAATGTTAGATGGTCTATCTCTGACCATGTTAGGTGTGGTAACGGGTGTGGGCTTCCTTATTCATGTATACGCTTCTTGGTATATGCGTGGTGAGGAAGGTTACTCACGTTTCTTCGCTTACACTAACCTGTTTATCGCGAGTATGGTGGTCTTAGTCCTCGCTGATAATATGATGCTGATGTATCTCGGTTGGGAAGGGGTAGGGCTGTGCAGTTACCTGTTGATTGGTTTCTATTATACCAATCCAGAAAACGGTAAAGCCGCAATGAAAGCGTTCTTTGTCACGCGTATCGGTGATGTATTCCTCGCCATTGGTATGTTTATCCTGTGGAATGAGCTCGGCACATTGAATTTCAGCGAAATGGCGGTGTTAGCACCTCAGAAATTTGCTGAAGGTTCGAGTGCGATCAATTGGGCAACCTTAATGTTATTAGGTGGCGCAGTCGGTAAATCAGCACAGTTACCATTGCAAACGTGGTTGGCAGATGCGATGGCGGGTCCAACGCCAGTTTCAGCATTGATCCACGCCGCAACCATGGTAACGGCCGGTGTGTACTTAGTGGCTCGTACCCACGTTCTGTTCTTATTAGCGCCAGAAGTTTTACATCTAGTTGGCGTTGTGGGCGCAGTGACATTAGTACTGGCAGGGTTTGCTGCACTGGTTCAAACCGATATCAAGCGCGTGCTTGCTTATTCCACGATGAGCCAAATCGGTTATATGTTTTTGGCTCTCGGTGTGCAAGCTTGGGATGCTGCGATTTTCCACCTGATGACGCACGCTTTCTTTAAAGCACTGTTGTTCCTGTCAGCAGGTTCGGTCATTTTGGCATGCCACCACGAGCAAAATATCTTCAAAATGGGCGGATTGCGTAAGCAAATTCCATTTATCTACGCTGTGATGTTGATTGGCGGAAGCGCACTGGCAGCATTGCCATTGTTTACTGCTGGTTTCTACAGTAAAGATGCCATTTTGTGGGGAGCGCAGCTTGATGGACAAACTGTATTGTTGTGGGCAGGTATCCTCGGTGCATTAATGACCGCAATTTATACCTTCCGTATGATTTTCATCGTGTTCCACGGTGAAGCAAAAATCAAAGCGCATAAGGTTAAAGGCATCACTCACACATTACCACTGGGCATTTTGGCTATCCTTGCAACGTTTGTTGGTGCATTAATCCACCAACCACTCGAAGGGGTATTCCCTGCAGAAGCGGCTGGCAGTGAAGACGGTAAAGTCTTACTCGAAGCGATTTCTGGCGGGTTTGCTATCGCTGGTCTATTAATTGCGGTATTCCTCTACCTGTTTAGACGTTCAATAGTCGATGCTATCGCGAAAACTGCGGTGGGTCGTTTCTTCAGCGCATGGTGGTACCAAGCGTGGGGCTTCGACTGGCTGTATGACGTAGTCTTTGTAAAACCGTTTAAAGGTATTGCATGGCTACTGGAAAGCGATCCGATTAACTCTCTGATGAATATCCCTGCACATCTTTCACGTTGGGCAAATAAAGGGCTTGCAGTGAGTGAAAACGGCCAAATCCGTTGGTATGTTGCCTCGTTGGGGCTGGGTGCAGTGCTGATTCTTGCTCTGCTGCTTTTGGTTTAATTAAGGGACACATTGCGCCATGCTATTACCCTGGCTAATACTCATTCCCTTCATCGGAGGCCTGCTAAGCTGGCAGGCTGACCGGTTCAGTCATCGCGCACCGCGCTGGATTGCACTGGCGACGATGGGAATAACATTAATACTCTCCGTGCAATTGTGGTTAGAAGGGAATTACTCTCTTGTTAATCCACAAGGGATTCCACAATGGCAATCTGTTTTCTTTATGCCGTGGATCCCGTCACTGGGAATTGACTTTCATTTAGCTATTGACGGTTTATCACTGCTGATGGTCGTATTAACGGCTATCATGGGGGCTTTCTCGATTCTGAGCTCTTGGAGTGAAAACCAGAAGAACCAAGGTGCGTATCACTTTAACCTGCTGTGGATTATCACAGGTGTGATGGGGATTTTCACCGCGGTTGACTTGTTCTTATTCTTCTTCTTCTGGGAGATGATGCTGATCCCAATGTACTTCCTGATTGCCAATTGGGGGCACAAAGGGTCAGAAAACAGACAACATATCAAAGCCGCGACTAAGTTCTTTATCTATACGCAAGCAAGTGGCTTGATCATGTTGGTTTCCATCATTGGATTGGCACTAGCGAATTACAATACTTCAGGCGTATTAACATTCGATTATAACCAACTGTTAGGCGCAGAGCTGTCTAGTAACGTTGCGTTTATGTTGATGTTAGGCTTCTTTATCGCCTTTGCCGTTAAAATGCCATTGGTTCCTTTCCATGGTTGGATGGCAGATACCCAAGAACAGTCGCCTACAGCGGGTTCCGTGGATATCTCCGGTATCATGCTAAAAACCGCAGCATACGGCCTGTTACGCTTTACTTTGCCTCTGTTCCCTGAAGCCTCTATCCAGTTCACGCCAGTGGCGATGACGCTGGGTGTGATCAGTATCTTCTACGGTGCATGGTTGGCGTTCAAACAAACGGATATCAAACGTCTTGCAGCGTACAGTAGCTTATCCCATATGGGCTTTGTGACAGTCGCTATTTACGCGGGTTCAACCTTGGCCTACCAAGGTGCTGTAGTTCAAATGATCACCAATGGTTTGTCTGGTGCGGCACTGATTATCATTAGTGGTCAACTGTATGAACGTACGCAAACGCGTGATATGCGTATGATGGGTGGATTATGGAAACGCATTAAATGGTTACCAGGAATGTCCCTGTTCTTTGCTGCGGCAACGCTAGGAATGCCAGGTACAGGTAACTTCATTGGTGAATTTATGATCCTGTTTGGCAGCTTCAGCCAATTCACGTTAGTGACTTGTATTATGGTCTTTGGTGTGGTGTTTGCGTCTATCTACTCACTGTGGATGATGCAACAGACCTACTACGGTACACCTAAGTCTGAAAAAGAAATGAAAGGGTTAACGGCACGTGAATTTGGTGTGCTGCTGGCTCTGGCTGCTTTACTGGTTATTATCGGTTTCTACCCACAACCAATTTTAGATACCTCAATTGGTTCGATGGAAACATTGCATAACCTGTATTCTGCTTCACTTACAACATTAGGGCTGTAATTCGCCATGACAATAACTCCTCAAGAACTGATCGCAATACTACCACTGATGATCGTCGGGTTGACGGCGGTGGTTGTGATGCTGTCCATTGCGTGGCGACGCGATCACCTTACCAGTGCCGCGCTGACAGTATCTGGCTTTGTTATTGCGTTGCTTTCACTGATTTGGGTAGCCGACGGCTATCTAATGGATGTGACTTCGCTTATCCGTGTTGATGGCTTTGCGCTGTTCTATAGTGCATTAGTCCTGATTGCAGGTATCGGTACCAGCATCTTTGCCTACCACTGGCTGGAAGGTTTTGGCGACAATAGAGATGAATTCCACTTGTTAGTTGCTATCGCGGTGGCAGGTGGTGTGCTGTTATCTATGTCAAACCATATGGCGTCGATGTTTATCGGTATTGAGCTGATTTCATTGCCACTGTTTGGCTTAGTTGCCTATACCTTTGAGCGCAGTCGCACATTAGAAGCTGGGATCAAGTACATGCTGTTATCTGCAGCAGCGTCTTCATTCCTGTTATTCGGAATTGCGTTACTGTATGCGGAATCGGGTAGCTTAAGCTTCGCAGCTGTTGGTCAAAGTCTTTCTGATAACCAAATTCACGCCCCATTAGTGATGATTGGTTTCGGTATGCTCATTGTTGGTTTTGGCTTTAAACTGTCACTGTTTCCATTCCAACTGTGGACACCAGACGTTTATCAAGGTGCGCCTGCACCTGTATCAGCTTTCTTAGCAACGGGTAGTAAAATCGCTATCTTTGCCGTATTAGTGCGTATCTTTTTGGAAGCACCAATTGCCAACAGCAATACGTTAGCGATTGTGATTTCAGTGATTGCCATAGCATCTATCTTGTTTGGTAACTTACTGGCTATCACACAAAAAAGCGCAAAACGCTTGCTGGGTTACTCATCTATCTCGCATATGGGTTATTTACTCGTTGCCCTTGTTGCGTTACGTATCGACCCAGTAGCGTCACAAGTGACTATCGCAATCTACTTAGTGGGTTACTTGTTTGCAAGCTTAGGCGCATTTGGTGTTGTGAGTATCGTTTCCAGTCCTTATCGTGGTGATGACCAGGATGATTTCAGTGCATTCCGTGGGCTGTTCTGGCATAAACCCGTTCTAGCAACGGTAATGACTGTGATGATGCTGTCGCTGGCAGGTATTCCAATTACATTAGGATTTATTGGTAAATTCTATGTGATTGCATCCGCGGTGAATGCAGAGTTATGGTGGTTAACAGGAACTGTAGTGGTTGGTAGTGCAATTGGTTTATATTACTACCTAAGCTTTATGGCTAGCCTATATAGCCGCGATGCAGAACATGCAGAACGTTATACAGGCCCTGAAAAAGCAACGTTAGGGACCGTTGTTGCTGTTATTTGCGCCATTGCGGTTATTGTCTTTGGTGTATGGCCACAACCTCTTATTGATATGACATCAACAGCACTTGCTGTGATTAACTAATAGGCTAAAATTTCCTATAGTTGATAAACCGGCTACTTTTGAGTAGCCGGTTTTTTTTAATCAGGTAACTGACGCTGATATTGGTATTCCATATCATCTAAAAAAGACATTAGTACTTGGCTTGCGGTATTGATCTTTTGAATATTCACTGTTTTTTCAGACGATTTTTCATTAATAAAATGGCACCATTCCCACCAATAATTCTTAATGAGGCCTATCTGAGTAATAATTGATAATTTATGTGAATCTATAGCGGTGATTTGTTCTGATAAGAGCATGAGTTGAGAAAGCTTAAATATTGTTTTATCAATGTGATTAACTTCTTCCTTTAATTCTAAAATTTGGTTTCCTAAATCTAGCCTGACCTCGACAAGTTGCGCAAATTCTAAACCATCATCAATGACTGATAATAAATTTTTAATAAAAGCAATGGCTGACTTTAATATTTGCTTTTTATTTGTTGGCATATCAATTGAGTCAATTAACTCATCATTCAACAAATGTTTTTTTAAGAAATCAGTGATTTTAGATTTTAAGATGATATCTTCTGCTGCGGTAATAACGGAGTGTTGCTGATTGATTTCGTTTATTTTTAGCATTTTGCTATTTTTGGATGTGACTAGGAGTTCTTTTTGTTCTGAGTATTGCTGTAGTTTATGTTGGTTGCTTTCTTCCACGTGAATGAGTGATAGAGAGTCGGTGGTGTAACTGAATTTGGTAATTATTCTTTCTAGCTCTAATTTAAAATCAATTAAATCCTCAATAAAGCTTGTGACTAAAATTCCGTCAGGTATATTTGTATTTTCACTATTTAATTCACTTTTTAAAATATAATTTAATTTTATTTTTAGCTTCGGTATCGAGTTTCTGATTGTTTCATTTATATTGAAAGTCTTACTTGCAATTTTTTGTATCTTTCCGTGTATGATGAAGTCATAATGTATTATATTTTTATTAAATGCGGAAATTTCATTTGACATATGCCTAAACTGATAAATATCAATGGAGGGCAATATCGGTAAATCAAGCTTATCTTGCATATGAGTACCTTTTATTGAGGGGGGGTGTTATTTGGTTGAATTTGGTCAAATAACGTTATTAAATGTGTAGAGTATTCTTGAATGGTATACCAGGATGTAACAATTCGTTTGAAATGAGTAATGAATTTAATAAGTTTATCAGCGTTATTGATTTTTTTGAAAACCTCGATTGATTGGGTTATTTCAGTTAGGAGGACAAGCCACATATAATCTAAATGGTCAACGGCTAACCGTGCATCTTTAAAGAAACCATCGATTTTATGGAGGTTAATTTGAATATCAAAGATAACTTTTTTGATGAGTTCTTCTTTGTTAATTTGGTCGTTAATTGATTTTATTTCTGCTAATGTTTCATTTTTTCTTGCTCGAATTTTTTCAGCTTTCGAGCCAAAAATACTACCAGTAATAATGAGACCGATGACACCACCTGCTAAGCCGGTGAAGCTGAGTTTTACAAAATGTGAATACTCTTGTTCTAATTGCTGTAGTTCCTGCTTTTTCGTTTTAAGTAATTCTTGTAAGTAGCTATCTGTAATTTCATTATCAGTAGTTTCAAGTTGATTATATAACCCTTTAATATTAAACAATAATGATTCAACGTGTTGATAATTAGATAGATACCCACCTGTAATATGTACTCTAAAATCTGAAATGATATTTTTAATATTACTTGTCTTAATGGATTGCTCCTTAATATCATCTTTAATTAATTGTAAGATATTAGTTAGTTCAGTCGCTATTTGTTGGTCATCGCTTTGATAAAATATTTCATCTAACTCACTTTCATTAATATCATTCAAACTGTCTGATACCCTTTTCAATATAGGCATATGGTTTATATATTCAATAATCTGCCCTCCTGTATGTATAATGTTTCGGCTAGCTAGAGATAGGTTGACAGATTGCTCTTTAACATGTTGCTCGACATTATCCCAGGTATTGGCATGATCTCGAATATTGATAATGGTATTAATTAATTCGTCTGTATCTATTGGTAAAGTGGTTGATGAGGTAATACCAAACCATTTTAGAATATCATTTTTTTTCCAAGGCAAAGAAAGAGAGAAGTAAACATGGCGATGTATGCTAATTAAATCGTCTAATGTAAAAATACCGACTTCGCGGGTTGAAAGAGCATCTTGATTCGTTAATAAAGCTAAGGTTGTATGGCCTATATGCTCTTTTTCAATAATTCTGTCGTAATTTTCTTTTGTATTCATTTTAAAATCCATGTTGATTAAGTTAAGGATTGAACACTAATTTGTATTAGCACTATTGTATGGTTGAGTTACCTATTTATTGTAAATGAAAATATAAATTTCATATTTGTTAACCTACTAGAAATTGACTGAAAGTTTTATACTAAAAAATGAAAAACAGAGCTAAAAAATAGCACTTTGAGCAAGTCAATACATGTTTAAAATATTATTTTTTATTATATATATTTAGAAATCATCTATAGTGATAATAAATTAAATAACGCATAACAATATGATGATAATTAAAATTTACGGCGGTTTTACTTTTGAAGGCTAAATAGAATTGTAATGGAATATAGGTTTGCAGCTTAAATATAACTATGTTTCAAAATGGAATTCTTTTTGGATAAAAATGAAGCAATTTCGAGAGGGAGGAAAGAAGAAAGGGGATAAAATCACATTTTCCATTAATTAAATGAATGGAATGACGTGTAATATATATAATAAGCTATACTATCAACAACCTGAACCTCTATTCGTGTAACAAGGTTGGTTTTGATGTGATTTCTCTTGGCTATCGTCATTTGGGGCATAAGCGATAATTATAGTGATGTACTAAAAACAATTTGTTTATTGCAGATAATCTGTTTTTAGTGCTGAACCGGTGACATAGCATTTACTGTTAGTCATCAATGTATTAAAAAATGGTTTTGCGCTATATAATAACGCGTAGTGAATTTGTGTGATGTAGCAGTGGGAATCTAAAGTGAACTATAAAAAAATTGATCAACTGATAACTGAAATTTTGGATCATTTGTCTACATTGACACTAAAAAACCAAGAGTTTATTCGTTTTGTTTGGCAATTGGATGCGCAAACCGCTTTCCCTGGTCTTTCATGGCTATCAGTGCAAGAAAGCTACCCTCAATTTTACTGGTATCAACGGACGGGAGCTGAAGAATGTAGTGCTCTTGGCATGGTGAAATCTTTTGATTCGATAGATAAGGCTCAAGCTTTTTTATCGCAATACCCTGATATACCAGAAATGCGCCTATGGGGGCTTAATGGGTGGAATGCCGTCGGGGATGGGATCCCTGACGAGATAAAACGTCAAGCAACATTTTGTTTTTTACCTCGTATTGAAATTCATCGATTACGTTCAACGATTAACGTTAGTATCAATATAGAAGGTGAAGAAGATCGCTTAAATGCCATTCATCTTTTACAGCAATTAAAACCCGCTTCTCAAGTGACATTGGCACTGAATGCGGATATTACTGCGCAAGAACATATTCCTACTCATGATGAATGGTGCCGTTTATTAAATTGCGCTATTGATGATATGAAGTCAGGGAAAATGGAAAAAGTGGTTATGGCAAGGAAAACAAAACTTACCTTGTCTAAGCCTATTGCGGTTGCTGAGTTTCTCGCACAAAGCCAGCAAGTGAATCATCATTGCTACCATTTTATGATGGCCTTTAACGCACATTCTGGTTTTATTTCTTCAACCCCCGAGCGTTTATATTTACGTCAAGATGGCCAATTAAATTCTGAGGCCTTAGCGGGAACCGTCGCTAATGACCCTGATGATGCAGTCGCAGCAGAGTACGCTAAATGGTTGATGGAAGATAAAAAAAACCAACATGAAAACTTAGTGGTTGTTGATGATATTTGTCAACAATTGCAAGGGGCAGTGACTGGAGTAGATGTGTCTTCAGCAAAAGTTATTCGTTTAAGAAAAATTCAACACCTTTATCGTTCAATTGTTGCAACGCTAATCACCCCTTCTGATAGCGATTGTTTACAACGCCTCCAACCTACCGCTGCCGTGTGTGGTTTGCCACGAAAAGTCGCTCGGCAATTTTTAGCCAAAAATGAACCTTTTTCTCGCGGCTGGTATGCAGGAACGGGTGGTTTTATGAGCTTAAATAAAAGTGAATTCGCGGTATCTCTACGTTGTGCGCAAATAGAGGGTGCACAGGTCTCATTATATTCAGGCGCTGGTATTGTCAGTGGCTCAGACCCAGAGCAAGAGTGGATAGAAATTGAAAATAAAGCGGCTGGGCTAAAGTCTTTATTTGAAAATAACGAAAAACCATAAAATAAAAATGGTTATTTTCTTTTTTATTTCAATTAGTTCATCAAAAATTGTCCTGAGATCAAGAAATTTATTTCAGCCAGTCTAAACTAATTGATAACTAATAATTTGCTGAGCATATTATGTCGAATTCTGCTTTTAACCTCCGTTGGGCTGAAGTGATTATCGAAGCACTGTCTCGCCACGGAATGAAACACATCTGTATTGCGCCTGGTTCGCGCTCAACACCCTTGACCCTTGCGGCGATTAACCATGGTAAATTGCATTGCCATACGCATTTTGATGAGCGTGGTTTAGGGCACCTAGCTCTAGGTTTAGCAAAAGCCAGTCATGAGCCTGTAGGGGTTATCGTTACCTCTGGTACAGCTGTTGCAAACCTTTACCCTTCATTAATTGAAGCCGGTTTAACAGGGGAAAAGGTGATTTTTCTTACCGCTGACAGACCGCCAGAATTGATTGATTGCGGTGCTAATCAAGCTATTCGGCAAACACATATTTTTGCGTCTCACCCCTCTCAATCATTAATGTTGCCACGGCCGACGCAAGATATTTCAGCGAAATGGTTGGTCACCGCGATTGATAATGGCATGAACCAGTTACACCATGGTGGCTTTCATATTAATTGTCCATTTGCAGAGCCACTATATGGTGAAATGGATGGGGAATATGAGTGGCAGCAAACACTTGGAGAATGGTGGAATTCTTCTCACCCGTGGTTAACTGAGCCATTAACCCATTCCGTCGCATTGGTTGCGGATTGGTATTTTTGGCGTCAGAAAAAAGGCGTTGTGATTGCAGGGCGAATGACAGCGAGTGAAGGGGAGTTAGTTGCAAAATGGGCACAGGAACTTGGATGGCCAGTACTCGGTGATGTGCTGTCTCAAACCGGACAACCTTTTCCATGTGCCGACTTATGGCTACAACATCCAGAAACTCAGTCTATTTTAAAAGATGCGGAATTAGTCGTTCAGTTTGGTTCAAGCTTAACGGGAAAACGGCTCTTACAATGGCAAGCCAATTGTGAGCCGCAAGAGTATTGGATTATCGACTCAATACCTCAGCGGTTAGACCCAGCCAATCATAAGGGAAGAAAATTAACCTGTTCAATCAAGGGTTGGCTAGATAACCATCCTGCACAGCCGAGAAGCTTGTGGTGTGAGTCGCTGCCCACTTTAGTGCAAAAAACTCAACACCATGTGCGCCAACGCTTACAAGCGCAGTTTTCAGAAGCCGCAGTTGCACACCAATTACCTGAACTGCTACCTCCACGAGGCCAACTATTTGTTGGCAACAGCTTAATTGTCCGTTTGGTAGATGCACTAGCACAACTTCCATTGGGCTATCCTGTTTATAGTAACCGGGGCGCGAGTGGTATTGATGGTTTGATTTCTACCATGGCAGGTGTTCAACGGGCAACAGCACGGCCAACATTGGCTATTGTTGGGGATATTTCTGCACTATATGACTTGAATAGTTTGGCTTTGTTGCGTGAGCCTTCAGCGCCCACCGTTCTGATCGTGGTGAATAACAATGGTGGGCAAATTTTTTCT
The DNA here is from genome assembly GCF_029193595.2 of Providencia hangzhouensis. Classification (NCBI taxonomy): domain Bacteria; kingdom Pseudomonadati; phylum Pseudomonadota; class Gammaproteobacteria; order Enterobacterales; family Morganellaceae; genus Providencia; species Providencia hangzhouensis. The sequence goes on from NZ_CP135052.1 coordinate 1,885,348, forward strand.
ATGTTACCTACACCAGACGAAGCAAGACAAAACTATTACTGTATGCCGCAAAATGTCAGTTTCGAGCCCGCGGCGAAAATGTTTGGTTTACAATATTGTACGCCGACAGACTGGACAACACTAAAAAATACCGTTCAACAATTTTGGCGCCGTCAACAGGGCACATTGCTGGTGGAATTGCAGGTGGCAAGTGATGAAGGCGCCCGTACGTTAAAACAACTATTGAATGAAGTTGTGGAACTGTAATGTTATCTGCCCATAGACATAATTCAGTCTCATCTGCTCCTTGGGTCATCTGGCTGCATGGCTTGTTAGGTAGTGCCGATGACTGGCTACCAGTGATTGAACAAACACGTGCTTTTCCATCGTTAGCGGTGGATTTACCAGGGCATGGCGGTTCTCACTCAGAGCCATGCCAAGGTTTTTCACATTTTGATCAACAACTCAGCGCTCTTTTACAGTATCATCAAATTAATGAATACTACTTGGTTGGCTATTCACTCGGTGCTCGGTTAGCGATGCATTTTGCCTGTCACTATCAGCCTAACGGATTATTAGGTTTAGTGATTGAGGGGGGCAATGTGGGATTAGTCAATGAACAAGAACGAGTTGCTCGGGCGGCTAATGATAAGGCATGGGCACAACGTTTTCGTTCAGAACCCATCGAAGAAGTGTTAGATGATTGGTATCAACAAGCTGTATTTGCTGATTTGTCGACCACTCAGCGCCAACATTTAATTCAGTTACGTCGGCAAAATAACCCGCACAGTATTGCTGCTATGCTAGAAAATACATCATTAGCAAAGCAACCTTTCTTGGCGGACAAATTGCATCAATTGACCTGTCCCTATCGTTATTTTTGTGGCGAAAAGGATAAAAAGTTTCGAAGCGTTTCGCAACAATATGAATTGCCGTTAACGCTAATTGAAAATGCAGGGCATAATGCGCATCGGGAAAACCCAATGGGCTTTGCAGCTGCACTACACCATTTTTTATCACACTGTGGTTAAAGGAATCTGATAATGATTTATCCAAGCGAAGAAAAATTATACGCACCAATTGAATGGCAAGATTGCTCTACAGGGTTTGAAGATATTCGCTATCATAAATCTCCGGAAGGGATTGCAAAAATTACGATTAATCGCCCAGAAGTGCGTAATGCTTTTCGTCCACAAACCGTGAAAGAAATGATCCAAGCTCTATCTGATGCACGCTATGATGACCAAGTTGGAACTATCATTTTAACGGGTGAAGGTGAAAAAGCATTTTGTGCCGGTGGTGACCAAAAAATTCGTGGCGACTACGGCGGGTATCGTGACGAAAGTGGTACTCATCACTTAAATGTATTAGATTTCCAACGTCAAATTCGTACTTGTCCAAAACCTGTGGTGGCAATGGTCGCCGGTTTCTCTATCGGTGGTGGTCATGTGTTACATATGATGTGTGACCTGACTATTGCTGCAGATAACGCAATCTTTGGCCAAACCGGTCCAAAAGTTGGCTCATTTGATGGTGGCTGGGGTGCGTCTTATATGGCACGTATTGTTGGGCAGAAAAAGGCACGTGAAATCTGGTTCCTGTGCCGCCAGTATAATGCACAAGAAGCGTTGGATATGGGGCTGGTTAATACTGTCGTTCCTTATGCTGACTTAGAAAAAGAGACTGTGCGTTGGTGTCGTGAAATGCTAGAGAACAGCCCAATGGCATTACGTTGCTTGAAAGCCGCCTTGAATGCAGACTGTGATGGTCAGGCTGGCCTGCAAGAGCTCGCAGGTAATGCCACTATGTTGTTCTATATGACAGATGAAGGGCAAGAAGGCCGTAACGCCTTTAATGAAAAACGTGCTCCAGACTTCTCTAAATATAAGCGTAATCCATAATGCGTAAAGCCCGTATTTATTCGTTCAGCCTGCCGATGGAGGCAGGCGTTATCCTTCGCTATCAGCGACTAAAAACGCGTGATGGGCTTTTAGTCTGTTTACAAGATGGGGATAATGAAGGTTGGGGAGAAATTTCGCCTCTACCTGAATTCAGTCGTGAAACATTAGAAGAAGCAACCGCAGAAACTATTAAGCGACTGAATGAATGGGTGAAAGAAGGCAAAATTTCTAATAGTTTATTACCCTCTGTGGCTTTTGGGTGCAGCTGCGCTCTAGCGGAGCTGGCAGGGGAGCTTCCTGAACAAGCGGATTACCGCAAAGCGCCTTTATGTAGTGGAGATCCTGACGATTTAATCTTAAGCCTTGATGCAATGGAAGGTGAGAAAGTCGCTAAGGTTAAAGTCGGTCTATATGAAGCGGTACGTGATGGTATGGTGGTTAACCTGTTACTAGAGGCAGTTCCAGAACTGAAACTGCGTTTGGATGCGAATCGCAGTTGGACCCGAACAAAAGCCGACGGTTTTGCTAAATATGTTAACCCAGACTACCGTAGTCGTATTGCGTTTTTAGAGGAGCCGTGTAAGACCCGTGAAGAGTCACTGCAATTTGCAGCAGATACTGGCATTAGTATTGCTTGGGATGAAAGTGTACGTGAAGAAGGCTTTATGGTAGAAGCGCAGGAAGGGGTTTCTGCGATAGTCATTAAACCGACCCTGACAGGCAGCTTGTCATATTGCCGCTATTTAGTGGAAGAATCACATCGCTTAGGGTTACAAGCTGTGATTAGCTCATCCATTGAAAGTAGCTTTGGTTTAATACAACTTGCTCGTGTAGCGCATTGGCTAACGCCAAATACCATTCCAGGCTTAGACACGGTATCACTTATTCAATCTCAATTGGTACGGCCTTGGCCACAATGTGATATTCCGCTTCAGCAGCTAGATGATTTAACGCTTGTATGGCAGAGTTAGCACAATTTAAAGATTGGCCTTGGCAACACTGGGCCAATCTTCGTCCGAACTCAATCGCTCTAGTCACAGAGTCCCAAAGTATGACTTGGGAAAGTGTAAGCCAACAAATTACTGACCTTAGAACTTACTTTTTAATGCAAGGCGTAGAGCAGGGGCAGTGTATTGTTTTACATGGGAAAAATTCAGTTGAATTATTACTGAGTCAGCTGGCACTTATTGCTTGTGGGGCTCGTGTTTTACCATTAAATCCCCGCCTCCCAGAACGGTTGTTAGCAGAATTATTACCTCATCTTAATGTTAGCTCAGTTATTGATTTTACTGATGAATCAAATCTGTTAGCAAATTATCGTAATTTAGATTATCAACTTTATTACCATTTTATTAGTGATGAAGAGGTTGCTCCGGTTATTTTTCAAGAGGTTATTCAGCAACCCGCTACGTTGATTTTAACATCGGGATCGACAGGTCTACCTAAAGCCGCTGTTCACAGTGTCGCTGCGCACTTAAATAGTGCAGCAGGTGTTGTTAATCTGATGAATTACCAGCAAGGAGATTGTTGGTTACTATCGCTGCCGTTATTCCATGTATCTGGTCAGGGGATTGTTTGGCGCTGGCTTCTTAAAGGTGGCTCACTTGCGGTCAAAAATCTTCCTTTGGCCCAAGCATTGCATGAGGTCACTCATGCCTCTTTAGTTCCGACCCAGTTATGGCGTTTATTAAATGATAAATCAGTGACTAATATCGCATTGAAAGCCGTTTTATTGGGAGGAGCGAGTATCCCTTCAACCTTGACGGATCTGGCTCAACAGCATGGTATTGCTTGTTGGAGCGGCTATGGGATGACAGAAATGGCATCTACGGTTTGTGCGAAACGGGCAGACGGTAAAAAAGGTGTCGGTTTACCCTTAAAAGGCAAGCAAGTTCGTCTTGTGGATGATGAAATCCAAATTCAATCAGATAGTCAGGCTCTGGGTTATTGGTTTGATGGGCAACTTCACCCATTAAATTGCCTAGATAACTGGTTTAAAACCAACGATAAAGGGGTTTTTATCGATGGGGAATATCAGGTTGTTGGTCGTCTAGATAATTTATTTATTAGTGGCGGGGAATGTGTTCAACCCGAAGATATCGAATCAGTCATAAATTCACATCCTGATGTCAGCCAAAGTTTTATTATACCTATTGATGATGTGCAATTTGGGCAACGTCCTGTCGCGGTTATTGAAGCAAATGAGTCAGTGGATTTAAATCAGCTGGCGGATTGGTTAAAAGATAAACTCGCTCCATACCAATATCCTATGGCATTTTATTATTTAGACCCTGAATTGAAAGCAGGGGGAATAAAAGTGTCTAGGCAACAAGTGAAGAAGTGGTTGTTAGCGAGAATAAAAGAATAGGGCGAAATAGTGGCGGGGTTATCCCCACCACTTAATGACTTACACTATTTTAGTGCTTTTAACGCTTTTTCGACACCCGCACCGTATTCAGGGTGAACTTGTTTAAATAACTCGATTTGGCGCACTTGTGTGGCTTCAGTCGCGTCAATCAGTTCACCGGCAATACGTTTAAACATACGTTGGTGCTCGGCATCATCTAACAACTCATATAATGCACGTGGCTGGCTGAAATAATCTTGGTCTTCGCGGTGATCCCAATGGTCAGCAGCACCTTCAATAGATAATGGCGGTTCGCTAAAGTCCGGTTGTTCTTGGAATAATCCGGCTTCATTTGGCTCATAGGTCACATGGTTGCCGCTATTACCGTCAACACGCATTGCCCCATCACGGTGGTAATTATGGAACGGGCAACGTGGGGCGTTTACTGGGATTTGGTGATGGTTGACACCAAGACGATAACGATGAGCATCGCCATAAGAGAACAGGCGGCCTTGTAACATTCTATCTGGCGAGAAACCAATACCCGGAACCACGTTAGCAGGGCTAAAAGCCGCTTGTTCTACGTCAGCAAAATAGTTGTCTGGATTACGATTAAGTTCAAAATAACCGACATCAATTAATGGATAATCTTTGTGTGGCCATACTTTGGTTAAGTCAAATGGGTTATAAGGAACTTGAGAAGCTTCTTTTTCTGGCATAATTTGCACTTGCAAATTCCAGCGTGGGAAATCCCCTTTTTCGATGGATTCAAACAGATCTCGCTGTGAACTTTCTCTATCTTTACCCACTAACTGCTCAGCTTGTTCATCAGACAGATTTTGAATACCTTGTTGGCAACGGAAATGGAATTTGACCCAGAAACGTTCATTGTTACTGTTGATGAAACTATATGTATGGCTACCAAAACCATGCATATGACGGTAACTTTGTGGGATACCACGGTCACTAGCATCAATGGTTAACTGGTGTAAAGATTCAGGTAATTGGGAGAAAAAGGCCCATTTATGTTCCATTGTACGCAGGTTAGAGCGAGGGTCACGTTTAACTACGTGGTTTAAATCAGGGAATTTTAATGGGTCACGGAAATAGAATACAGGGGTGTTGTTACCCACCATATCCCAGTTACCTTCTTCAGTATAAAATTTTAATGCGAAGCCACGAATATCACGTTCTGCGTCGGCAGCTCCACGTTCGCCTGCAACGGTAGAGAACCGAGCGAACATTTCTGTTTTTTTCCCTACTTCAGAGAAAATTTTTGCACGAGTATAGCGGCTAATATCATGGGTTACGGTAAAGGTACCGAAAGCACCAGAACCTTTTGCGTGCATACGTCTTTCAGGGATTACTTCACGGTCAAAATGGGCAAGTTTTTCTAAAAACCAAACATCCTGTAATAACATTGGGCCACGTTTACCCGCTGTCATGACATTATTATTATTGGCGACTGGGGCGCCTGAGGCGGTAGTAAGGCCTTTCTTTTTCATCACAATGCTCCTTTGTTTGGATTAAATGACTACACAAACCTAACTAATAAGTTAATATTTTGTAAAAAATAAAAAACACGACTACAATAAACTTGTAATTCAGTATAGTTATTATGGAATTGATTATCTAATTAATATAACCAATTACTGTGATTACAAGTAAAAAATACGTATTTATCGCACTTTTTTGCACTAAAATTTTTGATGCGTGAAATTTTGTAATGAATAACGAGGGCTTTTATCGAGGCTATAGCGTAAATCTAGGTAAGAATGGCTGAAAATAGGGTGAGATTCGCGTAATATCCATAGGTAATAATATCAAGAGGATAAAATAATGCGCAAATTATTATTATTGGCAGCAGCGATGTCACCATTATTCGTAGGTACTGCACATGCAGTTTCAGTTAGTGCACAAGCAGGTGAACATTTTACTGAGCTGTCTGCAGGGTTAGGTAACCAAAATGCAGGGTTGGCATTTAACGGCTCTTGGGCTCGTAGTGACCATGATGGGCAAATGGGTAGTATTGGTGCCACATTTGGCTTACCTGTTGGGCCTTTCTCTGCATTTGTAGGGGGTAAGGGGCTATATTTATCACCTGATCACAATAGTAATGGTGCTGCATTAGCTGTTGGTGGTGGGTTAAATTGGCAGGTTATGCCTTCACTCAATATTTACGGTGAAGCTTATGGTGCTCCAGAGCAACTGACTTCAGGCAGCAAATCGTACGTCGAAGCTAAAGCCGGTGCACGTTATACGGTATTTAAGCCTTTATCTATTGATGCGGGATATCGCTTAATTGAAATGAAAGGGACACATGGTCATAGTAGCGATAAAGTTGCTGATGGCTGGTATGTAGGGGCTGGCCTTTCATTCTAACAGGGTTATCTTGTTCATAATGCCCCTAGGCGTACATTATGTGTACGCCTAGGGCGAATTTGATGATGTAAACTTAGTTGAGTATTTTTTAAAATAATTGGTTAAACTTTTAGCTGCTTATCCATAGCTATTTACTTCAGTTTTTATTGCATTACTTTAATGACGTCAGCTCATCACGGCTCAATCCGGTGCTTTTCATAATAATTTCAGGGCTAACACCGTTTATCAATAAGTTGCGAGCTAAGGTGGTTTTAGTTTTTTGAACGCCTTCTTGAAGCCCTTTTTGAAGCCCTTCCTGTTTGCCTTTTTGCAGCCCCTCGAGAAGGCCCTCTTGATGACCCTTATTATGTAAGCGTTGTGCGATATTCATAATCGTCTCCTTGTGCTTTTCTGTTTGCGCTTCTAATGTGTAGATAAATTTTTCAAAATCAGTTGAGTCTAAAGCAGAAAATAGGTAATTGATGATAGTGACCACATCATTGTCGCTATTATAGTGTTGATTGAGTGCTTGCGCCAATAAAGGAAGCACATGGTGAAACTCATCTCGCAAACGTTTATGTTTCATCGCTAATTCCATAACAGCAATTTTGCGATGATTTACTAATTCATTATCGTCTATTACAGTGATATCAACCAACGGGAATGATTGTGTATATAACGTATTTGCCAGCTTGGGCTGAGGAAAACAATCTGTCCATAACTGAGTGTAAGGGTAAGGTGAACGAGTACCGTGGTAGAAAAGAATAGGAACAACTAGAGGTAATACAGTGCTTCCTTGCTGCATATGCTGATTCATTGCTAAAAACGCATAATGCATTAAGCGCCACGCCATCAGTTTATCTGGGGTTGACTGGTGCTCGACTAATAAATAAATATAGCCTGTTCCATGTGAGGTCTGTACTGAATACAGAACATCAGATAGCCGAGAGCGAAGCTGTTTATCAATAAATGATGAGTTAGTCAGCTTTAGCGTAGTGAAATCACATAATGATTTTATGTGTTTTGGTAAGTGAATTTCAAAAAAGTCACGTGCGCTGTCTATGTTTGACATAAACCTCTTAAATGCTGCATCGTGGACAGCAGAAATATTTTTCCTTTTCATTCAACCTAATTCCTTATTTACCTCTCAATAACTGTAAAGCAAGAGGGGTAGGGTTGTCTTTTCGGAATTATTTTCTGCCAAATGACGTAATTAAAGAAATATATATTAAATTATATGCAAATAATATATATGTGGAGATAGAGTAGGAATGCTAGGGGATTATTGATTGATTGCGGATATCAAACGATGGCCACCTTGATTGGGAGTGAGGATAGTTAATTTCAGATAAACAAAAGCCGTAATTTGAAGTTATCCGAATTACGGCTTAATTTATCAATTTGTTAGCCGACGTTCGGTAAGAAGCCGGCAACAATCGAAAATTGGATAGCGATTACTGCCACACCACATGCCAACACTAAGGCTAAAATAGGTGTACCACCTTTAACTTGATACCCACCTTGAGATTCTAATTTACGTACACGTAATGTTAGCAATGCAGGAATAATCAGCGCTAAGACCGAGAGTGCAACAGCTGCATAAGTTAATGCTTGTACGAAACTACTAAAGAATAGGGCAGCCAATAATGGCGGAACAAAGGTGAGTAAGCCTGTTTGCACTCGACCGATAAAATGATTACTCCGTTTGAATAAGTCGGCGAGGTAATCAAATAAGCCTAATGCGACACCTAAGAAAGATGTGGCCAACGCTAAATCCATAAACAAGCTGACGGCGATATTAACGCGAGGTGTAGCGACAACATCGCGGATCGCGGTGAGTAACCCATTTAGACCTGATTCCTGCGCTAGTATTCCGAGAAAAGTATGTGATGGAATAGACCCTAACGTCGCAATCTGCCATAGAATATAAGCAACTAAAGGAATTGCGCTTCCGGTAATGAAAATCATACGTAATTTACGTACATCCCCATTCATATAGTTAACTAAACTTGGGACGCTGCCATGGAAACCAAAAGAGGTAAAAATAACGGGTACTGCGGCAAGGATAAGGCCTTTTTCAATTGGCATGGTGCTTAAGTTTACGGCTTCCGCGTGTGGCATCATTACAACTAACATGATGACTAAAAAAATCGTTTTTGCTGTGAATAAAATTCGGTTAATAAAATCGACGGAATGCGTACCAATACAGACAACTGCACCACCAATAATAGTAAATGCAATAATGGCAGTGTCAGTTGAAATTTTAAAGCCCCACCATGAAGACAGACTATCTGAAATTAATACGCCAGCTCCACCGATATAAGCGGTTGTTAATGCGTACATTAATAGCAGCATACTTAGCCCAGTCACTATCTGGCCAATTGGGCCAAGATATTTTTTAGCAACGGAGCCTAAGCCCATATTTGCAGGGTTATGCTGATACACTTCAACTAACAGTAATGAGGTATAGCTCATTAACATCCATAATCCAACAAGCAAACAAACGATGCCTGTGAAACCGACTCCTGCAGCGGCAAGTGGCATTGCCAACATCCCTGCACCTATTGTTGTCCCTGCAACGATTAACACACTGCCAAGCGTACGATTCTTCACAAGTTCCTCTAATTGAATTTGAATAATTAATAAGTGATGCAGATTATGCGATTGCAAGTTCTCTGTCAAATGTAAATTACAGTGAGTGTAATGTTAAGTTTACACTAATAATCAAGTAGATAGAGAGACTCAAGACAATGAGCAGAGTTAATAAAGTAAAGAAAAAATGATGATTTAAAGTGACTAAAGGTAAATTTAAATGGAGTGAGTTGTTAAAATTGGTGTGGTAGTTGATTGATTTTTATCAAAATGGTAGGTAACTGAATAGTATGTCAGTTACTTAATTAAAATTATGTGATGAGGTCAAAATAAAAGCATAAAAAATAAAACTAAATTGATTTTGAAGTTATCATAAATCAAATTAATGCTTGAAAATCATCCCGATAATATATGTAAACATATATATAAAGGATGGAACTATGGACTTTATGATTCAACTCGCCATTATCCTTGTTTGCTTATTCTATGGAGCAAAAAAAGGGGGAATGGCACTCGGGCTATTAGGTGGTGTTGGTCTAGTTATCTTAGTTTTTGGCTTTGGTTTACCGCCTGGAAAACCGCCTGTTGATGTAATGCTTGTTATCATTGCTGTTGTTGCCGCATCAGCAACGTTACAAGCATCAGGCGGCTTGGATGTCATGCTGCAAATTGCAGAACGACTACTGCGGAAAAACCCTAAGTACATTTCTATTGTGGCACCTTTTGTGACATGTATCTTAACCATTTTGTGTGGTACAGGGCATGTGGTGTATACAATTTTACCTATCATTTACGATGCGGCGATTAAAAATAATATTCGCCCTGAAAGACCAATGGCTGCGAGTAGTATTGGCGCGCAAATGGGGATTATCGCTAGCCCAGTTTCAGTTGCCGTTGTTTCATTAGTCGCAATGCTAAATGGTGTGACAATCAATGGTAAGTCACTCGAATTTTTGGATTTATTAGCAATTACTATTCCATCAACATTAATTGGTATTTTAGCTATTGGTATTTTCAGTTGGTTTAGAGGTAAAGATCTCGATAAAGACCCTGTATTCCAAGAGTTTATCTCAGTCCCTGAAAACCATGATTATGTCTATGGTGACAGTGTGACACTGCTAAATACCAAATTACCGAAAATTAATTGGGTCGCGATGTGGATTTTTTTAGCTTCCATCGCAGTTGTGGCATTACTTGGCGCATTTTCTGAACTTAGGCCGCTAATTAACGGTAAGCCACTATCCATGGTTTTAGTCATCCAGATGTTTATGTTATTAGCAGGTGCGCTAATTATCATTATTTGTAAGACTAATCCAGGACAAATTTCAAAGAATGAAGTATTCCGTTCAGGGATGATTGCGATTGTTGCAGTATATGGTATCGCATGGATGGCAGAAACCATGTTCGGTGCTCATATGGATGAAATTAAAGGAACTTTAGGTTCTTTAGTGAAAGATTTCCCTTGGGCTTATGCAGTTATCTTATTATTAGTCTCTAAGTTTGTTAACTCACAAGCAGCTGCTCTGGCTGCTGTAGTACCAATTGCACTAGGGATTGGTGTTGACCCGGCTTATATTATCGCTTCTGCGCCTGCGTGTTATGGGTATTACATTTTACCAACTTACCCGAGTGACCTTGCGGCAATTCAATTTGACCGTTCTGGAACAACGCGTATTGGTAAATTTGTTATCAACCACAGCTTCATTCTACCGGGGTTAATTGGGGTGGGTGTTTCTTGTGTATTTGGTTGGATATTTGCGGGATTATATGGTTATTTATAATCAATAAAGCAAGTGAATAAAAAGTGATTGCACAGGTAACTGATAGACAGCTGTGCAATCACCTATTTTAGATTAACCAATTTCAATATCTGAAAGTGGATGACAGCAACAAGGCAGAATTTCTCCATCTTGCACAAATGCAATAGGTTTTTGCTTATAGCCCACTTTCCCATGTAATAACGTCACTCGGCATGAACCGCAGTAGCCTTCACGGCATTGATATTCTACAGGAATACGGCTGTCTTCTAAGGCTTCCAACAAACACGAATGGACTTCAGTATGGAAGGGGACTTGAACACCCTGCGTTAACCGCAGGGTGATTTTATGGCTTGCCATGCTTATAGTTCGAAGTCGCTCAAATCGTCGGTATCGACTTGAGAGTCAATTTGGCCGACTAAATAAGAACTGACTTCAACCTCTTGAGGCGCAACTTGTACGTTGTCAGACACCAACCATGCGTTGATCCATGGAATTGGGTTTGAACGCGTTTCAAATGGCAATTTCAGACCGACAGCTTGCATGCGAATATTAGTAATATATTCAACATATTGGCATAAAATATCTTTATTTAAACCAATCATAGAGCCTTCGCTGAATAGGTAGTCAGCCCACTCTTTCTCTTGCTCTGCCGCTTGAACGAATAAGTCATAACATTCTTGCTCGCACTCTGCCGCGATTTCTGCCATTTCTGGGTCATCTTGCCCCGAACGTAACAGGTTCAACATGTGTTGTGTACCAGTTAAGTGCAGTGCTTCATCACGTGCGATCAGTTTGATGATTTTAGCATTTCCTTCCATTAGCTCGCGTTCAGCAAACGCAAATGAACAAGCGAAGCTAACATAGAAACGAATTGCTTCGAGCGCATTAACGCTCATTAGGCACAGGTACAGCTGCTTCTTCAACTGACGCAGAGAAACAGTAACTTGCTTACCGTTGCAAGTATGCGTGCCTTCACCAAACATATGATAGTAATTGGTCATTTCGATCAGGTCATCGTAAAAACCAGAAATATCTTTAGCACGTTTTAAAATTTCTTCATTTTCAACGATATCGTCAAAAATAATGGCAGGGTCATTCACAATATTACGAATAATATGTGTATACGAACGTGAGTGGATAGTTTCAGAAAACGCCCACGTTTCAACCCAAGTTTCCAGTTCAGGAATCGAAATCAGTGGCAATAATGCCACATTAGGGCTGCGGCCCTGAATAGAGTCCAGCAGCGTTTGGTATTTCAGATTACTGATAAAAATATGTTTTTCATGATCTGGTAGCGCATTATAGTCAATACGGTCTCGAGAGACATCAACCTCTTCAGGGCGCCAGAAAAACGACAGTTGTTTTTCAATCAGCTTTTCAAAAATAGGGTACTTTTGCTGATCATAACGCGCCACGTTAACAGGCTGGCCGAAAAACATCGGCTCCAGCATTTGGTCATTTTTTTTCTGTGAAAACGTTGTATATGTGTGTGACATAACAATTCCTATTAAATTTTACACGCGCCGCCTTCGCAATCGGAATCCGCTGACTCAACAACTTCTTCCAGATCGCCCTGAACATCTTCCGCCCCATCGCGAGTGTTATGATAGTAAAGTGTTTTCACACCAAACTTATAGGCGAGCAATAAATCTTTTAGCAATTGGTTCATTGGCACTTTACCGCTCTCAAAACGAGTTGGGTCATAGTTTGTGTTAGCAGAAATCGACTGGTCGATAAATTTCTGCATGATACCAACGAGTTGTAAGTAGCCACTATTTGAAGGCATTTGCCACAGTAGCTCATAAGCACCTTTCAGATTTTCGTAATCAGGCACCACTTGGCGCAAGATACCATCTTTAGAGGCTTTAATACTGATATAACCACGCGGTGGTTCAATACCATTAGTTGCGTTAGAAATCTGTGATGATGTCTCTGAAGGCATCAATGCAGACAGTGTCGAGTTACGCAGACCATGTTGTTTAATTTCTTGGCGTAACGCTTCCCAATCGTAATGTAAAGGTTCATTAGTTAACTTATCGAGCTCTTTTTTATAGGTATCGATAGGCAAAACGCCTTGTGCATAGGTTGTTTCGTTGAACCATGGGCAAGCACCTTGCTCTTTTGCTAACTCATTCGAGGCTTTTAATAGATAATACTGAATGGCTTCGAATGTTTTATGCGTTAAGTTGTTTGCACTGCCATCAGAATAACGAACACCGTGCTTCGCGAGATAATAAGCGTAGTTAATCACGCCAATACCTAATGTACGACGGCCCATTGAGCCTTGTTTAGCCGCAATGATTGGGTAATCTTGGTAATCAAGTAGCGCATCGAGTGCACGAACAGCTAATATTGCTAGCTCTTCTAATTCATCTAGACTATCAATCGCCCCTAAGTTAAATGCCGATAATGTACACAGCGCAATTTCACCATTTTCGTCATTTATATTATTTAATGGCTTAGTTGGCAGCGCAATTTCTAAACATAAGTTCGATTGACGAACAGGCGCAATCTGCGGGTCAAATGGGCTATGTGTATTACAGTGGTCAACGTTTTGAATATAAATACGGCCAGTAGACGCACGCTCTTGCATCATTAATGAAAATAGCTCAACCGCTTTAACGCTCGATTTACGAATATTTTCATCTTGCTCATATTTCACATATAGACGTTCAAATTCGTCTTGATCTGCGAAAAAGGCGTCATAAAGACCCGGAACGTCCGATGGGCTGAATAATGTAATGTCTTGGTTTTTAATCAGACGCTCATACATTAACTTGTTTAATTGCACACCGTAATCCATATGGCGAACACGGTTACCTTCAACCCCACGGTTATTCTTTAGAACCAGTAAGCTTTCTACTTCAAGGTGCCAAATAGGGTAGAACAAGGTTGCAGCGCCACCACGAACACCACCTTGCGAACAAGATTTAACCGCAGTTTGGAAGTGTTTATAGAATGGAATACAACCTGTATGGAAAGCTTCTCCACCACGAATTGGGCTGCCTAATGCACGGATACGGCCTGCATTCACCCCAATCCCTGCACGTTGTGAGACATATTTCACAATTGCGCTTGAGGTTGCATTGATAGAATCCAAGCTGTCACCACACTCAATCAGTACGCAAGAGCTGAATTGACGTGTAGGCGTACGTACCCCCGCCATAATCGGCGTAGGTAATGAAATTTTGAATGTTGAAACGGCATCATAGAAACGACGGATATAATCGAGGCGTGTTTCTTTTGGATAATGTGAAAATAGGCAAGCTGCAACTAAAATATATAAAAACTGTGCGCTTTCATAGATTTCACCCGTTACACGGTTTTGAACTAAATATTTCCCTTCAAGCTGTTTTACCGCAGCATAGGAAAAATTCATATCACGCCAATGATCAATAAAGCTATCCATTTGCTCGAACTCTGCTTCAGAGTAGTCTTCCAGCAAATGCTTGTCATATTTCCCCATTTCAACGAGGTGTTTAACATGCTTATATAATGCAGGCGGTTCAAACTGGCCATAGGCTTTCTTGCGTAAGTTAAAAATAGCAAGACGCGCAGCTAGGTATTGGTAATCAGGGGTATCACCCGTAATTAAATCTGCTGCTGCTTTGATCATCGTTTCGTGAATATCAGAAGTTCTGATCCCATCATAAAACTGAATCTGTGAACGTAACTCCACTTGAGAAACGGATACGTTACTTAGGCCTTCAGCAGCCCAGGTGATTACCTTGTGGATTTTATCAAGATCAATGCGTTCTTTATGTCCATCACGCTTTGTGACTAACAGACTCTGGTTCATGAGCAAGTACACCTTGGTTGAACTACAAATAGTTTAAAATAAACATAAAAAAGCTCATGGTGTAATGCCATGAGACTAGTTGTATTATGTTTTGTTGTACCACTATATGTAGTAGTTTGTTTAGAATACCATAACAAGATAATGTTAATATGTGATTTTATCAAGTGAACAAATTAGAGGGATCTTGTGGATAACTGGTTGGATAAGAAAAGTGATCATGTCGGTAAGCTGCATGGTAAAAGGCATTAATAAAAAAAATGCTTCCGACATGAGGACTAAAATAAATTTTGTAAAATGCGATCGTTTGCTGCTTTCTTAAACGTAGTGCTTGTGATTTATTCTTTTCACGACTAAATGACTATTCGTTTACCGTATGCAGCATATAGTTTACATCAACATTTGGCCCAAGCCAGAACTTGTCTGTTAATGGATTATAATGCAACCCTATGATATGTTTGTCTTTTAATGGTGTGCCGTCAATCCAATGAATTAACTCAGAAGGGCGAATAAACTTGTTTGCGTCATGAGTGCCTTTTGGGACGATTTTCATTATATATTCAGCAGCAACCACAGCCATTAGCCATGCTTTTTTATTACGGTTGATGGTTGAAAAAATTACGTGTCCACCCGGTTTGACTAATTTTGCGCAAGCCCTAACGACAGACTGAGGGTCCGGAACATGTTCAAGCATCTCCATACACGTGACAACATCATAGGCTTGAGGGTGCTTGTCTGCATGTTGTTCAACGGTTTCTTGTACATATTCAACTGGAATGCCGGACTCAAGAGAATGTAAGCGAGCAACCATTAAAGGCTCTGCACCCATATCAAGACCGGTGACTTCTGCACCTTCACGCGCCATACTTTCCGATAAAATGCCACCGCCGCAGCCAACATCAAGAATTTTTTTACCGAAAATACCGTCTACACGCTGCATAATATAACCTAAGCGTAATGGATTGATGCGGTGTAGTGGGGCGAATTCCCCTTCTAAGTCCCACCAACGTGAGGCAATGGACTCGAATTTTTCGATTTCTTGCTTATCGACGTTAAGGTAGGTTGGGGTTTGGGTGTCATTCATACAAAGAAGCTCCTATTTTTAACCTATTACCCGAAAGCCTATTAACGATAGTTATATTTAAACTGTATTTAAACTATGTTTAATAGGGGGAATAGTAGCCCGACAAGCATTGATGGCTAAAATATAAACAACAATGTAATTATTGCAGTTATTAATTGATAAACCTTCAAGTTTCGGACACATAAACTTAATTTTCCGCTATTATACATAGCTTGGAAGACAAATACCCGTCTCTTATTTTTATTAAATTGGCGAATTGTGGTATAGTTCTACTCTTTGAATCCGAAGTTATGAGGGACAGTGGTTCCATGAGCGAGATTGCCAGAGAAATCACACCAGTTAATATCGAAGAAGAGCTTAAAAGTTCGTATTTGGATTATGCAATGTCCGTTATTGTCGGCCGTGCGCTTCCAGATGTTCGAGATGGACTGAAGCCAGTACACCGCAGAGTACTGTATGCGATGAATGTATTGGGAAATGATTGGAATAAACCCTATAAAAAATCTGCCCGTATTGTTGGGGACGTCATCGGTAAATACCATCCACATGGTGATAGCGCTGTTTACGAGACAATTGTTCGTCTTGCACAGCCTTTCTCAATGCGTTACATGCTGGTTGATGGTCAGGGAAACTTCGGTTCAGTTGACGGAGACTCCGCTGCGGCAATGCGTTATACGGAAATCCGTATGGCGAAAATTGCCCATGAGCTACTTGCTGACCTTGAAAAAGAAACCGTTGATTTCGTTCCAAACTATGACGGAACAGAGCAAATTCCTGAAGTTATGCCAACGAAAATTCCAAACCTTTTGGTTAATGGGTCGTCTGGTATTGCGGTTGGGATGGCAACCAATATTCCTCCTCACAATTTAGGGGAAGTGATTAATGGTTGTCTTGCTTATATAGAAGATGAAGACATCAGTATTGAAGGTTTAATGGAACATATTCCAGGGCCTGATTTCCCAACAGCGGCTATTATCAACGGCCGTCGTGGGATTATTGATGCATATCGTACAGGACGTGGCAAGGTCTATATCCGTGCAAGCGCTGAAGTGGAAGTCGATGAGAAAAATGGTCGCGAAACCATTATTGTCAGCGAAATCCCTTATCAAGTGAATAAAGCTCGCTTGATTGAAAAAATTGCAGAGTTAGTTAAAGACAAACGTGTTGAAGGAATCAGTGCACTGCGTGACGAGTCGGATAAAGACGGTATGCGCATTGTTATTGAAGTTAAGCGCGATGCAGTGGGTGAAGTTGTCCTGAACAACTTATATTCCTTGACTCAATTGCAAGTTTCTTTTGGTATCAATATGGTGGCTCTACATCAAGGGCAACCGAAAATACTGAATTTAAAAGATATCATTGCTGCTTTTGTGCGTCACCGTCGTGAAGTTGTCACTCGTCGTACGATTTTCGAATTGCGTAAAGCGCGTGACCGTGCTCATATCCTTGAAGCACTGGCAATCGCACTTGCTAATATTGACCCAATTATTGAATTGATCCGTAAAGCACCAACGCCAGCTGAAGCTAAAGCAGGGTTAATTGCACGTTCTTGGGATCTGGGTAATGTAGCGGCAATGCTAGAGCGTGCAGGTGATGACGCAGCTCGTCCTGAGTGGTTAGAACCACAGTTCGGTGTTCATGAAGGGCAATATTTCCTGACTGAGCAACAAGCTCAAGCTATTTTGGATTTACGTCTCCAAAAATTAACCGGTCTTGAGCACGAAAAACTACTGGAAGAGTACCGTGATCTTCTAGTACAAATTGAAGCTTTACTGTTTATTTTACGTAGTCCTGAACGTTTGATGGAAGTGATTCGCGAAGAGTTAGAAATTATTCGTGATACTTATAATGACCCTCGTCGTACAGAAATTACAGAAAATACCGCAGACATCAATATTGAAGATTTGATCAATCAAGAAGATGTGGTAGTGACATTATCTCACCAAGGTTATGTGAAATATCAGCCTCTGTCTGATTACGAAGCACAGCGCCGTGGTGGTAAAGGTAAATCTGCTGCACGGACAAAAGACGAAGACTTCATTGAACGCTTATTGGTCGCCAATACGCACGACACCATCTTGTGTTTCTCAAGTCGTGGGCGTTTGTATTGGATGAAAGTTTATCAGTTGCCAGAAGCGAGTCGTGGTGCTCGTGGTCGTCCAATTGTTAACTTATTACCACTTGAGCAAGATGAACGCATTACTGCTATCTTACCTGTACGTGAATATGAAGAGGGCTATAACGTCTTCATGGCAACGGCGAGTGGTACTGTGAAGAAAACACCTTTACAAGAGTTTAGCCGCCCAAGAAGTGCCGGTATTATTGCAGTGAACTTGAATGAAGGTGATGAACTGATTGGGGTTGATTTAACCGATGGTTCAAATGAAGTCATGCTGTTCTCTGCACAAGGTAAAGTTGTGCGCTTCGCTGAAGATGCAGTTCGCCCAATGGGACGTACTGCAACGGGTGTTCGTGGAATTAAATTAATGGATAACGATAAAGTCGTATCCTTGATCATTCCACGTGGTGAAGGCCATATCTTAACTGTCACAGAAAATGGTTATGGTAAACGTACTGAAGAAGCAGAATACCCAACTAAATCGCGTGCAACTCAAGGGGTTATTTCTATCAAAGTGAGTGAGCGAAACGGTAATGTTGTTGGTGCTATTCAAGTTGATGAAACTGACCAAATCATGATGATTACGGATGCCGGCACATTAGTGCGTACCCGTGTATCTGAAGTGAGCGTCGTTGGCCGTAATACGCAAGGTGTGACCTTGATTAGAACAGCTGAAGATGAAAAAGTGGTTGGTTTACAACGTGTTGCTGAAACAGATGATGATGAAAATAATGATGATGAGAATGCGATTGAAAACACTGAAGAAAACGGTGTTGATGATGCAAATATCGACGATCAAGAGTAATTATCGCGTTTAATTTAATGAACGGGTAGCATATTAGCTGCCCGTTTTAGTTTCTAGTCTAAATTTCTTAGTTTTATTACTTTTCATGTCTGTCGCTTTTTTATTATGTAATCGAGTATAATTAGCGATCATCGTATCGAATATACAGGAAAACGCTTGAGATACTTACCCTCGTTTAAAACATCACTTAGACTTTCTCGGGATTTATTTCGTATCCTCGGCTTGATGTTGTGGGGCATGGGTGCTTTTATCACTTTATTTTTCCTTTATTCGCAATTTAATGAATACAAATCTGATCTTCGCCAGCAGTTCTATTCTGGGTATGAAAACCTACAAGTCTATATACAGCAAACGGCGGCGACACTGAATTCTATTCAGTCGATGACTGATCTGTACCAAATAAAGCTGCAAGAATCGACAGAGGAAAATACTTTTACGAGTAAATTTATGGAATTGCCAAATGCCTCTAATTACTCGTTCTATAAATTAACTCCGAATACGGATTGTGATCATTTTAGGGATAAAGCTGAAAACTATTTGCAGGCTTTTGAACAACTGAATTATTTTTGGAAAGAGAGTATTGCAGCGCCTCAAGCTTTAAACCATGTCTTTTTAGTGGGTTCGAAAAGTTATTGTCTGGTGGATTATCCTATTCGTTCTACAATATCGGATATAGAAATACTAAAAAAAGTTAGCTACGAAAGTGTGCGAACTTATCAAGGTTTAAGGCTACAAGGTAAAGAGCGTAAGCTATTTACCATTACGCATGGTGCTCAGCCGGATTATGGGCAGGTTTACTTAATTCAAGCAATCAAGCACGATAATCTGCTCCCCGCATTTATTGGGTTAGAACGTTCAATTAATTTAAATCAATTTAATATACGGCGAAATAAGGCTATCGAAATATTGATAATTAACGACTATAACCAGCCTGTTTTATATTCACCTACAGATATCAATCCTAAGAGCTCTGCATTGCTCAATATTTCTGAGCCTTCATTTTTCGGTTTTAACTCAGATTACTCAAAATTAATCTTCAAAAAAAGGTTAGCACCTTCTCAAATTACGGTCATTTTCTCAATTGCGACGTCGGAAATATTAGCGAGTTTAGAAAACACCATTTTTTACGGTATCCTCCTAAATATTTTTACGGGTGGGCTGATTTTCTTTTTAATTTGGTTACTTGAAAGGAAAATGCTAGAACCCGCAGAGAACACTGCGATACGGCTTGAGGAACATGAACAATTCAACCACAAAATTGTAGCATCAGCACCGGTCGGTATCATCATTTTAAGATTAACAGATGGTGGTAATATTCTCAGTAATGAATTAGCCCATGACTATTTTCGGCTGTTAAATGATGATGATAAACAGCGAATATTGACAATTATTCGCCAAAAATCGAGCAATTATATAGATGTGGTGACAACCAACGGCACACACTTACAAATTAGCTTTGTAAACTCTCGATACCAAAATGAAGATGTCGCTATTTGTGTATTAGTTGACATTAGCATTCGTGTTCAAATGGAAAAATCGCTACAAGATGTAGCCGATGCGGCGGAACAAGCAAACCATGCTAAGTCAATGTTTTTAGCGACAGTTAGTCATGAATTAAGAACGCCGTTATATGGAATTATTGGTAATATAGAATTACTACAACGTTATGAATTACCTGAGAAAGCAACACGCTTAGTCTCAACTATGGATAATTCATCTTCACTTTTATTGCAGATTATTAGTGATATTTTAGACTTTTCGAAAATTGAATCTAAGCAATTGAAAATAGAAAGCAAATTGTTTAATTGTCGAGAGGTTTTTGCGTTTGTATTAGCAAATTACCTGCCATTAGTCACGAAGAAAAAAATATCTTTATATTCTTTTATTGAGCCTAATATACCTGATCTCATTTTGAATGACCCTGTTCGTTTACAACAAGTGATTTCTAACATTGTTAATAATAGTATTAAGTTTACAGAATCAGGTTTTGTATTGCTTTATGTATGGAAAGATGAGAATTATTTAAAGATTGAAATACGTGATTCAGGGATTGGAATGACACATGCGGTGGTCATGAAGTTGTTTGATCCATTCTTTCAAGTTTATGACCAAAATAATATGGGCCATAAAGGAACTGGTTTAGGTCTAGCTATTTGCGAAAAACTGGTTAACCTCATGGATGGTGACATTGAGGTCAGTTCCCAAATTGGACTTGGTAGTTCATTTACTATTCGAATTCCTTTATATGGTCAAGAATATCTTAAGAAAAATATTCCAGAATACCGGGCTCATTATCGGATTGCTGTTTCGTGTCGAAATGAATTTTTAATGAACTTTCTTTTGCGTTTATTAAGTCAAGAACAATTTTCTGTTGTCCGCCATAATACAACGGATAAGACACAACATTATGATCTCTTAATAACTGATTATGAGCAGGCTGAAAGGGGCATTTGTGAACATCATATCCAATTATCAAGTATTTATGCTGGTGAACTCCACCAAATAAAACAAAACCAGTGGATTTATAATACATATCAATTAGATAAATTACCTATCTTAATTGATAAAGCCATCATGAAAACGGCCGAACAATCGCTGAAAAATAGTACAGTAAATCCATCATTGGTTGCTGACCATTCGTTAAGTGAACATCATGTATTAATTGTCGATGACCACCCAATTAATAGAGCATTATTGAGTGAACAATTAGCGACTATCGGTTTTACTACAGGCACAGCGATAGATGGGCTAGATGCATTAAAATATTTAGATAATCATCATGTTGATATTGTTTTAACGGATGTAAATATGCCAAATATGGATGGCTACCAGTTGGCAAAGGAACTGCGCCGTTTAGAGTTCAATTTACCCGTTATTGCATTAACTGCTAATGCAATGGCAGAAGAAAAGCAACGCTGTATTAACGCAGGAATGAATGATTGTTTATCAAAACCGACAACAATTGCAATTTTACGTGAGACTTTGACGCGCTATTGTTGAATGTGACTAAAAAAGGACGCAAAAATAAAAACCCATAATTGGGTTTTTATTGGCGTAGTCTTATAGTTAAAATGAAATTTACTCTGAAGGCGAGTTATCAATGCTGACAGAAGAAAGGTAATTCAGTAGCGCTATATCATTTTCAACACCTAATTTCAGCATAGCTGATTTTTTCTGGCTACTGATTGTTTTTATACTGCGGTTAAGTTTCTTTGCAATTTCAGTGACCAAAAAACCTTCAGCAAACAAGCGTAGCACTTCACTTTCTTTTGGTGATAAACGTTTATCGCCATAGCCGCTTGCATTGACTTTTTCTAACAGTTTGCTCACGCTTTCTGGTGTGAATTTTTTGCCTTTCTGTAAAGCCGCTAAAGCTTTAGGTAAATCAGCTGGCGCACCTTGTTTTAACACAATTCCTTCAATATCCAGCTCTAAAATAGCGCTAAGAATGGCAGGGTTATTGTTCATAGTGAGAACAATAATTGACAGGTCAGGATAATGCCGCTTGATGTATTTGATTAAAGTAATACCATCGCCATATTTGTCACCTGGCATAGATAAATCAGTAACTAGCACGTCTGCATTTAAACGTGCTAAGTTATTAATCAAAGAGGTTGAGTCCTCAAATTCCCCTACGATATTCACCCATTCAATTTGTTCAAGTGATTTTCTGATGCCGAAAAGAACGATAGGGTGATCATCGGCAACAATGACATTTAGGTTATTCATATTATTGGTTACCTTCTGGCATTAGTTTTTTGACTGAATTATCCAGCACGCTAATGCAATTTTTTATTTCCAATCCGTTTTCATCTGCTATGTAACGCTCCAAATCTTCACAAAGTTCATGAAGATAAGTAAATTCGAGCATAGCAAAAACTCCTTTTAAACGATGTGCAGTGTTTTTCAATTCGGTCAAATCCTCAACACTTTCACTATTATACAGTTTATTAATATCTATCGGTACTGTTGTGATAAACAAATCTCGATATCCGCTATTTGCCAGTGCTAATTGATAACTTGTAATTGCATTTTCAATTGATTCATTCGAGTTCTGTGAAAGCGCTTGAGTACTAACATGGTCTGGAGGCAAAATATCAGCATGCTCATGCTCTGCGTTTTCGATCAATAATGAGATAGCATCAATTAATTCATCAGCAAAATTGTAGTTAGTTTCGATATAATGAGGTTGTAATTGATTAATCCCTAAAAGAGTACCATTTACTTTAACAATATTTTCAAAACATTCCTCATTATTATCAGTTATCAAAAGATCCCAGTCGGTGTGATGGGAACTTTCACTTAAGTCCAAATATTCTGCTCCATAATTTGTTAATATGTTCCTAACAATCCGTGAGATATCTGCATTATGTATATTTAAACGTATACAAACATCTTCCAATAAAGCTGGGAAGTCTTTGACGAGCATTTCTTTAGCTGCAGGAAGCGTAATTTCATAATGAGTGCCTATTGCATCACTAGAACGAATAGAAAAAGTACCATTCATTTTTTTAACCAGTAACTTACATAAATAAAATGTAATGCCTGAACGCGTAAAGTTAGAAGCATTCAAAATTTGCCCAGTAAAAGGACTGTGTAAATTACTAAGCTCAAGATTACTGACCCCAGTTCCACTGTCTTTAATACTCAATAAAATTACATTTTTATTGGCATCATAAGATAACGCGAATGAAATTTTTCCAAAAGAGGTTGTCGCAATAGAATAATCCCAAATTAGTTGTATTAACTGTTTTAAATAATCAGGGTTTGCCATGATCAGTGAATCTGGATTGAGATTATTATGAAAATAAAGTGCTAACCCCTTGTTATTGCATTGGGATAAATTTTGTTTCAAAAACTCGCTAACAAGATTACTGATAGAAACGTTTTCAGTTTTTACTGAGCTAGCTTGAGACTCAAGCTGATTTAATAAGTTAATGTTTTTAAACCAGCGATTGATATAAAAAAGCTGACTTTCAATTTCTAAAATAAATTTGCGGTTATTTACGCTGACTATTTCGGATAATTTAGTTAATTGTTCATCCACCTTAATTAGTGAGGGTAATATCTCAGTACACATATTCTCAAATACAATCTTACGCATGTGAATATTTTTTTTGTACTCACGATTCGCTAATTCTTGACGTTTTTGGGTCAATGCTTCTTTGTCTTTGTCGATAATAATAAAGAGAACGGTATTGGGTTTTGTCATGCTATTGACAAGAATAACTTCATAGATAATATTCTCGATAGAAACTTGGATAACATCATGGTTTTCTATCGCCATTTCTTTAATGTGAATAAGATCCATAGAAGGTAATAACTGGTTAGCAATATCATTGCTCAGAATCTTTTTGTTAGTATTAAAGTCATAAACCAAAATACCGTATGAAATATGGCTGATAATATCGCTTGTCAATGATTCATTAAAACTCAGCTCTTGCAACATATTTGTATTGGGCGAAATAAGGCGCTTACGAATGAATAGCATGATCAGTAAAGCGAAGAAGATCATAATAAGCATGCCAGTCATTAGCCATAAGTTATAGCCAATAACATTAAAGATAATACTTTTTAATGAGACATGGTAATAAAGTTGATAGCTGGTGCCATCAATAGGGTGGGAGAAAATGAGGTTAGTTCCGACCCAAGTTGTATGAGGTTCATTGCTTCCTGTGCTTGCAGGGCGTGTATTAATCGTAAAAAAATCCCCATTTAAATTTGGAGGGATCAGTGAATTGATAGAAATATCAAAGGATATGACACTCGTTAGCTGCCCTGGAGAATTAAACATTAGCCGGTAAGTATAGTAAAAAAGGTTATCGGGAGAGTACTTTTGAATATTTGAAATTATTTCCCGTCGGTCTAATAATGTTGATTGAGTCAACATATCAGCACGTTTTTCTTCAGCAGTTAATGTGAGATAACTTTCTTTAAAACGTAGCTCAGGTTTAAGTATTGAATGAGTGGTCACTAAGACTAGGGTATTGTCTAAGCCATTGAGATAATACATTGAGTTATATTCATTACGGGCTCCCCAGACAATCTCCATATAATTTGCAAGTTTAGATGCTAAAACATTACTACTTTGCTTATTATTGCCAAATACAATAGCATCGATGGATTGGTTGGCACTACTTAGCCAAAAAATATCATGGCGTATTCCTGTCACGGCAAGCTGATCAGCGGATGGGGTAGAGGATTTATTATTGGCAATTTTGTAGATATGGCTTGCTTGATAACGATAATCTTCGATTTGATACGCTAACCGACTAGCCATACTGTTCAAACTAGCCTGACGGCTTTGAACCAATGCTTGATAGTAGTTAAATAGTGATAAACAAAGCATCACTATCAGCAGTAAAATAAATGCTGCGAAAATACGAAAAAGAGTGTTTGGCTTTAATAATGATTGTTTGTACATACTGTAGCAAGTCGTCCCATCGGCAAAAGTATTATTAGGTTAAAAATCATACGCCTAGAGAAAGGATAGACACCGATTTTGCACAGATATTACCATTTTTCTTGGAAAAGAGAGAGCAATTGAGTGAAGATTAGCCAAACGAAGTAAAAAAATCAATTTTTTTACTTTCAGGGGTAGACAAGTTGCTGGGATTCCTCCATAATCGCGCCCCATGGAGAGATGGCCGAGCGGTCGAAGGCAGCGGTCTTGAAAACCGCCGATGGGAAACCATCCTAGAGTTCGAATCTCTATCTCTCCGCCATATTCGCCGGCTTAGCTCAGTTGGTAGAGCAACTGACTTGTAATCAGTAGGTCACCAGTTCGACTCCGGTAGCCGGCACCAAATAAGAACCCGTTACATTTAATAGATGTAACGGGTTTTTTCTTGCTTGTAATCCATATTATTTAACTACCTTTAGTCGCTGATGTGACAAACTTCTGGCTCCATCACCAAAAGAACATCAATTTTTCTTTCCATCGCTGATTGTGGTGGCTTCTTGAAAGCACCAATAAAAAGTAACGATTAAATTGACAAAAATCAGCAAAAAAATTCGCAAAATGACAAAAGTGCATATTAATAGTGAGATTAATTAAGCCATATATGTGATAATTTTATCTGTTCCTTGCAGTTTAAGTGATTATGTTGTTGGCCTAACCGATGCATAGTTTTGATGAATAGAAAACGAACTTCACAGAGCTATTTATTAATTAGCCATATTAAAAATCAAATATTGCTTAATGGCTTGGAAAGATTATTCGGCTGTTATCTACTCGAAAGGGAGATGAACTGCAAGGTATTCAGATAGTTATGGGTGAAAACCCATCTTGTTGTAGTAATCATGTTGAATTTAAAAGACTAAATATTGTCTAAAATAGCGTGCATTCTGCAAAGGCGAAGTATTGGGAGATATAATGTACGCCAAAAACCCATTTTCACTGAAATTGGTCCACCCGAAGTATGTAGTAACTTGGGTGGGAGTTTTTATCTTATTTTTATTAGTTCAATTGCCGTATAAATGGCAAATGTGGCTTGGTGCTTTTTTAGGCAGTAATTCACGGTATTTTATTAAAAGAAGAGTATCAATCATTAAGCGAAATTTAGAATTGTGTTTCCCAAATAAAAACAAAAATGAAATAGATACTTTGGTGAATGATAACTTAAAATCTTTAGGTATCGCATTATTTGAAACTGGGATAGCCTGGTTTTGGAGTGATAAAAAAGTTAAAAAATTATTTCAAGTAAAAGGAATGTCCAATTACTTAGATGCTATTGCTAAAAATAAAGGTGTGATTATTGTTGGGGTCCATTTTATGTCACTTGAACTCGGTGGCCGGATTATGGGGCTTTGTTTTCCTGTTAATGCAATGTATCGTCCTCATAACAATAAAGCGATGGAATATATTCAGACAAAAGGGCGGTGTCGTTCAGGTAAAGGAATGATTGATCGTAAAAATTTAAAATTTATGGTTCAAGAGTTAAAAAGTGGTAAATCCATATGGTTTGCACCGGACCAAGATTTTGGAAGAAAAGGCACGATATTTGCGCCGTTTTTTTCTGTCAAAAATAGTTCCACGTCAAAAGGAACCTCAATACTTGCTCAATTATCTAAATCTCCAACACTCACGGTAACATTATTGAGAAATAAGAGCGGTGCTAATTATGATTTGGTACTGGGAAAAGAAATACTAGAATACCCAAGCTCTGATGCATTACAGGATGCAACAATAATTAACTCTATCTTAGAGGTTGAAATAATGAAAGCGCCCGAGCAGTACCTTTGGGCTCATCGCCGGTTTAAAACCCGGCCTGAAGGAGAAGTGTCACTTTATAGCTAGTTTTATATTTATCTATGGCACTTTAAAATTCATAATAATAGACGAGATAAACACATGTTTTATCTCGTCTATTAACAATTTATAGCCTTGTTTAGCACAAGGTTATCGTTATAACCAGCTGTGTAGCATAAAGTATGATAATGAAAATATAAAAATTACCATTAGGTGTTGGAGCACCTTTAAAAACAAAAGAAATCTTCTTACTTGATTCATTGTTTCCTGCTTTGGCGAATATAATAAACGGCTAATTAAAACTCTTTTTTAGTGTAGTTCCACTAATAATAAAATACCAATTTCCATTAAAAAAATTAAAGAAATGTGAAATAAATTACACTTAATAAGTAAAAATAACTAAGTTAATGAGTAATTAATAAATAATAAAATATCTGGTCATTTATTACGTAAAATACGTAAAAATCGAATAGCCTTCAATAACGATGTTAATCGAAGGCTATTCTAATATAGAGTTACTTTAGAATAAACTAAAAACTTTCTTCATATTCACGAGCTTTTTTATCGTCATAGTTATGTTCCCATTTGGCAATAACAAGTGCGGCTAGCGCGTTGCCTACAACGTTAAGTGCAGTACGTGCCATATCAAGAATTCTGTCAACACCCGCAATGAATGCTAACCCTTCTAGTGGGATACCGACACTTCCTAATGTGGCAAGCAGAACAACAAATGAAACTCCAGGGACACCCGCAATGCCTTTAGATGTGATCATAAGGGTAAATACTAAGATTAGTTCTTGCCCAATGGAGAGTTCGATACCATAGAGTTGGGCAATAAAAATAGCAGCAATACTTTGGTATAATGTAGAGCCATCTAAGTTAAATGAATAGCCAATTGGAATAACAAAGCTTGTTACGGATTTAGGAGCGCCATATTTTTCCATTTTATCCATAATACGAGGAAGTACGGTTTCAGAACTGGCTGTTGAGTAAGCGAGCAATAACTCATCTTTTAATATTTTCATTAAAGTGAAAATATTTATTCGACAATAACGAGCGACTAATCCTAGTACAACTACAGCAAAAAATATAATTGCACAATGGACGAGGATAACAAGTTTTAATAAAGGAACTAATGATGAAAAGCCGAAGTTAGCGACGGTAACGGATATTAATGCGAAAACCCCGATTGGGGCATACATCATAATCATATTTGTTACACGGAACATTGTTTCAGAGAAAGTCTGTAATACATTGAGTAACGGTTGTTTCTTCTCTGATGGTAAAGAAGAGAGCCCCAAGCCAAATAATACAGCAAAAAAGATGACTGGTAGCATATCACCACTTGCCATCGCTGCGAAAATATTACTCGGAACTAAAGTTAAGATCGTATTAATGATCCCCGAAGGGTGGCTTTCGACTTCTTGAGTGGTTTTTTCATATTGAGAAATATCGACCTGCGTTAATTGCGACATATCGATACCAACACCAGGCTGGAATATATTGGCAAAAGAGATACCGACGATAATGGCAATTGTAGTGATAATTTCGAAATAAAGGATAGTTTTAAAGCCGAGAGAACCTAATTGCTTAGTATTACCAACCCCGGCTATTCCAACAATTAGAGTCGATATAACAATAGGAACAACAATCATTTTGATTAACTGAATAAATATTTTACCTGCCGGGGAAAGAATATTTAGAATCAACCAATCTTTGTACTCTGTATTATCATGTAAAAGTGCACCAGCAATAACACCTAAAATAAGAGCAACCAGTATTTGCCATCCTAGGCCAAATTTAAACAGTTTCTTTTTAGTCACTTGGTTTAATGTCATAATGAAATCTCATTTTATATTAATAATTTTTATGTATGTGTTGTTATTATCATAAATTTTATATCGAATATTCGAGAAAACTACAACTATTAACTCGATAAATTTGAGTAATTTCAATATGTAATTTATATCAATATGTTTATTATGTTAAATTTAGATAGTAAAATAGCGATGCATGTTAAATGTTATGGATTTTTGTTAATAATCAGTAGATTTTAAGGTGAAGTTGTCATTTTAATTAAATGTAAGCAATTATTTTAAATTGTTAATGATATTGCTTTTTTGTTACTTATTTTTTCGCGAATAAAACTAGATAGAGTAAAAAACAACCTCTAAAAATAATCTTTTTATTGAAAAGTCAGCAGAATATAATTTTCTGTATAACTCATTCAATTTAATAAGTTAATAAAAAAAGAATTTAATTTGAGCTAATCATTATTAGAAGAATAGGAATTATTAAAATATCAAGGTATGACTATAAATGACCACCTACTAAAGTTTATGTAATGAAATTAGTAAGGGATGAGCGAGTTAAATAAGAAAACTATTAATATTAAAGCAACTCAAAGTGCAGATTGTTTCCGTTTAAATGCAGCGAGTAATGTGCGTTCAGAAAGGTCTAAGTAATCACGTAACATATTAGAGGCATCTAAATTTTGGCCAGAGTCTAATAATCTAAGAATAGAATGGTTTTTATCAATATAGGGAGCATATAAAATTTTAGGGTCATTAAGATGACCAAAGGCCAGCCGTAATTCAGCGGATACATTACGGTATAATTTAATTAAGCGTTCGCTGTCAGATAGCTCAACAATGGCAGTATGAAATTTCATATTTGCAGTTCCTACACCCACCCAATTTTCTGTCTTTTCATGTTCACGAGCTTCTTGAACAGCATCTTTCATTTTTTGAACTGATGGATGCAAGGCATATGCATGAGTTAGTGCATCACATTCAATGAGTCGGCGAACTTGATAAATATCGATAATGGCAGCCATATCAGGCACTGAGACAAATACGCCCTTATTTGGGGCATAAGTTAATAAACCTTCCTGTGTGAGTACGCGAAAAACTTCTCGCAATGTATTTCGAGAAATATCGAGTTCCTCACTTAATGCTGCTTCAGATAAGCGTTGACCTGGTGTGATCTCCCCAACTGTTATCTTATGGCGTATAACTTCTGCAATAGTGACAGATAAAGTTTGTACAACAGGTTGTTTTTTCATAATAAAGGCTAATTTTAGTCTCAGGGGTGATAAGGCGTTATATTCCCATATTCAAGTTATAGCAGCAAGTTTCCTTTCTCTATTACTTATTCCATTCCATATATTTGCACAAGAATAGTGAAATTTAAATTTATTGCATCAATTTGGTGCAAATTGCTCGATAAACAATATGGTTTGTCAGCCAAAATTGTTAAAAAAGTGATCTCGTCTTGATTTTTAAACCAGCAATTACGATTTTTATTGATTGTTTATTCATCATTTAATACTAATTGTTCAACAATCTATTAAAAATGAATTAACAATACAGCTAACAAGTAGAACAATGGCACGATAATTGCCTTAGTGATTGTGACATCAACAACTACATTAATAATTAAAACAATAACTATTAGAGGAGTATTCATATGGCAGCTCAAGAAAGTGCACCAAGTACTGCTGAATATGTGAAAAGCCGCCGTTCATCACTGATAAGCGCAATCTTTTTAATGGCAACCTCAGCCATTGGGCCTGGGTTTATCACACAAACTGCGACTTTTACCGTGACATTAGGAGCCGCTTTTGCCTTCGGGATATTAGCGTCTATTGTGATTGACTTCATTGTGCAGCAAAACATATGGCGGGTTGTTACCCTGACTAAAATGCACTCATCCGAAATTGCGAATGCCACAATTCCTGGGAGTGGCTATTTATTAGCGATATTAGTTATTTTTGGCGGGCTAATATTTAATATTGGCAATATAGCTGGTGCAGGTTTAGGGCTTAATGCGTTAGTCGGATTAGACCCGAAATGGGGCGGTTTGATTAGTGCATTATTGGCAATTTATATTTTTTCCTCCCGTAAGGCCAGCACCTTTATCGATAGGTTAATCATTGGGTTAGGTGTAGTAATGATTGGCTTAACTTTATTTGTCGCTATCGCATCAAACCCACCTGTTGGGGAAGCATTACGTCAAAGCGTATTACCTGACACAGTTGATTTTGCCATGATAACCACTATTGTTGGGGGCACTGTTGGGGGATATATCTGTTATGCAGGCGCTCATCGCTTATTGGATAAAGGCGCTGTAGGTATTGAAAACATTAAAGTTGTTTCTAGCGCAGCCACAAAAGGCATCTTAGTTGTTGGGTTGATGCGTTACATTTTGTTCTTGGCTATCTTAGGTGTGGTAGCCAGTGGTGTGACTATTGATATTTCAGGGCATGCTGCAAACCCTGCATCTCAAGCATTTCAGGCTGCCGCTGGTAATTTTGGTTTACGTATTTTTGGTTTAATTCTATGGGCTGCTGCACTCACCAGTGTGATTGGTGCAGCGTATACCTCAATGAGCTTCTTAACGGCATTTAAGTCCTCTATTACAGAAAGGCAGCGTAATGTTGCAACGATTATATTCATCGCAGTTTCTCTGATTGTTTATTTATCCATGGGAACAGCCCCCGCTGCATTATTAGTTTTTGCTGGTGGTTTCAATGGGTTAATTTTACCTATTGGTTTAACTTTATTTGTTTATATCGGCTGGAAGCGCTCAGATTTAATGTCGGGTTACCATTATCCACGTTGGCTATTATGGTCAGGTGTCGTGACATGTGCGCTAACTTGGTATATGGGCGCGATGTCTGTCGGTGCAATCTTTAATTATCTGAAATAACTCAAGGAGTAGCCATGAAAAAGCAAATTGATTTAAATAGCGACCTTGGGGAGAGTTTTGGACAATGGGAAATGGGCAATGATACCGCCATTCTTCCCGTTGTTAGTAGTGCGAACATTGCCTGCGGTTTTCATGCAGGCTCACCTGAAGGGATATTAAAAACCCTTAACGCGGCGAAGGAAAATGGTGTTGCTGTTGGTGCTCATGTTGGTTATCCCGACTTAGTGGGATTTGGTCGACGTAATATGGATATTGCATCGAGTGAATTAACTGCAGACGTGATTTATCAAATTGGTGCATTACAAGGGTTAGCAACCGCAGCAGGGGCACAAGTTTTATATGTTAAGCCTCATGGTGCACTGTATAACACGATTGCTCATGATAAACGCCAAGCAATGGCCGTTATTGATGCGATATTAGCCATTGATAAGCAATTGATATTAGTGGCATTAGCAGGGTCACCATTAATTGAGTGGGCAAGAGAATGTGGCTTAAATGTGGTCGCAGAAGCTTTTGCTGATAGAGCTTATAACAGTGATGGCACATTAGTATCTCGAAAATTAGCCGGTTCAGTATTACATGACCCACAGATAGTTGCAGACCGCATGTTGCAGTTGGTCATGGAAGGCGGAGTGATGTCGATTGATGGAAAATTTACACCTGTTGACGCTGGGTCGATTTGTGTTCATGGGGATAGCCCTGGCGCCCTTGAAATGGCGAAACAGGTGCGAGCCGTATTAGAACAACAAGGTATTGAAATTTATGGTTTTGCCCATAAAGGAGATCATGAATGACACAGCTAATGAAAGCATCACTGCAGGCCATCGAAGCTGCTCGCCTTGCACGGCAAGCTATCCGCGAAGGATATGACAAACCAACAGCAGGCCTTGCCCCGGGTATGACTCAAGCCAACATGATTGCGTTGCCACGTGACTGGGCATTTGACTTCTTATTATATGCTCAGCGTAACCCAAAGAGCTGCCCTGTTTTAGACGTATGTGAAGCAGGGAGCTGGCAAACTGTCCTAGCTGAAGGTGCCGATTTACGCACGGATATCCCACGTTACCGTGTGTGGGAAAAAGGACAATTAATTGATGAAATTACGGATGCGACAGCAATCTATCAACAACATCCTGATTTAGTCACTTTTTTAATTGGTTGCAGTTTTACATTCGAAACGCCAATGATTGAAGCAGGTATTGATATACGGCATATCACGGATAAATCGAATGTTCCGATGTATAAGACTAATCGTCTTTGTCGCCCAGCAGGGCGTTTACAAGGCGAATTAGTGGTTTCAATGCGACCAATACCTGCAAATCGCGTGGCTGATGCAGTGAGTATTACTGGTCGGTTTCCCGCAGTGCATGGCACTCCTGTTCATATTGGTGCGCCAGAACAATTAGGTATTGCTGACATTATGCAGCCTGACTTCGGTGATGCGGTTCGTATTGAAGAGGGCGAAATTCCCGTTTTTTGGGCTTGCGGTGTAACGCCTCAAGCGGCAGTAATGAAATCTGGGGTTCCATTCGCATTAAGCCATGCACCCGGTTACATGTTTATTACGGATGTACCTGATGCCGCATATCACATATAGAGGTGCCAATTGAGATTTTTACCCGTCAATTTAAGTGCTTTTATGGTGGAGTTGGAATGTCTTGAACAAACAATGGCATTGGCTGATTCTTTAACAGAAATGCCCATTTATGGGATTGATGAAATAACACCAGCAGCAAGGACGATTTTAATTCGTTACAACCCGTTCAGGATTGATGTAAATGAGTTGGTTGAAAAGATATCGGTTAGGGATGTGTCGAGAAGAGTTGGTAAGGCCAGTAAATTGGTCACTATCCCTGTTCATTACAATGGAGAGGATCTTTCGGATGTTGCAGCGCATTTAGGGATATCCACTGCAGAAGTGATACGTCGTCACACAGAAAATGAATTTCAGGTTGCATTTAGCGGTTTTGCTCCGGGTTTTGGTTACATGGTGTCGAAAGGCGCTAATCTGAATGTTCCAAGGCGTCAATCACCAAGAGTGCGTATCCCTGCGGGATCTGTTGCCTTAGCCGGGGAGTTTAGCAGTGTTTATCCACAAGCTAGCCCAGGGGGATGGCAGTTAATCGGTGTGACTGAGCTATTAATGTGGGATATCAATCGACCAGAACCCGCACTTGTTCAGGCAGGCATGCGGGTAAACTTTGTTGATGCAACAAAAAGCCAGATTAGCTATAGCTTGCCAACTAAAGTAAGTATTGAAAAAAATGCTGAGAATGTCAGTGCTGATTTAACCGTTTTAGCGACAGGATTACAGGTTTTATTTCAAGATTTAGGGCGTATTGGCCAATCAGCATTAGGTATTTCAGAATCTGGCAGTATGGATAAATCGGCATTGCGTAGTGCAAACCGTATTGTGGGGAATAAATCAGACTCCGCCGTTTTAGAGATAACGCAAGGTGGGTTTAAGGCACAAGTGCACAAAGACCTTATTATTGCAGTGACTGGTGCGCCTTGTTCTATTGAGGTTATTACGGAAGAACACCAACAATATCAAGTTAATACTTATCAACCGATTCATTTAGCAAAAGGCGACACCATTAAATTAAGCCGTCCGAACAAAGGTGTACGTAGTTATTTCGCTGTGCGGGGTGGTTTTAATATTGAACCTATTTTATCGAGTTGCTCGTTTGATACGCTGGCGCAAGTTGGCCCAGCCCCAATCAAGGTAGGTCAAACATTAACGGTTAGCACTGATTCGTCTCCATTAGCCGTTTCATTAAATGAGACACCTGCTTTTGATTACCCAGCAGAAAATGATGTTGTGGTTTTGGATGTGATATTGGGACCTCGAACGGATTGGTTTACAAAACAAGCCGTTGGCCAACTAACAAGGCAATTATGGCAA
Organism: Providencia hangzhouensis; assembly: GCF_029193595.2. NCBI lineage: Bacteria > Pseudomonadati > Pseudomonadota > Gammaproteobacteria > Enterobacterales > Morganellaceae > Providencia > Providencia hangzhouensis. Next base: position 1,919,958 of record NZ_CP135052.1, read on the forward strand.
GTCACTGCGTCATCAAATCGAATAGGCCTGCGCTTATCTAGTGAAAAACCGTTAGAGCGCGAACAACTACAGGAGCTACCGAGTGAAGGAACTTGCATTGGGGCTATTCAAGTGCCAGCAAATGGCCAGCCCGTTTTGTTTCTCAATGATCACCCTTTAACCGGCGGTTATCCCGTCATTGGCGCGGTATGTGAATACCATTTGGATTTAGCAGGGCAAATCCCTGTGAATGCCAAAATACGTTTTAATCCACTTGGTGAATTTAAAGTATTATAAGGGAGCCATTGTGCTTATGAAAATGAATAACAACAAAAAACATAAAGTATTGATTGCTAATCGAGGCGAAATTGCAGTTCGTATTATCCGTGCATGTCGTGATTATGGTTTCCAGTCTGTTGCGGTTTATGCGGACAGTGACATTGAAGCTCTCCACGTCAAAATGGCTGATGAAGCCTACGGGCTTGGGGGAAACTCGCCAGCAGAAAGTTATTTAAATATTGAAAAGTTGATTAGTATCGCTCAGCAGTCTGGTTCAACTATGGTGCATCCGGGGTATGGTTTTTTATCTGAACGCGCTGAATTTGCGCGTGCAGTTGAAGCCGCAGGGTTAATCTGGATTGGGCCTAGCGCAAACAGCATTGATATACTAGGGGATAAGGTTCAAGCTCGCCATATTGCAATGCAAGTCGGTGCACCGCTAGTGGTTGGTACAAAAGACCCTGTGAATAGTGCACAAGAAGTACTGGAATTTGCTCATCAACATGGTTTACCTATTGCCATTAAAGCGGCATTTGGTGGTGGTGGCCGAGGGCTAAAAGTAGCTTGGCAACTCCATGAAGTTGAAGAACTTTATCATTCAGCTGTGCGTGAAGCGACCGCGGCATTTGGCCGAGGTGAATGTTTTATTGAACAATTTTTGCATAACCCTCGGCACATTGAAGCCCAAGTTATTGCAGATACGCATGGCAACGTGCTGGTGGTGGGAACACGTGATTGTTCACTACAACGGCGTAATCAAAAACTGGTTGAAGAGTCGCCAGCCCCTTTTTTATCGGAGAAGCAACAACAGCAAATTATCCAAGCCTCAACGGATATTTGCCGCAAAGCGGGCTATGTGGGAGCAGGAACCGTTGAATTTTTGCTAAGCCAAGATGGAACGCTGTCATTTTTAGAAGTGAATACGCGCTTACAGGTTGAGCACCCAGTCACAGAGGAAACCGCAGGGATTGACTTAGTGATTGAGCAGTTACGTATTGCGGAAGGTTTACCTTTAAGTATTAATGAGATGCCGACTCCTCGAGGGCATGCGTTTGAATTTCGTATTAATGCCGAAGATGCTGGGAATGGTTTTTTACCGACCCCCGGCACTATTACTGTTTTTGATGCACCAACGGGGCCGGGAGTCCGTGTTGATAGTGGCGTAACGGCAGGGACAACAATACCGGGTACCTTTGATTCATTAATGGCCAAATTAATTGTCGTGGGGAGTACACGTGACCAAGCTATTTCGCGTGCACGTCGAGCACTGGCAGAATTTAATATTGAAGGTGTTGCATCCGTATTACCATTCCATCGTGCAGTAATAGAACAAGCTGATTTTTGTGATAATTTTAGTGTACATACGCGTTGGATAGAGACTGAATTTAATGTGGAAATTCCACCAGCAAAACGGCAAATTCCATTATCGGATCCTGCGATGACTCGTACTTTTATTGAAATTGATGGGAAGCGTTGTGAGCTAGGTTTGCCCACTCAACTTTTTTCTGGTTTCTCAGTCAATAATTCAGCGGCATCCCATTCGGCCCCTCAATTAGTTGATAATCCTGATGCGGTCAACGCACCTATTTCCGGGATATTATTTAACTGGCTGATCCCTCAAGGAAATAATGTTTCTGAAGGGGATGTAATTGGTGTAATGGAAGCCATGAAAATGGAAGTGCAAATTGTTGCACACCGAACAGGAACGTTGAAGTATTGCGCTACTAAAGGGGATTTTGTTGAAGCAGAAAGCCCAATAGCTGAAATTATTTAGTTTGATGCCAATTAAGTTTGAGCTAAAGGAGTTAGCTCAAACTAACGGGAAATTCGCTCTGGCAGTGTTCTTAGAGGAAGATGAGGCGCAGGAATAGCATGTTTTTCTTCAGCGGTCATTTCATTGCTATCGCGGTAAACCTCACCACAGAGAAAGTAGAGATTCGGTCGTTTTGATTCTAGGTATTTTTTTCGGCTCATGCATTGTTCTTGTGTAAAAATAGTTTCAGTCACCGGTAATGCATCGCATGAATCCGTACCACAAGGGCTAACCCATAACGCCCAACCAATGAGTACCATATGTCCTGCCATTTACATTGCCTTCCTTAATAAGAACCAATATGAACCGCTGAAAGTGATGACTGCAAGTAACTATCTAATTCACATACGCATTATAGGTTAAATTCTAACATTGAGTTAACCAAATGTATGTATTTAGGCATGATGAATTGTTTCATTCACACTAAAAAGCAAATCGTTATAAATTAAAAAGTTGGGAATTATCATAAGTAGAAAATAAATGATTTGATAATAAATAAAGTAGTATATTGTTAAAATTACACTATCAATATTGCATGTTTTTTTGGTGTCAGATCGCAAAAAAACAAAATAATTATCTACAAACAGCCGATATTAGAGCTCAAGCCTGTCAATTAAGGCTATTTTTAACTAGGATTATGACAACCTCTAATAAGAAAACAGATAGGAATAAATCATGAATGCCATGGAAGAAGTGCTTTCATTTTGGTTTGAGGAATCGACACCAAAACAATGGTTTGAAAAAAGCGCTAAGTTTGATTTGACGATAGCACAACGGTTTGCTCATATCTGTGAACGTGCAGCTAAGGGAGAATTAGCTTATTGGCGGGCATCCATTCGTGGACGTTTAGCGGAAATTATTGTTCTAGACCAGTTTTCACGTAACTTATGGCGTGATACACCACGGTCTTTTGCTCAAGATGGGATGGCTTTAGCATTAGCGCAAGAGGCGATTAAGCAACATGATTATAACCTTCTGACGCTGTCACAGCGCAAGTTTGTTTTAATGCCATTTATGCACTCTGAATCCAGTTTTATACATTTACAGGCGGTTGAGCTATTTCGCATGCTGGGTGATGACGGTACATTAGATTTTGAAATGAGACATAAAGCGATTATTGATAAATTTGGCCGTTATCCTCACCGTAATGAAATTTTAGGTCGGCCATCAACACAAGAAGAAATTGCATTTTTACAAGAGCCAAACTCTTCTTTTTAGACTAAAACCAAATGAGCCCATATTTTGTTTAACTAGCTCATTTGGTTTAGTTTTTATTTAGCGAAATAATTCAGCCCTGACTGGCGATAATTCTAATTTCAATTGTAGTGATTTGAGGTAAATTTCAGTGATCTGTGCAAGGCTAGGGTAAAAAGTGGACTCTGTTTTGCTTTGCTGCACTAGCTCTAAATAGCGATACGCCCAAGGTAACAAATGTTGCTCAAATAGAGCAATAACAGCGCTGTCGTCCTCTTGCTCTGCTAACGCAGAAACTGCCATCATCATTAAGCCAAATTGGTCTTCAGGTTCACGGATTCCAGTATCAGTGACTAAACCTTTCGCTTGCAAAAAGTCGCGATAAGCCGCAGTTGACTCACCCATAACAGTATTATCATGCTCTAAGTACACAGAGCCCCAAGGCGGAGCAGGCATACTGCCTTGTCCTTCGAATAAGATGGAATAATCATAAGAGATATCATCAGGTTGTGTTTGTGACAACGAAGTACAAATAGCCTGAATTTTCTCTGGGTTATCCCATGTACATAACTGTGGTAGTTCACCCAAGACAGAGTAAACGTTACGTAAAGTGTCCGATTGCGGAGGGTAGTAGAAAAACGCACCAAGGATGCGGATCATTGTCGTGTCAATCATATTATTTTATCCGTCTTATTTCGCGCTAAAGCATGACATCATTATTTAATTTCCTGCTACTGTATCAATGCAGGTGGTGTTGAAGATATCTAAACAAAGAACCCCAAAAGGGGTTCTTTTATGAAACACTATAACATAGTAATAACAATGCCTTACATGGTTATTTGCCACAAATTATAGAATGCAATGCGGCCAGCCAGTTCAGCTAATAATACTGCGGCGGCACAAGTTGCTAATGTCGCTTTTGGTGCGCGGTGCTTTAACGCCATACCAACGAAAGCAGCTAAAGCAATAGCTAAAACAACAACTTGGAAGCCCCAGAAGCCTGTTTGTTCACCGCTAAGAGCGGGACCTGTTTCTGCTAAAAAGGCTTGATAACCCGCACGGCTTGCAAAAATAGCAAAAGTACCAATTAAGAACGAAGCAATACCTAAGCCACGAGCACCGATTGCAATGGCGAGCGCACCGCCACCGACTAACATCGTCATCCACATTTGCAGTGTGGTATAACCGGTGTCCCAGTTAGCAATAGTGGCGATGTTGTATACTTGAGGTATTGACCAAACAAATGCAAGTCCAGAAACTACCGCGGCAATATTAGCCAGCTCACGTAATAACGTATGTTTGAAAAACAGCGTAAAAAATAACGTTGCAGCAGCGCACCCAACAAATACGCCACTTAAGAACGCTTCATTACTCATTGGCGAACGGCCTACACCTAATAACATATTAAAGAAGCGTAGTGGCTGGCCAACGTGTAACCCACCGATACCTAAACCAATTATCATAATGATAAAGGCAACGATATTGGCAATTTTTAGCTGATTATCGTCAATAGAACCCATTCTACGGCTAATATAAGCGAGTAAGAAAAGCCCTGCAGCGGACTGTCCTAAGACGGTGAAAAAAACGAGTGGTAATTCATGCATCTTACACCTCCGCAGGGTTTTTTAATTCGCCACTTTTATCGCCAAATGGCTTCGCATCTTTATGTGGTTTGATGACAATATTCGGGTTCGTCAGGCTTGGGTCTGGCATTGGAGCAATGCCACACTCTGTGCCGTGTAACTCACGAAGAACATTAATGTCATCAAAATCTAAAGCACGCTGCGGGCAAGATTCAACACAAACAGGTTTCATCCCTTTTGCGACGCGCTCATAGCAGCCGTCGCATTTACTCATTAGTTTCTTCTTCTCATCAAATTGTGGGGCGCCATACGGGCAGCGCAACTCACAATAACGGCAACCAACACAAATAGATTGGTCAACCACGACTAAACCATCTTCTTCTCGTTTATGCATTGCACCGGTTGGGCAACCCGCGACACATGTCGGGTTTGAACAATGGTTACATGAAATAGAAAGATAGTAACTAAAGACATTTTGCTGCCAAATACCATCTTGTTTTTGCCAACTACCGCCACCGAACTCGTAGACACGACGGAATTTTGGGCCTAAATCTAAATCTTTTTCATCCTTACAACTGACTTGGCATGTTTTACAGCCAGTGCATTTTGTGGAGTCAAAGTAAAAGCCATATTGTTTCATCATTCAACTCCTTAAGCGCGTTTAACTTCAACAAGGTTAGTATGTTGTGGGGTACCTTTAGCCAATGGCGAAGGAACATGCGATGTCAGTGTATTGATACAACCACCGACATCTAGCCCATCATTATTAAGAGTACGCCATGCACCTTGTGGAACGGCGATAACACCGGGTAATACACGCTCTGTCACTTTCACTTTAATTTGAATACGACCACGATCATTAAATATTTCAGCCATATCACCATTATTCAAGCCGCGTTGCTGGGCATCGACTGGGTTGAGCCAAAACTGATGTGGAATGGCTTCACGTAGCATAGCAACATTGTAATATGATGAATGCACATGGCCTTTATCATGAAAGCCCGTCATTAATAGCGGATGCTTTTGTTGGCTTGCTTGGGCTTCAACACCTTCTTTATTGACGCAATACTCAGGAATGGCAGGAATACGTTGGCCTTCTGGTAATTCCCAATTTTTAACACGTTCAGCTAGTTGTTCTGAATAGATTTCCACTTTACCTGACGGCGTTTTCAATGGGTTATTGATTGGGTCATCACGGAATTTCTTCAATGCAATATTTTCTGAGCTGTTCAGGAACTTACGGTCGATAATGCCCGCACCGTCGGTTTCGCTGAATTCAGGTAAATGAGGCATTTTTTCACGTGTTTTGTTATAACAGAACTCAATCCATTCAGCGTAGGTACGGCCTTCGGTGAATTGTTCTTTTACACCCATTTTTTCAGCAATTTCTGCTAACACATCGTAATTAGGGCGATTTTCCCACAGTGGCTCAATGGCATTTTGTAGGCGAACTAAATAATGATACGCACCACTTGCATAGGAGTTATTGATTAAATCGTTGGTTTCTACAGTTGTGACATCCGGTAACAATAAGTCTGCATATTTTGCGGATGGGGTATCATGGTTATCCCATACTAGAATGAATTCACATTTGGATTCATCTGCAAGTATTTCATGGGTTTTATTTAAATCGCCATGTTGGTTACCAATGACATTACTGGAGTAGCACCACATAAACTTGATATCGTTGTTTAGTTTATCGACACCTTTAATGCCACCATTCTCTGCGGTCAATTCTTTCCCGCGAACAATTGCTTCTGACCACATATAAGTCGGAATCAAGGCTTTTACTGGGTTAGGTAAAGCAAAACCTGCAACAGGATAAGCGTAGCTGTTACCCCACAGCCCAGTGTTAGTTCCTGCACGACCAATGTTCCCAGACATCAACGGTAACATCATAATAGAACGACAAGCTTGCTCGCCATTCTCTGTGCGCTGTAAGCCCCAGCCTTGTGAGATCCATGCTCTATTTGCATTACCGATTTCACGTGCAAGTTGTTTAATACGTGCGACTGAGATACCCGTTAATTTGCTCGCCCACTCAGGGGTTTTTGCGATGCCATCAGGGCCATTACCTAAAATATAATCTTTATATGATGCATTGCGTGGTGCAGAAGCAGGTAAGGTAGACTCATCCCAACCAACACAATAGTTGTTTAGGAATTCTTCGTCAGTCAGGCCTTCTTCGATCATGACATAACCGAGAGCAGCAACTAATGCAGCGTCAGTACCTGGGTAAATAGGTATCCATTCTGCGCCAAGCGTTGTGACGCTATCAGTGCGACGCGGGTCAATAATGATAACTTTTGCTTTGCTTTTATCTAACGCATTGAGGGTTTCGTAAAATTGACCGCCCCCAGACATACGCGTTTCAGCAAGGTTGTGACCAAACATGACGACTAAATCTGAGTTTTGGATTTCAGATAAATAGGATTCTTCAATACTGCCATATACGTAAGGCGTGATTTCCATTAATTGCGCATATGAATATGTGCCATAATCACCCAAGAAACCACCGGTTAAGCTTAATAAACGTTTACAAGCAGCACGACCGTGTAAGTTTGCGCCTGTTGAACCCGAGCCATATTGATAGTAAATGGCATCACTTCCATATTTATCAATAGTATACTGCAGTTTTTCGGCGATAATGGTTGTTGCCTCATCCCATGAGATCTTTTTAAATTTACCTTCACCGCGTTTACCAACTCGTACCATTGGGTATTTTAAACGGTCTGGGTTATAGGTTTTCCAGCGCACTGAACGGCCACGCAAACATGGGCGGATTTGGTGTTCACCTAACGTTGAGTCGTCATACATTGTTTCATTGGAAATGCGGCTGATAACACCGTCTTTCACATGAACTTTTAATGGACAGCGGCTACCACAGTTTACTAAGCATGCGCTATAGCTGATTTTTTCGCTGACTTCGTCAGGCATGATCGCTGGTGTTTTTGCTTGAGCAGCAAAAGGAAGAGTGATTGAGCCAGCAACAGCAGCGACACCCGCAACGGTTGCAGAGGTTTGTATAAACTCCCTCCTGCTCAGTTCTCCAAATTGAGTATTTATTTTATTTTTATGCATTGACATTGCCTATATGTAAATAACAACATTACTTTCTTGTTTTATATGTTAAAAAAAGTTTCTGTTGAGTTACATGACTTACATCAATGTTATCCCTGATAAGATAAATGTATTTATTTAATTTATAAGGATTTTTTGTTCGCTATAACATAGATTAGTTCTATTTCTATTAACTATCGAAGTGTTAATTATTATATAACGATTGGGTCAAAAGTAAGGAAAAAGAGGGATATCTCCCTCTTTGAAATACTACTTTAGGTGTAGATGGATAAGAAAAGTTAACTAATCACTTAGTATTAATTATTTTTCTGGGGAATAGCCTATCATCCTAACATCATTTCCGGTAGGTGATTGATGTACCATCAGATTAAATTGCGGAAGGATGGAAAAGATATGGTCAAAAATGTCTGACTGTATTCTTTCATACTCCACCCATACGGTTGTATTCGTAAACGCATATATTTCGATTGGGATACCATTTGAGTCAGATTCTAGCTGTCTGACCATAATCGTCATATTTTTGTGAATATTAGGGTGTGATTTTAAATAAGCTTCAATGTAAGCCCGGAAAGTCCCTATATTTGTCAGACGACGTTGATTTAAAGGGATCGCTTTATCATCAGGTAGGCTAGAATTAAAGACTTGAATCTCAGATATTTTTTGCTCGATATAGGGCTCAAGTAAATTTGCTTTAATACAGTACGCTATTTCTTCAGATGTTAAAAAATGCACACTGCTAGCATCTAAGCGGACACTACGCTTAATTCGGCGCCCACCAGACTCTGTCATTCCTTTCCAGTTTTTGAATGAATCAGAAATAAGTGCATAGGTAGGAATAGTGGTTACTGTGTTGTCCCAATTACGGACTTTTACCGTAGTTAAACCAATATCGACCACCGCGCCATCAGCACCGTATTTAGGCATTTCTAACCAATCGCCAATGTTAACCATGTTGTTGGCTGAAAGTTGTATACCAGCAACTAACCCCATGATAGGGTCTTTGAACACTAGCATCATGACCGCTGTCATTGCACCAAGACCGCTGAGAATAATCAGAGGCGATTTGCCTATTAATAGCGCAATGATCATGATGCCAATTAGAATTGTGGCAATCAGTTTAAGACTTTGAAATATTCCTCTAAGAGGTAAATGCGCGGTTTTAGCCGCACGTTGGAGTACACCCAGTATAATATCAAGAACAGAGTAAAGGGTTAGTAAGCCAAATAATAGGCACCAAGCCTGTGAGCCGACCTTTAGAACGGCTTGTGCAGTCGAGCCTGAATGTAACCATAGCGTAGCTTGGATATTGACAACAACACCTTGTATAACAAATGCAAAGCGATTAAAAAGATTATGTTGAGTTATTAAATGAATCCAAGTTCCTGCACTTTTTTGCCCGCGCTTTTCGAGTTGAGGAAGTAATATTTTATGCAGAATTAAGTGTAATACGCAGGCGACGATTAGAATTAAACCGAGCACCATAAGTAAAGAGGCGAGGTTAGCGTAATCTTGGTTGAACTGACGTACCCAGTCTAGCAGTTGCTGCTGCATGGTTTCTCCTTCTTGAGGGTGTTAGGAACAATGGTTTATAAAAATATTCGGTTTATAAAAATATTCGATAGTTTAAAGACCTTATCATATTCACAATGAAAATTCATGGCGAACAATATTAAACTCCGTCTTAATTCTTATTGTTAGTTCTAAGTATTGTGCAGTATATGAATGCAATATTAATGACAATAAAGGTCATTATAAAGGAGCGGGTTCGTTAATTTGATTAGTTATGTAACATTTACATAACATTACATGTGATAAGGATTTTCTGATTGTGAGTCTTCATAACTAAGCATAATGTTCTACAAACTTCCTAATGTTATATTAACTTTGCAGGAATTTATTATGAGCGTATTTAAAAAGCCGAATTGTTCTGTTTTTTTGCAGTATATCTTATTACCCGTTATTGCCTGCGCTCCATTTCTCGCTAATTCATCCCCTAATGGCAATCAAGGCCAAGGGAATGGTAAAGGAAATCAACAAATTCATGGAAACAAAGGAAATCAGAATAAAGATAAATCGAATAAAGGGGATGGTAATCAACAGCTAAAATATGCCAAAGCAAGCGAATATTACGATAAGAAACGAGGTTCTAATATTAGTTTTAATGTGAGTTTTGGTAATGTAAGGCCTTTGGCCATTGAATATGGTTTGACGGGTTATCAAGGGTTGCCGCCAGGCATTGCAAAGCAAGTTGGTCGGGGTAAACCGCTTCCTCCAGGTATTGCCAAAAAAGCGTTACCTTCAGCTTTTTTAGCTCAATTACCCATTTATGTTGGGTATGAATGGAAAATCAGTGGCCAAGATCTTGTCTTGGTTGCGATAGGAACAGCGATAGTCGCAGAAATTATTGAAAATGTTTTCGAATAAAAAAAACGACCTTGATTTCAAGGTCGTTGTGCAAAATAAATGCAATTAACGCTAATGATTAGGTAACTAAAAGGTCTGATTGACTAGAAAATGATTAACTTGCTTACATAAAACGTTTAGACAGTAATTCAACAACTTCTTGCACACTGCTGATAAATTCTTTGATGCTGTTCATCGATAACTCCAAATTAAAATGTGATCCAGATCACGTGAGAGCATTTTAGCCATTAACATGTTAATGTCAAGTTAATATTAAAAATAATTTTAAATATTAAATTATTTTTTAAAAAATGTCTGGCACTTGTTTTTGACTGCAAGTTGTTACCACAAGACATGCAAAAATCCATAAATGGGCACAAAAAGTGTGAAGAATTGAAAGGTAATTTTTATAATATGGTGTATGGTTAATTAGAGGTTAGGTAATGATTTGATTGATAAAGGAATATAACTCATGATTGCTTATGTGAACGGCCAGTTTTTACCTGAAGAAGACGCATCAGTATCTATTTTTGACCGTGGGTTTCTATTTGCGGATGCAGTATATGAAGTGACAGCAATAATTAACGGTAAGCTCGTTGACTTTGATCGTCATATGGCTCGTTTACAGCGTTCTTGTGCTGAATTACAGTTATCACTACCTTATGATTTAGCAGAATTAAAACAAATTCATCTTCAATTAGTTCAGAAAAATAATATCGAAGAAGGGCTTGTTTATCTTCAGTTGACTCGTGGTAATGCACACCAACGCAGCTTTTTATATCCTGATACAAAGACGAAGCCAACATTAGTCTTATTTGCACAAAAGACGCAGATTGTTGAAAATGAAAAATCAAAATATGGAATAAAAGTCGTCACTGTAGATGATATTCGTTGGCAGCGTTGTGATATTAAAACAGTTGCTTTATTAGCAGCTTCGATGGCAAAAGAATACGCTAAACAGCAAGGTGCAGACGACGCTATATTTGTTAAAAACGGCTATATTACAGAAGGAAGTTCCAGTAATTGTTTTATTATTAACCAACAAAACCAAATACAAACACGGGGGTTAAATAATGAAATATTGTCAGGTATTACTCGCCAAGCGATATTACAACTTGCTAGGGAACAACAAATAGACATTGTTGAAAAGCCATTTAGTATTGATGAAATGTTAGAAGCCAAGGAAGTCTTTATTACCTCGGCGACAACATTAGTTTGGCCAGTTATTATGGCGAATAACCAATTCATTGGGGAAGGTAAGCCGGGGAAACTAGCTATCCGGCTACGAGAGATATACTTGCAAAAATTAAAATAATCACATGAGATATCTAAATGTTATTTTAATTGAATAAATTCTTTAACTGAAGAAATGGTTACCATGCCATCCAATGCCTGAATACTTTGCTGGTGGAGTTCTGGCGTTGGAGCGGCACATAAATCCTCAAGTACTGTAACAAAATACCCTAAATCATGAGCCTGTCTCGCAGTGCTTTGAATGGCCTTTACGGTACTAACTCCGCCAATAAACAACTCGGTAATATCATTATCGGTAAGCCATTTATGGAAATGATTTCCTGCAAATGCAGAAACCCCTTTTTTAATCATTACTGGGTCACGAAATGCCACTTCAAGGTCATGAGCCCAATGACACCCCGTGCCACTTAATTTTAAGGCTCCAAGTTTTTTGGCTTGCTGAAACATAGGGGAACCAGCTGGCACATCGTGATAATTGTCTGAAAACCCAACCTTAACCCAAATCACTGGAATATGATGGTTTCTTGCATATTGTGCCGCTTGATTAGCTTTTTCAACAATTTTTCGCGAGCAAGTTTGCTGGTAACTTGAATTAGATAAGCCATTTTTACCAATTATCTCTTCAATGAGATCAATAATTACTAATGCTTTGGACATTATTGCCTCTTTTAGGTGTAAGTATATTAACGTATAACGGCGTATACTATCTGGAAAAAAGCGTGAATGCTGTTAACTCAATAACATAATTAGATTTAGGGTAAATCAATAATAAAACCAATACCTTGATTGTCTAATCCATCAGTAACTCTAATTACAGCACCGATTTTATTGGCTAAATTCTGGGCGATAGATAAACCTAAACCGCTTCCGGTTTCCATTGTTCCAGGTACTCGATAAAAGCGAGAAAATATAAGCTGGCGACTGTCTTCTGGAATTCCTCGGCCGTTATCTTGAACAGAAATAGTCCCACCAAATGGGGTAAGGTCTTTTAAAATGACCTTGATTTTCCCTTTTTCAGGGCAATATTTAATCGCATTTTCAAGCAGATTAGTAAAAATATTACTTAATGCGAGTTTATCTGTGAGGATATAAAAAGATTTTGGGCTTTGGAGTTCGACATCAATATCTTTGTTAATGGCGTAAGGTATGTGTGAAGATATTAAATGGCTGATTAATGCAGGCAGGTCAATTTGTTCTTTATTTAACAAGAAATCTTCAGTTTCTAAACGAGCTAAGTCAATTAATTGATGTGATAGAGAGGCCGCACGATTTAAAGTTTCTTGCATATCATTAATAATTTCGCCTTTTTCTTTTGGATTATCAATTTGCATTAACAAATGCAATTGAGCAATAACAGCCGCAATCGGCGTCCGTAATTCATGTGCGGCGTCTGCCATGAAGCGCTTTTCACGTTGATTCGCAGCATCAACACGAGACATAAGGTTATTTATTGCAGCAATAATAGGCCGAATTTCTTTATATTGCTCTTTTGTTTCTATAGGGGTTAAATTACCCGGCTGACGGCTGGAAATGAGTTTTGCTGATTGTCTTAAAGGCCGCAAACTAAAATAAGCGGTAATTAAAATTGCTAGCAACATAATACCTAAAATGAAAGCGAGGGGGATGGCTGTCCCTTCAGCTGGATTACCTAATAAGGATTTACGATCACTATAAGATTCAGCAATGACAACCTCAAAGGTTTTTTGATCATTCCATGCAGAAGTAAAGTGCCAGTCTTTATGTAATGCAGCGAGCTCAGAAACGGATTTAAGGGAGGGAACATGTAATTTGTCGCTGTTTCGGTAATAGACATTCCCTTGTTTATCTCTGACAACCATAAAAGGCCGATAACTAATATTATCGCCACTTTCCATTGCGCTAGAATAAAGTTCTTGTAGGTTATCGGCTATTTTATTGAAATATTCAGGTTTATCAGCAACCACATCAAGTGTTTTAGCAAACCCTTGAGTGACGATATTCTGTTGTGCATTTAACTCATCATGAATTGATGGCCAATAAAAAAACTGGAGCCAGCCAACTAATAATAACCAAAGAAAAATAACGGAACTGATTTGTAGCCCGAATGTATAAATAAAAAATGATTTAACTTTCACTTAGTGGCACTTCTTTTTTTAATAGATAACCAATGCCACGGATAGTAATTATACGGTCTTTACCTATCTTTCGGCGTAAATTATGAATATGAACCTCTAAAGAGTTACTTTCTACATCATCCAATCCGAATAGACGCTGCTCTAAATCCGTTTTTCTGACAACATTATCTGCATTTTTTATTAATTCATAGAGTAATAGGTATTCTTTCCCGGATAGCAGTAGCAATTGCTCATTAAGGGTTACTTGATGATTAAGTGGATTTAATTGCAGGTTACCCAATTGCCATATTTCAGATGAAAACCCAGCCATACGGCGACTAACGGCTTTCACTCGGGAAATAAGTTCAGGCATAGCAAATGGTTTTGTTAAAAAGTCATCAGCACCTGAATCTAAACTAGAAACTAAGTTATCCATTTGGTTTCTTGCCGTGAGAATGATTATTGGAATAGTTTCGCCCATATTACGCCAAGCTATGAGCTCGTCATGACCATCGCCATCAGGTAAGCCCAAATCTAAGAGCATTAGGTCAAAATTGCGAGATGCGAGTTGTAACTTTGCATCAGCAAGTAGCCTTACCCAACAAGGATTAAAACCTGCAAGCTCTAGCCCACGACATAGTGCTTTTCCCAATTGAAGATCATCTTCGACTAATAGGATATTCATATTATCACCTCTACTAGCCAGTATAAGCAGGCAGTGAGCGTCAGACAATATGAACAGTTCAAGTTTGAAGCGTATTTAAGCATATCTTAAGGTTGGTTTAACCCATCTTTAAGGTACAAAAAAATAGACTGTTTATTATCGTTTTATCATTCAAGCAATAAGAGCATTGATAATGAAACACGCATTTTATGAGGTGCCATTGTTTATAGTCGCAATCGCGCTTGCTTTAATCTTTATTGGAAAAGATTTTAATAATACGTCCACAGTTAGTTTATCACCCCTAAAACTAAATGAAATTTCTACTTGTGCAAATATTACTAACTGTATTTCTCAGGTTAGAACAACTAATGAAGAGAATGAAAAGTTGAATCCAGTGAAACAAATTAAAACCTTTCTTAGGCATAAAATCTATTAATTAAAAATGAGTAAAATTTAGATATAAGAAATTTAAAACAACTAGCTGCTTTAATAATCAGTGTGTTACCTTGCAGTTGTTCTCTGGTTGATGAAAGTACTTTTGTTGTTTGGAGGGGGGGAGTCAATATTGCGCCAGTTTATGAAGGTGTAAAAAGCCTCACGTATTAGTAAAAAAGGAATGTCATTGGGTAAAACATTCCTTTTAAGTATTTGGTTAATCCTCTGTTGTCTCTTCTGGGACCCAACCATCATCCATCCATATTTCTTCCAGTATTTCTTCAATACGAGTTTTATCCTCCGCTATTTTTGTTCCTGAAATATTAACGCGTTGTTGTGAGCTAAACCCAACCCGAGTTACCATATCAGGATATTGGTTCTGAAGTTTGCGTAAAATCTCAGTTTCAAGAGCTTGTAAAACCACTGAACTGGGTTTTTGCGGAGCGTTTTTATCAAATAATACTTCGATACGTAACATGATAGCCTCTAGTGAAGACTGTATTAATATACAGTATTTTTAGAGCTATTAGACAAAAAAGTCAATATAGAGCTGCAAATATTTTTATCAGTAAATTAAGTGAAAAAATAATATCAATATAAAACAAAAAGTTAATCTTATGAGCGCTTGATAAAATAATTGTCAGAAAATTAAAAATAGGTATTCTATAAAATATATTT